>CACFOQ010000001.1 GCA_902567855.1 uncultured Alphaproteobacteria bacterium
ACTAATACAGCGCTATTTTTGTATTTAGAGCCAGTTGTTGCTATAATTGGAGCAGTGATTTTATTAAAAGAAACATTAACTAAATATCAATTAGTTGGAGCAGTCATAGTGTTATCAAGTCTTGCTCTAGCAACGTATTTATCAGGTAAAATTAAAAATGATTCTTCATAAAATTAAGCCAATTCGTCCCAATAATTTTTTCAGCTATATTCTCATTAATATTATTTAGACACATAGCTTCAAATAGATTATTTATATCGCTAGGTTTTTGGTACCAATCAGGTTGTTTTGGCCATTTAATATTTTTATCTTTTGACTCTCCATAATCTGTTTTTTTTGTCCATTTTCCATTTCGCATCCACATTACAACTTCATCAGACCAGTTCAAGCACAAGTCTGAACCTATACCAATATTTTCTGAGCCAATTAAATCGATTAACTTTCTAATCATTGTGCAGAAATCTTCTATTTTACAATTACCTAAATTTTTTAAGTGATAAGGGTATAAGCTTAAACCGATAAAGCCATTTTTATTTACTAACTTCTTTAAAACTTCATCATCAATATTTCTAAGTGATTTATGAAAAAAAGACGGATTAGCATGAGATATGGCAACGGGTTTTTTAGAAAATTCTATAGCTTCTAAACAAGTAATTTTTCCAGCATGACTTAAATCCACAATCATTCCAAGATGATTCATTTCCTCTATCACAGCTTTTCCAAATCGACTTACACCAGAATCTTTTGGTTCAAAGCAACCTCCAGCTAAAGGAGTTTGATTATTATATGTTAGTTGCATAAACCTTAGTCCTTTTTGAAAAAATTTTTCTACTAAATAGATGTCATTAGCAATAGGTGCTGAGTTTTGAAATCCAAAAATAAAAGCAACTTTATTATTTTTTTTGGCATCTATAATATCTTGTGAAGTTTTTGCATGACAAATAATGTCTTTATTATTTGAAATTAATTTCTCAAATTCTATAATTTTATTAAAAGATTCTTCAGTATTTTCCCAATAAACTAAAGTAGCATGAATAGCTGTTATTCCGCCCTTCCATAGATCCTCTAATATTTCTCTATTCCAATTACAATATTCTAAACCATCTATTATAATTTGATTTTTTAGTAAATTTGTCATAATTTATTTCGTATCAATACTTAATTATTTGTTATAATTCACTATATATATTTTTAATTATGACTCAAAAAATTTTTAAATACACCAACCCTTCTCGCATGAACCTAAAAGAAATGGGATCGAGATATCCTTCAAGATTAAGTTTTTCACGAAGTATGTTAAGAACTTTAGTAAAAGAAAAATGGAAAATTAAAAGATCAAAATTTGACCTAGATAAGCAAGGTTATGGAACAGCTATATATCAAATTAATATTAATAAAGAAATATACTCATTGGTATGTTTTTCGCGTTTTTTAAATGACAAAGATAGAAGTGATAGAGTTATAGCAGATAAATGGGATACTGCTTATACTCTTCATATAGGTAAAATTAATCAAAAAAATTTAAATAGATTAAAAAAAAATGTTCCTCTTCAAGAGTCAGGTAGGAATTCACCAAATGAATTGGTTTTAAGTCGTGCAAATAAAAGTGTAAGGCTATTCAAAAGAGTGGTCGAATGTCTTTCTAAAGGTGTTCAACCTACCATAAATGAAATTAATGATGTTGGTTATTTAATGAGAACTACTGCCGTATATGGCAGTGGAAAATTTGGACTATCTGATTTTATAAGAACAAAAAAAGTTACAGCATTTGATCAGCCTTTTAGAGCTGAGATGCTTGCAGTGTATATTATTAGAGAGTTTAGTGTTGAACTAGTAGAACATATAGCTTTTCATTTAAATCCAAAAAAAGCAGTGAAGCTAGATAAAAGATTAAAGCAGCACTTGGGGATTGGAAATTCTACAGGCTTAGGTATGGCTCCATTTATAATAAAACATCCAAAGCTAGTCCATAAATGGATGAGTCAGTATAATCTTGCTATAGAAAATATAACTTCAAAAAAATCTCTAACAAAAAATAATTTAAGCAAATTTATTATATTACTAAAAAAAGCTAGAGATTATTTGAAAGAAGTAAAAACTACAGATAACTATCAAATAGAAAAAAATAAAGAAGCTTTGAAAGATATTAAAAAGACAATTATCTTTTGTAATAAAATCAATTCAAATATAAATAAATATGATTGGATAAAAATTTTAGATTTTGCTCATAAAAATTTATCCTTTGATGCGCAAGAAATTATCAAAGTGCAAATAATAGAATTATACCCAGGAATAGCTAATGATCTAAGTAACGATATGTCAAACTCTGATGAAATGTATTTAAAAGTTAATGAAAAAATATCATCTTTAAAAAAATTTATTGAAAAGAATTATAAATGGGCACTAAAAATAGATTTTGAAAAGAAAGAAAATTTATATTTATTTTGGTATATATCTGAAGAAAAATTAGAACCACGATTGGGCGAAAGATACAACGAAAATGGAGCAGAATTGGAACAACCTTTAGGTATAGGAAGAATGGTAAATAGCTTTTATAAATTTTTAGTTAATTATAAGAAAATAAAAAATGAAACTATAGGAAAATTTTTACTCAGCTATCCAGAGTACAGAGGAATTATAAGAAGAATACAAACTTTATCAGATTACAAATTGGGTGAAGTAGAAGATAATATATTGGCAAAAAATACTATGCCTATAGATATGTTAAGATTCAAATTGTCTTTTTTTGGTGCGTCTCGCTATGATCCAAAATCAACAAAATGGTTAAGAGTAAGTTTTTTTACAGGAGCTCCATTTTACAAAGAATTATCTAAACAAAACGTTGATAGCTGGGGTTTTGCGACTAAGAATTCATACCAATAGTTGTGGGTTATTCATTTTACGAAATATATGTTACTTCTCAAAGAGCTTTTTCAGCTATGGGTTTTCCGCACGGATCTGATGAGGATGCCGCTTTTATAATATCTTGGCTAGAATTAAATAATTTTAGAGGTGTTTCTTTGCTTGCTAGTTCAATTAAAGAATTAGATCAAAAATTCGAAGGAATATTAGATATTGAAGATTTAAGTAAAACAATAAATTTTAAAAATGTATCTATTTTGATGAAAGGATCTGGATTAATAGATTTTATGCTATCTAAAACAGTAAATAAAAAAAAGATTTCAGTGAAAATAATAAATTGTAAAAAAAGTATCTTGTTTTTACCTCTTTTATATAAAATTTCCAAAAAAATAAATTATATTACATTTTCATTTTGTGACTCAAATAATAGATTAAATACATATGAATTAAAAAACAAAAAAATAATTATTAAAAATAAAAAAAATAATAAATTATTACAAAATAATGAAGTCATTATTGAAATGCAAAATAATAAAGAAAACATGAATAATATAAATAATAATAAAGTAATTTCTGAAAAGGAAATTCAAAAAAACTTATCTCGCTCTTTGGAACCTGAAGTAAAATCTTGGAATAAAATTACTAAAATAGCTAACAAGACATTTGTACCAGAGTCTGAAGAGTCTAGAAATAAAGGAGCTGGTGGAGGTGATGCAAATGATTAATTATAAAATAATTTAAAGAAAAGGTAATTCACATAAAGAACCATTAAAAGACTCTCCTTCTATTTCAATTTTACAAACTTCAGAAAAATTCAAAAAAGGTTTTTTAACCATAACTATACCAATAACTTTTTTAAAATGTGGAGAATAAATTCCGGATCTTAAATCTCCTATTATATTATTATTGAGATCATAAACATTCATTGAACTACTAACATTTATAAACTTGGAATCAATTTTTATACCCATTAGTTTTTTATTAATACCCTCTGATTGAATTTTAATTAATTCATTTTTTCCTACAAATTCTACATCAGTATCTAAATTAACAAATTTATCGAAACCACATTCAAGAGGATTGTCATTATTATCAAAATCGTTACCACAAGATAATAAGGCACTTTCTATTCTTTCTATAAGATTGGGGTATCCTGGCCTTATATTATATTCTTTTCCAACTTCAAATATATGATCATATAGCTCTAATCCTGAACTAGTATTTTCAACATATATCTCATAACCACCCTGCTTTGACCATCCAGACCGAGCAATTAAATGTTTGGTACCCTTAAAATCAAAATAAGCAAAATCAAAAAAATTAAGTTCATTAATTTGATTTCCAAAAATCTTTTCCATCAATGGATACGATTGAGGACCTTGAATAGCCATAATATCCACGTTTGGTTCAATGATTTGAACCTGTAAACTATATCCAATTGCCAATCCTTTTGCATATAATATGACATCACTGTCAGCAATTGAAAGCCACCATTTTTCTTTGTTATGTCTTAGAACAATAGGATCATTAATAAGGCCACCTTTATCATCAATAACCGGACAATAATAACACCTTCCATCTTTTGAATTGGTTAAGTCTCTACATGTCATTAATTGAACAAGTTTAGCTGAATCTTTACCAGTAATTTCAACTTGTCTTTCTCCCGCAACATCCCAGAGCTGCACATATTTTTTTAGATGGTAATAAGCTTCTTCTAAAGATTCTCCGAAAGCTGTTGGAAGCAGCATATGATTGTATACAGTATATGAAGATACTCCCTGTTTTTCAATTCTAGAAGTATAAGGTGTACTTCTTATTCTTCTTGATTTTGCAATGGAAAATTTTTTCATTTTTTTAAACTAGATGTAAGCTTCTTGGAAAATCACAAAATAATTCACATCCATTTTCTGTAACTCTAATTGATTCACTAATCTCTAATCCCCATGTATCCATCCACATACCTGCCATTAAGTGATAAGTCACATTTGGATATAAAACAGTTTTTTCATTTTTTCGAATGCTCAAAGTATGTTCTCCCCAATCAGGAGGATAGCCTAGTCCAATAGAATAGCCGCACCTTGATTCTTTTTCTAAACCATATTTTTCTAATACACTCCAGAAAGCAACAGCAACATCATGGCAAGTGTTTCCAGGTTTTGTATTTTCTATTGCTTTTTCAACACCTTCATTTGTAATTTTTAAAGTTTCATCAATTTTACTATCTGGTTTACCAATGTATACAGTTCTTGATAAGGCGCAATGATACCTATGTTTTACTCCACCTAATTCGATTATAGTTCCTTCATTTTCTTTAAATTTTTTATCTGTTGGAGTTAAATGAGAAGCAGAGGCAGATTTGCCACTAGCTAAAATTATATTTAACCCTGAATATTCTCCACCTATTTGAACTTGATCATTCCCAGCTAAAAGAGTTTGTTGAATCTTGCCAGCTACATAACTTTGTTTAACGCCTGGCTTAATTTCATTGTAAGCAGTTTGCATACCAGCTTGAACTAGCTTTGCACCTTCTTGCATAAATGCAATTTCAGCATCAGATTTGATATATCTAATCCAATTAACTAAAAGATGTCCATCTTTAAAATTTGCATTTGGACATTTTGTTATTAAACGATTGTGATTTTCTGCAGTATAATAATAACTATCCATTTCAACTCCTATATTCTTTTTCTCCCATTTGTTATTATGAATATAGTTTGCTACGTAATCATAAGGATGAGATGGAGGTGATTGAATTAAGCTTTCAGGATAACCTAAAATATTTTCCTCTTTTAGAAAAGTAGTAATTCTTGCTCCATTAGAATCTTGCTTTCTTCCAAACCAAATAGGTTCATCCTTATCTAATGCTACTATTACACCTTGTGGAACATAAAAAGACCATCCATCATAACCAGTTAAATAGTTCATATTTGAAGGATCAGAAATTACTAAAATATCTAAATCTTTTTCAGACATTTTCTTTTTTACTTTTTCTAATCTTGATGAATACTCTTCTTTTGTAAAAATCATATGCTCTATCTATTCATTTTAAAAAAATTGTCTATGAACTTAATTATCTTTCTAAAATTTTGTAGCCAAATTGTTTAGCAGTTTCCAATAAAATCTCCCAAATCGATAATCCAAATCCTCTAGGAATAAAAAGATGATAATTGTTATCAGAATACTTTAATAATTTAATACTAACGTGATGAATAGCTGAACTTGCTGAAGAACATTCAGAAAAATTAATACTTCTTAAGTCTAATGGTAAATGTCTATTGAGCAAAAGAGTTGCATTCTCTCCTGAAATAGAAATACATGTAAAAGAATGTGAAATTTCTAAAGTTGTTCCTAATTCTTCAGAAAAATTAATTTCTTTATCTATCGCCCACCACTTTAAAGGCTCTATTCTCCATAAAGAAAATTTTTTTTCAACTATACCCTTATTAAATTGAGGAACATAAGGTAATTCTAATTCTTTTTTTAAAAAACTCTCTGCTTTCTCTAATGCTTCAGGCCAACATGAAATTTGTTTTATATTAATGTTATTATATTCTTTAAAACTAATATTTGTCTCATTGTTAAATGGATAATCCCCAGGAAAATAATTTGAGTCCAATGCTGAATGTCTATTATGCATGCATTCTTTTTCCTTCTGGATCAATCATATGTGGAGAGACTACTTCTATTTCCATTTGTTTGTTTCTCACAGGATCACTTCCTATTAAAGTTGTGTTATGCCATTTTTCTTTGCCACCTTGAACAAAACCAATGCCAATCCAATGACCTAGTTCAGGAGAATGTGTAACAGAAGTTATACGTCCAATACCAGAGCCTTTAATTTTATTTTTTTCACAAACAATTGTTCCAGCATCAAATGTTTCTTTTTTGTCTACTGGAAAAAATCCTACAAGTTGTTCTCTATCTTTATTTGCACTTAAAGAACCTCTGGTTCTCATTGCACTTCCAATATAGGATTTTTTTGTTGAAGCCATTTTTCCTAAACCTGCATCTTCTATAGTAACTCGACCATCAAGTTCCGCTCCTGTAACATGTCCTTTTTCAACACGAAGTGCTCCTAAGGCTTCTAAACCATATAAACATCCATTATAATTTTGCACTTCTTTCCAAATTAAATCCATCATTGAATTAGCATAATCTGAACCAATATAAATTTCATATCCAAGTTCACCTGAAAAACTTATTCTAACTATTCTACAAGGAGTACCATCTTTTAAATTTGCAGAGACAAAACCCATAAAAGGTAAATTTTTATTTTCAATCAAAGAAGGGTTTTCTAAACAATTCTTTATTGCTTCTCGAGATTTAGGACCTGAAATAGCAGCTGCAGCCCATTGCTCTGACACACTTGTTACATTTACTTTTAAATCAGTCCAACGTGTTTGTAAAAGCTCTTCCAACCATGACATTACTTTTCCTGCTTGGGCAGTAGAAGTTGTCATTAAATATTCATTTTCAGATAATCTCCACGAAGTGCCATCATCCATAACAATTCCGTCATCTCTCAACATGATACCATACCTAGTTTTACCAATAGGTAATTTAGCAAAAGCATTTGAATATACTCTATTAATAAATTCTGTTGCATCAGGACCTTGAATTGCAATTTTTCCTAATGAAGTTACATCACAAACACCTACAGATTTCCTAACAGTTGTTGTTTCTCTAATATAAGATTCACTTAAAGTTTCATTATTTTTTGGAAAATACCATGGTCTTTGATAGAGCCCTACATCAATCATTATAGCTCCATGATCTAAATTCCATTGATGCATCGGAGTGACACGAAGTGGACGAAAATGTTTACCTACATTTCTTCCAGCCAAAGCTCCAATTGAAACTGGAGTATAAGGTGGACGAAATACAGTAGTACCTACTTCCGGTATATCCTTATCTAAAAGATCAGCCATCAAAGATAAGCCAATAATATTTCCCATTTTTCCTTGATCATTTGCCATTCCCAAAGTTGTATAACGTTTTAAATGTTCAACAGAGATAAAACCTTCTCTATGAGCTAAACGAACATCATCAGCTGTTACATCATGTTGATAATCTACAAAACTTTTTGAACGAGATTTATTATATTTAACTTCATAAAGGGGTTGTATTGGATTTGACCACCCGCCTTCTTTAGGAAAAAAGTAATTTGTTTTAGATAAACCCATATGATGCATTGCATCTAAAGCTCCAGCTATACCTGATTTTATGCAATCACTTTTATTCCATATTCCTCTTGCAGAACCTATCATAGTAATTTTTTCTTTTGTATCCCCTGGAAGAAAACATAGATTTTCTGCATTCCATTTTGCCTTTACTCCTCTATGAGATAATAAATGGACTGCTGGAGACCAGCCACCTGAAATTAAAACTTGATCACAGGATATTGAATCTATTTTTGAATATGGTTGATGATTAGCATCAGCAATATCTATGCTTTTTATCTTTCTTGAACCATTAATACTATATGGAACTGTTTCAAATTTCACTTGAATATTATTATTAAAATTATCTAATTTAACTTCTTTTCTAGAGTCCAAAATAACAACCTTAGCTCCAGCTTGAGATAATAAATCTGCAGTATTATAAACAGAGTCGTTGTTTGTAGCGATTACAATATCTTTTCCAGTTAAAACACCATATCTATTTAAATAATGTTTAGCAGCATTAACAGTCATTACTCCGGGTATATCATTATTATTAAATGCTATGTGACGTTCCAATGAACCAGAACCAACAATTATATGTTTAGCTCTTATTGTCCAAAATCGTTGTCGAGGTATATCTTTTTTATCATAATATATATGATCAGTTACCCTTTCTATAAGGCCGATTACACAGTTATCATATAAACCAAAGGCAGTAGTTCTATTCATAATTCTAACACCCAAACCTTTAAGTTCCTGAAGAGTTTTATTTGTATCAAATTCTTTTTCAGCAATCTGATCGCCTCCGAGAAGAGAGTCTTGCTCTACTAGAATTACATCAAGTTTTTTATCAGCAGCCTCTTTTGCAGCAGCAATGCCTGCAGGACCAGAGCCTACAATTAAGATATCACAAAAATCATGCGCATGTTCATAACTGTCAGGATCAGCTAAGCGAGATAATTTACCCATACCTGCAGCTTTCCGAATAATTTTTTCAAAAAACATCCATATAGAAGTTCCGCTTCCCCACTCAAAAGGAGGTACACCCATAAAAGTTTTATAATAAAAACCTGCTGCAAAAAAACGGCTCAAATAATTATTTATTTCTCCAAAATCAAAATTGACATTTGGAAATGCATTTTGACCTGAAGCTTCTAAACCTTGATAAAGTTCTTGAGAGGTTGCTCTTACATTTGGATCTCTTTTTTCAAGAGAACCTATGGTAACAAGAGCGCCTGATTCTTCTACACCGCAAGACATTATACCTCTAGGTCTATGATATTTAAAACTTCTTCCAACTATTTTAATATTATTTGCTAACAAAGCAGAGGCTAAGGTGTCTCCTTCATATCCAAAATAATTTTTCTTTTCCCAATTAAATGATATAATTTTATCACGATTTATTTTTCCAAAATTGTCTATTCTTTTAGAGCTCACTTTTTTAACTCCATTAATTTTTGTAAGTCAGGATGACAAGGTTTAACACTTTTAATTTCATGTGTTATTGTTGATCTTTCTACTTCTAGCCACATTCTACATCCATTAAGATGATGCCAAGTTTCTTTTTGAAATCCTTTGATATTCTTTCGAAAAAATATTGCCTCTGTCCACTCAGCTTCAGATGCATCTAAAGAAGGATAATTTATTGATGCATCTCCTCCATAAGTAAATTCACTATGATCTCTTTCACCACAATATGGACATTTAATTCTTATCATATTAACCGTGCAACTTCGGATCTGGACCAGCACCACGTTCATCTAAATTTATGCCTTGCTCAAATCTCTTTAAATGATGATGCTGTATGTATTTATGAGGCTGTTCATTAGCTATTAAATCAGCAAAATACCAACCAGAAGCGGGACTAGCCTTAAAGCCTCCATAATTCCATCCAGCATTTAAATATAAATTTGAAATTGGAGTTTTACATATAAAAAAAGTACCATCCATAGACATATCCATTACTCCTGCCCAATGTCTTAGCAAACGAAGTCTACCTATAGAAGGTAGAATTGCCATAGCTGCTTCCGCAACATCTTGCACCATAGGTAAGTTACCTCTTTGCGCATAAGACTTATACCAATCTAAGTCTCCTCCAAAAACTAAACTTCCTTTATCAGATTGAGAAATATAGAAATGTGCTCCGCCCACTCCATAAACAACAACATGATCTAAAAAAGGTTTAACTGCTTCAGTAACAAATGCTTGCAGTTTATGTGACTCAATAGGTAAATTACCTAAATCAGCCATCTGCCATAAAAGAGAAGTATTTCCAGCAACTGCAAAACCTATTTTATTTCCTTTCATTATTCCTCTAGAAGTTTGTAAACTTTCAATATTGCCATTTTTTCGAGTGATACCAGTTACTTCACAGTTTTGTATTATATCAACACCAAGAGAATCTGCCGCTCTAGCATAACCCCATACTGCAGAATCATGTCTAGCATTTCCTGCACGACGTTGAACAGCCGCTCCGATAATAGGAAAACGAGCATCATTATAATTTAAATGAGGAATATTTTTTTTTAAAGTATTAAGATCCCATAACTCACCGTCAGTTCCGTGAAGTCGCATTGTGTTATATCTTCGCGCATTTGAGTCTTTTGCTCCAGGACTATGATAAAGATTAACATGAGCTCGTTGACTAAACATAACATTGTAATTTAATTCATGACTTAAATTTTCCCATAGTTTCAAGGAATGTTCATAAAACTCATGACTTCCTGGCATCATATAGTTAGATCTGATAATTGTTGTATTTCTGCCTGCATTTCCTCCACCAATCCAACCTTTTTCTAAAACTGCTATTTTATTTACATTGTGATTTTTTGCTAAATAATATGCTGTTGCAAGACCATGAAGTCCTCCACCAATAATAATAACATTATAGTTAGATTTTGGTTCAGGGTCTCGCCATTGTCTGCTCCATCCAGTTTGGCCATTCAAACCATTTTTGAAAACATTCCAAGCGTTAAATTTAGTCATTAAAAAACCTTCTATATTTATTTTTTATAAAGGCCAAGTATCATTTAATCGATATCCTTGTGGAAATGGATCTTTATCATCTAAATATAAAACCTGTTCCCCAGTTATAAATGCACTTCCTTTAATATTTGGTAATATCATTTTTTTAGAATTTTCATCAATTTCATTTTCAATAAAACATTCAAAAGTTGAATCAATAATTGATTGAGAAATAATTTTTTCATTAATATCTATTTGATTTTTTTTTCTTAATAATGCTAATCTTGCTGAAGTACCAGTACCACAAGGAGACCTATCTAATTTACCAGGCCTAATAACAACAGTATTTTTAGCAATTTTTTCTCCTTTTTCATTTGTGTAAATAGGCTCCATAAATTGACAAAAAGAAATATAATTTAAATTTGGAATTGTTGGGTGCTGAAAACCAATTTGATCATTTGCTTCTTTTAATAACTCTCTAGCTATATCTACAAATGATTTAGCATTCTCTGGAACTATTTTTAAATTAAAATCTTGTGCATCACATAATAAAAAACTATCTCCTCCATACGCCGTACTTACAATTATTTTTCCATAATTTTTTGTTTTAAGTTCAACTTCTAGTTTATCAATAAATGATGGTAAATTTGAAATTGAAACATTTTTTACTTTATTATCTTCACATTCAGCTACAACTTTAATTATCCCCCCAGGTGCTTCAAGACTTAATTGAGTTAGAGGATAATTCATTTTTAAAAATTTTTTTTCTAATAATACTGTTGAAACACAAATTGAATTAGAGCCACTCATTGGAGGATTATCTTCAGGTTCCATTATGACAAATCCAGCATCTGCAATAGGATCTGATGGCTTTACAATTATATTGCAATGCTTGAATACACCTCCTCGTGGTTCATTTAAAAAAAAATTTCTCCATTTTTTATCTTTAAATAATGCTATAGATGCTTCTTTAGGTGAATTATAATTTATTTTTTCTAAACCAATAACCACATCACCAATTTCACCACAACAGTGAGCATTGTAGAGTTTTATTTTCTGCATTAATTAATAATTAAATCTTCTATAGCTTTAGAATGGTGAGTTATCTGCTCATGTCCATCTTTAGTAATAATAAAACTATCTCCTACTTGTGATCTAAAATCTTTAGCACTAGCTCCACCATCAACTGCAAACACCATACCTGGCTGAAGAATAGTTTTATTACCAACAACAAGTTGTGGTTCTTCTAAAAAACTAAAACCTGTACCGCGACCACAACGAAAAGTAGGGTACGGATAACCTTCTGACTGCACAGTATCAGCATAAGCTGCATGCACTTCCTCAGCAGTAACTCCTGGACCAAGTACATCTAAAGCTGCTTTTTGAGATTTTACCGCAACCTCGAATGCTTTAATTTGTTCTTTTTGTTGAATTTCTTCAACCCAAAAAACTCTATCAAATCCAAGTTTAAATCTGTGAAAATTAGTAGAACCACAATAACAGCAAAAAATAGGATCTCCTTTTTTAACTAATTTTGTAGAAGCGCGATGATGAGTTTTTGGTAAATCTTTTCCTGAAGAAATAGCTGCTAAAAAATGAATGTTAGGAGACATATTTGGACTATTTGGATAATGAGACTTTAATAATTCAGCTGCCTTTCTTGTGCCAGCTTCTGATTGAGCTAGGGCAATTTCAAATTCTGGAACATTATGAGCAATAACTGATTTAGCACCATCCATCATGGCCATGGCAACTTCACCTGCATGTCTTGCTATTTGTAATTCTTCATCAGATTTAATCATGCGTATATTATCAATAATTGGAGTGATATTTCCCATTATCTTTCCACTTATTATTTCAGCTAAATAATTACTTACTGTTGCATTAATTTTATATCTTTCAAAAAATATTTTATTGTACTTACCTATTATTTTTGGCAAACATTCTCTCCACTCTTCTCCAATACCATCATTCCAAGTTTCTATTTTATCTACAGGCGTATCTTCTGGAACTAATAATACATCAAGTAAAGGAGTAATTAATATGCTTTGTTCATCTTTTGGAACAAGAAGGATAGTTGGTCGATTAAAATCCATGTGAAGAAAATCATGGTATCCAGTAAAATAGTAAAGATTGTCATCATCAGTAATAATTGATAGCTCAATATCGTTTTCATTCATTTTGCTTCTAAGTTTATCTAAATTATTTTTGAACATCTAAACTCCCCTTCAAATAAAATTATTTTAATTGTTGTTCTGCCAACTCTACCCAATAAGAAGAACCAATAACTAATAATTCATCATTAAAATCATAATCTGCTGCATGTAAAGGTCTTCCATTTGAACCTTCTATTCCATTTCCCATTAAAACAAAACAGCCAGGTTTATCATTAGACATTATAGAAAAATCTTCTGAAAATAATCTAGGTTCAATATCTCCATTACTTTTTTTATTTCCTAATAAAGAATTGGCAGCTTTTGTTGCATAATCCACTTGTTCTGATTCATTAAAAGTTACAGGACAAGTAGTCTTATAACTAATGTCACAAGAAACACCATGTGCATCACAAATGCCTTTTGTGATTTTTTTCATATTTTTTTCAATCAATTCATTAGTTTGTTTTGATAAGGCTCTAGCATCTCCTGTCATTTTAACTTTTCCAGGTAAAACATTTTTTTTACCATCTGTTATAAACTCAGTAATTGAAATAATACCGTTATCTGCAGGATTTAATTTTCTTGAAACTATAGATTGTAAAGCTATAGCAACTTGAGAACCAACAGTTATAGCATCTACTCCCATATGAGGTAGCGCAGCGTGCCCTCCTTTAGCTTCTATATTAATTTCAAATAAATTTTCACTTGCTGTTATTGCTCCTTTTCTTGTACCAAAAGAACCAACTTCCATACCAGGTATATTATGCATAGCATATACTTCATCTATAGAAAACTTTGTGAATAAACCCTCCTCAATCATAGTTTTAGCACCAAAGGTATTTTCTTCATCAGGTTGAAAAATAAAATAAATAGTTCCATCGAAGTTTCCATGTTCTGCTAGATATTTTGCTGCACCTAACAACATTGTTGTATGACCATCATGCCCGCATGCATGCATTCTATTCTCTATTTTAGATTTATATGAAAACGTATTTATTTCATTAATCGGTAAGGCATCCATATCTGCTCTAATTCCTATACTTTTAGTGCTTGTTCCTTTTTTTAATACACCAACAACACCAGTCTTTGCTATACCTTGATGAACCTCTATTCCAAATTCATTTAATAAATTTGCTACTTTATTAGAAGCATATACTTCTTCAAAACTTATTTGTGGATTCATATGTAAATCATGTCTCCAATCAACAAGTTGATTATGTAAGCTTTTAGTTTTCATATTTATTAAATATTATTAAATTCTTTAATTTGATTATCAAGAGAAAGCATATATTGAAAATGATCATTCCAAAAGTTTTGATTTTTTCTTTTTTCAAATTCTTCTATAGCAATTCCCTGCTGTTCTACCCAAGTATAGTATCCTAAGTTAAAAATTCTCTCTTTTTCCCTTTGATTAAGTTCAAGTGTATTATCCGTTGTAGCACCTTTAAGGTATTGTCCAATAATTTCAGCACAAGAAAATTCGTCATAAATTCCAATAAATTCTTCTTTTGTCCTATCTAATTCTGAAAGGTATAAATCTGCTCCATCTGTGGCAACAGTAATAATTGCATCATTTGAACCTAAATTCATGTACTTTGCAATTTTAATTGAAGCAAGAATATTAGCAATAGTTGAAAATCCAAATTCAGGCAGTCTATTGATAAAGTTTTTTTCAAAACCTTTTTTATTAATTAAATATTTTTGACCAATCTCAGTATTAAAAACCATATTAAGGTTATTTGTTGCTTTTTCAGAAATGCCAACAACAAAATCTGTATTCATTACATTGTGTATTAAAGGAACATGCTTGTCTCCTATACCTTGAATATTATGCTCTCCGTATCCATTATTAAGTAAAGTAGGGCATTCTGTTGCTTCAACAACTGCAATTTTTGAATTCAAATGATCTTTTAAATAATCCCCTGCAGCTAATGTACCACTTGATCCAGAAGCACTAACATAAAATTTTGCCTGTAAATCTGAATCACCCTTTACTTCTAAAAAAGACTTTTCAAAAGAAGGGCCAGTAACAGCTCGATGAATTGCATAGTTATAGTACTCATCAAATTGATTAATAATATCATTTTTACTATCTTTTTTTAATTCATTACATGCATCATAGATTTCTTTGACATTACTTTCGGTCCCAGTTGTTTTGATAATATCATTTTTGTCTTCTACCCATTCTTCAAGCCAAGAGAATCTTTCTTTACTCATTCCTTCAGGTAAGATCGCTATACTTTTTAAACCAAGTATTCTTGATATTGCTACTCCCCCTCTACAATAATTTCCTGTTGAAGGCCAAACAGCTTTATTATTTTCAAAATCAAAAGTACCGTTTAAAATTCTTGGAAGCAAACATCCATATGCAGCTAAAACTTTATGAGCTGTAATAAGAGGAAATAATTTTCCAATATTAACAATTATTTTTGCCTCTACTCCTGTGAATTCACTTGGAAGTACAATGTGTTCAGGTACTTTAGAAAAATCAGAGTGATCTCTATTATTAAACCAATGTACTCTAAACAAATTAAGAGGATCAATTGCATCTTTATCGAGATTTTTAAGCTTTTTTCTAATAGATTCATCAATTAAATGAGGATTAGAAAGTTCTGAGATTGTAGGCAAAACTATATTTCTTTTTTTAAAATACTCAGATGTTTTTGTAATAATTGAATTATTCATATCTTATTCAATTTTAGTACCTAATTTTAAATTCATAGCTATTTCGTATGTTTGTCTAGCAATAGCTGTATCTTGAACACCAGTTCCAGTCAAATCACATACTGTTATATCTTCTTTGTTTTTTCTGCCTAAACTAGGGTCAAGTATAATATTTCCAAGTTCATAATATTTTTCATTTGAAGAAATTAAATTTTTTTCTATAGCGTGATGTAATTCACCTAAAATTTTTGTTTGAGATAAGCTATCTGGAATATAAAGGTCACATTCTTTAATGATTAGAGGATCTAATTCATTTTTTGATTCAGCATCAGAGCCCATAGCAGTTATATGTAATCCTTTTTTTAACCATTCATTTTTTATTAAAGGGGATTTGCTAGGAGTAGTAGTAACAAGTATTTCTGATTGCTTAACAACTTCTTCCACAGAAGTACAAGAATGAATATTAATATTTAAATTTTTAAGTTCATTGATAAATTTATTTATCTTTTCTTGATCTCTAGCCCATATGAATGCTGTTTCAATATCTCTAACCAAACTTAAAGCTTGAAGTTGTAACTTTGCTTGAATGCCTGCACCTATAATACCCGCTTTAGTTGATTGAGGATTTGATAAATATTTAGCTGCTATAGCACCTGCAATAGCTGTACGCACATCAGTTAAATATCCTTTGTCTAATAAAACTGATTTTAAAACGCCAGTTTCTGAGTCTAATAAAATCATCAATCCATTACTAGAAGGAAGTCCTAATTTTGGATTATTAAAAAATCCTGAAGCTATTTTTATAGCATAACTATCTAAACCATCAATATATGCAGCCTTAACATCTGACTCACCATGATACTGCTCAATATCAAGACGCAAAATTGGAGGCATTGTAGTTTTCCCTAAAGCTAAATTTTTAAATGCATCCTCTATGATAGGTATAAGTTGTTCATTAAGCTTAACACATTTCTTTATTTCTTCTGAATTTAATAAAATTGTCATGAAATAATTTTTCCAAATAATTCTGAATCTATATTGCCTCCACATAGTAAACAAATTGTATTTTTACCAAAATGAGAAGATAACTGATCTTTTACTGCCATAATACTAGTAGCTGCTGCACCTTCAGTTACTAATTTATGTTTCTCAAAATTAAATTTTATACCCTCAGCAATTTTAGGTTCATCTATTAGAATAAAATCATCAATAACATCTTTGCAAATTCCAAAAGTATATTGATTTTCTAACCCAATGCTTCCACCAAGACAATCTGCAAGAGTTTCTTCTTCCTTAACATCAACTGGTTTGCCAGCTTTTAAGCTTTCATACATTGAAGGTCCTTTTTTCATTGAAGTTGCAATAATTTTAACATTAGGTTTTTGTAATTTAATAGCAAGAGCTATACCGCCTATCAGCCCTCCTCCTGATGTTGGAATTATGACAGAGTCAATATCTGGCATAGCTTCTAACATTTCTAAACCAACTGTACCTTGGCCTGCTATAACATCTAAATCATCAAATGGGTGAACAAGAGTTATATTATTCTTCTTAGCAAATTCTCTAGCATATAAATCAGCTTCATCACTATTATTTCCAATAATTTCAACCTTAGCACCTAAAGATTCTATAGCTTTTTTTCTATGTTCAGGAACCATACTTGACATAAATATTGTTGATTTAATTCCTATTTGCTTTGCTGCATGCGCAACTCCTTTTCCATGATTTCCAGTAGAGACAGCTATTACTCCTTTATTTTTTTGTTCATTTGTAAGACTCAATAATTTATTGGTTGCGCCTCTTAACTTAAAAGAACCTGTGACTTGCAAGCATTCAAGTTTTAAATAAACCTCTAAATTTTTAGAAAGTGCTAATGAATGTATTAATGGTGTGTAATTTATATAAGGAGATATAGATTTATGAGCTTTTTTAAAATCATCTAAATTTAACATATTTTACCAAAAGCTAATTCAATAATAATTTTCCAAAATTTGAAATCTTATTATTTATATTTATTGAGCGAATTGAGTCCCAAATCATTGATTGATTACTTGAAATAATTGTTTTCTTTATTTTCTCTTCAGCTTTTTGCAAAACTTCTACTATTCTTAAGGCCGTGCATGAAACAAATATTGCATCAGATCCTTCATGATTCATTTTACAAATAGTTTCAACTATATGATCAGGTTTAACCATAGCTATTTCAGAGTCGTAATTCAAATTAAAAGAACTAAAATTCAATACTTCAATATTATTTTTTAACAAATAATTGAAAACAGATTCATTTACAGGCTTTGGATATGGTGTCAAAACTGAAATTTTTTTTATATTAAGTTTTTTAAAGGCTTTTAATGCAGCAGTGATTGGGGTGGTGACATATGTATTTGGTTTAGACTTTTTTATTTGATTAGCTATCAAATTTTCACCCATTGCTACGGTACCTGAAGTACAGCCATATGCAATAGTATTTAATTCTTGATCAGGTAGAATATTCTTTGCAATACTTGGAAGATGATCAGACATTTTAAGATAATTTTCATTATTAAGGGGATTATTAAATGGTATGCGATTAACAAATATATCTAAGGGTAAATTATGACAAATTCGTCTATAATCTTGTTCAATTGTAAAATCTGTTGAAAGTGCAATTAATCCAATTCTTGGATTAGTTGCTGAATCCAACTCAGGTTTAATGTCTATTTGTGAAAACTTACTCATGATTGTTTTGGAAAATAATCTTCACATTCTCCCTCTCTATAAACATCAGTTGTTGCACAATGTAAACTTCCTCCAAAAGCATAAACATCTCTAAAAGGGACTGGGATAACTGTCATTCCTAAATTTTCCATCTGCTTAATCATTTTTGTTTCACTTGCTTCAACACAAATAGTTTTTGGATTTAAAATTAACACATTCATTGACAACCAAATAGAAGAATAACACATTGGTGGTGGAGAATTATGAATTGAGGGCTCTGCTTCAATTATCTTCCATTTATTATTTTCAAAAATATTTCTCTGTTCATTTGAAAGTTTTCTATTAGGATTAATTAACATTACACCTGGTTTTATTGGAGTAAAGCAAGCATCAATGTGAGTAGGTATCAAATCTCCTGGTAAATTAATTTGATGAATTCTATGATTTGGAAAATGTCTTCTTAACCAATTTAATCCTTTTAGATTAGAAGTAAAATTATTATGATAAAATAAATCTTTTCCAAATCTTAAAATTTCAGCAGCATCAAATAATGGCTCTTCTTCAGTTAAAATAAAATCACCTTCTTCAATTTTTTTATATCTTTCTTCAGTAGTAATACCTGTTGGTAAATAGTTTTTTTTATAAGTTTTTTCTGAGAGCCTTGGTTTTGGTGCTGCTTCCCATCGCATATTAGGATCTTCATTATAATATTTTTCTAAAAGTGGTCTGTAAGCTAGATACTCAAACCATCTACAACGATATGACATAGGGGCTTCCAACATTTCATTCCCAACTGTTAATATGACATCTCTTGGAGGCATACAATCAAACATGCCATCATTTTTCCAATCAGGAGTAGATATTGATTTACTAAAATCTATTGCAGTTGGTCTATCTACTTTAATATCAAATGACTCTAATATTTTGACAAAATTATTGAGTTGATCATTAGCTTTATTGATAGAATCTATTGTTCTAGGACCATGAGAACCTTTCATTCCACTATCTTCACTTATTTTAGGTTCTAGGGCAGGTTCCATTGGTGGTATGTTTGCTTTATCTGCAACACCAACTATTACATGTTTTAATTGATCCCATTCATTCCATGAGTTTACTATTGTCATTTTATCAGCATTAAATTATTATTTAAAAATCTAATAATTTAAATTTATATAAAAATATACATGGAATTAAAAAATAAATCTTTATTCAAGCAGGAATGTTTTATTGGGGGAAAGTGGGTAAAAAGCTTAAATAATGATACAATTCAAGTAGATAATCCTGCAACTCTCAAATCAATTGGAAATGTTCCCAAATGCGGCAAAGCAGAAACTAAAAATGCTATAGAAGCAGCTAATGATGCTTTTTTAAATTGGAAAAATAAAACTGCTAAAGAAAGATCAATAATATTAAAACAATGGCAAGATCTAATAATAAAGAATGTTGATGATTTAGCTCATATTATGACTGTTGAACAAGGAAAGCCTCTTGCTGAATCAAAAGGTGAAATTTTAATGGGGGCTTCATATATAGAATTCTATGCTGAAGAGGTAAAAAGAGTATATGGCGATATTATCCCTGATCCACTTCCAGATAGAAGAATTGTAGTAATTAAACAACCTGTTGGAGTGGTTGGAGCAATTACACCTTGGAATTTTCCTAGCACTATGATTACTAGAAAATGTGCTCCAGCTTTAGGAGTAGGTTGTCCTGTAGTAATTAAACCTGCAAGTCAAACACCTTTCTCTGCACTGGCTTTAGCTGTATTAGCTGAAGAAGCAGGCTTTCCACCTGGTGTTTTTAATGTTTTAACAGGATCTGCTTCTGAAATTGGCAAAGAATTAACTGAAAATCCTATAGTGAAGAAAATATCATTCACTGGTTCTACAGAGGTTGGAAAAATTTTACTTAAACAGAGTGCTTCGACCGTTAAAAAAGTATCTATGGAATTAGGAGGACATGCTCCTTTTATAGTATTTGAAGATGCAGATATTGATGAAGCAGTTTCTGGAGCTATAATGAGTAAATTTAGAAATTCTGGACAAACTTGTATATGTGCTAATAGATTATTTGTTCATGAAAAAGTTTATGAAGAATTTTTAGAAAAATTTGTAAAAAAAGTTGCAGAAATAAAAGTTGGAAATGGTTTAGAGGAATCTACTAATTCTGGACCTTTAATAGATCAATACTCTCTTGAGAAAGTTAAAGATCATGTTCAAGATGCAGTAAAAACTGGAGCCAAAATAGCTATTGGGGGAGATATTCATAAATTAGGTGGCAACTTTTATCAGCCTACAGTTTTGTCAAATGTTACTAATAAGGCAAAAATAACTTATGAAGAAACTTTTGGTCCTGTTGCTCCAATTTATAAATTTTCTTCAGATACTGAGGTGATAAATTTAGCAAATGATACACCTTATGGTTTAGCTTCTTATTTTTATGCTAGAGATATTGGAAAAATTTGGAAAGTTGCTGAAGCATTAGAATACGGAATTGTAAGTGTAAATACTGGGTTGCCAACTAAAGCAGAAATACCATTTGGAGGTGTAAAAGAATCAGGTTTAGGAAGAGAAGGTTCTAGATATGGATTAGATGATTATTTAGAAATTAAATATATTTCAATGGCAGGAATTTAAGATAGCCAGGCTGCCCCTCTTACGCCCCCGGAATCTCCGTGAATGTTTTTTACAACTTTTGTATGGCAAACATCAGAAAAAACATATTCTTTTAGTTTGTTGTTTATTGTTTCATAAATATAATTAATATTTGACATTCCTCCACCTAATACAATTATATCAGGATCTAAAACATTCACAACTATTGATAATCCTCTTGCTAAATGATCAACGTACTGTTCTAGGGCAAATTTTGATTTTGCATTATTTGGATAATCTTTAATAATATCATGAGAATTTAAATTTGTTCCATTTCTAAGATTATAACAATTAGAAAAACCAGGACCAGATAGATAAGTTTCTATACATCCATCTCTTCCACAATAACATTTTTTATTAAATTTCTTTTCTTCTTCAGTTCTATTGGGTAAAGTTATATGCCCCCATTCACCAGCAATATTGTTTCTACCTTGAATAACTTTTTGATTAATTACAATACCACCTCCTGTACCAGTACCTATAATAACTCCAAAAACTACACTTTTTCCTTTGCCCGCTCCATCTACGGCTTCAGATAAAGCAAAACAATTTGCATCATTTTCAAGAATTACTTTTCTTTTAAGGGTATTTTCCAAATCTATCTTTAATGGTTTTCCATTTAACCATACTGAATTTGCATTTTTTACCAAACTTGAGTCATGAGATACACATCCTGGCATTCCTACTCCAATAGATTCGACATCTCCAAAATCATTTTCAAATTCTTTAATCAAAGAAACTATACCATGCATAGTTCCTTGATAGTTTTTCTCAGTATTGATTCTTTTACGAGTTAATTCTCTCCCTGAACTATCTATTAAAATTCCTTCAGTTTTTGTTCCACCTAAATCAATTCCTATTTTCACAAATTTTATTATTTTTTCTTAACAAAATGCCAAATTAGTGGAGTAATGCATGCAGCTAATGCAATTTTAACTGGTTCAGTAAACTTAAAAACAAAAAGACCATATTTAAAAGCATATTTATAACCTTCGCCTAAGTTAAGTTGTTGTGATAATTCAGGGTGATACTGATCAAACCAAAAACCCAACCAAATTAAACCAGGAATAAAAATGATTATTGTGCCAATAAAAATTGTAATTAAAGATTTAATAAAATTTTTATCATAATTTTTTTCAGCTAAATAACCTACAAAATAGCTTGCTATCAGCATTCCCAATAAATAACCTCCAGAAGGACCTAATAAATAATAAAAACCACTAAATGGTGGTTTTGCAAAAACAGGTATACCTATAATTCCTTCAAAAATATAAAGTGCAAAAGTTAGAAAAGCTAATCTAGAACCCACAGCCATTGAGAAAGTTAAAAGAACAAGGGTCTGTAATGTAACTGGTACTGGGGGAATTGGTATTGCTATTCTAGCAGATAAAGCATAGAGAATAGAGCCTATAAATATAATTAAAAGATTTTTTAAAATAGAATCAAATCTATTTAAAAAAACTACATTATTAATTAATAAATTTTGCATGGTTTAAATATATCATAAACTAAATTTTTTTGAGCTTCAAGTATCACTTAAAAAAATTATTATAACAAAAGAATTGAAGCCAAACCTAAAAAAGAAAGAAATCCAAAAACATCTGTTATAGTAGTCAAAATGACTCCTGAAGCCAGAGCTGGATCAACTTTAAATTTATTTAATGTTATAGGTATCAGTATTCCAGCCATACCTGCTATTAATAAGTTTATTATCATAGCCATAGCAATAACAATTCCCAATAAATAATCTTCAAACCAATAAGAAGAAAGCAAACCAATAATTATTGCAAAAATTATTCCGTTAATTCCTCCAACTAAAGTTTCTTTAGCAATAATTTTAAATGCATTTGAAGTTGTTAGCTCTTTCATTGCTAAGGCTCTAACAGAAACTGTGAGAGTTTGGGTGCCTGCGTTCCCACCCATAGAAGCAACAATTGGCATTAATACAGCTAGTGCAACTACTTTTTCTATTGAAGCTTGGAAAAAACCTATCACGATAGAAGCTATTACAGCAGTAAGCAAATTTACTAATAGCCATGAAAACCTTGATTTTGTTGTATCGATTACTGCATCATAAATATCAGCTTGCCCTACTCCACCTAACTTTAATATATCCTCCTCTCTTTCTTCTTCAATAACATCAACAACATCATCAACTGTAATTGATCCTATAACTTCTTCATTATTATTTATAACTGGAGCGCTTACCATAGCGTATTTATTAAATTGAAAAGCTACCTCTTCTTGATCTGTTAGAACATTAATAGTTCTTGTTATTTTATTTTTTATTGCTTCCAAAGGAGTTGATCTTTTAGATCCCATTAACCTACCAAGAGGAACTATTCCGGAAATTTTTTTACTTTTATTTAGTAAGTATATTTCATAAAAATCTTCTGGAAGATCATCTTTATTTTTTCTTAAAAAATCTATAGCATCTCCTACGTTCCAATCTAAATCTATAGAAACAAACTCTCTTTGCATAAGCCTGCCAGCACTATCTTCTGGATAGTTAAGTCCCTCCTTAATTAACTCTCTTTCAGATTCTGAAATATTATCTAAAAAAACTTCTTTATCAGACTCTTCTAAATCTTCTACGACATCTACTGCATCATCTACATCTAATGTGCTAGCATTTGAGGCTAATTGTTTTATATCTAACTGCTCAATTATTTCATCTCTTATACTTTCATTTAAATAAGTTAATATTTCTGGGTCAAAGTAGTTTTTAACTTTTAAAATAAATTTTAATCTAGACTCATCATCAAAATTTTGAATGATTTCAGCAATATCAGCATTATGTAAATTTTTAACAAAGCTATCTAATTTATTAATATTTGAATTATCTATAAATTCATTAATTTGAGTTAAATTATATTCTAATGTGGTTTTTTCTTTAATATTATTGTTACTCATCATTACCACCTTGGTGCGGCCGAGAAGAGTTGAACTTCCACGGGATTAATCCCACAACGACCTCAACGTTGCGCGTATACCAGTTCCGCCACGGCCGCAGAATTTATGGCCTTTAATTAACAGATAGGATAATAAGTATCAATAAAGCAAAAATGAAAAATATAAATAATATAGAAATAAAAATTTCAAACGACCTAGTAGATTACAAAGAATCTCTTAGAATTATGGAAAAAAGAGTTGTTGATATCAACTTAAATAATAAAAAAGAATTAATTTGGTTTTTATATCATGATCATATTTATACTATTGGGACAAGTGGCAGTGAAAAAGAGATTCGAGAAAAAATTACTTATCCAGTAATTAAAACAAATCGAGGAGGCAAAATAACATATCATGGGCCTGGGCAAAGAATTGTATATTTTTTAGTTGATTTAAAAAAAAGAAAAAAAGATATAAGAAAATTTGTTAGTATAATTGAAAATTCTACAATTAATTTATTAAAGAATTATAACATAGAAGCAAAAAGTTACCCTGAAAAAATAGGAATATGGGTTACAAAATTTAATGAAAACAAATTAAAAAAAGAAAGAAAAATTGGTGCTATTGGATTGCGATTAAAAAAATGGACTACTTACCATGGATTAAGTTTTAATATAAATCCTAATTTAAAAAATTTTGATAAGATTGATGCTTGTGGATTAAAAGAGTTTTCAACTATTTCATTAGAAGATCTAAAAATTAATATTAATACAAAAGAATTTGATGAACTTTATCTAAAACTTTTTTTAAAAGAACTTCGAAATTTATAATTTAAAATTGATATTTTTTTTTTCAATTATCTTTAAGTTATTTTTTTGCATAAATTTTTTAAAATGATCTGGTAAATTGGTAGAAAATTCATAATGTTGACTATTTACTTCAAACTTTAATAAACAAGCATTTAATTTTAAGGTCTCAGTATTATTTTTAATCATTTTATTATATTTTGTATCTCCTATGATAGGTGTTCCTAAGTGTTTTGCCACAAGTCTGATTTGATGAGTCTTGCCTGTACTTGGTGCAAATAATAAAGTACTACAATTTTTATTAGTTTGACAAACTTTATACTTAGTTAAAGAATTTGAACTTTTTCTTAAATCTTTTTTATTCTCAATAAGAAGCTCTACTTCAGATTCTTTATTTTTTGGGGTACCTTGGCAAATTGCAAAATATATTTTTGATATTAATTGTTGCTTAAAAAGTTTTCCAAAAATTTTAGTTGTTTTAAGATTTTTTGCTATTATTAATAAACCTGAAGTTTCTCTATCTAATCTATGAACTAAATTATATTTTGATGATATATCTTTAATAATATCATCAATTGATATATTGATTTTACTTCCCCCTTGAGTAGCAATACCGGCCCACTTATCTAATATAATAAAATCAGAATTTTCAAATAATATTGATGACATAAAAATTTTTTTATATTTAGAAGGTATTTCTTTTTTATATACAGATTTATTAATGTTTTTATAAGAATCAATTGAGTAATTAAAAATCTCAATAATGTCATTTAATTTTAATCTATAATTTGAAGATGTCTTTTTTGTATTGATCTTTATATTTCCTTTTCGTATATTTTTTTCAATAAAACTTTGTTTCAAAGTAGAAAAATTTCTCTTGAGCCATTTGTCTAATCGTAAATTTTGGTAATCAGAAGATTTAATATGAAATTTTTTCAAAACTAAATTTTATTTATATTGTATCCTATAAAGCAAAAAAATATACATGTTGAAACAGAAATACAAATATATAAAGTTGGTAAAATAATTCTTTTATTATTAAATAATTCAATTATTTCATAAGAAAAAGCAGAGAATGTAGTAAAAGAACCTAGTAATCCAATAACAATAAAATATTTTATAAAATTTTGAGAGGTTTCATTATTATGTAAAAAACTCATTAATAGTCCAATAAAAAAAGAACCTGCAATATTTACAAATAATGTAGATAGTGGAAAATTTGGAGAAATAAATTTAAAAATATTTGTACTTAAATATCTTAGAGTTGCTCCTATTGCTCCTCCACATGCAACTAAAACCAAGTTATACAAACTTATTTTTTATTTAACTTCTTCTTCTTCTTCAGAAGGTTTTTTTTCAGGTACAGGTCCACTATCAAGACCCTTGGCATTTTCATCTCTGTCAACTAGCTCTATTATTGCTGTTGGAGCATTATCTCCAAAACGATTACCGATTTTTATTATACGTGTATAACCTCCAGACCTCTCTTTATATCTTTCAGAAATAACATCAAAAATTTTTTTAGTATTCTTTTGATCTTGTAATATAGAAATAGTCTTTCTTCTTGATACTAGATCACCTTTTTTTCCTAAAGTAATAATTTTTTCAACAAAAGGTCGTAATTCTTTCGCTTTAGATAATGTAGTTGTTATTTGCTCATGTTTAATGAGCGAATTAGATAAATTCATCAACAATGCTTTTCTATGAGATGTGGTTCTATTTAATTTTCTATAAGTTATATTGTGTTTCATAATTATTTATTGAATGGATCTTCAAATTTTTTTGCTAATTCTTCTATATTTTCAGGCGGCCAGTCAGGAACTGAAATACCTAAACCAAGCTCCATATGCTGAAGAACTTCCTTAATTTCGTTTAAAGATTTTCTTCCAAAATTAGGAGTTCTCAACATTTCTGATTCTGTCTTTTGAACCAAATCACCAATATAAATTATATTATCATTTTTAAGACAATTAGCAGAACGAACAGATAGTTCTAGCTCTTCAACTTTTTTCAACAAATTAGGGTTAAAGGATAACTTTTCATGAGAAGAGGTTTCCATTTGAACTTCAGGTTCATCAAAATTAATAAACGGTTGAAGTTGATCTTGTAAAATCCTTGCTGCAAGTGCAATTGCATCATCAGGAGAAACTGCTCCGTTTGTTTCCACATCTAAAATTAATTTATCATAATCAGTAACTTGTCCCACTCGACTATTTTCCACCTTGTAAGACGCTCTTTTTACAGGGCTAAACATTGCATCAAGTTTAATTTCTCCAATAATTTTTTCATCATCTTCAGCTACTTCAGCTGAAAGATATCCTTTCCCAGTATCAATATTAGCCTCTAATTCAATATCAGCATTGCTATCAAGAGTCATAATAATTTGATCTGGATTCATGATTTCTGTTTCAGAATCAGTTTCAAAATTACCTGCTCTAATTTCGCCAGGGCCTTTTGTTCTTATATACATTTTTTTTAATCCAGGAGAATGAACCTTTAGACAAACTGCTTTTAAATTAAGCAATATATCTGTCAAATCTTCTTTTACACCAGGAATTGTTGAAAATTCATGCACAACACCTTTAAGTTTTACTGAAGTAATTGCAGCTCCCTGAAGAGATGAAAGTAAGATTCTTCTTAAGGAATTTCCAAGAGTTAAACCAAAACCTCTTTCAAGAGGTTCTGCAATCAAAACGCCACGTTTTCCATCATTTTCTTGAACATTAACATCCATTTTACTTGGTTTAATTAAATCCATCCAATTTTTTTGTAACACTTAATGCTCCTTATTTTATAGTTAAACTCTTCTTCGTTTTCTTGGTCTGCAACCATTATGAGGTATAGGGGTTACATCTTTAATTGATGTTATTATGTAACCAACTGACTGAAGAGATCGCAACGCAGATTCTCTTCCTGATCCTGGTCCAGAAACTTCAACTTTTAATGTTTTAAGTCCATATTCTTTTGCCTTATTGCCTACATCTTCTGCAGCAATTTGTGCTGCAAATGGAGTAGATTTACGAGAACCTTTAAAACCTTTATGACCTGCAGATGACCAGGCTAATACGTTGCCATTCTCATCTGAAATAGAAATGATAGTATTATTAAAAGATGAAACAACATGAGCTATACCATTTGTAACTTTTCTTTTTGCTTTTGTTTTAGTTTTTGTTTTTTTCTTTTCATTCATAAACTAACCTTTGATAACTTTTTTCTTACCAGCTATAGCTACTGCTTTACCTTTTCTAGTTCTGGCATTAGTGTGAGTTCTTTGCCCTCTTACTGGTAACTTTTTTCTATGTCTTAAGCCTCTATAACACCCAAGATCAGTTAAACGCTTAATATCCATAGAAACCTTACGTCTAAGGTCCCCCTCCACAGAATGTTTGGCATCTATTATTTCTCTAATTTTATTTATTTCTTCATCTTTGAGTTGACTAACTCTCATAGTCATGTCCACTGAAGCTTCACTGCATATATCGTTAGCCATTTTAGGTCCTATTCCGAATATGTATGTTAATGCAACACGTATCCTTTTATTCGTTGGAATATTTACACCTGATATACGAGCCATCCTATGAAACTGCCTTTATTTAATAATTTTAATGAATGAGGGTGAATACATGATAATTAGCACAAAAGTCAAGCCAAGAAATATCAATTTTTTGACGAAAAACCTCATTTTTTAACAATTTTTAAAATATCGTTCTTTATCATTTCAATTTCTTGATTACCATTAATCAAATGGTAATTTTTAGGATTTTTCTTAAGATAATATTTTGAAAGAGGTTTAGTTTCTTCAATATATTTATTTACACGATTCTTAATTACGTCTTCAGTATCATCATTTCTATTTTCTAATATTGCTCGATTTTTAATTCTTTTAACAATAACATCTTTATCTAAATTTATATCAAAAATTTTTGTTATTTCTAATTTTGAAAAATTTAAATAATTTTGAAACCAATCATTTTGACTCAAAGTTCTAGGATAACCATCTAATATGTATCCATTTTTACATTCAGATGAATCCAATTTTTGCTTAATTATTTCATTTAATATTTCGTCCGAAACTAAATCTCCTTTTTCTATTATTTTTCTTATTTTTTTTGATTGAGAGCTAGCTCCAAGTAAATTATTTCTTAAAATTTCACCAGTGGATACATGAGGTATATTATATTGATTTGATAGTATTGATGCTTGAGTACCTTTTCCCGCTCCTGGAGGGCCAAAGAATAAAAAAATCATTATTCTATCTTCGACCTCTTAACTTTGTTTTTTTCAATAATCCTTCATACTGATGTTGAAACAAATGTGATTGAACTTGAGTGATAAAGTCAATCATAACAACCACAACGATTAAAAGACTTGTTCCTCCTAAATAAAAAGGAATGGAAGTTTTAGAAATCAAAAATTCTGGAAGAAGTGCCACTAATGTTAAATAAATTGATCCTACTGTTGTTAATCTAGTTAAAACATAATCTATATGTACTGAAGTATTTTCCCCAGGTCTAATACCTGGAATAAAGCCTCCATATTTTCTTAAATTTTCTGCTTGTTCATCAGGATTAAATACTATTCCAGTATAAAAAAAAGCAAAGAAAATTATCATAAAAGCAAAAATAGCAAGATAAAGTGGCTGACCTCTACCAAGATAACTTGAAATAATTAAAAAAATCTCACTGGATGAACCTGCTCCAAAACCTGACATCGTATTTGGTAAAAGTAAAATAGAAGAAGCAAAAATAACTGGGATAACACCAGCTGTATTTATTTTTAAAGGTAAGTGTGAGCTTTGACCTCCATAAACCTTGTTACCCACTTGTCTTTTGGGATATTGAACTAATAGTCTTCTTTGAGCTTTTTCTACAAAAACTATAAAAATTATTAATGCTAATACTAAAATTAAAATAGCTAAAATAAAAGCCATACTTAATTCCCCAGTTCTACCTAATTGCAAAGTACTAACTAAAGCTTGAGGAAGATTTGCTACAATTCCTGCTGTTATAATTAAAGAAATACCATTTCCAACTCCACGTGAAGAAATTTGTTCACCAAGCCACATCAAAAAAACAGTTCCCCCAACCAAAGTAATGATAGTTGTGACTTTAAAAAATAAACCAGGTTCAATGACAATATTGCCATAAGCAGTTTGCATCGATTCTAAACCTATAGAAACTCCATAACCTTGCAAAGCAGCAATAATAACAGTTAAATATCTTGAGTACTGAATAATTTTTCTTCTTCCCTTTGAGCCTTGCTCTCTTAAAGTCTTTAAATGAGGTATGCTTGATTGCATTAAAGTCATTATAATAGAAGCAGAAATATAAGGCATAACCCCTAAAGCAAAAATTCCCATTCTTCCTAACGCGCCACCAGAGAATGTATCAAAAATTCCAAGTATTCCCGATGATTGTTGTTCAAAAAACTGTTGTAATGCTATTGGATTAATACCAGGTATTGGTAAAAATGTTCCCAAACGAAAAACTACTAATGCTCCAAGAGTAAATAAAAGTCTATTTCTAAGTTCTGTAGCCTTACCTATAGCTCCAAAGTTTAAGTTATTTGCCATCTTTTCTGCAGCAGTAGCCATATACCTTTTTTAAACCTTTATAAGATTTACCTTTCCTCCATTTTTTTCTACTTTAGCTATTGCATTTTTTGAAGCATATGAAACTTCTATATTAATTGAAGATTTTAACTCTCCAACATCCAAAAGCTTAAGTAAACCTTTTGATTTATTAAAAATTTTCTTTTCAAATAAAACTGATTCTTTAATTTCATCAGGTTTAATTTTATATTTTTTAAGAATAAGATCAATATGATGAAAATTAATTGATTGTATTTTTTTTTGGAACGGATTATTAAATCCTCTTTTTGGTAATCTCATATATAAAGGATTTTGCCCTCCTTCAAAGCCATTAATAGAAACTCCAGATCTAGATTTTTGCCCTTTAACGCCTCTTCCAGATGTTTTTCCTGTACCAGAACCAGAACCTCTTCCAACTCTTTTACGTTTTTTATTAGATGTTAAATTAGATTTAAGTTCATTAATCTTCATATTATGATGCCGTATTTTTAGGATTAACTTTAGATATTTTTATTGTTCTTTTTGCTGCTACACTTTTTGGAGATTCAGATTTTTTAAAAGCATCAAATGTTGCTTTAATCATATTATGAGGATTTGAACTGCCAGTTGATTTAGCAACTACATCTTTTATGCCTAATGATTCAAATAGTGCTCTCATTGGACCTCCTGCAATTATGCCTGTTCCAGGAGCTGCAGATCTAAGAATAACTTTTCCAGCTCCAAATCTTCCAACTATATCATGATGAAGAGTTCTATTATCTTTTAGGGGTACTTTTATCATTCTTGTTTTAGCATTTTCTGTTGCTTTTCTTACCGCTTCAGGAACTTCTTTTGCTTTTCCTGTTCCATAACCTACCTTACCTTTGTTATTTCCTACGATCATTATTGCAGCAAATCCAAAACGCCTTCCTCCTTTAACAACTTTAGCAACTCTATTAATTGTTACTAAATGTTCACTAAATTCTTTATTTTCACTATCAAACATATTTCCTCTAAAAGTTTAAACCAGCTCCCCTAGCTGCTTCTGCTAAAATTTTTATTAAACCATGAAATTTATATTTACCTTTATCAAAAGCAACTTCTTTGATTCCATTATTTATTGATCTTTTAGCAATTTCAATACCAATTTTCTCTGCTAATTCTTTTTTTGAGTGTTTGTTTTCTCTAAAAATTTTTTCTATAGATGATGCGCTGGCTAAAGTTATACCTTTATCATCATTAATAATTTGAGCGTAAATATGATTATTTGACCTAAAAACCGTTAACCTTTTTCTATTAGTAACTTTTTTTAGTTTATATCTAGTTCTTTTCTGTCTTACGCTATTAACCATAACTATTTCTTTTTACCTTCTTTTCTAAAAATGAATTCATTATCATATTTTATTCCTTTTCCTTTAAATGGCTCAGGTTTTCTAAATGATCTAATATTTGCAGCAACTGCTCCTAATTTTTCTTTGTTTGAACCAGATAATTTTATAGTATTTTGTTTACTAACTTCAACTTTTATTTCTTTTGGAATTTCATAGTCAATATCATGACTATATCCCAATTGAAGCTTTAACTTTGTGCCAGACATTGTTGCTCGATATCCAGTACCGTTCATTTCTAAAGTTTTAGAAAATCCTTTACTTACACCTTGAATAAGGTTGGCTATGTGAGCTCTAGTTGTTCCCCAAATAGGATTTTTTTTATCTTTTTCATTCTTGGGTAATACAGAAATTTTATCTTCACTTAAATCAACTTTAAAAAGTGGATTAATATTTATTGACAATTCTCCCATTTTTCCTTTTGCAACTAAAATACTATTATCAAAGTTGCAGGTAGTTTCTTTAGGAATTGTAATGCTGTTTTTTGCTATTCTTGACATAGATTAAAATACCTCACATAAAATTTCACCGCCAACATTGTTATCTCGAGCTTTTTGATCAGACATCACACCTTTAGGTGTAGATAGAATAGATATACCTAACCCTCCATAAGATTTTTGTAAGTCGTTTATCTTAGAATATACACGAATACCAGGTTTAGAAATTCTTTTAATCTTTTTAATAACTGGGGTCCCATTATAATATTTCAAATCAATTTTTATATTGTTTATACCTTTTCTCAATTCAACATTCTGAAAATCACGGATATAACCTTCATCTTTTAAAACTGAAAGTACATTCATATTTAATTTAGATTTATAGCATGAAGTAAAAGCTTTATTAGCTTTATGAGCATTTTTTATTCTTGCCAACATATCTGATAATGAATCATTAAAAGCCATACTTATCTCCTTACCAACTTGACTTAACAACACCTGGTAATGAACCAGACATTGTTAGTTCTCTTATTTTGATTCTAGAAAGTCTAAATTTTCTATATACACCTCTAGTTCTTCCAGTAATTTTGCATCGATTACGCACTCTTATATTTGAACTATCTCTTGGAAGATCATTTAATTTTGATTGTATCTTGAATCTATCTTCCATGCTTAAATCTTTTTTCATAACCATTCTTTTTAAAGAATTACGACGTGATTTGAATTTATTAACAATTTTTTCCCTATTCATATTTTTTTGAATTGAACTTTGCTTAGCCATATTGTTCCTAATTTTTTGTTTCTGCCGGAAACGGCATGTTAAAATATTTTAAAAGCTCTATTGCTTCTTCATTACTTGATGCAGATGTACAGATAGTTACATCCAAACCTCTCACTTTATCAATTTTGTCATAATTTATTTCTGGAAATATTATTTGTTCTTTAATTCCAAGAGTATAATTTCCATTTCCATCAAAGCTTTTAGAATTTAATCCTCTAAAGTCTCTTATTCGAGGAATTGCAATATTAATTAATCTATCAAGAAATTCATACATAATTTTGTTTCTTAAAGTTACCGAAACTCCTAAAGCCATTCCTTCTCTGATTTTAAATGCTGCAATTGCTTTTTTTGCTCTAGTTTTTATAGCTTTTTGTCCAGAAATTAATGATAATTCTTCTTGTGCTTTATCAAGTAACTTTGGATCATCTTTAGCATCTCCAATACCCATATTTAAAACTATTTTCGTAATTTTAGGAATTGAATAAAAATTTTTATAATTAAATTTTTCCATCATTTTTTTCTTAATATTATTTTTAAATTCCTCAGATAAACGTGACATTATTTTACTTCTTTCCCAGTGTTGCGAATTATTCGTATTTTCTCATTTTTATTTTTGATTTCATATCCAAGTTTAACGCCTTTTTTTGATACAGGATCATAAAAAGATAAATTGGAAATTTGAATTGGCATTTCTTTTTCAATAATGCCTCCTGCTTGATTGTTATCAGGCTTTTGATGTTTTTTTACTTTGTTTATACCAGAAACTATTGCCTTGTTTACAAAAGGTTGAATCAAAGTAATTTTTCCAGTTTTTCCCTTATCTTTGCCTACCAACACTATTACTTCATCACCCTTTTTTAATTTTATTTTACTACGCATTATAATACCTCAGGAGCCAAACTAATTATTTTCATAAATTTTTTTGTTCTTAATTCTCTAGTTACTGGACCAAATATTCTAGTAGCAATCGGTTCTTCTTGCTTATCAAGTAAAACAGCAGCATTTTTATCAAATCTAATACTTGTACCATCAGGTCTACCAAAATCTTTCTTTGTTCTGACTATTACAGCTTTAAAAACTTCACCTTTTTTTACTTTTCCACGAGGAATTGCATCTTTTATTGATACAACAACAATATCTCCAATAGAAGCAAATCTTCTTTTAGATCCACCTAAAACTTTTATACATTGAATCTTTCTAGCTCCAGAATTATCAGCTACAAACAAATGAGATTGCATTTGAATCATTTATTTACCTTCCTCCAATTTAGAATCATAAATTATCCATTTTTTAATCTTTGAAATAGGCTTAGATTCTTGAATAGTTACTTTTTCTCCAATTTTATGTTGACTATTATCATCATGAGCATGATATTTTTTTGTTCTTTTAATAATTTTTTTATAAAGTTTATGCCTAACTCTTCTAGTAACTTCCACAACAATAGTTTTACTATGGGCAGCAACAATAACTCCAGAAAGTAATCTTTTAGGCATTTGATTCTCCTATAGATTTATTAATTTCAGTTTTTAAACGAGCTAATTTTTTTTTACTTTTTCTTATTTCTGAAGTTTTTTCTAATTGACCAGTTGATTTTTGAAATTTGAAATTTAAAATAGACTTCTTTAATGTACTAATTTCAGACTTTATTTTTTTAATATCTGTATTTTTATTAGTTGCGTTCATTAAATATTCCTTTCTACAAATTTACACTTAATTGGTAATTTAGCTGCCGCTAAAGACATTGCTTTTTTAGCATCATTAATTGGAACTCCATCAACTTCAAACATAATTCTGCCAGGCTTAACGCGACATGCCCAATATTCAGTAGAGCCTTTTCCTTTTCCCATTCTTATTTCGGCAGGTTTTTTTGAAACAGGCACATCAGGAAAAATTCTTATCCACATCCTACCCGCTCTTTTTAAATATCTTGTTATAGCCTTACGTGCAGACTCGATTTGTCTAGATGTAACTCTTTCAGGTTCTAAGGCTTTTAATCCATAACTACCATAATTTAGTTCAAAATTACCTTTGGCTGAACCATGTATACGACCTTTAAATTGTTTTCTAAACTTTGTCTTTTTTGGAGATAACATGTTCATTATCTGATACCTCCTTGTTCAACTTGTTTTTTTTCGCTTCCATAAGGATCTTTGTTTAATATTTCACCTTTATTAATCCAAACTTTAATTCCACAAATACCATAGGTAGTTTCAGCTTCAGAAGTAGCATAATCTATATCACTTCTAAGTGTATGCAAAGGAACGCTTCCTTCAGCATATTTTTCTGTTCTAGCAATTTCTGCTCCTCCAAGTCTTCCACTGCAAACTACTTTAACTCCTTTTGCGCCTAGTCTCATTGAAGATTGAACAGCTTTTTTCATAGCTCTTCGAAAAGAAATTCTTTTTTCTAGTTGAGAAGCAATATTATCAGCTACAAGTTGCGCATCTACTTCTGGTTTTCTAACCTCTTTAATGTCTAAAAAAACTTCCAATTTAGACATTTTAGTTAACATATTCTTTAAACTTTCAATGTCGGCACCCTTTTTTCCAATTATTATACCAGGCTTTGAACTAAAAATAGTTAGTCTTAGTTTTTTTGCAGCTCTTTCAATTGTTATTTTAGATATGCTAGCTGATTTAAGCTTTTCTTGAACATAATTTTTAATTTCTAAATCTTCATGCAATAGTTTTGAATAACTTGACTTTGAAAACCATCTTGAAGACCAAGTTTTATTTATTCCTAATCTTATTCCATTTGGATTTACTTTTTGTCCCATAGTTATTTGCTTTCTTTTTCTTTTTCTTTCATGTTTTTTTCTTCAACCACTATAGTCAATTTGCTAAAAGGTTTATTTATTGATGTTGCTCTTCCTTTTGCACGAGGTCTAAATCGTTTCATTGTTAGACTTTTTCCAACATATGCTTCTTTGATAAATAAATTATCTATATCTAATTGTTTATTGTTTTCAGCATTAGCGATTGCTGCATTTAAAACTTTTAATACAGTGTTTGAAATTCTTTTCTGAGAAAATTTTAGTTGATTGATAGCTTTTGAAGCTTTTAAATTAACAATTGAACGAGCTATATTCGCAAGCTTTAAGCTGCTTACTCTAATAGTGTTATCTTTTGCAAATGCTGTTAACTTGTTATCCATTTTTAACTACCTGCCTTTTTATCTGCCGCTGTATGTCCTTTAAAAGTTCTAGTAGGTGAAAATTCTCCAAATTTATGTCCAACCATATTTTCAGAAACCGAAACAGGTATAAATTTCTGCCCATTATAAACTCCAAAAGTTAATCCAACAAATTGAGGTAATATTGTTGATCTTCTTGACCAAGTTTTAATTACTTCTTTTCTGCCTGACCCAGAAACTTTTTCAGCTTTTTTTAAAAGAGTCATATCAACAAAAGGTCCTTTCCAAACTGATCTTGCCATTATTTTTTCCTTCTTTTTAGAATAAAGACACTGGTCTTTTTATTAGTTCTTGTTTTTTTTCCTTTAGTTGGTTGGCCCCACGGAGTAACAGGATGTCTCCCTCCAGAAGTTCTACCTTCTCCTCCACCATGAGGATGATCAACTGGATTCATAACAACACCTCTTACTTTTGGTCTACGTCCTAAATATCTATTTCTTCCAGCTTTTCCTAATTTTTTGTTTTTATTATCTGGATTTGAAACTGATCCCACTGTAGCTAAACAATTTTTATTTATTAACCTAATTTCTCCAGATACGAGTTTAAGCTGAACATACAAGTCTTCTTTAGATACAATTTGAACTGAAGAACCTGCTGATCTAGATAATTGTCCTCCAGCTCCTGGCTTTAACTCAATATTATGAACACTTGTTCCAACTGGTATATTTTTTAAAGGTAAACAATTACCTTCTTTTATTTCTACATTTTGCCCAGAAATTAATTCATCTCCAATTTTAATATTTTGAGGAGATAAAATATATCTAAATTCTCCATCTTGATATTTTATTAAACTTATAAAAGCTGATCTATTTGGATCATACTCTATACGAACTACTTCTGCTGCCATATCAAATTTATTTCTTTTAAAATCTATTGATCTATATTTTCTTTTAACTCCTCCACCCATTCTTCGAGAAGTAATGCGCCCTTGATTATTCCTTCCTCCTGAAGATTTTTTAGGTTTCAACAAAGATTTATGTGGCTCTCCTTTCCACAAATGACTTTTAGAAACAAGTACAGTACCTCTTTGTCCAGGAGTAGTTGGTTTTAAGATTTTTAAAGTCATTTAATCTCCAATGATGAGTCTATTGTGTTACCATCAGCTAAAGTTATAATAGCTTTTTTTTGATCTTTCCTATATCCCAAACTTCCCTTAAAGCTTTTTAATTTACCTCTCAAAATTAAAGTATTAACTTTTAGAACTTTAACTTTAAAAATTTTTTCAATTGAATTTTTTATCTCTCCAACATTAGAATCTTTGCTTACTAAAAACGAGTATTGATTATATTGATTTAAATTAGTAGATTTTTCAGTAGTCAGGGGTTTAAGTATAATACTTAAAGCTCTTTCATCACTAATTTGTTTATTGTTTTTTTTCATGTTAATCTTTTTGTTATGTGTTCTACTGCTGTTTTTTCTATAAAAATTTTATCAAAAGTCATTAGATCTCTAACGTTTAAGCCTTTTTCAGATAGCATTGCTAATTTAGGGATATTAGAAGAAGCTTTTTTAAAATTTTCATTATTACTTTTCTCGCTGTGAATAAACAAAGCAGAATTAAAATTAAATTTTTTTAAATTATTAAAAAGTTTTTTAGTTTTATGATCGGCTATTTCTAAAGAATCTAAAAAAATAATTTCTTCATTTTTTGATTTATTAGATAAAGCACATTTTAAAGCTAAAGTTTTTTCTTTTTTATTAAGTGAAAAAGAATGATCTCTATTTTGGGGCCCCATTGAAGTAGCACCACCCCTATAATGAGGAGGTTTGGAACTTCCTTGACGAGCATTGCCTGTTCCTTTTTGAGCAAAAGGTTTTTTTGCTTTTCCTTTAATTTCTGATCTAGTTTTTGTCTTATGACTACCTTGTCTAGATTTTGCATTTTGATAACGAATATATTGATGAATTAAATCAGGAAATACCTTTATTCCAAATATAGACTCAGGAATATCAATTTCTGAAATATTTTTATTTGATAAATCTACTACTTGTTTTTTCATTAATTTTTTCCTTTAATTGCATCTTTGATGAATACAGTAGTATTTTTTTTTCCTGGAATAGATCCTTTAATAGCTAATAAGTTATTATTTAAATCCACATCTACTATTTTTAGATTTTGCTTCGTAACACGTTTATTACCCATATGGCCTGCCATTTTTTTTCCTTTGAATACTCTTCCAGGATCTTGACAATTTCCTGTTGATCCATGAGATCTGTGAGATACTGAAACACCATGTGAGGCTCTAAGTCCTCCAAAATTATGTCTTTTCATAGGTCCAGCAAAACCTTTACCAATAGATATACTTGTAACGTCAATCTTTTGATTTTTTTCAAAATGATCTGCTTTTATAGAAGAACCTAATTCTAGCAAGTTTTCTTCTATGACTCTAAATTCTTTAACAACTTTTTTTGGAGTAATATTTATTTTAGAAAATAATTTTTTTTGAGCTTTATTGATTCTTCTATCTTTTGATTCCTTATCAATACTAACTAACTGAACAGCAAAATATCCATCTTTGTCTTTTGTTTTTATAGCTGAAACTATACATTCTTCAACCTTTACAAGAGTTATTGGTGTGACGATACCATCTTCACTATAAAAAGAACTATTACCAACTTTAACTCCTATCAATCCTGTTCTCATGTTATATCTTTATATCTACTTCAACGCCTGCTGATAAATCTAGTTTCATCAAAGCATCTACTGTTTGTGGAGTTGGATCAATTATATCCAGCAATCTATTATGAGTTCTTATTTCAAACTGGTCACGACTTTTTTTGTCAACATGTGGGGATTTATTAACTGTAAATTTTTCTTTTTTAGTAGGTAGAGGAATAGGCCCTCTAACTTTAGCACCTGTTCTTTTAGCAGTATTTATTATATCAGTTGCACTAGTATCCAAAAGCTTATTATCATAAGCTCTTAATCTAATTCTAATATCTTGTGATTCCATTACGCTAACTTTGCCTTTACTTCTTCAGCTACAGCTGTTGGAACTTGTTCATAATGGTCAAATTGCATTGAGTAACTAGCTCTACCTTGAGAAAGAGATCTTAAATTATTTACATATCCAAACATATTAGCAAGAGGTACCATTGCATTTATAACATTAGCATTTCCTCTAGTATTCATTTCCTGAACTTGACCTCTTCTACTATTTAAATCTCCAATAACATCTCCCATATATTCTTCAGGAGTTACTACTTCTACTTTCATCATTGGCTCTAGTAATTTAGGATCCGCTTTTGACATACCTTCTCTAAATGCAGCTCTTGAAGCAATTTCAAATGCTAGTACACTTGAATCAACATCATGATAATTACCATCATATAATGTTGCTTTAAAATCTATACAAGGAAAGCCAGCCATAACACCTGACTGCTGTTGAGCTAACAAACCTTTTTGAACACCTGGTATATATTCAGAAGGAATATTTCCACCTTTTATTTTGTTAACAAATTCATATCCACTACCAGGTTCTCCGGGTTCAAAGATCATTTTTACTCTTGCAAATTGCCCTGCTCCACCTGATTGTTTTTTGTGAGTATAATCAACATCATAAGACTTAGAAATTGTCTCTCTATAAGCTACCTGAGGAGCACCAACATTTGCCTCAACTTTAAACTCTCTTTTCATTCTATCTACAAGAATTTCTAAATGTAATTCACCCATCCCTTTAATAATTGTTTGACCGCTTTCTTCATCAGTATTTACTCTAAAACTTGGATCTTCTTGAGCTAACCTTGCTAATGCTTGTCCCATTTTTTCATGATCTACTTTTGTTTTAGGCTCTACTGCAACTTCTATTACAGGATCTGGAAAATCCATTTTTTCCAAAATAATAGGCTTATTAGGATCACATAAAGTTTCTCCAGTTGTTACATCTTTTAATCCAACTAAAGCAACTATGTCGCCAGCCCCAGCTTCTTTAATCTCTTCTCTATTATTAGCATGCATTAAAAGCATTCTGCCAATACTTTCTTTTTTACCACCTGTTGAATTTAACACACTATCTTTAGTAGAAACTGTTCCTGAATAAATTCTAGCAAAAGTCAAACTACCAACAAAAGGATCCGTCATTATTTTAAATGCTAAAGCACTAAAAGGTTCATCATCATCACATTTTCTTGTTAACTCTGTTGCCTCATCTTTAACGTCAACTCCTTTTACACTTTCAACATCTTTAGGTGATGGCATAAAATCAATAACTGCATCTAAAAGTGGTTGTACTCCCTTGTTCTTAAAAGCTGAACCAGTTAGTATTGGTACAAAATTTCCTTTAATAGTTCCTGCTCTTATGCATTTTTTTAATTCTTCTATAGATGGTTCTTTCCCATCAAGATAAGCTTCCATTATAGTATCATCTTCTTCAACTACTTTTTCAATTAATTTTTCTCTATACTCTTTAGCTTGTTCTTTTAAATCATCTGGGATTTCTACTATATCAAATTTTGCACCCAGACTCTCATCTTGCCATATTATTGCATTATTGGAAACCAAATCTACTACACCCTTAAGATTACTTTCAATACCTATCGGTAATTGTAAAACTAATGGATAAGAACCTAAACGATCTGGGATCATATCAACACACATAAAAAAATTAGCACCAGTTCTATCAAGTTTATTAATAAAACACATCCTAGGGACATTGTATTTATCAGCTTGTCTCCAAACTGTTTCTGATTGAGGTTCCACACCTGCAACTCCATCAAAAACCGCTACAGCACCATCCAATACTTTAAGAGATCTTTCTACCTCAATAGTGAAATCAACATGTCCAGGAGTATCAATAATATTCACTCTATGATCATTCCAAAAACATGTAGTTGCCGCTGATGTAATTGTAATACCTCTTTCTTGTTCTTGCTCCATCCAATCCATTGTTGCGGCACCATCATGAACTTCACCAATTTTATGAGATTTTCCAGTGTAATATAATATTCTTTCAGTTGTTGTTGTTTTGCCAGCATCTATATGAGCCATAATTCCTATATTGCGATATTTTTCTAATGGATGAGCTCTATTCATAGTATTTTACCATCTAAAATGCGAGAATGCTCTATTAGCCTCTGCCATCTTATGTGTTTCTTCTCTTTTTTTTACTGCATTACCTTTGTTGTTGTAAGCATCCAAAATCTCTCCCGCAACTCTTTCACGCATTGTCTTTTCATTTCTTTTAACTGCACAGTCAACAATCCATTTCATAGCAAGAGTCTGTGCTCTTCTAGGCCTAACTTCCATTGGTACTTGATAAGTGGCCCCTCCAACTCTTCTAGATTTTACCTCTAAATTAGGTTTTACATTGTCAAGGGCTTCATGAAAAAACTTTAATGGTTCTTTATCAATTTTTTTTGATAGAATATCAAAAGCACCATAAACAATTTTTTCTGAAATAGATTTTTTTCCATCTAGCATAATTCTATTCATAAACTTTGCGATTACAAGGTCTTTAAACTTGTGATCAGGTAAAATTGTTCTTTTTTCAGCTGCTCTTCTTCTAGACATGTTGATTATTTAGGTCTCTTTGCACCATACAATGAGCGTCTTTGTTTACGAACTGAAACTCCTTGCGTATCTAAGGTACCTCTTAAAATATGATATCTTACACCTGGTAAATCTTTAACTCTTCCACCTCGTATTAAAACTACTGAATGCTCTTGCAAATTATGACCTTCTCCAGGAATATAAGCTGAGACCTCTTGGCCATTCGTAAGTTTAACTCTGGCTACTTTTCTAAGTGCAGAATTTGGTTTTTTAGGAGTAGTAGTATAAACTCTAGTGCAAACACCTCTCTTTTGAGGACAGGATTCCAAAGCCGGAACTTTGTTTCTTTTTTTTACTACTTCTCTGCCCTTGCGAACAAGTTGATTTATTGTTGGCATTATATCTATGCTCCTACTGTCAAGCGTCTGAAATGAATTTTTCACCACCATTGACAAAAAGTAGCGAGTATTTATTAATAAGGGACTAATAAGTCAAGAGAATAAAATCAATTATTGGTCTAAATTTTCAATATTTTCCTGGTTTTTTCTTCTTTCAGCCAACTTTGCTAAATCTCTCTCTTTTGCAACCTCAGTATAAGATTTTGTCATACTTCCAGTTCCTGCAGGAATCAACCTTCCAACAATAACATTCTCTTTCAATCCATATAATACATCTGTTTTACCTTGAGTAGCAGCATCAGTTAAAACTTTAGTTGTCTCTTGAAAAGACGCTGAAGATATAAATGAGTTAGTTTGCAAACTAGCCTTAGTAATACCTAATAAAATATTATCATAAGTTGCAGGATTTTTACCTTCTTGTTCTAATTGTAAATTAGTTTCTAAAAGATCTTTCTTTTGGACTTGTTCTCCAGCTAAAAGATTTGAGTCTCCAGGATCTTTAATAAGTGCTTTTTGAAGCATTTGTCTTGCTATTGTTTCTATGTGTTTGTCATTTATATATACACCTTGAAGTTTGTAAACCGATTGTACTTCTCTTACTAAATATCTTGCTAATTCTTCTATACCAAGAATTCTTAAGATATCATGAGGGACAGGAGTTCCTTCAACTAATATATCTCCTCTTTTAACAAAATCACCTTCTTGAACATTTAAATATTTTGATCTAGGGATTAAAATTTCAAATGTTTCTTCATCATCTATACTATTGATAATCAATCTTCTTTTATTTTTAAAATCTTTTCCAAATGAAATTTTACCATCTATTTCACTCATTATAGCAGGATCTTTTGGTTTTCTTGCTTCAAATAATTCAGCTACTCTTGGCAAACCACCTGTAATATCTTTTGTCTTAGATGACTCTTTAGGTATTCTGGCAACAACTTGCCCAGCCTTAACTTCAGCGCCATCCTCTGCACTTAATATAGTATCTATAGACATAGGATATGAATTAACACTTTTATCCTCTGGATCTATTTCATCTTCAAATGTTTTTACAATATTAATTGATGGTTTAAAATTTTTAGATTTAGGATTTTGACTCCAATCGATAACAATCTTACTAGAAATACCTGTGGTATCATCTACTGCATCTCTAAAGGAAACTCCTTGTTTTAAATCTACATATTTTATTATTCCATCTTTTTCAGCAATTATTGGTAAAGTATAAGGATCCCAATCTGCTAAAAGTTGATTAGCTTTTACATTTTCACCATCTTCAAAATAGATTCTTGATCCAAAAGGAATATTTAAAGAAAATTTTTCTTCATCATTTAAACAAATTTTGATTTTAGCATTTCTAGTAAGTAAAATTTTATTTCCAGATTCATCAATTATAAATTTGAAATTATCAGATTTAACCATACCATCGATTGGTGAGGATGCAGAAGATTGCTCAACCGAGGCGCTTGCGGCTCCTCCAATATGAAATGTTCTCATAGTTAACTGAGTTCCAGGTTCACCGATAGATTGAGCTGCAATAATACCTACTGCCTCTCCTATATTAACAGCAGTTCCTCTAGCTAAATCACGTCCATAACATTTTGCACAAATTCCATTATTAGTTTCACAAGTTAAAACTGATCTGATTTTTAGGGAACGGAGAGATAATTTATTAATATCTTCTATATGTGTTTCATCTATTATTTCTCCACTTTTTACTATTATATTATTATTTGAATCTACTATATCGTTAACCGGACATCTTCCAAGAATTCTATCAGATAAAGGTGAGGTAATATTTCCTGATTCAATTATTTCTTCAACAATAACACCATTTGTTGTACCGCAATCATTTTCTCTAATAACGGCATCCTGTGCTACATCCACGAGTCTTCTAGTCAAATACCCTGAGCTAGCAGTTTTTAATGCTGTGTCGGCTAATCCTTTTCGAGCACCATGAGTAGAAGTAAAATACTCTAAAACTGACAAACCTTCTTTAAAGTTAGATTTAATTGGATTTTCAATAATTTCTCCAGAAGGTTTGGCCATCAAGCCTCTCATACCTGCTAATTGTTTAAGTTGTGCAGCCGATCCTCTAGCACCAGAATGAGCCATCATATATACAGAATTAACAGGCTTATCATCTTCTGGATTTGATATTGTTTCCAGCATTTTATTTGCAACTTGATTTGTACAGTCAGACCACGCATCAACAACTTTATTGTATTTTTCTCCTTGAGTTATTAGCCCATCTTGATATTGATTTTCATATTCCTGAACTTTAGTTTGAGTTTTTTCAAGTAAAGAATTTTTATCTTCTGGTATAATTAAATCATCTTTTCCAAAAGATATTCCAGCCATAGCTGCGTACCTAAAACCAATGCCCATAATTTTATCTGCAAATAAAACAGTCTCTTTTTGTCCACAAAAACGATAAACTGTATCAATTATATTACTTACTTCTTTTTTTGTTAAAACTTTATTTAACATATCAAAATTTATATTTTCATTTTGAGGTAAGATATCTCCTAATATCATTCGTCCAGCAGTAGTCTCAGTTGTACTTAAGTTGCCCTTAAAGTCCTCTACTCTAGCAATTATTTTAGAATGTAAATTTATATCTTTGTTTTCAAGTGCTTTCATTATTTCATTTAAATCTAAAAAACTTCTACCTTCTCCTATTTGATTTTTTCTAAGAATTGAGAGATAATAAATTCCCAAAACTATATCCTGAGAAGGAACAATTATAGGCTTGCCACTTGATGGAGACAAAATATTATTTGTACTCATCATAAGTACTCTTGCTTCTAATTGAGATTCTAAACTTAATGGCACATGAACAGCCATCTGATCTCCATCAAAATCAGCGTTAAAAGCTGTACAAACTAGAGGGTGCAACTGAATAGATTTTCCTTCAATAAGTATTGGCTCGAATGCTTGAATTCCAAGTCTATGTAAAGTAGGTGCTCTATTTAATAAAACTGGATGCTCTCTAATTACTTCTTCTAATATATCCCATACTCTTGGATCTTCCTTTTCAACTAATTTTTTAGCAGCCTTAATAGTATTGGCCCATCCATAAACATCTAGTTTGTGAAAAATAAATGGCTTAAATAACTCTAAGGCCATTTTTTTTGGCAAACCACATTGATGTAACTTTAAATTAGGGCCTACAACTATTACGGATCTTCCTGAATAATCTACCCTTTTACCTAATAAATTTTGTCTAAACCTACCCTGCTTTCCTTTGAGCATATCAGACAAAGATTTAAGAGGTCTCTTATTTGTAGAAGTTATTACTCTACCTCTGCGACCATTATCAAAAAGTGCATCAACGGATTCTTGAAGCATTCTTTTTTCATTTCTAATTATAATATCAGGCGCACGCAGATCAATTAATCTTTTAAGACGGTTATTACGATTAATTACTCTTCTATATAAATCATTCAAATCACTAGTTGCAAATCTTCCTCCATCTAAAGGAACTAGAGGTCTCAATTCAGGAGGTATTACTGGTAAAACTCTTAAAATCATCCACTCAGGTTTGTTTTTAGAAGATATAAAATGTTCTATTAATTTTAGTCTTTTAGTTATTTTAGCTTTTTTTAATTCTGATTTTGTCTCAAGTAGATCTTGTTTTAATTGATCATAATCACTTTGAAGATCAATATTTTGAAGCATCTGCTCTATAGCTTCTGCTCCTATTGAGGCACTAAATGAATCTTCACCATGTTGATCCTGATAATCTATGTATTGATCTTCAGAAATTATCTGGCCTTTTGTTAAATCTGTTAATCCTGGTTCAACAACTATAAATTGCTCAAAATAAAGCACCTTTTCTAAATTTTTAATTGTCATATCTAATAATGTTGCTATTCTACTTGGTAAAGATTTCATAAACCAAATGTGTGAAACTGGAGCAGCTAATTCAATATGGCCCATTCTGTCTCTTCGAACTTTTGAAAGAGTAACTTCAACACCACACTTTTCACATATAATACCTCTGAATTTCATTCTTTTGTATTTGCCACATAAACACTCATAATCTTTGACAGGTCCAAAAATTCTTGCACAAAAAAGTCCATCTTTTTCAGGTTTGAAAGTTCTATAATTTATTGTTTCAGGTTTTTTTATCTCACCAAAAGACCATGATCTAATATTTTCAGGACTTGCTATTGAAATTTTTATACTATCAAATGTTTTTACTCCTAAATTTTGATTAAAAATATTTATTAATTCTTTATTCATTGTTTGCCACCAATTTATCCATTTCTTTTTCTTCTTTATTTTCCTTAAACTCTAAATTTAAACCTAATGAACGAAGTTCTTTTACCATTACATTAAATGATTCTGGTGTTCCTGATTCAAAGTTTTGATCCCCTTTAACAATTGACTCATACACTTTAGTTCTTCCGGCTACATCATCAGCTTTAATAGTTAATATTTCTTGTAAAGTGTATGCTGCTCCATAAGCCTCTAAAGCCCAAACTTCCATTTCACCAAATCTCTGTCCACCAAATTGAGCTTTTCCTCCCAACGGTTGTTGTGTAACTAAGCTGTATGGCCCTATAGATCTAGCATGAATTTTTTCATCTACTAAATGATGAAGTTTTAACATATATACATATCCAACTGTAATAGGTCTTTCAAATTTTTCCCCAGTAATACCATCTATCAATATTTCTTGACCAGAGTTAGCTACCCCAGATTGATCTAATAAATTTGTAATATCTGCTTCTTTTGCTCCATCAAAAACTGGGGTAGCAAAAGGAACTCCTTCTTTAAGATTATCTGCTAATTCAAGAATTTCATCATCATTCATTTTGTCTACAGTCTTTTTATGTTGTTCTTGATCATAGATACTCAACAGTTTATTTTTTAAATCTCGAGTATGACCTGCGGTTTTCATCTTACTCAGCATTTCATTGACTTGCTTTCCTAAAGATGCTGATGCCCATCCTAAATGAGTTTCTAATATTTGACCTATATTCATTCTACTAGGAACACCAAGGGGATTCAAACAAATATCAACAGGAGTTCCATCTTCTAAATAAGGCATATCTTCTGCGGGACAAATTTTTGATATTACACCTTTATTTCCATGCCTACCTGCCATTTTGTCACCAGGTTGAAGCTTTCTCTTTACAGCAACAAACACTTTAATTAATTTTAAAACTCCTGGCAAAAGTTCATCACCACTTTGAATCTTATCAATTTTATTTTCAAATTTCTGATTTATATTACCTAATTGATTTTCATAATTTTTAATAAGAGAGTCAATTTGATTGGTAATTTTATCATCATTAATATTAATTTTCATAAGAGAACTTATATCTAAATTTTCAAGCTGATCATAATTTAACTTTGAATTTTTAGAAAAAGTATCATTTCCAGAAATATATGTTTTACCAACTAAAAGTTCTCTTAGATGATTAGTAAAACTTTTTTGTAAAATATCTAATTCGTCATCACGATCTCTAGAAACACTTTCTATTTGAGAATTTTCAATAGCTATTGCTCTTTGATCTTTTTCTATTCCTCTTCTTGAAAATACCCTTATTTCAACGACAGTACCTTTTACTCCAGGTGGAACTCTTAAACTAGTATCTTTTACATCTGCAGCTTTTTCACCAAATATTGCTCTTAAAAGCTTTTCTTCAGGAGTCATGGGTGTTTCTCCCTTAGGGGTAACTTTGCCTACCAATATATCTCCTGATGATACTTCTGCTCCTACATATACTATACCGGTTTCATCTAAATTTCTTAACATCTCTTCACTTGCATTTGGAATATCTCTTGTAACATCTTCTGGTCCAAGTTTTGTATCTCTCGCCATAACTTCAAATTCTTCAACATGAATTGAAGTAAAAACATCTTCTTGCACAACTCTTTCTGAAATTAAAATTGAGTCTTCAAAATTATACCCATTCCAAGGCATAAAAGCTACTAACACATTTCTACCTAAAGCTAATTCACCTAGTTCAGTTGCTGGGCCATCAGCTATAACTTGGTTTTTTAATACCTTATCACCAATATTTACTAAAGGTCTTTGATTGATACAGGTATTTTGATTTGATCTTTGAAATTTCAATAAATTATAAATATCTATTTTATTTAGAGAAGAGTCTTTTTTGTCTGTTACTCTTATAACTATTCTATTTGCATCTAATTGATCTACTATACCTTCTCTTTTTGCAACAACGGTAGAGCCACTATCTTTTGCCACTGTATATTCCATACCAGTTCCAACTAAAGGTGCTTTTGGTTTAATTAGTGGCACAGCTTGTCTCATCATATTTGAACCCATTAAAGCTCTATTAGCATCATCATTTTCTAAAAAAGGTATTAATGAGGCTGCAACAGAAACTAATTGTTGAGGAGAAACATCCATTAAATCAATTGAATCAACACTAGCATTTATAAATTCACCATTTTTTCTACAACTTATTATTTCATCAATAAATTTACCTTTAGAATCTACAGATGCATTAGCTTGAGCAATTACAAAATCCTCTTCATTAATGGCACTTAAATAAATAACTTTTTCAGTGACTTTGCCATTATTAACAATTCTATAAGGTGTTTCTATAAAGCCATATCGATTAATTCTAGAATAAGAAGCTAAACTATTAATTAAACCAATATTTGCACCTTCAGGAGTTTCTATTGGACAAATTCTACCATAATGAGTTTGATGAACATCTCTAACTTCAAATCCTGCTCTTTCTCTATTTAAGCCTCCTGGACCAAGAGCTGAGACTCTTCTTTTATGAGTAATCTCAGATAAAGGATTGGTTTGATCCATAAACTGACTTAATTGACTAGTTCCAAAAAATTCTTTGATTGAAGCAGATACAGGTTTAGCATTAATTATATCTTGTGGCATAATATTATCTACTTCAAGTGAGCTTAATCTTTCTTTGATAGCTCTATCCATTTTTAATAAACCTACTCTATATTGATTTTCTAATAATTCTCCTACAGACCTTACTCTTCTGTTACCTAAATGGTCAATGTCGTCTACTTCGCCTTTTCCATCAATCAAGTTATGCATATGATTGATAACATCTAAAATATCACTTTTATCAAGAATTCTTTTTTCAATAGGGGTATTTTTCTTAAACTTAGTGATAATTTTCAATCTGCCTACTGAAGATAAATCGTATCTGTCTTCATTAAAAAATAAGTTTTTAAATAATGTTTCAGCTGTTTCAATAGTTGGAGGTTCTCCAGGTCTTAAAATCTTAAATATTTCAAATAATGCTTCTTCTCTTGACCTTGCTTTATCAAGCTGCATCGTACTTCTTATGCAAGATCCTATTTCAATATTATCAACTTTTAACAAATCAATTTTATTGATTTTTCTTTCATTTATGAAATTTACAAAATCCTCATCTATTTCATAACCAGCTTCATAAAATATCTTACCTGTTGATTCATCAATAATATCACTAGATAAATAATGACCAATTAAAGAGCTCTCTTCTATAGTTAAAGAATTAATCTTCTTTTTTAAAAATTCATTTATAATTCTTTGATTAAGTTTTGAGCCTTTTGTAAAAATTACTTTTCCTGAATTATTGTCTACAAAATCATAATTTAAAATTTTAGCTTTATAAAAATTAAGATCTGTTTTAAATTGCCATCCAAACTTATTTTTTTTATATTCAATAGAATCATAAAAGAAATTTAAAATTTCTTCTCTTGACATACCTTGTATTTTTCTTGGATCTGGTTCAATTTTTTTATTAATGCATTCATCAAGATATTCTTGAGTAGCTGAGCTAAATAAACATTTTAATAAGGTAGTAACTGGAAATTTACGCTTTCTATCAATCCTAGCATGAATATTGTTTTTAGCATCGTGTTCAAAATCTAACCAAGATCCTCTATAAGGTATAATTCTAGCATTAAATAAAAATTTACCACTAGTATGAGTTTTGCCAAAATCATGATCAAAAAAAACACCAGGTGAGCGATGCATTTGACTAACAACAACTCTTTCAGTTCCATTTACAACGAAAGTTGCATTCTTAGTCATTAAAGGAATATCTCCCATGTATACTTCTTGTTCTTTGATATCTCTAACAGATTTAGTGCCAGCTATTTCATCAATATCCCAAACAATTAATCTAAAATTAACTAATAGAGGTGCGCCAAAAGTCATTCCTCTTTGTGAACATTCTTCGACATCATATTTAGGTATACCAATTTGATAATGAACATAATCTACAGTGGCTCTTTCAGTATAGTCATTTATAGGAAATACAGATTTAAATACTGCATGCAGTCCACTATTTTTTAGATTTTCAGGCTTCGTTTTTAATTGTAAAAAATTATCAAAAGATCTTTTTTGAACTTCTATTAAATTTGGTAAAGAAGTAACAAGAGGTATTTTACCAAATGATTTTCTTATTTTCTTTGAATTTATATGATCAAGGCTCATGTTTTTCCTTACAATTGACTTATATAGCCCTCGAATAAGTTCGAGGGCCAAAAAAAATTATTTTAGTTCTACTTTTGCACCAGCAGTTTCTAAAGATTTTTTCATTTCTTCAGCCTCTGCTTTAGCAACTCCTTGCTTCAAAGGTTTTGGCGCACCTTCAACAAGATCTTTTGCTTCCTTTAATCCTAATCCAGTAATAGTTCTCACTTCCTTAATTACTGCAATTTTATTTGATCCAGCTTCAGCCAAAACTATATCAAATTCAGATTTTTCTTCCGCAGGTGCAGCTTCACCAGCAGTAGGGGCTGCGGCGGCGGCGGCTGCGGGGGCTGCAGCGGAAACACCCCATTTTTCTTCAAGAAGTTTGCTTAATTCAGCAGCTTCTATCACTGATAAGGCAGATAAATCATCTGCAATTTTATTTAAATCAGCCATTCTATTTCTCCTTTATACCTGATTAGATTTTTCTAACTGTTCACTTCTAGCATTAATTAATCTAGCTAATTGTCCTCCTGGTGCTTGAGTAATAGAAGCTATTTTTTGTGCAGGGGCATTTAACAGCCTAAGCAGTTTAGCTCTTATTTGATCAAGAGATGGAAGAGTAGCTAAAAAATTAATTTTTGCATTATCTATTTTTTCACCTTCATAACTTCCGCCCAATATTTTAAAATTTTCAAATTTTTTTTCAAACTCAACAGATACTCTTGCAGGCGCAACAGGGTCTGATGAATAAGCTATAGCAGTAGGTCCAGTGAATAAATCTTCAATCGACTCATAGGGAGTGCCAGTTAAAGCAATCTTAGTTAATCTGTTCTTCGTGACTTTAAATTTTGCTCCATTTGATCTCATTTCTTTTCTTAAATTATCAGTTTCTGCAACTGATAATCCTGCGTAATGAGCTACAACTACTGAAGAAGAATTTTTTAGCTCTTCTTTTAAGTTTTGGACAAAATCATTTTTATCAGAACGTTTCACTTTTACTCCAGTTCACAGTGAGGTTACCCTCAGTTTGCTATTATCAATTTGACCACCAAATTAATAATAACCTGTCAAGAAGCTAATCAAATGACTTGCTTCAGTCTATGCAGGATATTAAGCTAATTAGCACCTACAGTCTTTGACAGGTGACACCATTAATTAATGATGTCATTTGAATTAGAATTAACGCAAAAAAGATGAGTTAATTTCTAATCCAAAACCCATAGTTGAAGCTATGGAAACCTTTTTAATAAATGAACCTTTTACAGCATCAGGTTTACTTTTCGTAATTGATGAATAAAAAGTTTTTAAATTTTCTAATAAATCCTCTTCGCTAAAATTTAATTTTCCAATTCCTGCATGAACTATGCCGGCTTTATCATTTTTATATTGAATTTGACCTGCTTTAGAATTTGAAACAGCTGTTTTAACATCTTGTGTTACAGTTCCTAGTTTTGGATTTGGCATAAGTCCTTTTGGACCCAAAATTTTAGCCACTTTTCCAATTGTTGGCATCATATCAGGAGTAGCAATAAGTACATCAAAATCTATATTACCTGCATTAATAGAATTAACTAAATCATCGTCTCCAACAATATCTGCTCCAGCTTCTGAAGATTCTTTTGCCTTGTCACCTTTAGCCATTACAGCCACTCTAATATTTTTTCCAGTACCTTTTGGTAGATTAACCACTCCTCTAATATTTTGTTCAGTTTTATTTGTATCAATTCTTAGATTGATTGCTATTTCCAAGCTTTCTTCAAATTTAACATATGAATTTTCTTTTAATATCTTTATTGCTTCAATTGGCTCATATGATTTATTTAAATCAATTTTTTCAATTAATTTTTTTCTATTTTTTGAAATATTCATTTATTTAGTTACCTCCATCCCCATTGAGACAGCTGAACCCTTAACCATATTCATTGCGCCCTCTATATCAACAGCATTAAGATCAGCCATTTTTTCAGAAGCTATTTTTTTAATATCTGCCATTGTAACTTTACCAACTAAACTTCTTCCTGGAGTAGAATTACCTTTTTTTATTTTTGCAGCTTTTTTTAAATAATAACTTACTGGTGGTAACTTAGTTACAAAATCAAAAGATCGATCTTTATAAGCAGTTATAACTACAGGAATTGGAGCTCCTTTTTCAACATCTTTGGTTTTGTCGTTAAAAGCCTTACAAAAATCCATGATATTTAGACCTCTTTGACCCAACGCTGGTCCAACTGGAGGTGAAGGGTTGGCGCCACCAGCAGGAATTTGTAATTTAATTTGACCTAAGACTTCTTTCGCCATAATATTATACTTTCTCTACTTGTGAATATTCAAGATCAACGGGAGTTGATCTTCCAAATATAGAAACTGCCACTCTTAATCTAGCTTTTTCTTCATCTATTTGTTCTATTTCTCCATTAAAAGATGCAAAGGGCCCATCTATAACTTTAACTTGCTCGCCTATATCATACATAACTGCTGGTCTTGTTTTTTCAACTCCGTCAACAACTTGTTGAGAGATTCTTTTTGCTTCAGCATTACTTATAGGAATTGGCTTTCCTTTAGTGCCTAAAAAACCGCTTAGTTTAGGAGTATTTTTTATTATATGCCAAGTGTCATCATTGAGTGTCATTTTTATGAGTATATATCCAGGAAAGATTTTTCGTTCTGAATTAATTCTTACTCCTCTCTTTACTTCTACTAAGCTTTGAGTAGGAACAGAAACTTCTTCAACGTGCTCTGATATTCCAAGCTTGCTTGCTTGATCAACAATACTATCAGCTACTTTTTGCTCGTAACCTGAATAAGCATGCAATACATACCATCTGCAATCACTCATCTAAAAACCTGACCCTATTTGTATTATTTTTTTTATAGAAAAAGACCAAATTTGATCAGTTAACAAAAAAAATAAAGAAAAAAGAATAATTAACAAAATTACAATGGCTGAAGATACAAAAACTTCCCTTCTACCTGCCCATGTAACTTTTTGTAATTCTTGTCTTACTTGCCTTACAAAAAGTGCTGGTGATGTTTTTTTCTTTTCTATATTCATTTTCTCTCTATAATTTGGCAGGAGTGGCAGGACTTGAACCCGCAGCCCCCGGTTTTGGAGACCGGTGCTCTACCAGTTGAGCTACACTCCTATTAGAGTTTGCAAGAAACGAGCAGAGCGGTCTCTTACAATTTATTCTATAATCTCAGCAACTACTCCAGCACCAACTGTTTTGCCTCCTTCTCTAATAGCAAATTTTAATCCTTGATCCATTGCTATTGGAGATAAAAGCGTTACTTCCATGGTAATATTATCTCCAGGCATAACCATTTCAGTACCTTCAGGAAGTTTAATAGTTCCTGTTACATCTGTAGTTCTAAAATAAAACTGAGGTCTATAATTAGAGAAAAAAGGAGTATGTCTTCCACCTTCTTCTTTTTTAAGAACATAAGCTTCAGCTTTAAATTTTGTATGAGGTTTGATGGAGCCAGGCTTAGCTAAAACTTGACCTCTTTCAACCTCCTCTCTTTTAGTTCCTCTTAATAATACACCTACATTGTCTCCGGCTTCACCTGAATCAAGAAGTTTTCTAAACATCTCAACACCAGTACAAGTAGTTTTTTGAGCTTCTTTAATTCCTAATATCTCAATTTCTTCTCCAACTTTAACAACTCCTTGTTCTATACGTCCAGTAACAACAGTTCCTCTTCCAGAAATTGAAAAAACATCCTCAACTGGCATTAAAAAAGGTTTGTCTTTTGGTCTATCAGGTTGTGGTATATGTTCATCTACTGCTTTCATTAACTCTAAGATAGAATTTTTTCCAATTTCATCATCTCTGCCTTCTACAGCAGCTAGAGCAGATCCTTTAATGATAGGGGTAGTATCACCAGGAAATTCATATGAAGTTAACAGTTCCCTAATTTCCATTTCAACTAAATCAATTAATTCTTTGTCATCAACTTGGTCAACTTTATTCATGTAAACTACAAGAGCGGGTACACCTACCTGTCTCGCTAAAAGTATATGCTCTCTTGTTTGTGGCATAGGACCATCAGCAGCATTAACAACTAATATGCCACCATCCATTTGGGCTGCACCAGTAATCATATTTTTTACATAGTCAGCATGTCCAGGACAATCAACGTGAGCATAATGCCTTTTTTCAGTTTCATATTCTACGTGGGCTGTAGAAATAGTAATGCCTCGTTCTTTTTCTTCAGGCGCTTTATCAATTTGATCATAAGCAGTAAATTCTGCTCCGCCTGCTTCAGCTAGTACTTTTGTAATAGCAGCTGTTAAAGTAGTTTTTCCATGATCCACATGACCAACAGTTCCTATGTTGCAATGTGGTTTAGTTCTTTCAAATTTTGCTTTAGCCATTTTTTTACCCCAGTATAAAATTTCATTTTGGAGCGGGTGAAGGGAATCGAACCCTCGTAGCCAGCTTGGAAGGCTGGAGCTTTACCACTAAGCTACACCCGCTTTATAACTGACACACTCACTCACTTTTTCCATTCCCTCATATTGGTGGAGGGGGTAGGATTCGAACCTACGTACGCTCACGCGGGCGGATTTACAGTCCGCTGCCTTTAACCACTCGACCACCCCTCCAAATTTGAAGAAAATGGCACATACTAAGTATTTAGTATGATTGTCAATCTAAAACAACGTCACTCCTGCGTAAACTTTGTAAACTCTTAAAAGCGGAGTCCTTTTAGACAAATTTTGCTTATTTGTATAGTTCTAGATTGTAATAAATAGGTATATCTGAGATAGGTTATATTTAATGAATTTTATCAAACAAAAAAAATTAAAAAACCAGGTTTTCTGCGAAATATTTGGTAAACATGCTGTTTATGCAGCAATCAAAAATACTAATAGAAAGCATCAAAAGTTATATTTTACTAAAAATCACAGGGCTTCTTTGGATCGTCAAATAACCAAATTAATACCAGAAATCAAAGAATTACAAACTATCGAAATGAATAAGATGTTTGGCACTGAAAAGAATCATCAAGGAATTGTTTTAAAAACTTCAAAAATAGAACAACCCGATCTACAAAATATTATTTCTAACTCAAAAAATAAACAATCGGATGTAATTATAGTTTTAGATCAAGTAACAGATCCTATTAATATCGGTTCCATTATGAGATCTTGTGCACTATTCAACTGTGACACAATTATAGTCTCAAAAAATAATGCTCCAGATATTACAGGGAGTATGGCAAAAGCTGCATCAGGAGCATTAGAAATAATAAACTATATTTCTGTCGTAAATCTATGTCGAGCAATAAATCAATTAAAAAAAAATGATTTTTGGATTTATGGCTTTGATAGCAATACAAGTAAAACAAATTTTGAATTTAACTTACCTAAAAAATGTGTTTTTATTTTTGGTTCTGAAGGGAAGGGTTTACGTAATTTAACTAAAAAAGAGTGTGATGAACTAATTGAATTAAGAATTAAATCTCAAACAAAATTCAAAATAGATAGTTTAAATGTATCTAATGCATGCTCTATTGCTTTGTTTGAACATTACAAAAAAAATTATTAGTGGTGCCGCGTGTCGGAATCGAACTGACCACCTGATGATTACAAATCAACTGCTCTACCAAATGAGCTAACGCGGCACTAAGATGCCATTTACAATTAAATTAAAAATTCGACAAGTAATTTATATCTTAAATTCCAGGAATGTAAGGAACTCCATCACCTTTTGCTTTTTCATTAATTTCACTAAATGTTGAGCATCCTGTAATTGGAACAATAATTAAAAAAATTAAAATGAATATTTTTTTCATAAATTTAATCTAACTTTTCTATTTTAGCTGCGCAATATTTAAATTCAGGAATTTTACCATAAGGATCAAGGGCTGGATTAGTTAATAAATTTGCTGCAGCTTCATTATAACAAAAAGGGATAAAAATCACTCCTTCAGGAATAGCCCTGTCTTGTCTTACTCTTATATTGATAGTACCCCTTCTGGTTGAAACTTTAATTTTATCCCCAGGCGTCATATTATTCTTTAAAATTTCACTTGGTGATATTGAAACAGTTGCCTCAGGTTCTATAGCATCTAAGTTAGAAGCTTTTCTTGTCATAGACCCAGTATGCCAATGCTCTAATTGTCTTCCAGTGGTAAGGATCATTTCAAATTCTTTATCAGGTAATTCATTAGGAGAAGTAACACTAGCAGGAACAAATTTTCCTCTTCCGGTTTCATTTGGAAATTTATCTCCAAATACTATTTCGTCACCAGGAGTTGTTGGAGATTTACTTGGATAAGTAACTGAATTTTCTTTCTCTAATCTATCCCAAGAAATATTATTTAGTGAAGGCATAGTCATGGCCATTTCCTCATATATTTCTTTGGGGTGTTTGTAACTCCAACCTAATCCCATTCTTTTACCTAATTCATTTGTGATCCACCAATCTTCTTTTGCCATACCAGGCGCTTCAAGAGCTTTACGTCCCATTTGAACTTGCCTATTTGTATTGGTAACAGTTCCATTTTTTTCGGGCCATGCTGAAGCAGGAAAAATTACATCAGCATATGTTGCAGTTTCTGTTAAAAAAATATCCTGAACTACTAAATGTTTTAACATTTGAAGAGCTTCTCTTACGTGATTTAGATCTGGATCAGACATTGCTGGATTTTCTCCAAGAATGTACATACCATTTATTGTATTGTCATGAATTGCATCCATAATTTCAACAACAGTCAAACCTTTTTTATCATCTAAGGAAGTGTTCCAAAATTTTTCAAAAAAATCTTTTTTTTCATCTTTTTCTACTAACTGATAGTCAGGATACATCATCGGTATTAACCCAGCGTCAGAAGCGCCTTGAACATTATTTTGACCTCTAAGTGGATGGAGTCCTGAACCTCTCCTACCAACATTTCCAGTCATCAAAGCTAAAGATATTAAACATCTAGCATTGTCAGTGCCATGAACATGTTGTGATACACCCATTCCCCAAAAAATTAACCCTTTATCAGTATTTGCAAATAGTCTTGCAACTTCTCTAATCATATCTGAACTTATACCGGTTTGCTCTTCCATTAATTCTGGAGGATAATTCATCAAATGCTTCTTTAATTCTACAAATCCTGATGTTTGTTTTTTAATATATTCTTCATTAAATAAATTTTCTTCAATAATAACATTCATTATGGAATTAAGAAGAGCAACATCTGATCCTGGTTTAAATTGTAACATATGAGTTGAATGTTTTTTTAACGCATGACCTCTTGGATCCATTACAATTAATTTAGATCCTTTTTTGGCTGCATTTTTAAAAAAAGTTGCAGCAACAGGATGATTTTCAGTTGGATTAGCACCAATTACAATTATAACTTCTGAATGTTCAACCTCATAAAATGGAGCAGTTACAGCACCGGAACCTATAGTTTCAAGCAAGGCGGCAACAGATGAGGCATGACAAAGACGTGTGCAATGATCTACATTATTGGTGTTAAAACCAGTACGAATAAGTTTTTGAAAAAGATATGCTTCCTCATTTGAACATTTAGCTGATCCAAAACCTGCTAGATTACTTTTACCATTTCTTCTCTTTTTAATTTCAAGAAATCCATTTGCAGCATGATCTAATGCTTCATCCCATGTAGCCTCCCTAAAATACTCATGCAAATTGGAGAAATTAATACTCGGATGTAAATCTTTTTCCTTTCCTTTTATTCTTATTAGAGGTTTAGTTAGCCTCTCTGGATTACTAACATAATCAAAGCCAAATCTACCTTTTACACAGAGTCTATTTTTATTAGCTGGACCATCAATCCCGTTTACATATTTAATTTCGTTATCTTTAACATTGTATTCTATTTGACATCCAACACCACAATAAGGACAAACACTTTCTGTTTTTGTGTCTATCTTGTTTTGACCCACACCTTTTGCATCCACAATACTGGCAGGCATAAGGGCTCCAGTTGGGCAAGCCTGCACACATTCACCACAAGCAACACATGTACTATCTCCCATAGGATCATCAAAATCAAAAACAATTTTTGAATTTTCCCCTCTATAAGCCATGCCTATAACATCATTTACCTGAACCTCTCTACACGCACGGACACAAAGATTACACTGAATACAGGCATCTAAATTTACTGCCATACTAGGGTGAGAACTATCCGGCTGACAAGGTGTTTTTTTTGGAAATCTATTTTCTTTTAGGTCAACTTTATCGATCCAATTCCAAAAATCTGAATTATTATCATGTGCAACTTCTCTTTCCGGTTGATCTGCTAATAATAATTCAAAAACTAGTTCTCTAGATTTTTTTGCTTTATCTGATGCTGTTTGAACCTTCATATCAGTCGAAGGTTTTCTAATACATGAAGCTGCTAGTACTCTTTCTCCCTCAATTTCAACCATGCAAGCTCTACAGTTTCCATCAGCTCTGTAACCAGGTTTATTTGCATGACATAAATGAGGAATTTCATTCCCAAGTCTATTAGCTACTTGCCATATTGTTTCATCTTGGTTTGCCTCAACTTCTTTATTATCAAGATAAAATTTTATTTTGTTATCACTCATAACTTATCTCTTTTGAAAAAAATTTCAGAACTGAATTAAGTGGGTTTGTAGCTGCTTGGCCTAAACCACAAATAGAAGCTTGAGACATTACTTCCGAAAGATCAGCTAGTTTTTCTTTATTCCAAATTTTTTCTTTCATTAGCTTTACTGTTTTTTCTGTACCGGCTCGACATGGTGTGCATTGACCACAACTTTCTTCTTCAAAAAACTTTAATAAATTTAAAGCTACATCTTTCATACTATCCTTATCAGATAATACTACAATTGCTGCAGATCCCAAAAAACATCCTGCTTCAGTTAATTCTTTAGAACCATAATCTAAAGGAATATTGTTCATTTCTGAAGGTAAAATTCCTCCAGATGCACCTCCAGGAAGGTATCCTTTAAATGTATGATTATCTGCCATACCTCCACAATAATTATCTATTAACTCTTGAATTGTAATTCCAGCTGGGGCAACTTTTACACCAGGCTCTTTTACTCTTCCAGATACAGAAAAACTGTGAAAGCCTTTTTTTTCATCTTTACCTTGCTCAGAAAACCATTTTGATCCTCTTTCAATTATATCTCTAATCCAAAACAGAGTTTCAAGATTGTTAGTGAGTGTTGGAAAACCAAACAAGCCTACTTCAGCTACATAAGGTGGTCTGTGTCTTGGAAGACCTCTTTTACCTTCTATACTCTCTATCATTGCTGACTCTTCTCCACATATATATGCTCCTGCTCCTCTTCTTAAAATAAAATGTCCTTCAGGAATTATTTTTTCTTTTTCTAAATTCTTAATTTCATTATTTAAAATTTCTATCACAGAAGGGTACTCATCTCTCATATAAATATAAACATTTGAAGCTTTGATAAACAATGAAGCAATTAGTGCTCCTTCTAAAAATCTATGAGGATCTTTTTCTAAATAAAATCTATCTTTAAATGTTCCAGGCTCACCTTCATCTCCATTTACAGCAACATATTTTTTACCACTATACTTAGAAACTATTTCCCATTTCATACCTGTTGGAAATCCTGCACCCCCCTTACCTTTCAATCCGCTGTCTTTCAAAAATTCAATAATTTGTTCATTGGTTATTTTACCCTCACTGATTTTGGTTGATATTTTATAGCCACCATTTTTTTTATAATCTTCTAAAGAAATATATTTTGGAATAACCGCATCAAAATCATTTTTTTTAATAGTTTCTGCAACTGATCTTAGTGAGGCATTATCAACATAGTTTTTGCCTACACAAACTGTTGGAGCCACATCACATCTTCCCATACAGGGGCCAGGAACAACTTTAATATTTTTATTTTCTACTTCTTTTAAATCTTTAAGAAGTTTTTTTGCCCCATATAGTTCGCATGTTAGACTTTCGCATACTCTTATAATTTTTATAGGATGATAGTTATCAGTATTTTTTACAATATTAAAATGCGCATAAAATGTAGCGACTTCATATACCTCTGTATATGGTATTTTTAAGAGTGAAGCTAATGCAACAAGATGTTTGTCATACAAAACACCAAAATTATCTTGAATGATATGTAAATATTCTATTAATTCATCTCTTTTTAAGTCTTTTTTATATAATAATTTAGAAACTTCATTTAAAAAAATATCTTCGACTTGACGTCCTTTAGTAGTCCAGCGTTTTTTTTTCTTTTTTAATGCTGTATTAGTTTGTGAAATAAATTTATTCATTATATTTTTATTAAGATTTATATATCGTTATCATAAAGTTATGAAAGATAAAGTTGAAAAAAATGAAATAATCTTAGATACCTCAGGCACTGAATGCCCTATTCCAGTTTTAAAAGCTAGAAATTTGTGCCAAACATTGTCAGGTGGAGCAATAGTCAAAGTCATATGTACTGATCCTTTAGCTGAAGAAGATTTTAGACATTATTGCAAGCAATCAAATTACTCTTTAATTGATATAATAAAAAGTGAATCAAAAATATATATTAAATTTAAGATTTAGATTAATCAAATATATCTTCATAAGAGTAAAATGAGTAATATTCTCCCTTAGAAATAAAACTAACCTTCTCAGGTATCTCAATAATACCATCAGAATAAGCAATGGAAGAAATCATTCCTGACCCTTGTTTGGGAAATTTATTTACAATTAGTTCATCTTTATTTTTTTGAACCATAACCCTTAACCACTCCAATCTTTTATTTTTCTTGTTCATAGAAAAATTAACTTTTACTTTTGTGCTTTTAGGCAAATTTAACTTCCCGCTACATATATATTCAATTAAAGGCTTAATTAACATGCCATATAATAAATGTACTGAAACAGGATTTCCAGGCAAACAAATAATAATTTTTTTATTTATCTTTCCTATAGCTAATGGCCTTCCTGGTTTAATAGCAGTTTTCCAAAAATAAACTTTTCCAATTTGATTAACTGCACCAATCAAATGATCCTCTTCTCCTACGGAAGCTCCTCCCGTTGTTATAATAATATCAAATTTTTTTGTATTTTTTAAAAGGCTACTTATAACAAGTTTTTTATTATCTTTTAAATTACCTAAAAACTTCGGTTTTATATAGGCTTGATTTAATAAAGCATGCAAAGAATAAAAATTGGAATTATTTATTTCAGAACCTTTTAAATTTTCAGTTGGTTTTTGTAATTCATTACCACTGGTGTAATATCCAATTTTAATTTTTTTATTTACAATTATTTTTTTTTTACCAATAGCAGCTATGAGGTTAATATTATTAATTTTAATCTTTTCACCTTTTTCTAAAATTTTTTGACCCTTTTTAATATCCTCTCCCTTAAGACGACAATTTTCACCATATTTGGGTAATTTATTAATTTTTAATTTGTTATTAAATAATTTAACATTTTCTTGCATGACTACAGTTTTTGAATTTAAGGGCATTTTTGCGCCAGTAAATATTCTAGACACTGTATTTTTTTTTAAATATATATTTTGTTTGTCGCCAGCTACTATTCTTTTATCATTTATTAACATATTACTATTACTATTAAGATCACTTTTTAATAAAGCATAACCATCAACTGCAGAATTATTAAATGGTGGCAAATATAATTTACTAACTAAATCTTTAGCTAAAAATCTATTTAAAGATTTTTCAAGAGCAATTAACTCTGAACCTAATTTAAGTTTTATATCTTTCCTTAATAATTTAAGTATTTTATCTTTTGTTAGGGGATTCTTATTTGTCATTATAATTTATAATAAATTCAATAATTTCATTTATTTCATCTTTTTTAAATTGTTTTTTTTCAAATAAATCAATTTTTTTTTCAGATATAACTGCAATAACATTTTTTAATTTATTAAATAAAAAAGAAGATTTATCTGATGAATTTTTAATAATTTCAATTTTAGGATGTATATCATTCTTATATCCCTCAACAATAACTATATCAGCATTTTGGATTTCCTTGAGAAGGTCATTTAATTTTTTTTCATCTTTATTTTTAATTTCTGTTATCTTTGCCCATCTTTTTGAAGAACTAATTATAACTTCTTTTGCACCAGCTTTACGATGAAGAAAACTATCTGTTTGAGGATAGTCAATTTCAAAGCCATCGTGAGCATGCTTTATAGAAGCAACCTCAAATTCTCTGAAGGTTAAAGCTGAAATAATTTTTTGTGCAAAAAAAGTTTTGCCAGAATTTTTAAGACCTACAATTCCAATAACTTTCATCTTTATCTTTTTCTTAAATTAAACATATATACTAGAGAATAAATAATCATTGTTAAAAAAATTAAAACTATTCCTAAAGCCATAGCATATTCAAGATTGCCCATTCTAGTTTCTAGAGAAATAGCGGTAGTCATTACTCTAGTATAATGATCAATATTTCCTCCAACAATCATTACAGCTCCAACTTCAGAAATAGCTCTTCCAAAAGCAGAGAGTAAAACAGTAATTAAAAGGAAATAGCTATGAAATATTAAAAGTTTTAAAGTACCAATAAAAGGCATATTTAAAGATCGAATTTGATCTTTATATTTTAACCAATTTTGATTAAAAATTTCATGAGAAAGAGAAGCCACTATAGGAAAAATAATAATCATTTGTGCCATAATCATAGCAGTAGGCGTGTACAATAACTTAAAAATTCCTAAAGGGCCTCCATAGGCTATAAAAAAGTATACTATCAAACCAACTACAACAGGTGGGATTCCCATAAAAGAATTAATCAAAATTAAAAAAAAATTTTTAAAGTAGAAGTTTTTTAATGCAAGTATGTAACCTATAATAATGCCAATAAATGATGATAAAATAAGAGCTATGAGGCTTACTTTTAGAGATAAATAAATAATTTCATAAAGAATTGGATCAATTAAGATTATTAATTTTAAAGCATTTAAAATAATTTCTAGTATATTCATTTATATTATATTTAACTTATTAATATGACTCAGCAAAATAAACACTCATTATTTCCTAATATTCACAATGATTCTTTAACACAAAATATTGAAGGTTTAGATCAAGATAATAAAAAAATTAGTGCAAAAATCATTAAAGAGGGTGCATTAACAATCTTTCTTAATAATCAAGAGATAGTTACTCTTATGTGCATCCTGGATCATCCTATATATTTGGCTATAGGATATTTGCTCAATCAAAATATGATAGGGGAAAAAGATAAAATTAGATCAATAGATTTTGATAAAGATCTTAACTTAATTGTAGTTAGAACTAATAAAAAGACTAATTATGAAAAAATATTAAAAAAAAAGGTCATAACTAGTGGTTGCGCTCAAGGAACAGTTTTTGGAAATATCTATGAAGAAATTGGAAAAATAAAGATAACTTCTAAAATTATTATAAGACATAAATGGATTTATGAAATTTCAAAAAAAATAAATCAGATACCCAGTCTTTATTTAGAGGCTGGAGCAGTACATGGATGTGTAATTATTAATAAAAATAAACCAATTATTTATATGGAAGACGTAGGTAGACATAATGCAGTTGATAAAATTTCAGGTTATATGTTTTTAAATAATATCAATCCTGAAAATAAAATATTTTATACCACAGGGAGACTCACTAGTGAAATGATTATAAAAACAGTTAAAATGAAAATTCCTATATTAATATCTCGATCAGGTTTCACTTCATGGGGAGTAGAAATAGCAAAGAAAACTAATCTTACTTTAATTGGAAGAGCAAAAGGCAAAAGGTACACAATATTATCAGGTCATAAAAGATTAAAATATTAATGTATAAATTGTATAGTGAAATTGCAGTTGTAATTATGATAGGAGGTAAATCTAGCAGATTGGGCGGTGGAATTAAATCACTTATAAAAATTAATAAGAAAAAAATTTTTGATATAATATTAGAAAGAATTCAACCTCAAATTGATAAAATTATTGTAAATTCTAATATTGAAGACCAAGAAATATCTAAATATAAATTTCCAATCATAAAAGATGTAAAGCAAGGTTATCTAGGACCTTTGGCTGGAATTCATGCTGGAATGCAATGGTTGAATAAAAACAATCCAGAAGTAGATTGGTTATTAACCCTACCTGGTGATACTCCTTTTATTCCTTTAAATTTAGTTTCTTGCTTCAAAGAAAAGATTAATCAAGATTCTAAAATTATTTTAGCTAAATCTAATGATAAAACTCATCCTATAATTGGAGTATGGCATACTAGCTTATTAAAAAGCTTAAATGAACATTTGGAGTCTGGGACAAGAAAAATTTTAGAATGGGCAGGGAATCATCCTTTAGAATTTCTTGAATTTAACGAAAAAGACTATGATCCTTTTTTTAATATAAATACTCAAATAGATATAAATAAAGCGGAAGATATTCAAAAAAGATTTATTTAAAAAAAATACCAAAAAAGATAGAAAAATCAAAAGTATAAGAATATAGTATTTTTAGTGTCAATTTATCTTCCCATTGCTGAAATGAATATAAATATTCTGTTAATAATTTTTATTGGCATGGTTGTTGGAGGACTTTCTGGATTATTTGGAGTTGGGGGTGGTTTTTTAATGACTCCATTATTGATTTTCTTAGGAATTCCACCAGCAGTTGCAGTTGGAACTGAAGCTCCTCATGTTTTAGCTTCTTCTGTATCAGGTGTTGTAGCTCATTGGAGGAGAAAAAATGTTGATTTTAAAATGGGTTTTTTTTTATTAATTGGAGGTGTAGTCGGATCAACAGTAGGAGTGAACCTATTTAAACTTTTAAGAGGATTTGGACAAATAGATATGGTTATTCAAATGCTTTTTTTAATTTTTTTAGGTTTTATAGGTTTTAGTATGGCATTTGAAAGTGCTAGGACAACAATATCAAAATATAGGACAACCTCCTCTATAAGAACAAAATTACATCAACATTCTTGGATACATGGGTTGCCTTTTAAATTAAGATTCCATCGTTCAAAATTATATATCAGCGCTATACCTCCAATTATAATTGGTTTCTTTGTAGGTTTACTGTCAGCCATGATGGGCGTAGGCGGGGGTTTTATTATGATCCCTGCAATGGTTTATATTTTAGGAATGTCAACAAATGTTGTAGTAGGCACCTCTTTGTTTCAAATAATTTTTGTAACAGCAAACTCTACTTTTTTTCAATCATACCTTAACCAAACAGTAGATATTGTTCTTGCTGCTCTTATGATTATAGGAGGTGTAATTGGAGCACAAATTGGAGCAAGTATAGGAACAAAATTAAAAGCTGAATATCTTAGAGGCATACTTGCAATAATAGTATTAATTGTATGTGCAAAAATTTTTGCTGATCTTACACTAACTCCTTCTAATTTGTTTTCTTTAAAACTATCATGACAGAATTTTTAAAAAAGATAACAAGAGGATTAGATCTTTTGGTCTTATTATTTATTTTCCTTTATACTGCAATTTATATTTTAAAATATGAAATAATTTTTTTTCAAAAAATAATAATTTTTTCTGCAATAATAGGATTGATAATTAAACTTTTATATTGGATAATTGATAATAACAATATTATTAAAAATAATAAAAATTTGCTTATTTTAAGAATAGCCGTTTGTATTTTTTTATACTTAAATCCAGTATACTACCTTTCTCAATATCAAAATCTCATAATTAGTGAATTTATTGTAACAACTACATTAATAATCATTACTTTTTCTGCTTTATTAGTAATTGTAGTTGAAAAACTTATGAATAGTAAAAAAATGAGCAATTTGTAATTTATTATGAAAAAAAATTATCTAAAAAAACATTTATCTTTTATCATTTTTTTTATCTTGATTAATAATAGTGTATTATCAGAGGAATCTTATTTTGATTTGTCTGAAAAAGAAATTCAGATACAAACTGATTTTAATGGAAAAGAAATAATTATATTTGGAATTTTACAAAAAAATCAAGATACCATAATTGCAATTAAAGGTCCGAATAAGGATACAGGTGTCCTAAAAAAAGAGAGAATTTTGGGTTTTTGGTTTAATACCAAAAGAGTTATATATAAAAACTTACCTTCACTTTTTTTTATTTCATCATCTAAACCTGTAGAAGATATTTTAAGCAAAGAGTCTATTATTAAAGAAAAACTTTATTTTAATGAACTTTTAGTAAATGCCATTACACAAAGAGATTTCATAGACCAAAAAAAATTAGCTAAATGGAATAAAAACTTAGTTGATTTAAAATTTTCTGAAAATTTGTTTAAAGAATATGAATTTCAAAATGTAGATAATAAATTATTTCAAACTCGAATATTTTTTCCTTCAAATTCTATACCAGGAAAATATGAGGTGACTATATATCAAGTTAAAAATCAAATAATACAAAATAAACAAAATAGAGTTATCAACATAAAAAAGTCTGGGATTGGTGAGAAAGTTTATAAATTTGCTAATGAAAAACCTGCTACTTATGGATTTTTATCTATTTTTTTTGCTATAATAAGTGGCTTGATAGCTGCAACTGTTTTTAGGAGGTTATAACAATGAGTGACGATAGATATATATTAGTTATTGCAGATAATTCACCTGAAATGAATATCGCATTGGAATATGCCTGTGCTAGATCAAAAAAAACTGGAAGAAAAATTATTATTGCTACTTTTATAGAACCTTTAGATGTTTTAACAACTCAGGGAATTTCTGAAATTATGAAAAATGAAGCTAGAGAAGAAGCTGAAAAAATGCTTAATACAGCTGCAACTATCGTAAAAGAAGCAACTGGTATAGTGCCTGTTTTGCATACTAGAGAAGGAGAAATAATTTCTGAATTAAAAAAATTAATTGAAGAAGAAGAAGGTATTAATGTTTTGGTATTAGCTGCAAATACTAACGAAAATGAAAAAAATCCTGGCCCTATTATAAATGCTTTAATTTCTAGAGAGATTAGTACTCTGCGCATACCTGTAATGATTGTACCTGGAAATTTTTCAAAAGATCACATTTCTCAAATTACATAAAGATGAAGAATAAATACAATGAAAAAGTTGCAGAGATTTTAATAAATATAGAATCGGTAAAATTTTCTTTTGATAATCCATTTACACTTACATCAGGATTGAAAAGCCCAGTATATGTTGACTGCAGAAAAATAATATCTTTTGTTAATGAGAGACAAACTATAATAAATTATGGAATAGAATATTTTAAAGAAAATAATTTAGATTTTGATATTTTAGCTGGTGGTGAAACAGCTGGTATTCCGTATTCTGCTTTTTTTTCACAATTACTAAAAAAACCAATGATCTATGTTAGAAAACAACCAAAAGGATTTGGACAAAACCAACAAATAGAAGGTTATTTTAAAGAAAAACAAAAAACAATATTAATCGAAGATTTAGCTACAGATGGAGGAAGCAAAATAATTTTTATAGAAGCTATAAGAAAAGCACAACTAAAAATTACTGATGTATTTGTCATTTTTTATTATGATATTTTTGATTTCAAAAAATCATCTCTATCAAATTACCAAGTAAACTTACACTCACTTTGTACATGGAAAGATATCATTGATATAATTAAAACAAAAAACTTATACTCTACTAAACAAATTACAAGTTTGGAAAATTTTTTATATGATCCTGAAAAATGGAGAAAAGATATATGAAAAATATTACTTTAGTTAGTGGTGGTTTTGATCCTATTCATCAAGGCCATATAAAATTAATTAAAGAAGCTTCTAGATATGGAAGTGTTGTGGTTTTATTAAATTCTGACGAATGGTTAAGGAAAAAAAAAGGAAAAGAATTTCACAATTTTGAAGAACGTAAAATTATTATGGAATCTATTAAAGGTGTTATTGAAGTTATAGCTTTTGATGACTCTGATACAACATGTATAGATGGAATAAAAAAAGCAAAAGCAAAATATCCAAATAGCACAATAAAACTTGCAAATGGAGGAGATAGAAATCAGAAAACGACTCCTGAAAAAGAATATTGTGAAAAAAATAATATTGAAACTATTTGGGAAATAGGAGGTAAAAATAAAGCTAACTCAAGCTCTTGGCTACTTAAAAAATGGACTGATAATTAATTTTATGGAAATAATTTTTTTCTTTTCCATTTATTATTAATTTTTATAAATTCCAATCTATCATGAAGACGAAAAGGCATATCTTGCCAAAATTCTATTAGTATAGGTGCTACTCTAAAACCACTCCAATAATCAGGACGAGGAATTGAATCTTCTTTAAATTTTTCTTTATAAAAGTTATATTTTTCAATTAAATCTTCTCTATTATTCATTTTACTTGATTGATTTGAAGCCCATGCTCCTATTCTGCTTTCTTTAGGCCTTGAATTAAAATACTTATCTGCCTCTTTGTCAGAAACTGATATAGCTTTGCCCTCAATTCTCACTTGTTTAGTAATAGATTTCCAATGAAAATTTAAAGAGACATTTGGATTATTAATTATATCTTTTCCTTTTTTACTTTTAATATTTGTATAAAATACAAAGCCTCTATCATCAAAATCCTTTAATAAAACCATTCTAGATGAAGGAAAGTTAGATTTTGATATTGTAGATAAATTCATAGCATTGGGATCATTAATTTCATTTTTTTGAGCCTCATCAAACCATTCTTTAAATAAACTGAATGGATTATTAGATGAATTGATAATTAATTTTTTTTCTTTCATATTTTTTAGACGGCTCAAGATATTATGTATATATAGTTCATATTAATAGAATAATTAAGAATTTTATTTTAGTAGGAAAATAAACATGATCATGAAGGGAAAAAAAGGGTTAGTTATGGGAGTAGCTAATGATAGATCAATTGCTTGGGGGATTGCAAAGAAAATTGCTTCTGAAGGAGCTGAGGTTGCCTTTACTTATCAAGGCGAAGCTTTAAAGAAAAGAGTATCTCCTTTAGCTGAAAGTGTAGGTTCTTCAATAATAATTCCTTGTGATGTTACAGATACTACTTCAATGCAATCAACATTCAGAATATTAAAAGAAAAATGGCAAAATATAGATTTTCTTGTTCATGGTATTGGTTTTTCAAATAAAGATGAATTAAGAGGAAAATATTACAATACAACAAGTGAAAATTTTAATCAAACGATGCATATTTCTTGTTTTTCTTTCACTGAAGCCTGTAAATTAGCTGAACCTATAATGAATGAAGGAGGTTCTATTTTAACTCTGACCTACTATGGGGCAGAACAAGTAATGCCTCATTACAATGTTATGGGAGTTGCAAAAGCTGCTTTAGAAGCAAGTGTTAGATATTTAGCAGTAGATATGGGAGAAAAAAATATAAGAGTTAATGCTATTAGTGCTGGCCCTATTAAAACCTTAGCCGCATCAGGAATTGGAGATTTTCGGTTTATTCTAAAATGGAATGAGCTTAATGCTCCTTTAAAAAGAAATGTTAGTCAAGAAGATGTAGGAAATGCTGCTCTCTATCTCCTAAGTGATTTAGGAGGAGCAGTTACAGGAGAGATACAACATGTAGACTGTGGTTATCATACCGTAGGGATGGTAGCAGTAGATGAAACTGAAAATATTTCTAATCTTTTATCAGAATTTAAAAAGGATCAATAATGTCATCTAATATTTCTGGTAAAATATTTACCTTCCAAACATGGGGAGAAAGTCATGGTAAGGCTATAGGATGTGTAATTGATGGAGTTCCATCTAAAATTGAATTATCTGAAGAGGATATTCAAATTTACTTAAATAAAAGAAGACCAGGTCAATCCAAGTTTACTACTCAAAGAAAAGAAAGTGATAAAGTTGAGATTCTTTCTGGTGTCTTTGAAGGGAAGACTACAGGGCATCCCATATCATTATTAATAAATAATGAAGATCAAAAAACCAAAGATTATTCAGATATTAAAGATATATTTAGACCTGGACATGCTGATTATACATATTGGTCCAAATATGGGATTCGAGATTACAGAGGAGGAGGAAGGTCTAGTGCAAGAGAAACTGCAATGCGAGTTGCTGCAGGTGCAATTGCTAGAAAAGTAATTAAAAATAAAATTAAAAAGGAATTTAAAATAACTGGAGCTTTAGTTCAAGTTGGAGAGGTTAAAATAGATTATGATAACTGGAATGAAGATTTTATTGAAAAAAATGATTTTTTTTCTCCAGATGAAAAAATAATTGAAAAATGGGAAAAACTTATTATTAAAGCCAGAAAAGAAGGTTCTTCTTTAGGAGCAATTATTGAATTAAGATGTAAGGGAATGCCAGTTGGACTAGGTGAACCTGTATATGATAAACTAGATGCCGATCTTGCAAAATCAATGATGAGTATAAATGCAGTAAAGGGTGTTGAAATAGGAAATGGATTTAATAGTGTATATGAAAGTGGACTTTCAAATGTTGATGAAATGAGAATCAAAAATAACAAACCAATTTTTTTATCAAATAATAATGGCGGAATACTAGGGGGGATTTCTTCGGGACAAGATATAATACTAAGGTTTTGCGTGAAACCAACTAGTTCTATTTTAACAAAAAGAAAAACTATAGATATTAATTATAACGAGAAAGAAATTTCTACTAAAGGAAGACATGATCCTTGTGTTGGTATTAGAGCTGTTCCAGTTGGAGAAGCTATGATGGCTAATACATTAGCCGATCATTGTTTAAGATATTTATAATTTTTTTCTTGCACAAATTAAAAATTCAGTATTTCCCTTTGGTCCTTTAATTGGACTTTCTATCAATCCAATTACATCCATCTTACATTCAATTTTAAACCATTCTATAAAACTATCACATATTCTTTTATGAACTTCTGAATCCAAAATTACCCCACCTTTTTTTATTTCTTTTTTTGAAGACTCAAATTGAGGCTTTATTAAACCAATTATAATTCCATAATTTTTTAAGAAAATTAAAGAAGGTTTTATAACTTTTTTCATACTTATAAAACTAACATCACAAACAATAAGATCAACTTTATCAGTTATAATTTCATTGCTTAATAATTTTGCATTTGTTTTTTGTATATTTATTATTTTTGGATTTGAAATTAATTTTTCATGTAATTGATTAATTCCAACATCTACACAAAAAATTTTCTTAGCATTTTTAGATAACAAAACATCTGAGAAACCTCCTGTAGAAGCACCTATATCCAAGCAAATATATCCATCTGGTTTAATTTGAAAATGATTCAAAGCTTTAAGTATCTTCAAGGCCCCCCTAGATACCCACTGAGGATGCAAACTCTTATAATCAATATAAGATTCTATATTATGAAGCTCTCCACTTTTAAGAACTTTTTTTCCATCTATGAAAATTTGACCTGCCATAATGACAGCTTGTGCTTTTGAACGAGATTCAACTATTTTTTTTTCAACTAAAAGTAAATCAGCTCTTTTTTTCAAATTAATTATTCTTTTTAAAATTATGTAGTGGAATTATATCTGAATTATCAAAAGATAGAACTTTTTTTACTATTGAATGTGAATCCATACCAATAGCTTTATATTGATTTTCTGGAGAGTTGTGTTTAACAAACTTATCAGGAAAAATAATATTTTTAATAACTGATTTTGTTGAAGTAACCTTTAAATTATGGACATAATTTAAAATTGCAGAACTAAAACCTCCAATTGATCCTTCCTCTATAGTGACAATATATTCGTGATTATCAAGTATTTGATTTAATAAATTTGTATCTAATGGCTTCACAAATCTAGCATCTACCAAAGTAGGAAATACGTTGTTGTTTTTTAAAATATCTATTGCTTCTTTACAAGCTTCTAGTCTAGCTCCAAAATTTATTATTGCTATTTTATTACCCTCATTGACTATCTTACCTTTACCAATTTCTAAAGGATTTAAATTAATTTCTTCACTAATTCCTGATCCAGAACCTCTTGGAAATCTAAAAGAGGAGGGTCTATCATTAATTAGCAATGAAGTTTTTATCATTCTTATCAATTCATTTTCATCTGATGCTGCCATTATAATAAAATTTGGCAAAGAATTTAAAAAAGAAATATCATAAGAGCCTGCATGAGTAGGTCCATCAGCACCAACTTGACCAGCTCTATCAATGGCAAATCTAACTGGTAGTTTTTGAATAGCTACATCATGTACTATTTGATCGTATGCACGTTGAAGAAATGTTGAATATATTGCAACAAAAGGTTTAAAGCCTTCTGTTGCTAGTCCAGCCGCCATAGTAACTGCGTGTTGTTCTGCAATACCAACATCAAAAAATCTTTGGGGAAATTTTTTACTAAATGAATTTAGTCCTGTACCACTAGCCATGGCAGCAGTAATACCTACAATCTTTTCATCTTGTAGTGCTTCATTTTCAAGAGTTTTGCCAAATATTTCAGAAAATGTTTGCTTATTACTACTAGATAAAGAATGACCAGTTTTAATATTAAATTTATTTACTCCGTGAAACTTATCACTAGAGTCTTCAGCAGGCTTATAACCTTTGCCTTTTTTTGTGATTACATGCAAAAAAATAGGTTTGTGAATTTTATTATTTTTTATATTTGTCATTATAGGAATTAAATGATTAAAGTTATGTCCATCTATTGGACCTAAGTAAAAAAAACCTAATTCTTCAAATAATGTTCCTCCAGACACAAATCCTTTGGAAAATTCCTCTGCTCTATGTAAGGTTTTTTGAAATGAATCAGGAAATCTACTTGTTAGTTTTTTAATTAACGATCTTACATTAGAATAAGATCTAGAAGAAAGCAGTTTTGAAAGATAAGAACTCATAGCACCAACAGGTTGATCAATAGACATTTTATTATCATTTAAAATCACAATTAACTCTTTATTCATTGATCCTGCATTATTTAATGCTTCATAAGCCATTCCAGCACTCAAAGCACCATCTCCTATTACGCAAATAACTTTTGAATTATCTTTTTTTAATTCTTGCGCTATCTTAATACCAAGTCCTGCTGAAATTGAAGTCGAACTATGAGCTGTTCCAAAAGTGTCATATTCACTTTCACTTCTTTTTACAAAACCATATAAGCCATCCTCTTGGCGCAAAGTTTCAATTTTTTGTTTTCTTCCAGTTAATATTTTATGCGGATAGGCTTGATGACCTACATCCCAAATTAATTTATCTTTAGGAGTATCAAAAATATAATGCAATGCTATTGTCAATTCTATTACACCCAAACCTGCCCCAAGATGACCTCCAGTTTTAGAAACTGCATCTATAGTTTTTGATCGCAATTCATTTGCTATATCTTTTAGTTCATCTATTTTAAACTTACGAAGATCATCTGGAAAGTTTATTTGATTTAAAAATTTATATTCCACAATATGGCTTTAGTCTTATTTAAAATCTTCTTTTTTTATCTGGTTATTTTCAATCTTAATTTTTTTAATTTGAGTTTCAATTTTTTTTAGTTTGGATTCACATTGATTTTTTAAAATCATCCCTTTTTCATATAGCTCAACAGATTTTTCTAAATCTACTTCACCTGATTCTAATTTCTCAACAATATCATCTAGTTGTTTAAGATTTTCCTCAAATGTTGCATTTTTTTCTTTTTTTACCATTATTCTACTCTAATTCTCTTAAAAAAATAATCAATCATTTATCTCTCAATAATTCTAATAATTTGGTTTTTGTCACTATCGTATATAACACCCCTGATTTGGTTATTTTTTTCAATTAAAATAAGTAGTCTTTTTTTATCAATTACTTCTATATTCTTAATATGTTCATCTTTTGACAAATTTGATGAAAAAATAATTGAGGAATCGGATATATTTTGACCATTAGTTGAAATTTTTAAATACATTCCATAAAGAAGAGCTAAAAAAGCTATAATTATTAATAAACCTAAAATTAAAACGATACTTGAAATAATTTTTTTTGACATGGAAAAGTTTTATAATCGCAAAATAGTAATAAATAAAGAACAAAACCTACAAAGATTAGATCAAGCATTAGCTAAGTTATCAGATTTAACTAGATCTCAAATTAAAATTTTGATTAATAAAGGGAATATAATAAAAGATGGAAAGGCCTTTAAAGATGCTTCATATAAAGTGAAACATAATGAAGATTTTATTTTACAATTAAAGATTTCTGAAGATATTAAATTTCAAGCAGAAAACATACCTCTAGATATTATTTATGAAGATACCGAAATAATGGTCGTTAATAAAGTATCTGGAATGGTTACTCATCCCGCTCCTGGAAATAATTATGGAACTTTAGTTAATGCCTTACTAAATTATAATAAAAAAAATCTAAGTGATATTAATGAAAAAAATAGACCTGGAATCATTCATCGTCTAGATAAAGAAACAAGTGGATTATTAGTTATTGCAAAAAATAACACGTCACATTTGAATTTATCAAAGCAATTTAAAGAACATACTATTTCTAGAAAATATAGAGCAATTGTTTGGGGGGTTCCAAAAAATCAAACAATAGAAGGGTATATAGAAAGACATAAAATAAATCGAAAAAAAATGTCTTTAAACCAAAATAGAAAAGGGAAATTCTCTAAAACTAAGATAAAATTAATCCAATCATTTAAAATTGCCAGCTTGATAGAATGTAAATTAGAAACTGGAAGAACTCACCAGATTCGTGTGCATATGACATCTATTAATTCTTCAATTGTTGGAGACAAAACTTATGGTAAAAATAAAATAAATCAATTTGCTAAAGATCCAAAAACATACAATAAGTTTTTAATATTACAAAATTTTGAAAGGCAAGCTTTGCATGCTTATCATTTAGGTTTTATCCATCCAAAAACTGGAAAATATATAGAATTTAACAAGGATTTACCTAATGATATTAATAATTTACTTAAATTAATAGCAAAATATTAATTTTTTTCTATATTTATGTTATTAGCGAATTTATGAATTTACCAATACTGTCATCAGAGGGTGGTTTAGCATTATATTTGCAAGAAATAAAAAGATTTCCCATTCTAACAGCTGAAGAAGAATACATGTTAGCGAAAAGATTTAAAGAACATGGTGACAATAAAGCAGCTCATAAGTTGGTTACGAGTCATCTTAGATTAGTTGCTAAGATAGCAATGGGATACAGAGGATATGGTCTACCAGTTACTGACTTAATATCTGAGGGAAATGTGGGAATAATGCAGGCTGTTAAAAAATTTGATCCTGAGAAAGGATTTAGACTAGCAACTTATGCGATGTGGTGGATTAGAGCTCAAATTCAAGAATACGTATTACATAGTTGGTCTTTAGTAAAAATTGGAACTACTGCAGCTCAAAAAAAACTTTTTTTTAATTTAAAAAAATTAAAAAACCAACTTGAATCTATTGATGAAGGCAACCTTTCACCAGAAAATATAAGAGAAATTGCAAAAAGATTAAATGTTAAAGAAGCAGAGGTAGAAAGTATGGAAAATAGACTTTTTTCTAGTGATCAATCTTTGAATGTTCAAATTGGAAATGAAGAAAAAACAGAATGGCAAGATATAATCAAGGATGATAGAAAAACTCAAGATACAATCATTGAAAATATAAATGAATTTAATTATCGAAAAAATCTTCTTGAAAAAGCTATGAATGTATTAAATCCTAGAGAAAAACAAATAATTAAATTACGAAAATTAGCAGAAAAACCAAAAAAACTTGAAGAATTGAGCAAGCACTTTCAAATAAGCAGAGAAAGAGTTAGGCAAATTGAAGAAAAAGCGATGGAAAAACTTCAAAATGAAATTTTAAAGATTACCTAATATTTTTTTTCTATCAATAGTTTGTGATCTTTCTGGTCCAGTTGAAATAATTGCGATATCTACACCGATTATTTCTTCAATTATTTTTATATAATTCTTTGCTGCTGCAGGTAAATCAGACCATTTAGTCAGTCCATAGGTTGATTTTTTCCAACCTTGAATTTTTTTATAAATTGGTTTTGCTTTTAATTGAAGATTTTCACCAAAAGGCAAATAATCAAATTTTTTTCCATTTATTCTATAACCAATACAAATTTTTAATTCATCTAGTTCATCTAAGACATCTAATTTTGTTAAAACTATATTTTCAACTCCACTAATTAAAACAGATTGCTTTACTAAATTTGCATCAAACCAACCACATCTTCTTTTTCTTAGAGTAACTGTACCAAACTCTTTTCCTTTTTTACCCAAATAATCACCAATCTTATTATTTAATTCTGTAGGAAAAGGACCGGCCCCCACTCTTGTGGTATAGGCTTTAGTTATACCAAATACTTTATTGTTTTGTTTGAGTCCAAATCCAGTACCTGAAAAAATTTGTCCTGATGATGTGTTTGAGGAAGTTACATAAGGATAAGTTCCAAAATCAATATCAAGAAGAGAACCTTGAGCCCCTTCAAACAAAATAAGTTTATTTTTTTTTCCTAATTTATTTATTGTAATCCAAACAGGATAAGAAAATTTTTTAAGTGTTTTGTAAATAGAAATAAGATCTCTAAGAATCTTTTTAGCATTAATATTCATTTTAGATTTTTTAAGTCTTAATGAATGAAATGAAATTAGATTATCTAATTTTCTCTTAAGTATTTTTTTATTTGAAAGATCACATAAACGAATAGATCTTCTACCTATCTTATCCTCATATGCTGGACCAATTCCTTTTTTTGTAGTTCCTAAACTCTCTTTGCCTCTATTAGATTCATTAATTGAATCTAAAATCTTGTGTAATGGTAAAATCAAACAAATATTTTCAGCAATTTGTAAATTTTTAGAATTAATTTTGATCCCTTGTTTTTTTAATTTTAAAATTTCTTCTTGTAAAGCCCATGGATCAAGCACAACTCCATTTCCTATAATACATTTTTTACCTCTAATGATACCTGAAGGTAATAAATTAAGTTTAAAAATTTTATTTTTAATTTTTAATGTATGGCCTGCATTATTTCCTCCTTGAAACCTAACAACAGCTTCAGCCTTAAAAGATAGCCAATCAACAATTTTTCCTTTTCCTTCATCTCCCCATTGAGTACCTATAACTGTATAAAACATATGATTTAAGTTTTTTTAATCTTATTATTTTCATAATAAAACTGACATTTTTGATTTCTTGCTAACTTCTTGTTAATATTTTTCTCTCCAGTGTATCTTAGTATTGAATAACCTTTTTTAATAAATAATTGCAAATTTTTCTTACTAATATTGAAAGGAACTAAAATTTTTTTATGTAAGATTTTTGTTGAAGATGCCCTTAAAAGAGAATCCATATAACAAGTAAAGCCAGTAGCAATAATTTTTTTATCATCTTTACTGACTAAATATCTACCTCCTTGAGCTATTTCTCCCCTAATATTTTTAGAAAAAAAAGTAAAACGTAAACCTGAATGATAGTATTTTTTATCTATTTCACTTAGATCTAAAAAAATATTGATTTTACTGTTTCTTTTAAGAAAGTTAGACATAATTGTATCAATATTTATTACTTCTTTAGAAGTTAAATTATCTACTTTTAATTTTTTTAAATTATTTTTTTTATTTTTATAGGAGCCAGTACAGGAAAAAATATCTTTTAAAAATTTATGATATTTTGTTTCTAATATATTTAGTATACTAGCTAAGTCTTTTAATCTAATTAATCTTTTAATTTCATTTTTTTTCGGCGAATTTTTAATTTTAGTAAAAAAACTATCTAAAAAAACTCTGGATGAAATTTCTAAAGTAATATCTTTTATACCTACTAAACTTAATGATTTATAAGCTAATTCTAAAATTTCTACATCTGCTAAAAAACTATTCTCACCTATACATTCTGCTCCAATTTGAAGAAACTGTCTTTCTGGACGAAGCATTGTTCCTTTTTTTCTTACAACTTCACCATAATAACACAATTTAAAGGGCATTGTTTTTTTAGATAAGCGGGTTTGAGATAGTCTTGCAACCTGCATAGTTATATCATCACGAATGTTTAATTTTTTTTCATTTTTTTTTGAAACTATTTTAAATGTATTTACTCCTGTATCTTTATTGGAATATTCTAATAAAGGAGTTTTAACTAAAAAAAATCCATTGGATTGAAAATAATTAATAATTGTATTTTTAAAATTATGTTCTGTTAAAGTATGGTGCACATCATCTTTAAAGCCTTCAGGTATAATATCACTTAACACTAATAATCTCTTTCAATTGTTTCATTAACTTAGCTGTAACTTTATTGACTAAAAATTCTTCTTTACCTTCAACTAATATCCTAATTAATGGTTCTGTACCTGATTTTCTAACTAAAAATCTCAAATTTCTATACTTTTTTACATATTTCAGACAAATATTTTTAATTTTATTTTGTTGGAATTTAGAGAGCTCCATATTTAATTTTATGTTACGCTTATTTTGAGGAAATTTATTAAATAGATCAAACAAGTTGCTAGCTTTAGTATTTCTTGTAGATAGTAATTCAATGACTTTTATAGCGGCTAGTATTGCGTCACCAGTTTTCATATATTGTCCTAATATAATATGACCCGATTGCTCACCTCCCAAATTATAAGAATTTTTTTTCATATGAGAAATAACATTTATATCTCCAACATTTTCTCTAATTAATTTTACTCCTAATTTTTCTTTCAAATATATTTCAAAACCTAAATTTGACATAACAGTTGTTACTACTGTATTTTTCTTAAGTTTTTTCGAATTTATTAAATCTTTAGCAAATAATGCAATAATATTATCACCATCAATTTCATTGCCTTTTTCGTCAACAACAATTAATCTATCACCATCTCCATCAAAAGCAAAACCAATATCAGCTTTTGTTAATAAAACTTTTTTAGCTAATTTTTTGGTATCAACGGCTCCACAATTAAGATTTATGTTCTTACCATTTGGCTTATTATTAATAGTGATAACTTTACATCCTATATCAACCAGTAAATTTGGAGCAATATTATATGTAGCTCCATTAGCACAATCTAAAACTATTTTTAATTTCTTCATTTTTATTGATTTATTAATTGTAGTTTTTAAGTACTTTGAATATCTAATATGAGCATCATCTAATCTATACGCCTTACCTGATTCATAACTTAAATTAATTATTTTATTATATTTGGTATTGTTGAAAACTATAGACTCTATTTTTTTTTCAAGAGATCTAAAAATTTTTGATCCAGTTGAATCAAAAAACTTTAATCCATTATATTCGTAGGTGTTATGAGAGGCTGTTATCATTACTCCCATATCAGCTCGCAATGTTTTAATTAAATATGGTAAAGCTGGTGTTGGCAGAGGCCCCAAAAGAATTACATCCATACCCATAGAAATAAAACCTGCAGTAAGCAAAGGTTCAAATAAATATCCTGACAATCTAGTATCTTTTGAAATAAGAACTTTTTTCTTTTGTTTTTTATTAGTTGCTAAAAAATATCCAGTAGTTTTTGCTATCTTTAAACATGTTTCAGCAGTCATTGGCTCTTGATTAACTATGCAGCGTATTCCATCAGTGCCAAAAATTTTTTTCACAATATCTTCTATTTAATATTTAAGAGATTTGGAAGAAATTTAAATTAATTTGTCTGAGGTCTAATGGTATTTCCTGATTTAGGAACAGAGGTTGATACAGTAGGACTAGGAGTAATATCATTATCAAAATCATCTCTATTTGGCTTAATTCCTTTAATCAAATCTTTTATTTCATCACCAGTTAAGGTCTCATATTCTAATAATCCCTTAGCAATAATATGGAGTTCTTCAATATTATCTTGAATTAATTTACGACAATTAGATTCTGCTTCATCTGCCAAAAATCTAATTTCATCATCAATTATTTTGGCCGTAGCATCAGAATTATTTTTACTTTGAGCAACAGAATGTCCTAAAAAAACTTCTTCACTATCATTATTATATCTTAACTGACCTAGTTTTTCACTCATACCCCACTCAGTTATCATTCTTTTTGCAAGATTAGTTACCATTTGAATATCGCTTGCTGCACCATTTGTTATTTTATCTTTTCCAAAAATTAACTCTTCAGCTATTCTTCCTCCAGTGGCAATTAACAGATGTGCTTTCATTTGATCTTTTCTCATAGAAACTTGGTCTCTCTCAGGCAATCTCATAACCATACCCAGTGCTCTCCCTCTAGGTATAATTGTAGCCTTATGAATTGGGTCTGAGGCAGGTGAATGAATTGTAGCAATAGCATGTCCAGCTTCATGATAAGCTGTTAATTTTTTTTCTTCTTCTGTCATAACCATAGATCTTCTTTCAGCTCCCATCATAACTTTATCTTTAGCACTTTCAAAATCTTCTAAGGTTACTAATCTTTTATTTTTTCTAGAAGCAAGCAAGGCTGCTTCATTTACTAAATTCGCTAAATCTGCTCCTGAAAAACCGGGGGTTCCTCTTGCTATAATTTTGGAATCAAATTTAGGAGAAACTTTAATCTTTTTTATATGAACTTTTAAAATTTTGTCTCTTCCAATGATGTCAGGATTTGAAACTGTTATTTGTCTATCAAATCTTCCTGGTCGTAATAAAGCAGGATCTAAAACATCAGGTCTGTTTGTTGCTGCTATTATAATTACCCCTGCATTGGCTTCAAAACCATCCATTTCAACTAATAATTGATTTAACGTTTGCTCTCTCTCATCATTACCACCTCCTAGACCTGCCCCCCTATGACGACCAACAGCATCTATTTCGTCAATAAATATAATGCATGGTGAATTTTTTTTACCTTGTTCAAACATATCTCTAACACGACTAGCTCCAACGCCTACAAACATTTCTACAAAGTCAGATCCAGATATAGAAAAAAAAGGGACATTAGCTTCACCTGCTATTGCTCTAGCGAGTAAAGTTTTTCCTGTTCCAGGAGGCCCTACTAACAATGCTCCTGTAGGGATTTTTCCACCTAATCTAGAAAATTTTTTAGGATCTTTCAAAAATTCAACAACTTCTTCCAATTCTTGTTTCGCTTCATCTATACCTGCAACATCATCAAAGGTTACTTTGCCTACTGCTTCGTTTAAAAGTTTAGCTTTAGATTTGCCAAAACCCATAGCTTTACCGCCACCACCTTGCATTTGACGCATAAAAAAAATCCAAACACCAATCAACAATAACATAGGGAACCAAGACAATAAAATGCTTAAAATTGGATGCATTGCTCTATCAGATGGTTCAGCAGTAATTTTTACTCCACTAGAATTTAATTTTTCAACCATATCCGGATAATTAGGAGAATATGTTGTAAATGGTCTTCCATCTTCAAAATAACCATCAACATTATTCCCTCTAATATTTACTTCTGACACATTTCCCGACTCAACTGCAACGATAAAATCAGAAAATGAAATATTAGATGTATTTCTATTAGAAGATGTACCTTGAAAAAGATTAAACAGAGCCACCAAAAGTAAGCCAATAATAATCCAAAGAACTATATTTTTACTGAAATTTTTCATTTTTAATAGTTATATATAAATAGGAATTAATTAAAAAAACACAATAGCTAAATATTAATTATCTTCTTTAAAGGCCAAAATTAATAGAAAAATGATCTTTTTTAATATCCATACCACCTAAATTAGCCTTTACAATATTCTTCATTAGTAAATTTTTTAATAAATTATAAATCTTTTTAGATCTAATTGATTCTCTTTCTGGCATTAAAAATTTATAAATTATTTCAATTATCTTAATTTGAATTTCTTTATTCTGCTCAAAAAATTTATTAGATTCAATCAATATATTGTTATTATTTATTTTGATAATCATTTGATTAAATATTTCATAAACCATTTGTAAATAAATAGGATAATTCTTTTCTATTTTTTCAAAATCTTTTTTTACTTTTATAGAAAGAATTTTATTTTTATTTAGAAAGTTTCTTACAGCTACACGGGTATATTTGGTATTCAAATTGCTAGGATCATTAATATATAAAATTTTATTATTTAAATTAAATTCTAAAATTTCTTTTTTAGTATTCAATAATAGAGGTCTTAATATTTGAACAGAATTATTGATACTTTTATACTGCATTCCTCTTAGACCTTCAAAATTACTACCAGATAATTTACGAATTAAAAAAGTTTCTATATTATCATTATAATGATGAGCTAAGAATAAATGAAGGATATTTTTACGACTACAATATTTTATTAACTTTTCATATCTATTTTCTCTTGCTTCTTTCATACTTTTTTTAATTACTGATTTCTTATTAATTTTTATAATTTTAGTAGAAATTTTATTTTTTAATAAATATTTTTTTATCAAATATGATTCTTGCTTTGATTCTTTTCTTAATTGATGATCAATAATTAGAGCAACTATGCTTCCTTTATTTATATTTATCCAATTTTTTAATAAATAAACTAAGCACATGCTATCAGGACCTCCTGATACACCTACAGCTATAGTAGGTTTTTTTTCAAAAAAATAATTTTTATTTAAATATTGATTGAAAGAGTTTTGTAAAATCTTCATTCAGAAGGTAAAGAACAATTTAATTCAGAAACCTTTTTAGAAACCTTAGATTTTAATTTATTATCTGGATATTCTTTGTCTAATTTTATTAAAGTTGAGCAAGCATCATTTTTTTTATCAATTAAAACTAATGATTCAGATAATTTATATAGCATGTCTGGAGCTTTAATACTCTTTGGAAATTTTTGATATCCTTCAGCTAGTATTAGTGCTGCTTCTCTATGTTCTTTTTTAAGTAAATAAATTTCTCCTAACCAATAATGAGCAGTTCCAGATAGTGAGTTTTCCTTATTCTTTTCTATAAAAACTAAAAATGAAGTTTTTGCTTCTTCAAATCTTTGGTTTCTTAATAAATCAAAGGCTAGCTGAAATTGATCTTCTGGACTTAGATTAGGAAGTTTTTCATTTTCGTCTGATAAGTCTATTTTTTGACTTTGAGAAGTATTTTCACTTTTAGAGAGATCTTCTGAATTAATTACAAGAGATCCTAAAGTATTTTCTTCTTTAATTTCTGAATTTGATAAAGTGGAATTTTCATTAATTTTTTCATCCATATTATCTTCATTGATATTGTTTTCAATTTTTAGAGAAAGAGTAGATAATTCAATGTTCAGCTCTTTATATAATTGATTGAGATCATCCAATTGAAAAATTAATTCTTCAAAACTATTATTTAATTTTTTAATATCTTTTTCTAAATCGTATATCCTTAAATCAAAGGCTGTTAAATCTATTGTACTAGTTTTCTCTTCTGATTTTTCTTTTGGCTCAATACTGTCTCTTGTTGAAGTAAAAACTGATTTAGATAAGTCATTTACTTCTCTTTGAAGTCGATCCAATTGTTGTTTTAATGTTAACAATGAATCTTGAGCATTAGCTAAAGAGAAAAAAAATAAAAATATTGAAAAAAATATATATTTAATCATTAACAAATACTAAATTAAATATGAGTTACAAATAAGGCGCTAAATTATTTATTAGCGCCTATAGTATTAAGGCTTTTGAATTAGTTAACAGTAGTAACTGATCTTCTATTTTGACTCCATGCACCATCATTTGATCCAACAACAGCTGGTCTTTCTTTTCCAAAACTTATTGTTGAAATTTGTGAAGATGAAATTCCTAAACTAGTCATATAATTTTTAACAGCTTGTGCTCTTTTTTCACCTAATGCTAAGTTATATTCTCTAGTTCCTCTCTCATCACAATGTCCTTCAATGGTTATTGAAGCATTATGTTGCTTAATCCATGCAACTTGATCTTGCAGTAATTCTTTTGCATCTGAATCTAATTCTGAACTGTCATAACCAAAAAATACTCTATCTCCGACATTAACTACTAAATCTTCTTGAGAACCCGGTTCAATATTTGGACCACCTAACTCTGTATTTTCTAAATCAGCTAGTATATCAGAATCACCAGAAGCAGGATCAGATGAAGATGAACTTCCACTACCAGATGACCCAGCTGTATCTTTTGGCGTAGTAGAACAAGCAGATATAAAAGCTGCTAAAAAAATTGATAATAAAAACTTATAAAACATTAATAACTCCCTTAATACTTATTATGCTTTTTGATATCTAATAAATCTAAGATTTAATAGCATTTTTTTATATAATTCATATATTTTTTTTTAAAAAAGACTGTAATTCAATGTAATAATGGTGACCACGCTGGATCTGAGCCACCTAAAGGGGTAATGATTTTTCGCTCATTATACCCAGTTAAATCAATAGAATATAGGCTAGACTCTCCACCACTTCCGTCTTCCGCAGTGCGTTCTTCTTTAAAATACATCAAATATCTGCCATTTGGAGACCAGGTAGGACCCTCTACATGAAATGATTTAGCAATCATTCTTTCATTTGATCCATCCACTTCCATTACACCAATATAAAATTGTCCTCCTTCTTGTTTAGTAAAAGCAATAAAATCACCTCTTGGAGACCAAACTGGCGTATAATAACTTCCAGCTTCTCTACTTATTCTTTTAATTTTTTCACCATCTAAAGAAGTTATATATAGATGTCTTCTTCCACTTCTATCAGAATTGAAAACAATTTGTTTTCCATCTGGAGAAAAACTAGCAGAAACATCTATTGCAGAGCTATTTGTAATTCTTTTTGAAATTCTAGTTGCTAAATCTAAAATATAAATTTCAGAATTACCAATTTTTGGATCAGCATATGACATAACTATTTTTTTTCCATCAGGTGAAAAACGCGGTGCAAATGTCATTCCAGGAAAATCACCTACGATTTCCTGACGCCCAGTTTCAATATCAAATATAAAAACTCTAGGATTATTTCTTTTTATATAAGACATGTATGTAATTTTTTGAGAGTTTGGAGAAAATCGCGGAGTAAGAACTAAGTAAGATCCATCTGTTAAAAAACGGTGATTGGCTTGATCTTGATCCATTATAGCTAGTCGCTTTTGTTTATTATCTTTTGGGCCAGTTTCTGCTACATAAACTATACGCGTATCAAAATATCCACTGTCACCTGTAAGTCTTGAAAAAATTGCATCAGAAATAATATGGGAAACTCTTCTCCAATTCTTCTCTGTAGTTTCATACTTTTTGCCAATTAATTCTTTTTGAGCAAAAACATCATATAACCTAAACTCTACAGATATTTTATCACCTTTTTTATTAATCTTGCCAGATACAAGATGTTGAGATTTAATAACTTTCCAATCTTCAAATCTTGGACCTTGAGCTAAAGACTTAGAACTTTGTATAAAAGCTTTTTGATCAATTGGCAAAAACAAACCAGAACGTTCTAAATTATCTGAAATAACCATTGAAATATCTTTACCTATTCTAAATGTTGAATCATTAGAGGAAAAAAAATTACTTATAGCTATTGGGGTAGGTTTAATACTTCCTTGAGTAATTGTTAAATCTAAAGATAAAACTTTATTATTAAGAAAGATAATTGTAATGAAAAAAAATAAAAACTTTCGCATTGTTTAATTACCTCTCATTATACTATAATCAAACTTCATAGTTAAATTTTTCCATAATTCATATTTATCTTCGGGAAGTTTTAAGGGAATACAATCTGGATTAAGTAGAGTTCTCATAGCGCTTTCTGTAATAGGTCCATATACAGTACTACTTTTAGATATATTTGTGTCAACAATACGAATAGAATTCTCCAAAACCCTTCTATTACGTTGAATTTTAGCTGAAATTTTAACATACATCGATTTATTTATTTCAGCTCCAGCTGGAGCAATAAAACATCTGGAGAGTTGCTGTAAAACAAGATCTATTTCACTTATAGATAATTCGGCTCCTCCTTCTTCTACAGCCTCTTGAGTTTCTTTTTTAATTATATCTTTTTTTTCTTCTTCATTAATATTATCTACTTTTGGGGTAGTTTTTTCATTTCTTAAATCTTTTAACATGGATGCTATATCAAATTTAGGTTCAGGTTTTGGTTTTGGTTTTAATTCAATTGATACATCTGTTTTTGTATTATCTTCTATAATTGTAGGTTTAATTTTAGGTTTTAACTTTGGTTTTATTTTCTCTGTAGGCAAGCTCTCAAAATTAGTTGTCTCAAGTTCTATTTTTTTTTTTATTATCTCATTAGGTATTGTTTTTTTTTCTTTTATTTGAACACTTTCTTTAATATTAATGTTTTTTTCATCTTCAATATTTTTAACTTTTGGCTTATCTTTTATTTCAATCTTTTTAATTTCTTGACTTTCTGATGAATTAAATTTTTTTTCTTTTATTTGAACCTGCTTAGATTCTGAGGGCTTAATATCCTTTATTTCTTTAGGTATAGAAGTAATTTCTGAAACATTTATAATCTCTATTGGAATGATTGTAGGTACATATATAGGCTTTGGTTCAAAAAAATTTGGAATACCAATGGCAAATAACAAAATAGCAAAGTGTAAAAAAAAAGAAAAAGAAAATCCTAAATAGTCGCTTCTGACATTATCAAAAAAATAGAGAAACTTACTGTATTTTTCTACAAACTGATTCATTTATTAATCACTAGGATTTTGAGCAACTAAAGCTACCTTTACGTAGCCAGCAGAATTTATTATTGACATTATTTCCATTACCCTTCCGTAAGCAACCACTCTATCACCTCTAACATAAATTCTAGCTTCTGTATTTTGATCAGTTATAGCATTAAGTCTAGGTATTAAATTTTCAATTTCTACTTCTGACTCTCCTAAATAAATTAAACCATCAAGCTTAACTGTAATTTCTATAGGATCTTTTTGGTCTGTTAATGCATCAGCTTTAACTTTAGGTAAATCTACAGGAATTCCAACTGTTAATAATGGTGCAGTGACCATAAAAACAATTAGTAATACAAGCATAACATCAACAAATGGAGTGACATTAATTTCACTCATCTGAGAATATCTTTTTGTTCTTCTCGTATTTTTTTGATTAAATGTTTGCAAATTATTTATTTTCTAGTTGACGAAAAAAGATTGTTGTAAATTCATCTATAAATGTTTCAAGTGATATAAAATATTTAGATAAGTCACTAGAAATTTTGTTATAAGCCACTACTGCAGGAATGGCGACAAATAAACCTAGAGCAGTAGCAAACAATGCTTCAGCTATTCCTGGAGCAACAACAGCTAGATTTGTGTTTTGTGCAATAGCTATTGATTGAAAGCTATTCATAATTCCCCAAACTGTTCCAAAAAGACCTATAAAAGGTGCAGTTGATCCTGCAGTTGCTAAAAATGTTAGATTTTTTTCTATATTTTCAGATTCTTTATTAAATGTAACTTGCATTGTTCTTAACATTCTTTCTTTTAAAGAATTTAATTCTTCAAGTTTAAGGTCTTTTGTATCTGCATTAGTTTTTTTCCATTCTGCTATTGCTGAACAAAATATTTTAGATTTAGGATCTGATTGATTATAATTAAACGTTTCAAATAAATCATTAAAAGAATTACCAGACCAAAAAATTTCATCAAATTCCTCATCTAATTTTTTTAATCTATTTATTCTAATAATTTTACTAACAATAATATTCCAAGAATATATAGAAGATAAAATTAAGACAATTATTACAGATTTAACAACCCAGTCAGCTCTTAAAAAAAGAGTCAAAAATGAAAAGTCTACTGAGCCTGAGGCTATTTCTGATGCAATATTAACTTCTTCCATAAATTAATTTTTTTCACCTTTTATTTTTTCCAATTTATCTAGATCACTACTATGAACCATAACCCAGAAACCTGGTCTATTTTTTTCACATAAAGCTATAACAGGAGTTTTACCTTCTTCTTTTGCTAATTTAGCTGTTTCATCCCACAAAGAAACTACTGTATGCTTTGCTCTTAATTTGCATTCTATAAATAAACTATCATGTATAACATCTGCTCTTGTTACTTTGCCATTTCCTCCACTTAAAGGAGTTCGCATTCCTTTAAAATATCCAGCTACATCTCTTTCTCTTTTTTTCCATGCTTTATCAGGCATTAAATTCCTTTCTTATCATGTTAAGGAAGCAAGTGTTTCTTCACTTACCTCAAAGTTAGAAGATACTCCTTGAACATCGTCATTATCTTCAAGTGCATTCAACAATTTAAATAATTTTTCAGCTGAGTCTTTTTCTACCTCTACTGATGTATCACTTTTCCATATTAAATCTGCAGATTTTGATGAACCAAATTTAGAAACAATTTTATCATTTAAAATATGTAGAGCTGATTGATCACAATAAATAACATAATCTTCTTCATTTATTTCTAAATCTTCTGAATCATTTTCTACTGAAAAATCAAATATTTCTTCTTCTGTTGCTAAGTTTTTTTCAATAATAATAGCACCTAATCTTTTAAAACCAAAACTTACACTTCCACTCTCTCCCAAGTTTCCACCAGATTTATTAAATATTGATCTAATTTCCGCAGCTGTTCTATTTTTATTATTTGTCATTGCTTCAACTATTATAGCAGTTCCGTCTGGACCATAACCTTCATATCTAACTTCTTCATAATTTGAGTCAGGATCATTTCCTTCACCTTTTTTAATAGCTCTTTCTATGTTGTCTTTAGGCATATTAAGATTTTTTGCTGTATTTATAGCAGACCGTAAACGTATGTTACTTTCAGGATCTGTTCCTCCAGTTTTTACTGCAACTGAGATTTCTTTACCAAGCCTAGAAAAGACTTTTGCACGCTTTTTATCCTGAGCGCCCTTTCTATGCATAATATTTTTAAATTTAGAATGTCCTGCCATAATGCTTATATAAATATTTAGTTCGTAATTAGTAAAGTATTTTAATTACTTGATTTAAATATATTAATATTGTGTCCAATATGTGCAAAATTATAATTGAAAAGCTTCTATTTTGAGAGCTAATCCAGATTTATCATCACTTTCTATGTATGAACCACATAATTTACCTTCGCCGCTAGCACAAACAAAACGGCCTTCTAAACGATAACCTTTAGTAAATAAGTGAAGAGGATTATCTTTTTCCATTCCTATAACCGAGTTGTAATCACCAGTCATTCCCACATCTGTTTGATAAGCTGTGCCATTTTCTAAAATTCTTGCATCTGAAGTTGGTATGTGAGTATGCGTTCCCAAAACTGCTGATACCTTTCCATCAACAAAATGACCAAACGCATTTTTTTCAGATGTTGTTTCTCCATGCATATCAATTAATATTGCATTACATGAAGAACCTAAAAATTCTTTTTTTAATCTTTTCTCTATAATTGAAAAAGGATCGTCAAGAGATAAACCCATAAATAATCTCAACATAACTTGAATTACAATAATTGTTCTTCCATCCTCTAATTCTATTTGATATTCTCCTTGTCCAGGAACTCCATTAGGATAATTTAAAGCTCTAATAATTTTTGGGCATTCTTCGATAAATGATAACATTTCTTTTTGATCCCAAGAATGGTTGCCTAAAGTAATAACATTTACCCCTATATCAAAAAGATCATTGGCTATTTTTTTTGTTAAACCATAACCAGAGGCAGCATTCTCTCCATTAGCTATTATAATATCTGGATTATATTTTTTTCTTATTATAGGTAATTTTTTTTCTATAGCTTCTCTTCCAGACTTACCAACAATGTCACCTATAAAAATTATCCTCATAAAATGTTATATAATTGTTTTTCAGTTAATATGTAGTTTAATTTTTGATCTAAATGATCATGAACTACATTATTAACTTTTTGCTCCTCATAGGCTAAACCAATACTAATAAATTTATGTTTTATTGAATAAAAATTAGCAATTGATTTATCATAATACCCTCCTCCATAACCCAACCTATATCCATTTTCATCAAAAGCAAGGCACGGAACAAAAATTATATCAGGCAAATAAGTCTGAGAATTAACTGGTTCACTTACTCCAAACTTCCCTTTTTTTAATTCATCACCTATACAATATCTTTTAAATATAAGAATTTCTTCATTATTCTCTATTATAGGTAAACATAAAATTTTTTCTAAACTTAATAAATATTGATTTAAGGCATTTGTAGAAATTTCTGATTTAATTGATAAAAAACTAGCTACTATTTTGTTGTTATTAAACCAATCATATTTGGATAGTTTCTTATAAAAGGCATTATTTGAAATAATAGAATTGTCTATAAGTGATCTCTTTTTAGATTGCTCTTTTCTTTGTATTTTTTTTAAAAGATCAAGATCTTGACTCATTATTTTACTGATTTTTTTATTAGATCTTGAATTTTTTTTGTTATTTTTTCTACTTCTTTAATCTCAATTATAGCAGGAGAGATATCTTTAATACTAGAAATACTATTAAGTTTTATTTTTTCTAATTCTTTTTTTAATAAAATTATTTCTTTATTTGCCTCTAAATCAATTTGTTTTTTCATTGTCTCTAATTCATCTTCAATTTTTAATGCAGCAAGAAATAATATTTGATTAGAGCTCGCTCTCCCATCATTGGGAAATTCAGACAATCTTTTTTTAAATTTTTCAATCAAATGATTTAATTTATCATAGTCATTTTTTTCGTAACTGATTTCTAGTTCTATTCCTAAAATTTCTGTTTTAAGTATTGGCATGATATTCTTCAATTATTTCATCGATTTTTGCAATATTGCTTCTAACATCTTCTTTTAATTGAGATATGATTTTCTCTTTATTAGAGACTCGTAGTTTTTGGGCTTCTAAGCTTGAAATCAATTCTTCAACTAATAGCTCTAATTCTATGATTGATTTTTTTAAATTATTTATTTCTTTTTCCATCTCCATGGTTATTTATAGTTTTATTTTTTTAAATTGTCACTTTATTGAAATTAATATTTAGTATAAAAGCTATGAAAGCAGGAAAAATTGACTTCTAATATTAGAAATTTATCAGAAAATGAAAAATTATCAAATTGCATTAGATTCCTTGCAATTGATGCGGTTCAAGCAGCTAAATCAGGACATCCTGGTATGCCTATGGGTATGGCTGATATTGCTACCGTTCTATTTAAAGAACATTTAAAATTTGATCCGGATGATCCGCATTGGATAGATCGAGATAGATTTATTATTTCAAATGGTCATGGATCAATGCTTCTATACGCCCTACTATATCTAACAGGATATAAAGACATAACTTTAAATGATATAAAAAACTTCCGACAATTGGGCTCTCCAACAGCTGGACATCCAGAGTATGGGGATCTTGCAGGAATTGAAACAACTACAGGTCCTCTATCTCAGGGATTAGCGAACGGTGTAGGCTTTGCTCTTGCTGAAAAAATTTTACAAAATAGATTTGGGAAAGATCTATTTGATCATTATACTTATATTTTTGCAGGAGATGGATGTTTAATGGAAGGCCTTAGTCATGAGGCTTCAAGTTTGGCAGGACATTTAGGATTATCAAAATTAATTGTTTTTTTTGATGACAATTCTATTTCTATTGATGGCTCAACTGAACTTAGTAATTCAGAAAATACAATGAAAAGATATGAGTCATATGGCTGGAATAGTATAAGTATAGATGGACATAATCATTCGCAAATTTCTAATGCTATTATAAAAGCAAAAAAAAATAAAAATCCAACTATCATAGCATGTAAAACAAAAATAGGTTTTGGTTCTCCTAATAAAGAGTCTCAATCTTCTTCGCATGGTTCCCCTCTAGGAGAAGATGAAATTAAATTAACTAGAAAAAACTTAGATTGGGATTATGATAGTTTTGAAATTCCAGATGATATACTTTCGAAATGGAGAAGTTTTCCCAAAAAAAACAAAACAATTAGACAAAATTGGATAGAAAAAAACACAAATATAATTTCTTCAAAAAAATATAAAGATTTTTTTTCAAAAAATTTGTCAGATGAAATAATTGACAAATTAAAAGTATTTAAAAATAAACATTTTAAAGAAAAAACCAATTGCGCCTCAAGAAAAGCAAGTGAGGTAGCAATAGAGTTTTTTTCATCTGAACTAGAAAATTTAGTAGGAGGATCAGCTGATTTAACTGGATCTAATAATACAAAGACTAAAAATATGACCCATATTAGTAAAAATGATTTTAAAGGATCATATATCTATTATGGAATTAGAGAGCATGGTATGGCGGCCATAATGAATGGTTTGGCTTTACATGGAGGTTTAAGACCATATGGTGGAACTTTTTTAGTGTTTACTGATTATTGTAGACCTTCTGTTCGATTAGCAGCTTTAATGAATTTACCTATAATTTATATAATGACTCATGATTCCATAGGTCTTGGTGAAGATGGTCCTACTCATCAACCTGTTGAACATTTAGCTTCACTTAGAGCAATACCTAATTTAACAGTTATTAGACCCTCAGATATAATTGAAACTATTGAAGCTTGGCAATATGCTTTGGAATCGCAATCTCCCTGTGTAATTGTCTTAACTAGACAAAACCTTCCAATGCTAAGAACAAATAATAATATTAATGTAGTTGAAAGTGGAGCATATCCTATAATCGATTTTGAAAATTACCAAGGAACTATTCTAGCCACAGGATCAGAAGTAGAGATAGCATGTGAAAGTTCAAAAATTTTATCTAGTGAAAATATAAATATTAGAGTTATTTCTTTTCCTAGCTGGGAAATTTTTGATAAAAAGAGTAAAAAAGAAAAAATGGAAATTTTAGGAAATAAATTACTATTTGCTATTGAAGCTGGCGCAGTAAATGGATGGGAAAAATATGTTTCAAATGAAAACTTTATAGGTATGAACTCTTTTGGAGCTAGTGGACCATATAAAGAATTATTTGAACATTTTGGAATAACTTCAAAAGCATTGGTTAAACTAATTAAAGAAAGAATAAAATAAAATGGTAAAAGTTGCGATTAATGGATTTGGAAGAATTGGTAAATTAGTTTTTAGAGCTATAATTGAAAAAAATTTAAAAAATGTTCAAATTGTAGCTATCAATGAATTAGGTTCATTAGAATCTAGTCTTCATTTAATTAATTTTGATAGTACGCATGGAGAATTAAAAACAAAATTATATAAAAGTAAAAAGGGTATAAAATATAATAATAAAAATATTATTTTTTGCTCAGAAAGAGATCCAGCTAAATTGCCATGGAAAAAGTTAGGTGTTGATGTTGTATTGGAATGCAGCGGAGTTTTTGCCTCTAAAGAAAAATCTCAATCTCATATTTTAGCTGGAGCAAAAAAAGTGATTATTTCAGCGCCAGCTGCAAATGTAGACGCTACTATTGTGCAAGGAGTTAACAATAATATCTTGAGCAAAAAACATAATATTATTTCAAATGGTTCTTGTACCACAAATTGTTTGGCACCTGTAGCTATGGTTTTAGATAAAGTATTAGGTATAGAAGCTGGTTTTATGACTACTGTTCATAGTTTTACTGGAGATCAAAGAACTTTAGATCAAACTCATAGTGATTTAAGAAGAGCTAGAACGGCAACTAGCTCAATGATACCAACTTCTACAGGAGCTGCTAAAGCTTTAAGTTTAGTTTTGCCAAAATTAAAAGGAAAACTTGATGGAACAGCAATTAGGGTTCCTACGCCCAATGTTTCTCTAATTGATTTAACATTTTCAAGTAAAAAAAAGGCATCAGTAGATCTTATAAATCGCTCGATGATTAACGCTTCAAAAACAAAAGATCTTAAAGGGATATTAACTGTTAATAATTTGCCTTTAGTATCAATAGATTTTAATCATAATTCAAGTAGTTCTATTTTTGATTTAACTCAAACTCAGGTGGTTAAAGAAAAATTTTGCAGAGTTTTGTCTTGGTATGATAATGAATGGGGTTTTTCAAATAGAATGATAGATACTTTAATAAGTTTGAAAAAATTTTTATAAGTGACATCCAAAAATTATTGTTTTTCTTTTACAAACTATAATCATACAGCAGAAATTATAAAAACTTGTAATAACAAAAATATCAAACCAGTATTATTTATAAATAATAAATTAATAAGTGATTTAGGTATAGAATGGCTAAATTCATTGAATGTTATGTTAAATAATCAAAAAAAACTTAAAAATTATAAATTATATGTAGATGTAAAAAAAAATTATGGTTTATTTATAAGTTTAGTTGAAAAAGGAATAGACTATATTAAAATTGAAACATCAAAAGAAAATATTAATAAGATAAAAGAAATAGCTAAATTAAATAAAGTTTTAATAAATCCTCGATTTAGTGTAGTAGATCCTCTGAAATCTAAAATATAATTTAAAAATATCAATAAAGATAATAAAATTCAGTTCATAAAAGAGGAAAAAATGAAAATTGAAGGAAATCAAATAAAAATTGGAAATATATTAGAAGTTAATAACAAACTTTGGAGAGTAACAAAAACTCAACATACTCAACCAGGAAAAGGGGGGGCATATCTTCAAGTTGAAATGAAAGCTCTAAAAGAAGGGACAAAAACTAATGAAAGATTTCGTTCATCTGAAAGTGTTGAAAGAGTTATTCTAGATGAAAAAAAATATCAATACCTTTATTTTGATGAAAACAAATTTTATTTTATGAACACAAAAAATTATGAACAAATTGAAATAGGTGGAGATATAATAAGTGAAGATCAATCAAAATTTTTAATAGAAAATCAAGAAATTACATTGCAGATGTATGATTCCATTCCAGTTGCAATATTATTACCTGAACATGTAAGTTTAAAAGTGATAGAAGCAGATGCAGTCGTTAAAGGACAAACTGCAGCTTCTTCATATAAACCTGCAACTTTAGAAAGAGGTATCAAAACTTCTGTTCCACCTTTTATAGAAGTTGGTGATGAAATAGTTGTTAGTACTACAAATTCTGAATATATAGAAAAATCAAAATCCTAGAATGATAAATCAACCTCCTATAATAAATATTTTTGAAAAAGCTGCTATAAAAGCAAGTAAATATTTAAAGCGTGATTTTGGAGAAATTGAAAATCTTCAAATTCAATCAAAAAAAATATCAGATTTTGTTACTAATGCTGATCTTAAATCAGAAAAAATATTGCTTGAAACTCTTCAATATTATTATCCTAATGCAACTTATATAACTGAAGAAACAGGTATAATTAAAGGTAATGAAGAAACTATAGTTATAGACCCTATAGATGGAACAACTAATTTTATACATGGTATTCCTTTTGTATCAATAGTAATAGGCAGAATTATTAATGGCGAGATAACTGATGGAATAATTCTTAATCCTATTCTTAACGAATTCTATTGGGCATCTAAAGGTAAAGGTGCTTGGTGTAACAACAAAAGATTAAGAGTTTCTAAAAGACATCAAATGATCAACTGTTTAATAGGCACTGGAATTCCTTACGCAGATAATGCCCATGAAAATTATTTAGGTGAAATAGATATAATTTCAAAAAACTCATGTGGTTTAAGAAGAATTGGAACTGCATCTTTAGATTTAGCTTTTGTTGCTTCAGGAAAACTTGATGGTTTTTGGGAGAGAGATCTAAATATTTGGGATGTTTGCTCAGGAGTAATATTAGTTAAAGAAGCTGGGGGGAAAATTACTCTTCCAAATGGTGATGCGTGGGGCACAGAATCTAGAGATATACTTGCAACAAATACGAATATTCATGAAGAAATGCAAAACAAACTAACTTTACTTTAAATAATTTTTAGTTATAAGGACCGAAAATGAAAAAAAATATTCATCCAGATTATCACGAAATTGAAGTCGAAATGACTGATGGAACAAAATTTAAAACTCGTTCTACTTGGGGTAAGGCTTCAGATACTCTTAAACTAGAAATTGATCCAAAAACCCATCCTGCTTGGACTGGCGGTAAAGCAAACATCAACGACTCTGAAGGGCAAGTGGCTAGATTTGAAAAAAGATTTAAAAATATTAAAATAGGCAAATAATTTTTTATTTAAAAAATTTTTGTGCTTCTTCTTTAGTTTTTAACCTTTTTTTTATTTCTTCTTTTGCTCTTTCCTGTTCATTAACCAAATTTAGAATATATTCCTCTAAATCTTCAACGCTAAAATCTTCAAGACTAATAGACTTTATAGCTTTGGTATTTTCATCAAATTCAATAAAATTACTCATAATTAATAAATTTATATATATTTATTAGGTTTGTGTTTGTATTAAATATTTTTTAATTTATAGACCTAATTATGACTTTACCTCTTATGCCAAAAGCAACTGCCATATGGTTGATAGAAAATACTGGATTATCTTTTCTTCAAATTGCAAACTTTTGTGGATTACATGAACTAGAAGTTCAAGGTATTGCTGATGGAGATGTAGCAAATGGTATGCAAGGCTATGATCCTATTGATAATAATCAATTAACTAAAGAGGAAATTAATAGATGTGAAAATGATCCTGAAGCCAGTTTAGTTCTTATAAGCTCAAAAACAATAGATGAACTACCACCTAGAAAAAAAGATACTAAATATACCCCTATTTCTTTGAGACAAGAAAAACCTTATGCTATTCTTTGGCTCATTAAAAGATATCCTAATGAGTTAAGTAGTTCTCAAATAGCTAAACTAACTGGTTCCACAAAGAACACAGTTGAAGCCATTAGAAATGGAACCTATAGAGAAGCAGTATTAGAATCTAAAAGTCCTATGGATATAGGTCTATGTACTTATGAAGAATTAGAAAAATCTCTTAATAGATCAAGAAAAAAAACTGAAACAGTAACTTTATAATCTTAGATTATTTTGTTATTATAAAATGTGATACATCAGTTGTTCCTTCTGTAAACCCAACTTCACAATAAGAAAAATAATATTCCCACATTTTTTTAAATTTATCTTTAAATCCTTGAGAAGCTATTTGAGGCCACGAATTTTGAAATTTATTATTCCAAATATTTAAAGTTTTAACATAAGAGTTACTAAAATTTTGTATTTCATTGATATTTAATCCTAATTGAAAATTAATATCTTTTAATTGTTTCTTTGAAGGAAGAACTCCTCCAGGAAAAATATATTGTTGAATAAAATCAGGATTATTTTGATAAAATTCTGCTTTTTCATCTTTAATTGTAATAATTTGAAGTGCTGCAGAACCTTCTTCACTAAGAGATTCTTTAAGAATATTAAAAAAAACTTTCCAATATTTTTTTCCAACTGCCTCAAACATCTCTATTGAGGCTATATTAGTATATTTTTTATCAATATCTCTGTAGTCTCTCATTTCAACGTTAACTTTTTCATTTAAACCTTCATTAAAAATTTTTTTTGAAGTAAATTCAAATTGCTCTTTAGAAATTGTAATTGCATTTACTGTAGACCCATACTCTTTAGCAATATATGATGAAAATCCTCCCCATCCACATCCAATCTCTAGTACATTAGAATTTTCATTTAGATTAAGATTGTTTGCAATTTGTTTATATTTATTTTTTTGAGCTATATGTAAATCTTTAATGGAATTAGTAAATATACCTGAAGAATAAGTCATAGATGGATCTAGCCATAGTTTATAAAATTCATTACCTAAATCATAATGAAAGCTAATATTTTTTTTACTTCGTGACTTTGTATTCTCATTTAAACGATGTTTAACTTTTCTATATTTATTTAATATTTCGGATAATAGACCTTTTTTTATAAAAAAACTTTGATTGTCATAAGCAAATAATAATAATTTAGATAAATTTTCACTAGTAAAATCTTTTTCCATATAGGATTCAGCAAAACCTATTGATCCTTTTATCAATAATTTAGAAAAAACTTTATAATTATAAAGTTTTATTTCAGCTTCATAACCTTTTTGAGTTCCTTTATATAAAATTTTTTCATTGTCTGGATAAGAGACAATTAATGAACCTTTTTTTATCTTTTTAAAAAAATTATTAGAGATTTTTTTTAAAGATTTGTTGAAATTTATTTCTAGCATAAAGTTTATAGTTTTCCTTCATAAGTTATTGAGTCAATAATTTTTTTTTCTCTACTATAATATTTTCCACCTTTAATAAATATAATTAATGCCTCATATAATATTGCAAAAATTATTTTAAAGGTAACTAGGGGATTGAAAATTAACTGTTTAATTAATGTAATTGAACTTAATGGAACTTTGTTGCCAAATTGTGAAGCTGTAAAAATTTTTTCATTTTTTTCGTTAAATAAATCTATAATAATAGATAATTTTTCATCAGAAATTGAATTGGTGAATTTATAAACTCCCTTCATTTCAATAAACGGAGATACATAAAAAGATTTATTACATTGATGCTTGTATTCTTTTTTATTTTTTACTTCTTTACTTGCAAAAAAATAAGTATGTTGCTCATTAGAAGTATTTTTTACTTCATAAAAAATAGATATTAAATTTGCATCATTATAACAATAAATTACAGATAAAGGATTAAAAACATATCCTAGTATTCGGGGAAAACATAAAATTTTAATTTTTAAATTTTTATGATGAATTTCATGTTTTGTTAAAAAATTTTTAACAAATTCTTCTAATGTGCGTTTATCTCTATATCCGTGATCTTCATCATAAAATGAAAATATATTAAATTTATTATAAGAAAAAATTTTTATTTTTTTTGAAATTTTTTTTATTTCATCATAGTCAAGACACATAGTCAATGATGCATATTGAAACTTGTGATTAAAAGGCTTTAAACGATTATGAATAATCTTTGTTAAATAAAATAATGAATTCATTAACTCTTAACTCGTGAAATAAAATTTTTGTTTCTCTTCCATGGTAAATCTACATCTAGATACTTACATAAATTAGCTGCTGACTGTATTCCATCTTCGTGAAAACCATATCCAAAATAGCTACCACAAAAATAAGTATTTTTTTTACCCTGTATTTTATATAACTCCTTTTGAGCTTTCAAAGTTTCAAGTGAAAATATTGGATGCTCAAAAGAGGTTTGATCTATAACATTTTCAGGTAATTTTGCGGGATTTATAGTAACAAAATAATTTTTTTTACTTTGAAGATTTTGTAATTTATTCATCCAGTATGTTAGAGAAAAATTATCTGATTCACTTCTTTTTATAAAATTCCAACTTGACCAAGATAATTTTCTTTGAGGCATATGCTTTTCATCTGAATGCAAAACAGCTAAATTTTTACTATATTTAAAAATAGATAGTATATTTTTTTCTTCTACTGTCGGTTTATCAATTAATGATAATGCTTGATCAGCGTGAGTTGCTAATACCAATTTATCGAATTTGTATGTTTTATTATCACTTAATATTTCAATATTATCATTTTCTCTTTTTATTGTTTTTATCTTAAAATTAGTTTCATAGGTAAACATATTTTTATTTATTAATTCTTTTATATAACTAGAGCTACCATTTTTTATATACTTCCATTGAGGTCTTGAAATAATATTAAATAGTCCATGATTTGAAAAAAACTCGATAAAAGATTTTAAAGGAAATTGCTTTGCTTTTTCACTATTAGAGGACCAAATAGACGATATCATTGGATATATATGGTAATCTCTAATAAATTTACTAAAATTATTTGTTGTTAAAAATTCTTCAATAGAAATATTGTCAATTAAATCTATTTTTAAATACAATTTTTTACAAATTCTATAAAGTTTTAATATTTCAAATATAAAAAAAATAAATTTTAAAGATAATATATTTTTTCTTTGAGAAAATAGTGAGTTGAGATTACTTCCGCCATATTCTATATTTTTATTTATGTTAGATACAGAAAAAGACATTTCAGAATTTTCAGAATTAACATTTAGATAATTTAGAAATGATGTGAAATCTTGATAATTTTTTTCATTGAAAACAATAAAGCCAGTATCAACTAATATTTTTTTCTTCTGCTCAAAAATGGAGACGGTTCTTGTATGTCCACCTAAAGTATTATTTTTTTCAAATAATGAAACATTATATTTTTTTGATAAAAAAAAAGCAGCACTTAAACCAGATATTCCTGATCCTATAACTGCTAACCTTTTTTTTCCCATAAATTTTATTTAGGTAAAGTAAGATAAAAATAAAGATTTAAATTATCTTTATTTAGAATGAGGAGGCATTTTCTTTTCTACAAACCAAACATGTTTCTTTAAAACAGGATCATACTTCTTAACACGTAATTTTTCTGCCACTTTTAGGCCTTTTGTTGGTTTTCGTACAATATATTTAGTCCCTGTTTCAGGTTTTTCCTCAGGTAAAAGTTGTTTTAATGCGAAAGATTTCTTAGCCATAAAGAGCGTATATATTAATATTTATTTAAATAAAGGATTTTTAATATAAATCACTCGGTGTATATTTAAGATAAGGGTTATATAATCCCTTAGATTTTGAAATTTGAATTTGTTTATTTCTTTCATTTAACGCTTTTTTCTTTTTAGCAGATATCTTTCCAAAACAATCGGGACAAGAAATGCCCTTAACGTATTTTGAGGAACTTTTGTCTTTTTTGCTTATTGGGTTTCTACAAGCATGACACAGTTCATACGTTCCTTGTTTTAATTTATGAATTACTGTTACTCTATTATCAAATACAAAACATTCTCCAGTCCAGCTCGAATTTTTTTTTGGAATTTTTGATAAATAATCTATCACTCCACCTTTTAGTTGATTAACATCCATAAAGCCTTTGTTTATCATATAAGATGATGCCTTTTCACATCTAATGCCACCAGTGCAAAATAATGCAATTTTTTTGTTTTTAAAATCTTTTAAATTTTTGTTAATAAATTTTTTAAATTCAGTAAAATTTTCAGTATTAGGATTAATTGAACCTTTAAAAGTTCCAACTTTGTATTCAAAATTATTTCTAACATCAATTAAAACAGTCTTTTCATTTTTAATTAAATCATCCCAATCCTGTGAGTTAATATGATTACCTTTTGTATTTTGAGGATCAGTTTTATTAGATCTTAATGTTACTATTTCTTTTTTCATTCTTACCTTAAGTCTGAAAAATGGCATATATTTATAGTAAGAATATTTTGGCTGCAAATTATCAAAACCTTTGTTAATTAAAAAAGACTCTAATAATTTTATTTCGCTAGAAGTGCCAGCTACTGTTCCGTTAATACCTTCTTCAGCTAAAATGATAGTCCCACGAATTTTATTAAATTTGCACATATCTTTCAATGCAGTATGAAATTTTATAATATTTGTAATTTTTTTAAATTGATAAAAAGTAATAATAGTAAAAAGTAAATTATTCATTTATTGCGTTCTATATAATAAGTTAATAAAAATAGCCATAATGAGTAAAGAAAACATAGATTTAATAAAGAGATATTTAAACAACTATACTATTGAAACAACTCCAAACGTTTACAAAAAATATATTAGTTTCTCAGGTATAGTAGATAAAAGTCATGCGATTTATATTACCTACCTTCCAGACGAAGATTCTAAAAATGTTATAGAAACTGCAAAAAAATTAATTCTTGAAGGTTACGATGTCATCCCTCACCTTCCATCTAGAACAATGGAAAGTAAGTCCGATTTAGAAAAATATATTGCAAATTTATCTGAAGAAAGTGGATGTAAAAAAATATTAGTAATTGGCGGTGGTGGAAAACAAAATGGAAACATCTCTAGTAGCTTAGAAGTTTTACAAACAGAATATTTAGATAAATATAATTTTAATGAAGTTGGAGTAGCTGGACATCCAGAAGGTAGCCCAGATATAAGTGAAGAAGAATTAGAAAAAGCTATTATAGAAAAAAATAAATTTTCAGTTAATGCTGATTTTAAAATGTATTTAGCAACTCAATTTTTCTTTGAAGCTGACTCTTTAATAAACTGGGAAAAAAAACTTAAATCTATTGGCAATTCTCTAGATATCCACGCTGGTATACCTGGCCCAGCTTCGCTTAAAACTTTAATAGCCTATGCTAAATCTTGTGGTATTGGAAATTCTATTCGTTTTTTATCAAAACAAGCTCTTAATATTACAAAGTTAGCTTCACCCAAAACACCTGATAAATTAATCTATGATTTAGCAGAGTATAATCATGCTAATAAAAATACTTGTTTAAAAAAGTTACATTTCTATCCTTTTGGAGGAATTAACAAAACATCTGAATGGCTTGATTCATTAAAAAAATCTGAATTTATCTATAATTCAAACAATGAATTTGAAATTATTGATAATTAATTAACATATTTTATGTTTTTTTATTTCTTATATTGAAATAACAATTTATAAAACTCTGGATTTCAAATATAAAAAAAATTTTAAAATTGAATAATGTCAGACATAGAAATTGCACGTAAAGCTAAAAAGCAACATATAAAAGATGTTGCTGGTAAATTAGATTTAAAAGAAACCGACCTTCGTCCTTATGGTCATCATATAGCCAAAATAGATATGGATGCTATTAATAAGCTTCCACAAAAAAATTCAAAATTAATTTTAGTAACTGCAATTTCACCTACTCCTGCAGGAGAAGGTAAAACTACAACTTCTGTAGGTTTGCATGATGGTTTATGTAAAATTGGAAAAAAAAGCATAGTATGTTTAAGAGAGCCTAGTCTTGGTCCAAGTTTTGGAATGAAAGGTGGCGCAGCAGGTGGAGGATATGCTCAGGTCATTCCTATGGAACATATTAATCTTCATTTTACGGGAGACTTTCATGCCATTACATCTGCTAATAATTTGTTGGCCTCTTTAATTGATAATCATATTTATTGGGGTAATAAATTAGAAATTGATACTAGAAGAGTAGTTTGGAAAAGGTGTGTTGATTTAAATGATAGAGCTTTAAGAGAGATAACAGTTAATCTTGGAGGTGTATCTAATGGCTTTCCAAGAACTGACGGATTTAATATTACTGTAGCTTCTGAAGTTATGGCTATATTCTGTTTAGCAAATGATCTTAAAGATTTAGAGAGAAGATTAGGAAATATTACAGTAGCCTACACTCGAAGTAAAAAACCAATTTTTGCTAAAGATTTAAAAGCTGAAGGACCAATGACTGTATTGTTAAAACAAGCTTTGATGCCAAATTTAGTCCAAACACTAGAAAATAATCCAGCTATAATTCATGGTGGTCCATTTGCAAATATTGCTCATGGATGCAACAGTGTTATAGCTACCAAAACAAGTCTCAAAATTGCAGATTATGTTGTTACTGAAGCTGGTTTTGGGGCTGATCTAGGAGCTGAAAAGTTTCTTGATATTAAATGTAGAAAAGCAGATTTAAAACCTGATGGTGTAGTTCTTGTTGCAACTATTAGAGCTTTAAAGATGCATGGGGGTGTTGAGAAAAGTGATTTAGGAAAAGAGAATGTTGAAGCTGTAAAATCTGGAATTTCTAATCTGAAAAGACATGTGGAAAATATAAAAAAATATGGCTTACCAGTTATTGTAGCAATAAATCATTTTGTAGCAGATACTGAAAATGAAATTAGAATACTTCAAGAAGAATGTGAAAAAATACGTGTTGAAGCTGTCCCTTGTAAACATTGGTCTGATGGAGGAAATGGCACTGTTGATTTAGCTAAAAAAGTTGTTGATCTAGTTGATCAAAAAAATTCTTTCAAATTTTTATACGAAGATAAAATCAGTTTATTAGATAAAATACAAAAAATTGCTAAAGAAATTTATGGTGCTGATGAAATTATAGCTGATAATAAAATAAGATTACAACTAAAACAATTTGAAGAAAATGGTTATGGAGATTTTCCAATATGTATTGCTAAAACTCAATATAGCTTTTCTACTGACCCAACCCTTAAAGGAGCCCCTTCTGGACATAGTGTCCCAATAAGGGAGATTAGACTTTCAAGTGGGGCTGAGTTTATTGTTGTAATTTGTGGAGAAATAATGACTATGCCAGGTTTGCCAAGTATACCTGCGGCTGACTCAATAAAGCTCAATGACAAAGGAGAAATTGAAGGTCTTTTCTAAAACTAATATATATTTTTTAAATCAATAAATAATGCATACTAAACCAAAAAAATATTCAGTTTTCTCTTTAGTTAAAAACGCTCTTTCATATCATGAAAACTGGCAACCTGCCTGGAGATCTCCAGAGCCAAAAAAAGAATATGATGCTATAATTGTTGGGGGTGGCGGTCATGGTCTTACCACTGCTTATTATCTTGCTAAAAATCATGGATTAACAAATATAGCCGTTATTGAAAAAGGTTGGATAGGAGGAGGAAATACTGGGAGAAATACTACAATAATTAGATCGAATTATTTATGGGACCAAAGCGCTGCTCTTTATGAACATGCCTTAAAATTATGGGAAGGTATGTCTCAGGAATTAAATTATAATGTCATGTTTTCACAAAGAGGAGTGATGAATGTTGCACACACACTGCATGATGTTAGAGAACTCAAAAGAAGATGGCACGCAAATCGCTTAAATGACATTGATTGTGAGTGGTTAAATACTAGTAAAGTTAAAGAGTTTTGCCCAATCATCAATACATCTCCTTATATAAGATATCCTGTTCTGGGAGCAACTCTTCAAAGAAGAGCTGGCACAGCTAGGCACGATGCAGTTGCATGGGGATATGCTAGAGGGGCTGATGCAATGGGAGTAGATATAATTCAAAACTGTGAGGTAACTAATATTAATATATCTAATGGCCAAGTAACAGGTATAGAAACGACAAAGGGAACAATAAATTCAAAAAAAATTGGAATAGTAGCTGCAGGACATTCTAGTGTGATTGCAAATATGGTTGGCATCAGACTTCCTCTTGAAAGCAGACCACTACAAGCTTTAGTTTCAGAACCTGTAAAACCAATTATTGATACTGTGGTAATGTCCAATACAATTCACGCTTATGTTTCTCAATCTGATAAAGGTGAATTAGTAATTGGTGCAGGAACAGATGGTTATACTTCTTATTCTCAAAGAGGTGGTTTTAATATTGTTGAAGACACTATCTCAGCAGTTGTGGAATTATTTCCACTTTTTTCAAGAATGAAAATGTTAAGACACTGGGGAGGTATTGTTGATATATGCCCTGATGCAAGTCCAATAGTAAGTAAAACTCATATTAATGGACTATATTTTAATTGTGGTTGGGGAACAGGAGGTTTTAAAGCTACTCCTGGATCAGGCTGGGTATTTGCCCATACAATAGCTAATGATGAGCCTCATGAACTTAATGCGCCTTTTACTATTAATCGTTTTTCAAGTGGTGAATTAGTAGATGAACATGGTGCTGCTGCCGTAGCTCATTAAATTTATGTTTTTAATTAATTGTCCTTATTGTGGAGAGAGAGAACAGGTTGAATTTAGCTGTGGAGGAGAGGCTCATATAGAACGCCCAAAAAATCCATCCGATTTAACTGATGATCAATGGGCAGATTATCTTTTTATGCGTAAAAATATAAAGGGTGTACAATTTGAAAGATGGAATCATATAAATGGATGTCGAAGATGGTTTAATGTTGCAAGAAATACTGCGACAGATGAAATATTAAAAGTATACAATATTGGAGAAAGTTCTCCTAATATAAGCGGCAATAATCCCGCAACACCTTCGGGGGAACCGGTGATTGGCTCTGGCAATTCTTCATCTTCTTTTGAGAAAAAATAATATGTCAAAAAAAATTTCCTTTACTTTTGATGGAAAAAAATATTTTGGTAAAGAAAATCATTCTCTTGCTGATGCTTTGTTAGACAATGGAATATTTTTATTAGGCAGGAGTTTTAAATATCATAGGCCAAGAGGTCTTATAAGCGCTGGAAGTGAAGAGGCAAATGCAATAGTCCAATTAGAAACTGGAAATATTACTCAACCAAATGTAAGAGCAACAGAAATAACTCTATATGAAGGATTAAAAGCTAAATCTCAAAACCGTTGGCCAACTTTAAATCTAGATATTGGTTCAATTAATGATTTTCTTTCACGTTTTTTTCCTGCTGGATTTTATTATAAAACTTTTATGTGGCCTCCTAAATTTTGGGAAAAATATGAGTACTTTATAAGAAGAGCTGCAGGTTTGGGAAAATCTCCTACTGATGATGATCCTGACAAATATGAACATTTTCATTACCATTGTGATGTACTTATAGTTGGAGGAGGAATAAGTGGTTTATATGCTGCTGAATTAGCAGCGAAAGCAAACTTAAAAGTTTTAGTATTAGAGCAATACCCTCAACTTGGTGGAGAAATAAATAATCAAGATAAATTAAGAGAAAGTGATCAAAATACAATTTTTCAAAATATTTATTCCAATCTAAAAAATTTTGATAATGTTAAAATAGTTACTAGCACAACAGTTTTTGCTTACATGCATAATAATTACTTACTTGCATCTCAAAAAACTAATAATAAAAAAATCAGAGAAATCATTTGGAAAATAAGAGCAAAAAAAGTAGTTTTATCGACAGGATCAATAGAAAGACCATTAACATTTCATAATAATGATAGGCCTGGCATAATGCTTTCACACAGTGCAAGAAAATATGCAAATAAAGGAATAGATTTAGGAAAAAATATAATCGTTTTTACAAATAATGATTATGCTTATGAAGCAGCTATAGACTTAAAATTAATTAATAATGAAAACAAAGTAACTGTTGTTGATATTCGCAATGATTCAAAAGGAGATCTTATAAAAAAAGCAAAGACCCTTGGAATAAAAATTCTTTTTAACCATGTTGTAACTAATACTAAGGGAAGAAAGAAGATTAATTCAGTTTTTGTTCACAAAATTGATAATGAAAAAAATAAGATAATTGATAATTATGGAAAAATTTCTTGTGATATACTATGTATTTCTGGAGGGTGGTCCCCTACTGTTCACCTCTTTACACAATCTAGAGGTAAATTAATATATCGAGAATCTGACGCAACTTTTATACCAAATGAATCTTTTCAAAATGAAATCAGCATAGGCGCTTGTAATGGCACATATGCTTTAGATAAAATATTAGAAGAAACAGATAATAAAATGTCAAATTTATTATCTAGTTTTAAAATAAATATTAAGAATAATAATCACGCAAGTTTAAATAAAATAAAGAAAATCTTTTACGATAAAATGAAACATCTTTGGATTATTCCTTCGAATATTGATTTTAAAAAAACTAAAATGTTTGTTGATTTTCAAAATGATGTAACGGCAAAAGATATACAATTAGCTCTAAAAGAAGGATATAGATCTATAGAACATGTAAAGCGGTATACAACTACTGGTATGGCTACTGATCAGGGGAAAACGAGTAATATTAACGCTCTTGGTATTATTTCTAAATTAACTGACACACCTATTTATAAACTTGGAACTACTACTTTTAGACTACCATACACTCCAGTGACTTTTGGTGCATTAGCAGGAAGACATGTAAAAGAATTTTTTGACGTTGAAAGAACTACTCCAATGCATCAATGGCATTTAGATAATAAAGCTAAATTTGAGGATGTGGGTCAATGGAAAAGAGCCTGGTACTACCCAATTAATAATGAAGATATGCATCAAGCAGTAAATCGAGAAGTTAAAGCAACAAGAAATGGTATAGGAATTCTTGATGCTTCAACTTTAGGAAAGATAGATATTAAAGGACGTGATGCAAATGAATTTCTAAATAGGGTGTACACAAATTCATGGTCAAAACTTGGTATTGGAAAATGTCGATATGGGTTAATGCTTGGAGATGACGGAATGGTGATAGATGATGGAGTTACAAGTAGACTTAGTGAAAATCATTATATAATGACTACAACTACAGGTAATGCTGCAAGTGTAATGAGTAAATTGGAAGACTGGTTGCAAACAGAGTGGCCTGAACTTAAAGTTTTTCTTACCTCTGTTACGGAACAATTTGCTACAATTAGTATTAATGGTCCATTTGCTACAAATCTAATTCAAAAACTTTGTGTAAATTTTGATTTTTCTTATGAAAATTTCCCTCATATGAGTTTTAAAAATATTGAAATAGGTGGCGTGAACTGTCGCGTAATGCGTATTAGTTTTACTGGAGAAAAATGTTACGAAATTAATGTGCCATCAAGTTATGCTCAATCTTTATGGTCAAAATGCTTTGAACTTGGAAAAGAATTTAACATCACCCCTTATGGAACAGAAGCTATGCATGTTTTAAGAGCAGAAAAAGGATTTGTCATTGTTGGGCAAGAAACTGATGGATCAGTTACTCCTATTGATTTGGATATGAGCTGGATTGTAAATAAAAAAAAATATGATTTTATAGGCAAAAGAGCTCTTTATAGAAGTGATACATCAAGAGAAGATAGAAAACAATTAGTGGGAATATTAACTAAAGATCCAAATATAGTTTTGGAAGAAGGTGCTCAACTTGTTGAAAAAGTTTCTAAACCTCCTATGAAAATGATTGGTCATATTACTTCTAGTTATTACTCACCTAATTTAGGGAGATCAATTGCCTTAGCTCTCGTAAAAGAAGGATTAAAGAAAAAAGGAAAAAAAATATATGCTCCTATGCCCAACAAAACTATAGAAGTTGAAATATGTAATCCTGTATTTATTGACCCTTCAAATGAAAGGCTTAGTGCATGAATTTACAACAAGATAACTGTATAAAATCTTTAAGTAATAATAAAGTTGAAAATCACTTTGGAGTAGAGATCCAAGAACTACCTTTTATAAATAAGATAAATGTAAGAATTGATACCAACGATAATAAAAATATAATAAAATGTGGAAAATTAATAAATGCTATATTGCCAGTTCAAGCTAATACTTATGTTACAAATGACAATGTAAAAGTAATATGGCTGGGACCAAATGAATGGTTAATAACTAATAATCAAAACTTATATAAAAATTTAAAAAATGAAATAGGTGATATTCAAGCTAGTGTCACAGATGTATCAGAAAATAGAACAGTAATTAGAATATCAGGTGATCAAATCTTTAAATTATTATCTAAATTTTTGGTTTTAGATTTAGAAAAAAATTTATCAGATGAATCATCATGTGCCCAAACATTATTTGTAAAAGTTCCTGTACTTTTAGTTAGAAATAATAACGAAAAACAAATTCCAGAAATTGATATTTTTACTAATAGATCTCATGCTAAATATATCTACAATTTAATTGTGGATGGAAGCCAGTATCTTGATTTTTAAATTTTTTTTAATAATTTTTATTTTTTTCTTCTTCTTTAATGGAAATCAAAATCAAAAATCTATTTTAGGAAAAGCTAGAATAATTGATGGAGACACTATTCATATAGGAAATAACAAGATTAGACTGCACGGAATTGATGCTCCTGAAATAAATCAGGAATGTAGTTATAATAATGAAGATTGGAAATGTGGACAGCTATCAAAAAACTTTTTATTAAATTTAATAAATTTAGATGTAGTAAACTGCCAAGTTAAGACTATAGATAAATATAAAAGGTATATTGCAATTTGTTTTGTGAATAATTTAAATATTAACGAAACGATGGTTAAAAATGGATGGGCTATAGCATATCGATATTATTCAAAAGATTATGTAAATGAAGAATTGATTGCTAAAAAAAATAAGGTTGGTATTTGGAAAGGAAAATTTATTGAACCTTATTTGTTCAGAAAAAAAAATAATTAATGTTTTATTGGTGATGAGAAGTATCTTGCAAAACTTTAATCAATAAATTTTGCTCTTCAATTAAATTCTCTAATTCATAAATTTGTTTTTGTAGTTCTTTTTTTTGGTTATTTAATTTTATATTTTTATTTGAGATAATCTTATATTCCCTTAAAAGAACATCATTCTCATTATTTGAGTCAACCAAACTATTTTGTAATAATTTTTTTTCTTCATTAATATTGAATAAAGTTTTATTTAATTTTTCAATTTCTTGCTTTGCTTCTAATTTTATTTTGCTAATATCATTATTAATAGTTTTAATTTGATCTTTTTCTCTATTATCAAGCTTTAATTGATCTTCTAAATTTGTAACTAATTTAGATAGTTTTTTTATTTCAATTTTATGGTTTAAAATATCTTCTTTAAATACTTTGATTTGTTTATCTCTAAAAATTATTTTCTGTTCTTTATCAAAAATTTTTAATTCTAATTCCTCAATTGTTGAATTGAAATTCGGCTCAATAATTTCATTTTCTTTTGGTAAAAAATCATCAGTTGGAATATTCTCATTTAATTGTATTCTGGGATTTATAAAAAAATATAAAATAACAATTAATAATATAGATAAAAATATAAGGGTATTTCGCCTTTTTTTTCTTGCTCTTTCTCCTACAAAACCTGCCATATTAAATTCAATTTATTTATCTCATTACTAAAAAATTATAATTAAAACAAATAAATGTTTTAATTAAGGTATTTTGAAGGATCTAAAGAATAAGTTTGTTTACGAATATATTTAGTAATTTCTTTTAAATCACCTATTTCTTTTAACTTGTTGAAGTCAATCACCTCACCAATATGTAAATTAATTGTATCACCAATTTTTCTTTTTAATTCGTACATCATCAAAGAATATCTAAAAGTTTGTCCTATTTTATTTGCGATATGAAAAAGTTGGCTATTTTCACCTTCAAAAAAAATTGGTAAGATTGGAGAATTAGTTTTAATTGCTAATTTAGAAGTAAATTGCTTCCAATCTCCATCATCAGCTTTAATTTTTTTGCTAATTTTATTTTTTGTTGCTATTTGTCCAGAAGGAAAAATAACCACTAAACCATTATTGATTAAATGTGACTCAGCTAATTTTCGAGCTTCAATATTACTTTTCACTGCCTCTCTGGTTCCAGAAAAATCTATAGGAATAATTTTTTCTTTTACTGCTTCTGCCTGTCTTAGAATTTTATGTGTAATCATTTTATAATCTTGTCTTAATTTTGAAATTAAAGAACAAATCGTAACACCATCAGCAACTCCAAAAGCATGATTTGCAACTACAATTAATCTGCCATTATTAGGTATGCCAATTTCAGAATGATAATGTGAAACTACACTTAGCTGTAATTTTTTTAATGCATCATTCCAAAAATTTTCGGGTGGATTATTTTCTAACAAATATTGGTCGTAAAGTTTTTTTAAAATTAATTTACCTGTCAATAATTCAGTAATTTTGATAAATTGTTGACCAATTTTACTAACTTCTGCAGATGCGAAAGTAAAAGCTAATTTATTATCTTTCATTAATAAAAAATTTATTTGTAATCATAACTTTGAAAATAATTATCAATAATTTATTACATATTTGCATAATTAGGACCCCCTGCTCCTTCAGGGGTAACCCAATTAATATTTTGAGATGGTTCTTTGATATCGCAAGTTTTGCAATGAATACAATTTTGAGCATTTATTACAAATTGTGGATTTAGTCCCTGTGAATCTTTTTGAACTTCATACACTCCAGCAGGACAATATCTCTGGGAAGGTTCATCATATTTTTCTAAGCAATAATTAATAGGTAAGTTTTTATCATTTAATTGTAAATGAACAGGTTGGTTTTCTTCATGATTAGTCCCAGTTAAATAAACAGAGCTGGTTTTATCAAAAGTCAAAATATTATCATACTTTGGATATTGAATTTTTTTCGCTTTATTTGCAGGAATTAAAGTTTCATGATCAGCATGCGGATGTTTTAGTGTGAAAGGAAGTTTTCCTCTAAAAATAACTTGATCTAAACCTGTAAAAATAATTGCAGGTATTAATCCCCAGTTGAAGCTTGGTTTGACATTTCTTGCTAAGTATAATTCTTTATATACCCAAGAATTTTTAAATTTTTTTTCATAAGATGATAAAGGTGTTTTATTCCTAATAAAATCATATGCACTTTCAGCCGCTAGAATTCCACTTTTCATAGCAGTGTGTGAGCCTTTAATTTTTGGCATATTTAAAGTTCCTGCATCGCATCCAATAAGTAAACCACCTGGCATATGCATTTGAGGCAAACTTTGTATTCCTCCTTCTATTAATGCTCTAGCTCCATAAGATAATCTTTTGCCTCCCTTGAGTAATTTACTAATTGAAGAATGTGTTTTAAAACGTTGAAATTCATCATACGGAGATAAATGTGGATTTTTGTAGTCTAATCCAATTACATAGCCAATAAAAACTTGATTATTTTCAGCATGATAACAAAAACTTCCACCATATGTTTTATTATCTAAAGGCCATCCAGTTGTATGCATCACAAGACCCTCTTCATGATTATTATTATCAATTTCCCAGATCTCTTTAAAACCAATGCCATACTGCTGAGGAGATTTATTTTTATTAAGCTTGAATTTTTTTATTACCTGCTTCCCTAAATGACCCCTACAGCCTTCAGCTAATATTGTCACCTTACCGTGAATTTCTATTCCTGGTTCAAAATTATCTTTTTTATTCCCTTCTTTATCTAAGCCCATGTCTCCTGTTTGAACGCCTTTAAGAGAATTATCAGAATTGTATAATAATTTTGAAGCAGCAAATCCTGGAAATATTTCTACACCTAAACTTTCTGCCTTATCTGCAAGCCATCGACATAGATTGCCAAGACTAATAATATAATTATTATGATTTTTTTGAACTGAAGGTAATAACCACGTAGGCCAACTTAAAGATGAATTTTGGCTTAAAAACATAAATTTTTCTTTTTGTACCTTTGTTTTTATTGGAGCTTCTTCTTCCTTCCAAGTAGGAATTAACTCATCAAGAGCCCTGGTTTCAAAAACATTTCCACTAAGAATATGAGCACCTACTTCAGAACCTTTTTCTAAAATACAAACTGAAATTTCTGAGTCAAGTTGCCGTAATTTTATTGCTGTAGAAAGTCCTGCTGGACCAGCTCCAACAATGACAACATCATATTCCATTATTTCTCTTTTAACTTCCTCAACCATTAAAAATGAATATTTATTGTAAAATTCTACTTCTGGATAGTATTTAATTTATCTAATTCAGAAGATAATTGAGGTATTGCTTCAAATAAATCTGCACATAATCCATAGTCAGCAACATTAAAAATAGGAGCCTCTTCATCTTTATTTATTGCTACAATAATTTTACTCTCTTTCATACCTGCTAGATGCTGAATAGCTCCAGATATTCCAACAGCGATATACAAATCTGGAACAACAACTTTACCTGTTTGGCCAACCTGAGAATCATTACTTATGTATCCTGCATCTACTGCTGCTCTCGAAGCACCAATCGCTGCATTTAATTTATCTGCAATTTTATTTAATAAAGAAAAATTTTCTGCGCTCCCTAATCCTCTTCCTCCTGAAATCACAATTCTAGCTGATCCTAATTCAGGTCTATCAGATTTAGTTTCTTCTCTTCCTATAAATTCAACATTACTAATATCAATATCCAAGTCTAGATTTTGAATCTCTCCATTGCCACCTTCCTTAGAAACTGCATCAAAAGAAGTTGGGCGAACAGTAATAACTTTTTTTGAATCATGTGATTGAACTGTAGCTAGTGCGTTACCGGCATAAATTGGTCTAACAAAAGTATCTTCTCCTTCAATTTTTATTATATCACTAATTTGAGCAACATCTAATAAAGCTGCAACACGAGGCATAATGTTTTTTCCAAAAGTTGATGCTGGAGCTAAAATATGAGTATATTCTTCTGCACAAGAAGTAATTATTTTTGATATATTTTCTGCAATAGGATTTTCAAATTTTGTATCATCAATTAGTAAAATTTTCTTTATATATTGAGTATTTGACAATTCACTAGTTACGTTATTACAATCTAATCCAACTACAAGCACATCTATATTTTGATCTATCTGCGATGCTGCATTAATTGTGCTAAATGTTGAAGCTTTTACTGTTTCATTATTATGCTCAGCTATTACAAGTATTTTCATTAAATTACCTTTGCTTCATTTTTAAGTTTTTGCACAAGTTCTGCTACATCAGCAACCATAATACCTTTGCTTCTTTTTGGTGGCTCAATAACTTTTAGTTGTTTTAATCTTGGAGCAATATCAATGCCAAGTTCTTCTGCAGATAAACTTTCTATTGGTTTCTTTTTTGCCTTCATAATATTTGGAAGAGAGGCATATCTTGGTTCATTTAATCTTAAATCACAAGTAGCTACAATTGGTAGAGGCATTTTTATAGTTTCCAAACCCTCATCAATTTCACGAGTAACTTTTATATTATCACCATCTATTTCAATTTTTGAGGCAAAGGTTGCTTGCGTCCAATTCAATTTTGCTGAAACCATCTGACCTGTTTGATTGCTATCATCATCAATTGCTTGTTTACCCATTAGTATTAATTGCGGTTTCTCTTTATCTACAATTTTTTCTATTATTTTAGCTACTCCTAAAGGTTCAGTATCATTTGATGCCTTAACATAAATACCTCTATCAGCACCCATAGCAAGAGCAGTGCGAATAGTTTCTTGAGATTTTTCCTCTCCGATTGATAAAATTATTATTTCATCAGCTTTTCCTGATTCTTTTATTCTTAAAGCCTCTTCCACAGCATTTTCATCAGGAGGATTCATAGACATTTTAACATTATCAGTTTCAACGCCTGATTGATCACTTTTAACTCTTATTTGAACATTGTAATCAATAACTCTTTTTACAGTAACTAATACTTTCATATAATTAAGCTCTAATTAAATCATTATTTGGATCATAAGGACTATCTTCAATCACTTTAACAGGATGTATTTTGCCTAAAATATCCATATTTAATTCTGTACCCACTTTAGCATATTTAGGTTCAACCATAGCAATTGCAAGGGATTTTTGCACTCTAAATCCATAGTTACCTCCTGTCGCACGTCCTACAACCTTTTCATCTTTGTAAATTGGATTGTTCCCAAGTGCATCTGCGTCCTCTATATCCATCACTTCCAAAGTAACTAGTTTATTTTTAAAACCTTTTTGTTGCCATGCTACTAGTTCATCTCGACCTATAAAATTACCTTTATTAAGGTGAACAAATCTATCTAAACCCGATTCTAAGGGAGAATATTCTATCGACATCTCTGTTCCAACTAATTTATAGGTTTTCTCAATTCTTAAACTATCCATTGCTCTAATACCAAATGGTTTTAAACCAAATTCTTCTCCAGCTTTCATAAGCACATCAAATATATGATTTTGGTATTCTATAGGATGATGAAGTTCCCAACCTAGCTCTCCAACAAAATTCATTCTCATTGCTATTGTTGGCGCTAGCCCAACTTCAATTTTTTTAGATGAAAGCCATGGAAAATTTGAGTTAGAAAAATCAGTTTTTGAAACTTTTTTCATTAAATCTCTAGCTTTAGGTCCCGCAACTACAAGCACTCCAATACTGTTAGTTAAATTTTCAAAAGTAACAGATCTATCTTTTGGCATCCATTTCTTAATCCAATCATGATCTAATCTTTGAAACGCCCCTGCTGAAACAATGTAAAAAGAATCATTTTTTTCTTTAGCGATAGTATATTCAGATAATACCCCTCCTTTAGTATTTAAAGCATGACAAAGATTAACTCTTCCATTCTTTTGAGGAATTTTGTTTGCTACTAAATTATCTAAAAAACTCTCTGCTCCTGGTCCAGATATTCTGCACTTTGCAAAAGCAGACATATCTAACAATCCAACATTTTTTTGTACATTTTTACATTCATTACCTACATGTTCAAACCATTTTGATCTTCTGAAAGACCAATCATCTTTTTGTTCAACACCTTTCGGGGCAAACCAATTTGCTCTTTCCCAACCAAATTTCTGACCAAAAACAGCACCTAAATCTTTTAATCGATCGTAACAAGGGGGCTGCCTTAAAGGTCTTCCAGCTTCTCTTTCTTCATCTGGATAATGAATGATAAATACATTGCTATAAGCTTCTTCATTTTTTTCTATAAGATAAGATTTTGAAACATAATCCCCATATCTTCTTGGTTCAACACCAAGCATATCAACAGTTGGCTCACCATCTACTATCCATTCAGATAATTGCCAACCCGCTCCACCGGCAGCAGTAATTCCAAAACTATGACCTTCGTTTATCCAAAAATTTTTTAATCCCCAAGCTGGCCCAACTATGGGATTGCCATCAGGAGTATAACAAATTGCTCCATTATATACTTTTTTAACACCTACTTCTCCAAAAGCAGGGACACGGTGAATTGCACCTTCTATATGAGGTGTAAGCCTCTCTAAATCTTCTTGAAACAATTCATATTCAGAATCTTTTGAAGGCCCATCTACATAGCAACATGGAGCGCCTTTCTCATATGGTCCAAGTATTAACCCTCCAGCTTCTTCTCTCATATACCACTGAGTATCACTATCTCTTAGCACGCCCATTTCAGGCTTACCTTCTTTTTTTCTTTTTACAATTTCTGGATGAGGCTCAGTAACTATATACTGATGCTCTACAGGAATTACTGGGATATCTAAACCAACCATAGCTCCAGTTTGTCTTGCAAAATTTCCAGTACAAGAAACTATATGTTCACACTCAATTGCACCTTTGTCAGTCTCTACAACCCAACCATTTGATGATTGTTTAATTCCAATAACACTAGTATTTCTATAAATCTCAGCTCCTCTATTTCTGGCGCCTGTGGCAAGAGCTTGAGTTAGATCAGCTGGCTGAATATAACCATCTTCAGGATGCTGAATAGCTCCAATTAATCCGTCAGTATTACATAATGGCCAAATTTCTTTTACTTGTTCAGGTGAAAGAAACTTCACTTCAACACCAATAGTTTGTGCCACACCTGCATACTGATGGTATTCGTCCATTCTGTCTTTATTGCTTGCTAACCTAATATTAGATACAACACTAAAACCAACATTTTGTCCTGTCTCTTCTTCTAAAGTTTTATAAAAATTGACTGCATATTTATGCAACTGACCTACAGAATAGCTCATATTAAATAAAGGAAGTAATCCTGCTGCATGCCATGTTGATCCAGATGTTAATTCTTTTCTTTCAACAAGGACAACATCAGACCATCCTTTTTTAGCCAGATGGTAAAGAGTGCTAACTCCTACAACCCCACCTCCAATAACTACAACTTTAGTTTTACTTTTCATAATTGATAAAAAAAATTCTGTACTTCTCTAATCACATTAACTAATGTGGGTCAATCATGAGATTGTCACTTAGGGTATTTTTTATAGTATTCTTTTTTTCTGTAATATCGGTTGCCAGCAAAGCTGAGATTACCCTCAAAGATCTAATTTTTGATGATAGCAAGCCTTATCACATAAAGATATTAGAAACACTTCCAAAGAATGCTATTATTCAAGTGGGACCAGATAATGCCAAACATACTGTTATAGAGTTTTTTGATTACTTTTGCGGATACTGTAAAAAAATTCATCCTGAATTGATTAACTTAGCTAATTCTAGAGATGATGTTAGAGTAGTTTTTTTACAGCATCCTATTCTCAATGAAAGTTCTAATGTAATTGCCAGATTTGCTATTGCAGCAAATATGCAAGGAAAAGGTATTGAATTTCATAATGAAATTTTTTCAATAGAAGGTTCAATCACTCAGGAAAAATTAAAAGAAGCAGTTATTAAATCTGGTGTAAACCAGATAAAATTTCAAATAGACTTAGAAAAAGATGAGGTTGATAAATTGATTGCCCTATCTTCTTTTATAGCTGGAGGATCAGGAGCAAGAGGAACGCCTTCTATGTTTGTAAATGAATTTTTTTATCCTGGATATCTATCAAAGGATAGAATTGAAGGTCTTTTAAATCAATAAGCCCCTAATAAAATTATTAGGAGCTTAAAAAAATTAAATTTTAAATCTTAAGCTTTTGAAACTTCTCTGGTGTTAGCATTGTAAGACTCAGTAAATGGTATAGAAACAACTTCAGCATCTACTGGTACACCTGGTGAGTCAGCATATTCATCTGGAAGATGAACTTTAAATTTTTGCCCAACTTTACCAATTGGAAAACCATTATTACTAAGAGTTCCATCAAAAGGAACATAGCCCATAGCAATATTTCTTTTTTGTTCTGGATGGTACCACGGTGAAGTAACATAACCACAAGGATCTCCTCCTTCAGCAGGAGAAATTAACCAAAAATCAGGAGCATATTCCTCTATTGGCTTTCCTCCTAATACCATTCCTACTAATTGCAATTTGTAAGGTTTGTTTCCTGCAGTAATTTCCTTTTTCATTTTTTCTAAAGCTTCTTTACCAATGTAATCACTAGATTTATTCCATTCTCCTACACCAGACAAAGATACTTGATATCCTAAGTTGCACTGAAAAGGATTATGTTGGTTATCCATATCCTGGCCCCAAGATAAAATTCCAGCTTGAATTCTTCTATGATGAGCAGGAGCAATTACCATTAAATTATGTTTTTTACCTGCTTCCAAAACAGCATTCCACATATCATCTGCATATTGAGTTGCATCATAAAGATATATTTCAAAACCTGCTGCTCCAGAGAAACCTGTTTGAGAAATTACACATTTTCTTCCTCCCACATTTGCTTCAGCTAAACCATAAAAAGGCATACCATCTATGTCTACTTGATCACCAATTAAGTCTTTCATTAATGCATGAGCTTTAGGACCTTGAATTTGAACTGGACAAACATCAATTTCATCAATTTCAACATCAAATTTTTTGTCGTGATTAACTCCTTGTAAGTATAATCCAATATCAGAGTCAGATAATGAAAACCAAAATTCGTCTTTTGCTACTCTTAAAAGAATAGGATCATTTAAAACACCACCCATATGATTACAAAGAATAACGTATCTAGCTGCCCTAACAGATCCATCAGCTTTCATAACTGGTATTCTTGTTGCATCACGAGTAATAACGTAATCCGTAAATGCTTCAGCATCAGGGCCCTTAACCTGAATTTGTCTTTCAACAGCTACATTCCACATAGTAACGTGATTTTTTATAGCTTCATATTCAACCATCGCACCACCATCTTCAGGCTTAACATACCCTCTAGGATGATAGACGCGATTATAAACAGTTGCTCTCCAGCAACCTGCTTCCATAGATAAGTGCCAATATGGAGATTTTCTTACTCTTGTAGAAATCAACATTTGCACAGGAGTTGGTCCACTTTGACGAAGATTATACGGAACTTTTCTGTCAGACTGGTCAACTGTTGTAACATGCTTAGTCATGCTTAACTCCTTATAAATAATTATATCTGTGTGCGGTATCTAAACTTCTTTTTGAACGCAATGATAAATTTGATTTTTGTGAAATAATTTGGGGACTTAAAAATCTTTATTTGGTCTTTCTTAAGCCTTTATTTTGACATCAAAAACTTGGATAGGTAAATTTATGGCAATTTACAATAAACTTTTATTAATTTTTACATTTTTTTTTCTATATTCTTGCTCATCTAGCTATGAAAAACTCAATAATGCAAACTTTTCTCCACCTGATAGTTTTTCTAAACACCTTTTTGATATGTATAAGGAAAAAGCTAATTTTGAAGCTGAAAAAATGCATGATTGGAACTCTGCGAAACTTTATTCAGAGAAAGCTCTTCAAGCAGCAAAAGGTGGAAAAATAGAACCTGAAAATATCAATTACTGGAAAATACCAAAGGAACATAAAAATCAAATAAAATTAGCTTACGATAATTTGATGTTAATTTATGAATCAGCTTTAATCCATGATCCTTATAATCTTGCAAATGCGATTAGTTCTCTTGATTGCTGGTCTGAACAACAAGAAGAAAATTGGCAAACATGGGATATCAATAATTGTAAAGATAGTTTTTTGGAGTCAATGCATAAAATATATAAAAATTTAGCAAAAAATGAAAAAGAGGAGAGAGAGAATTCTAAAGAAAAAAGTTATGAAAATGATAATGAGATTGAATCAAATGCAACTTTAGTCACAGAAGATATCAATAGTAATATTTTACAAATAATCTATTTTGATTTTGATAAATCAGAATTATCTTCAATTAGTAAAACAGAAATTAAAAAATTTTTAGAAAAATATGAAAATGTTATTAGTAAATTTCTAATTGTTGGTCATACTGATACTAAAGGAACAAAAGAGTATAATTACAAGCTTTCAATAGAAAGGGCTAATGTAGTTAAAAATTTGTTAATAGATTTAGGAATAAAAAAAGAAAATATTAAAATTTTGGGTAAGGGTGAAATTGATTTAAATATCAAAACTAATGATGAAATTCCTCATCCAGCAAATAGAAGGGCTGAAATCAGCCCTATAAATTAGCTTCTATAAGACTTTAACTTGGTGTAATAGGAAGCTGAATTTTCAATGTATACTAAAACAACAAAAAAAATTTCTATCACGGTTAATCCATATTATTTAGAAGATCAATCAGAACCAGATGACCAACATTATGTATGGGCTTATCAAGTAACTATAAATAATCAAGGAGAAGAGCGTGTACAATTAAAAAATCGATATTGGAAAATTATTGATAGTAATGGAGAAAAACAAGAGGTTAGAGGTGAAGGAGTGGTTGGGGAACAACCTATTCTTAATCCAGGTGAAAAATATGAATATACAAGTGGAACTCCTTTAGCTACTCCCTCAGGTTTTATGGAGGGTCACTATGAAATGGAAACAAAAAATGGTTTTATATTTGAAGCTTCAATACCTTTATTTTCTCTAGATAGTCCTTTTACTTCTTCAAAATTAAATTAAAAATTTAAATGAGAGATTTTCGCTCAGTAATTCATATCATAGGCTTGTTACTTTGCATAGAAGCAATAGCAATGACAATACCGATGATAACAGACTTGATTTATAAAAATGAAGATTGGGATGAGTTTTTATTATCTTCATTAATTACTTTTTTTATTGGTTTAGTACTATATTTCTCATTTAGAAAAGAAAAAATAGTTATCAAGGTAAGGCAAGCTTTTGTTCTAACTTTTTTATCATGGATAGTTATAGCGATATTTGCTTCAATACCTTTTGTTTTTACCTCAGCTAATCTAAATTATTCAGATTCTTTTTTTGAATCAATAAGTGGAATAACAACAACTGGAGCAACAGTTATAAGCAATTTAGATGATCTTCACCATGGAATTTTAATATGGAGAGCTTTATTACAATGGTTTGGTGGCATTGGAATAATTGTTTTAGCAATGGCAATTTTACCAACACTTCAAATTGGTGGTATGCAGTTACTTCACATGGAACATGATGATCCATATGAGAAGACTCTACCTAAAATAAATCAGTTTGTAATAGAGATTTTTTTACTTTATTCTTTTTTAACTCTACTTTGTGCAATCTTATATTATTTATTAGGAATGAGTGGTTTTGATGCAATTACTCATTCTATGACCACAATTTCTACTGGAGGTTTCTCCAATCACAATTCTTCTTTTAGTTTTTTTAACTCCCAGAATATTGAAATTATAAGTATAGTTTTCATGATTATTGGAAGTTTGCCTTTTGTAGTTTTCTTAAAATTTATTCACGGAGACAAAAAATCTATATTTAATGATGATCAAATTAAATTATTTTTTTCTATATTATTTGTTTTAGTAATCATAACTGGATTTTGGTTATATTATAATTACTATTCTAATTATACCCGTTCATTTAGGCTGGCTATATTTAACATTACTTCAATATTAACTGGAACTGGTTATGTAACTACAAATTATAATCTATGGGGAGGTTTTGGTTTTGTAATAATGATAATAATAATGTTTATTGGCGGATGTGCTGGCTCTACTACTGGGGGTATTAAAATTTTTCGTCTTCTACTTTTGTTCAGAGGAGCAAAGATTCAAATTAAAAAATTAACTCAACCTCATGGAGTATTTATTACATCTTTTAATGGACGGTCAGTAAATGATGACACTTATAATTCTATTATGGGATTCTTTTTTATTTATATATTAATTTTTATATTGGCATCCATATCTCTAAGTTTTTTTAATTTAGACTTTTTAACTGCATTTTCTGCATCAGCTTCAGCTATTTCTAATGTTGGACCTGGCCTTGGAGATATTATTGGCCCTCAAGGAAATTATAGCTCCTTACCAATAGGCGCAAAATGGATTTTATCTTTTACAATGCTTATTGGTAGATTAGAATTATTTACTTTTTTAGTAATATTATCTGTCACTTTTTGGAAAAAATAAATACTATAAAATATATTGATTCATATGATCTTTAATAAGATCTTTTGATTTATTTGAGAAATCTTTTAAGCACTTATAAATCATATCATCAATTATTCTTTCTACTTCTATTAAAGAAATATATTTCCCTGAAGTTGTGGTTCGATTTGCCTCAACAATAGCACTTGCTAACTTAAAATTAGAATCATCATAAATTACAAACTCCACTAAATAATTTACTTCATATAAAAAAATTGTTTTTTCTTCATATTTTTTTGAATCTATATTTGGTATTTCAGTTTTCTTTACTGAAGCATCTATAACATTAATTTCAAAATAATTTTTCGTACCAAAAGTTTGTATATTATTTTTAGTCCAGTTGTTAAAATATAATATTGGTGAGTTTTCTAATGAATGATCTATAAACGGTTCTACAAATTTAGGTTCATATAAAATTATAGTATTCTTTTTTTCTGCATTAATAGATACCTTAGTAAACTGATTATAATCAAAAACTATAGGATCCAAAATCTCTACTTTTTGACATGATGAAATAAATACTAAAATTATAAATATAAATATTTTATTTCTATTTTTTAACATTTTTTAATAAATAATATAAAATACTTTGCTGAACATACATTCTATTTTTGGCCTGCTCCCATACTAAAGATTTATTACTATCTATAACAGAATCAGTAACTTCTTCATTTCTATGAGCAGGTAAACAATGCATAAATATAGCTTGTTTTTTTGCTTTTTTCATAATTATATCGTTAACTTGAAATTTTTTTAGTAACTTTAATTTACTTTGAGATTTTTTTTCACCCATAGAAATCCATGTATCAGTCATAACACAATCAGAATTTTTTAAAGCTCTATCAAAATTATAGTAAAAATTAGAATATACTAATTTTTTATTGTCTAATTTTTTTTTAGCCATATTCATAATTTTTGTAGGCATCAAAATATTTAATTTAAAATTAAATATTTCTGCAGCCTGTATTAACGAAGTTAGAACATTGTTAAAATCACCCAACCAAGTGATTTGCTTATTTTCAATCTTTCCTAATTTTTCACTAATTGTAAAAATATCTGACAAAACTTGACATGGATGACTGTAATTAGACAATCCATTTATAATACTAATTTTATTATAAGAAGCACATTTGGCTAATTCTGCATGAGAGTTATTTCTTATCATTAATACATCTATATATTGAGAAAGAGTCTGCAATACATCTGAAATTGACTCTCGTTTACCAAATCCGATTTTTTTATTATCTAATTCTATAACATTTCCACCAAGTTTCTTCATACCTATATTAAATGAAACCCTCGTTCTTGTAGATTCTTTTTCAAATAATAAACCCAAAGATTTAGTATTTAGAATATTTGAATATTTTTTTTGATTTTTTTTAATTTTAGTAGCAAAACTTAAAATATTTCTTAATTCAGTTTTGGTGAAATTATCTAGATCTATAAAATGTTTAATCATAAATTCTCTTTAAAGGTTAAATCTATAATTTGTAATGCTTTATCTATTTCTTTTTTAGTAACAATTAGTGGTGGTGCAAATCTAATAATATTATCTGCTGCAGGCACACATAATAATCTATTTTTAATAAGTTTATTACTCATTTGTGCATTATTCATTTTTGTTTGTATTCCTAATAATAAACCAGCACCTCTAATTTCAGTTACCCCTTCATACTTAGCTTCAATATTTTTTAAGCCATTCCATAAATAATTAGATTGTTTAATTACATTCTCTAAAAAATTTTGTTCAAGAATAAGCTTAATAACTTCAATACCCACTGACATAGCTAAAGGATTTCCTGCAAAAGTAGAGCCATGAACACCTTTGGTCATGCCTATAGATGCTTTATTTGTGGCTAAACAAGCGCCCATAGGAAATCCTGAACCAATCCCTTTAGCAGTAGCTACTATATCAGGCTCAATATTTGCCCACTCATGAGAAAATAATTTTCCTGATCTTCCAAAACCACTTTGAACCTCATCCAAAAATAATAATAAATTATTTTTTTCACAGATTTTTTTTATATCTTGTAAGAATTTTAAATTAGCAGGTCTAATGCCTCCTTCACCTTGGATAGGTTCTATCATTATAGCAGCTGTATTTTTGTTTACATTTTTTTTAACAGCATCAATATCATTGAAGGGGATTTTAATAAATCCACTTAATAAAGGCTCAAATCCTTTTGAATACTTTTCATTTTGTTGAGCTGATAAAGCAGCAAATGTTCTGCCGTGAAATGCTCCCTCAAAAGTAATTATATTCTTTTGATCTGTATTGTTATGATAATGATGATAACTTTTTATAACTTTTATTCCTGCTTCAATTGACTCAACTCCAGAATTAGTGAAAAAAACTTTTTCTGCAAAACTATTTAAACATAAAAGTTTTGCATATTCCTCTTGCAAGGAATTATGATAAAGATTGGATATATGCCATAACTTAGAAGCTTGATGTTGCAAAGCCTTTACTAATCTAGGATGGCAATGACCTAAAGAATTAACAGCGATACCGCTACCAAAATCTAAGTATTTATTATTATCTACAGCAGTCAAGTAACATCCCTTACCTTCTTTAAATTCTAGATTTCTATCGCCATATGTTGGCATGATATATGTTGAATTTTTAGACATATTTTTACTTTTAATATTTTAATTTGTATCCAGTTTTAAACATTAAATAACAAAAAAATAACAAAATAGTATTTAGAAAAATCAAAGTTAAACTGCCAATAATTAATGAACTATCTGATTGTCCAATAAATGCAAATCTAAATCCATCAATATTATAAAAAAATGGATTAAAATATGCAAATTTTTGCCAAAATTCAGGCAATCTTGCTATAGAATAAAAAGTTCCAGATAAAAAAGTAAGAGGCAATACTATAAAGTTAGTTATACCTTGTTGCTGATCCCACTTATCTGCCCATATTCCTACCATTGTTCCAAGTGTACCCATCATTAAACAACCCATAAAAGAATAAAATAGAAGTGCCAAAATTGAATAAATTGAAATAGGTATAAAAATGTAAATACTTATTCCTGTAACAATTCCGCAGATTAATCCTCTTGCTACAGAGCCCCCAACATAGCCAAATGTTAAGTCCACACTATCTAATGGTGCCATTAAAACATCTACTATATTGCCTTGGGATTTAGCTTGGCCTATGCTGGAGGCAGAATTTGCAAATGAATTTTGAAGCATTGTCATCATTATTAATCCTGGAGCAATAAAATTAGCGAAATTTACACCATTGATAGTCTGTACAGATCTGCTTAAAGCAAGGTTAAATACAGCTAAAAATAATAATGAACTAATAGCTGGGCCAACTATAGTTTGAATGCCCACCTTTAGAAACCGCAATACCTCTTTTTTAAATAATGACCAAAGAGATAGATAATTTGAAGAAATCATAAAATTGTTTATCCTATTCACATAATATATCATTTAATAAGAATAAACAATTTTTTAGAATGCCTGAAATTTCTGATTTAGTAAAATACGCTATAAATTACTTAAGTAAATATAGCTCAAGTAAAAAAAATTTAGAAAGAATATTAAAAAATAAAATAAGAAAAACAAATATTGAGAAAAATGAAAAATTTATATTATATAAATCAATACCTGAAGTCTTAAAAAAATTGGAAAAAAATAATTTTATAAATGATTATAATTATGCAACTTCAAAAGTTAATACACTTATTTCAAATGGAAAATCAAAAGCATTTATAAAAAATTACTTATTCAAAAAAGAAATAGATGAAAAATTATCTTCTAATATATTTTCAGAGTTAGATGAAGAAGATTCTAATTGGGAAATTAAATCTGCAAGAATATTTGTAAGAAAAAAGAACATTAAAAAAAATAATAACAATAATAAAAAAAATTTATCAAAAATGGCTAGAGCTGGATTTAGTTATGAAATAGCAAAAAAAATTTTAGAAGAAAACTAATTGTTTTTTAAGTGAATTTTACCTTCAAGAAAAAGAGATATAGGTTTAGTAGTTTCAAATTTTTCAAAAGAAATTTTAATAATAGCTGTTAAAGGAGCGGCAAGTAAAACACCAATAATACCCCAAATCATACCCCAAAAGATCAAAGATAATATAACAGTTATTGGATGAAGGCCAAATGTTTCACCAAAAATTTTAGGTTCTATTATATTGCCAATAATAATATGAACTATTGCTGGCAATAATATAATCAAAGCAAAAAGGGTAGGATCTTGAAATTGAAGAAAGGCAACAGGTATAGGTATTAAAACTGCTATAACAGATCCAAAGACTGGAATAAAATTTAATATAAAGGTTAAGGTTCCAAAAATAAATGCCAGTTCAATACCCAAAAACCAGTAAATTAAACCTGCTAAAACACCAGTTGCAGAAGAAGTTATGAACTTGGTAAAAATATATTTTTTTACATTAAAAATTATTTCATTCCATTCATTTGAAGTATTAACATTTTTTTTACCTAACAATAAAAATAATGTCATAATTACAACAAGTACAAACTTTGAAATAAAATTGGCACTATTACTTAATATTGTTGAAGCCCAATCTAAAAAAGGAAGTGTTGTAAGAGTATTTCGAATAACTTCCCTATCAATTTCTATATCATAATGAGAAAGTTGATTAATTATATAGTCAATCAATACTAATACTTTTGCATTATAATCATCAGCTGACTCTAGAAAAGTTCCTACAGAACCAATTATAAAAGGAACAATAATTATAAATAAAATAACTATTAAAATTAAACTAACGAATACAGCTATAATTCTATGAACTCTTAGATTAGTGGTTTGAAAATCAATTATTGGATCTATAAGAATTCTAATTAATAGAGCCATTACAAAAGGAATCATTATAGGTTTAGTAAAACTCAGAGTGAAAGCTACCGCTACTAAAGCCAGAATCAATAGTGAAGCTGTAATAAATCTATTGTTTTCTAAATTACTTTGATTCATTAAGTCTTATTTTTTGGATTAAATATTTCAGGTACTTCCTCAGGAAAAGATTCTAAATAAATAGATTGACTTGGAAAAGCAAAGCCAGCTTTATTCTTTTCAACTATTTCAATAATATTTACAGCTAAAGACTCTTTAATTTTCAAAAATTCTCCCCAATCATTTGTTTCAGTAAAGGCCTGTACAAGCATATCTATTGAGCTATCAGAAAAACTGTCAACTCTTACAAAAAAATTTGTATTTTCATTTTTTGCATATTTTGAGTCATCTTGAATTAAAGAACTTATCTGATCTCTAATATTTTTAAGTTGTTGTGTTGTTGTTCTATATTCCAAACCGATAAGCCATCTAACTCTTCTATGATGTCGACGAGTATGATTTATTACAGATTGTTCAGCAAATTTATAATTTGGTATCATTACTGGAGTGGTATCAAATCTCCTTATTAAAGTAGATCTAAAACCTATTTGTTCTACAACACCTTCAACTTCACCAGAAACTAAAATTACATCTCCTATGGTAAAACGTTTTTCCATTAAAATCATAATGCCAGAAATCAAATTTTTAAATAAATCTTGAGCGCCTAAAGCAACAGCTACACCAAATAAACCTAAACCAGCAATAACAGGGCCAACTTTTATACCCCATAACTCTAAAATTGCTACTATACCTAAAACAAATATTAGAATTTTTAAACCTCTCAGTGTCCAGTCAACTAATGGTTTTGAAATTTTATCTTCAAATTTTTTTATTATAAAAGAAAAAGGTACAACCAATTGATGTAACAACCAGAAAATAAAAATTGTAATAAGACTTCGATTAATCAAATCAATGAAATTTTGAACATTTAAAGAAAAATCAATGTAAGAAGAAGCTATAAAAAATCCAATTACTACTGGTAAAAACTTTAAAGGCCCCTCAATTACATCTATGATAGCATCATCAATTTGATTTTTTGATTTTAAGACAAACTTACTTAATCTTCTTATTATGAAACGAGCAAATAACCTCCTTAAAACATAAAAAAATAAAAAAATAATTAAACCTATTATAATTTCAGATACATTGACTCCAAATATACCTTGAAACCAAACTTCTTGAAAAAGACTAAAAAATTGATTGAAAGCTTCCATTTATAAATTATGTAATTTAATATTAAAGAATGTCATATCATGAAAAAGATAAAATTATTCCTAATATTACTTATTTTTTTACTAACCAGCAATAAACTTATGGCTGAAAATAACTCAATTTACGATTTTGATTTTTTAGATATTGATGGAAATATGGTTGAATTATCGATTTTTAAAGGAAAGCCATTATTAATAGTTAATACAGCTTCTAGATGTGGATTCACTCCTCAATATGAGGGACTGCAGAATCTTTTTACGAAATATAGAAAAACAGATCTTACTATTATTGCTACAACTTCAAACTCTTTTAATCAGGAGTTTGATAATCCAGATGACATAAAAAAGATATGTCTAGTTAATTATAATATTGGTTTTATCACTTCCAGTCCTATAGAAGTTAAAGGTGAGAATATCCACCCAATATATAAATGGATTGAAAACAGTTATAATAAATCACCTAAGTGGAATTTTTATAAGTATTTATTTAATAGATCTGGAGAACTTGAAGAATCTTGGAGTTCAATTACAAAACCTGACAGTAAAAAAATAATCAATAAAATTGAAAAGTTAATATAAAAAAAGAGCCACAAATTGTGGCTCTTTTTTGAATATTAAGATTTTATTAAATTACATCATGCCGCCCATGCCGCCCATGCCGCCCATGCCGCCCATGCCGCCCATATCTGGCATTGCAGGAGCTGGGGCTTTGTCTTCTGGAGCATCAGCAACCATAGCTTCAGTAGTAATTAATAATCCTGCTACAGAAGAGGCGTCCTGAAGAGCTGTTCTTACAACTTTTGTTGGATCAATAATACCAGCTGATACTAAATTGGTATACTTATCTGCCTGAGCATCATAGCCCCAATTTGAATCTTTGCTTTCTCTTATCTTCCCAGCAACAACTGCTCCATCAACTCCAGCATTTTCAGCTATTTGTCTTAAAGGATGAAATAGAGCTCTACGAACTATATCAATTCCTATCTTTTGATCATGATTATTAGATTTAACAGTATCAAGAGATTTAGTTGCATTAGCAAGAGCAACTCCACCACCAGGAACAATTCCTTCTTCTACTGCAGCTCTAGTAGCATGCATAGCATCTTCAACCCGATCTTTTTTTTCTTTAACTTCAACTTCAGTTGCTCCACCAACTCTAATAACAGCAACTCCACCAGCTAATTTAGCTAATCTTTCTTGAAGTTTTTCTCTGTCATAGTCAGATGTAGTCTCCTCAATTTGAGCTCTTATTTGATTACAACGACCTTCAATATCTTTCTTTTTTCCAGCGCCTTGAACTATAGTTGTGTTTTCTTTATCAACTACTATTCTCTTAGCTGTACCAAGCATATCTACAGTAACAGATTCAAGCTTAATCCCCAAATCTTCACTGATTACTTGTCCTCCAGTTAAGATAGCTATATCTTCCAACATAGCTTTTCTTCTATCTCCAAAACCTGGAGCTTTTACTGCTGCTATTTTTAAGCCACCTCTAAGTTTATTTACTACTAAAGTTGCAAGAGCTTCACCTTCAATATCTTCAGCAATTATCAAAAGAGGCTTTGTTGATTGAACAATAGACTCTAGTAAAGGAAGCATAGGTTGCAAACTTGATAGTTTCTTTTCATGTAAAAGGACGTAACAATCACCTAATTCTGTAATCATTTTTTCTGAGTTTGTAACAAAATAAGGAGATAGATATCCTCTATCAAACATCATACCTTCAACTACATCAAGTTCAGTTTCTAAACTTTTTGCTTCTTCTACTGTAATGACACCTTCTTTACCAACTTTTTGCATAGCATGAGAAATCATTTTTCCAACTTCATTATCTCCATTTGATGCAATTGTTCCAACCTGGGCTACTTCTTTATCAGTTTTAATTGCTTTAGATTTTTTTTGCAGTTCATTTACAACAGCTTCAGTTGCTAGATCTACACCTCTTTTTAAATCCATTGGGTTCATACCAGCAGCGACCGATTTCATACCTTCTGTAGCTATTGCTTGAGTTAGTACAGTAGCAGTAGTTGTTCCATCTCCTGCAAGATCATTTGTCTTACTGGCAACATCGCGTACCATTTGTGCGCCCATGTTTTCAAATTTATCTTTCAACTCAATTTCTTTTGCTACACTTACGCCATCCTTAGTAATCCTAGGTGCTCCAAAAGACTTGTCCATAACAACGTTACGACCTTTAGGACCAAGAGTAACTTTTACGGCATCCGCTAATTTATTGACTCCAGACAACATTTTTGCCCTTGCATCAGTTCCAAAAAATATATTTTTTGCAGACATTTTATTATTCCTCTCTTAATTATTATTTATTTCTTTTTTTTGCTTGATGTAATGATACCCATAATGTCAGATTCTTTCATTATAAGGTACTCTTCTCCATTCATCTTTACTTCTGTTCCAGACCATTTGCCAAATAAGATTTTATCTCCTTTTTTAACATCTAAGGGTTCAAGTTTTCCGTTTTCATTTCTAGAACCAGAACCAACTTCAAGAACCTCTCCTTCCATTGGTTTTTCCTGAGCTGTATCAGGTATAATTATACCACCAGCTGTTTTTTCATCAGAGGCTACTCTTTTAACAAGCACTCTATCATGTAATGGTTTAAAATTCATATTTTACCTCAATTTAAGTTATTGATATTTAATAATTTTTTATTAGCACTCTTTATCATAGAGTGCTAGTCATGTAATCATTCTTACAAAGTATTCAAGAGAAATTTAAAAAATATTTATAATTTATTGTTAAACAGATAAATAGGTGATTATGAATTATTTTTTTCAAGTATTTTCAAAAACACTAGGTTTTTTGCTAGCTATAATATTTCTTTTAGTTTTGATGAGTCTTTTTTTATTCTTTTTTGAGGGAAATAAACATAAATATTTTAGTTATTTAGAAGGAAATAAAAATTCTTCTGAAATTATTGCAATATTAAATTTGAATGGGCCTATAATTTCGGAACCACCTAATTTTAACAATTATAATATATTTCAAAATTTAGAAGTAATTTATCCTTCACTTATAAAAGAATATTTGAATGAATTAGAACAAAACAATACAAAAGGAATAATAATATCAATAAACTCTCCAGGTGGAAGTGTTTCTGCTACACAAAAAATATACAACTTAGTTAAGGAGTTTAAAGAAAAAAATAATATTCCAATTTATTTTCATACTAAAGATATTCTGACTTCTGGAAGTTATTGGGTTGCTTTATCTGGTGATAAAATTTTTGCTGATTATGGAAGTATTATAGGAAGTATTGGTGTAAGAGGTCCAAATTGGTTATATTATAATTCACCAACTTTCTTATCTGAAGGTCTGTTTGGTAGATCTGTAGAGTCACGAAATGGACTAAAATTATTTTCAAATACTGCAGGTATGCACAAAGATATTTTTAATCCTTTTAGAAAGCCGACACAAAAAGAAATAAATAAACTTCAGATCATGGTTAATGATATTTATTCTGATTTTGTGAATTTAGTTTCAACAAATAGAAGAATAGAAAGAAATATTGTTATTGATGATATAGGCGCAATGATATTTAATTCAAAAAGAGCAAAAATTAATTATTTAATTGATGATGAAAAAAATATTGATGAAATTATTGAATTAGTTTCAAAAAAGTTAAAACTTGAAAATAGAAAAATTCTTATAAACAACTATGAAGATAAGTATAATTTATTTAATTTAAATTATATTAATTTTTTTAATAATAAAATAGCTAACAAAGATTTGAAAATTATAATAAATGAAAAGTTTTGCAATAATTATTATAATGAATTTAGTAGCATAGCACAAAATTATATATCGATTAATTGTTAAAGTTTAATATGCTTTTTAATTTTTGAACCTTAACTATCAAATTTTTAAAATAATTGCTTTCATCATAAATTTTAGGAATAATTGTTCTTCGAGAGCTTGGATTGTCAATATTAATTGAATCTGCTTCTAGACTAAAATAATCAAGACTTAGTATTTTTGCAATTGAGCTATATCGATTTTTAAAAATATCTTCATAATTGTGATTATATTTTGGAGTAATTTCGATAATTTTAGTTCCTTTTTGACAAAACACTGTATTAACTAAACCTGAACCAGTAGGTGATATTATAATTTCTGCACTAGAAAATAAATCTATCTGATCAGGTATACTAAAATTATTTAAATCAATGACTTCAAAGTTTAATTGAGTTAAATAAGATAATATATCATTTTCATTTACTAAATTTCTATAGTTGCAGTTTTGCCTACTTATATATATTTTTTTCTTATTGCTTTTCTTATTAGAAACTAAATTGTTTAATATTTTGATTGCATTATTTTGATCCAAAAATTGCGGTATTTGTGAGTTTTTAAATTTATAAAAACCATCATCTAAAAATATAAATTTTGTTTCTATTTGATTTTTATTACAAATGATTTTTATAAAATTTCTAAACTTATTTGGTGTATTTCTATGAACAGCAATATTAATTTTTTTTTTATTTGTATAGAAAATCCTTGGTAAAAAACTAATTATATTTCTGTAATAATTATCTTGAGCACTTGAACCAAGAATAAAAGTATCTGAAAATGATTTAAAGTTTTTTTTATTTAAATGAAAATTATCAATAAAATCTTTTTTATAAAAATTATTATATTTTAATGTATCTCCCCACATAAATAATTCAGAGAAAGTAAACATCTCATCTGTGATTGGATAATAATTATGTGTATCAAGATAAAAATCACCAATTAAAATATTACATGTGAAATTAACATTATTTCCTTTTATGGATTGAAACTTAGATGAAAGGTTTTCTTGTTTTTTTATATCTAAATTACTATAATCATTAAGTTTCATTTTATTTTTTTAACATTTTTTTTTGAATTTTGTCATTGTAAAAAACAAATTGGCGCGCCCGAGAAGAGTCGAACTCCTAACCTTATGATCCGTAGTCATACGCTCTATCCAATTGAGCTACGGGCGCTTTTTAAAATTTAAAATTCAAATAGTTATTATATTTTTACTTAATATATAAAATAATTTAAAATTTCTATGATTTATAATATTGAAAAATTTCAATAATTGGCAAATTAAGTGCATTAATGTTAAAATAGAAATAGTGGTAAAATCAATTTTATTAGTGCTTTTTTTTTGTTTATTGAATAATACTTCATATTCAAATGAAATTGGTCAGGTAACTGGTTATAAAATACCACGATTTGTTGCTTTAAAGTCCGATGAAGTAAATGTTAGAATTGGTTCAAGCACAAATTATCCAATAATTTTAAAATATATAACTAAAAATATGCCAGTTGAAATAACTGATGAATATGAAAGATGGAGAAAAATTAGAGATATAGATGGAAATGAAGGTTGGATTTATGGAGATCTTCTGAAAGGAGATAGATTTGCTATAATTATTAAAAATAATAAATCTAAAATTTATGCGTTTTCAAAACCAAATGGAATCCCAATAGGAGAAATTGGAGAATTAAATATTGTAAAAATAAAAGTTTGTTTAAAAAAATGGTGTAAAATAAAATTTGATAATCATAAAGGTTGGATGAATAAAAAAAATTTATGGGGCATATATGAAAATGAAACAATAAATGTACCTTTTTATCAGCCTTTAATTAATTTAATTTGGAAAATTAATCACAATAAATTAAAAATATTTTAATTTATTGTTACTGGCTGGGGCGGTAGGATTCGAACCTACGAATGTCGGCTCCAAAAGCCGATGCCTTACCGCTTGGCGACGCCCCAATAATTATATTTTGTTCCTATATAATAAATGTCTATTATCGAAAACAAAACTTAAAAGGAACAAAAAAAACATTTATACCATAAATTAGTATGAGCAAATACTTTAATGTATTACCAAAAAATGACTATATCAAAACATCTGATATATTTAGTGGGTGGGCAAATATTTACTCCATAATAAAAAAAAGAGCTCACACTAAGAACAGAATTATTGCTATAGATGGTGATTATTCTACAAATTGGGATATCTATAATAAACAATTAAATTTAATTTTTAAAAATAAAAAAATTAAAATTTTAAATTTTAATAAATGTATTCTAAGTTATAAAAAAATTAGCAATTATTTTTTAGATCATTTATCAGACAAAGATAAGTTATTTGGAAAAATTACTAACAAAGATATCAATAGTTTAATTAACAAAAAAATTTTGAAACAATATGAAATAAATTTTTTAAAAATTTTACACTCAGATAAATTAAATCACATTATTTGTATAGGAACTGGCATTGGAAATTTAGATATTAATAAATATTTTGATTTATTTTTTTATTCAAATTTAACTAGACATGAATCAATAAATAGTAATAGCTGGAGTAAAAAAATTGGTAAAACTCAAACTATAAGCCCTAATACTTTTTATTATCATATTTTTCCAATTATGGAAAAATATCAAAACCAAATTATAAAGAAAATTGATTATTACATCAATTTTCATAATAATAACTTTCCTGTAATATTATCAAATCATAATTTACAAAAAATAATTAATGCTTCGACTCAAATTCCTATAAAATTTAATCCGTTATATGAGCCTGGTATTTGGGGTGGGCAATGGTTATGCAAAAAGAGAAAATTAAAATTACCTAATTGTTCAATAGGATTAGAATTAATTGCACAAGAACAAAGTTTGATCTTTAAATTTAATAATAAAAAATTAGAAATTCCTTTTTCATTGATAATGTCTTTAAAATCTAAAAATATTTTAGGAGTAAAATTTTCAAAAAAATACAGTAAATATTTTCCAGTAAGAATAGCTTATGACGATACTTATAGAAATAAGGGAGATAATCTTTCAATACAAGTACATCCAGACAAAAGATATATGAAACAAAAATTCAATGAACCAATGGGTCAATCAGAAATGTATTATATAACTGATAATTATAAAAAAAGTGGAGTTTTTTTAGGTTTTAACAAAGGAACATCAAAAAAAGAATTTATAAAAGATATTATTCAGTCTAGCAAGAAAAATTCAAAAATTGATTATAAAAAATACATTAATTTTGAAAAAGCTAAAAAAGGAAATCTTTATTTAATCCCACCGGGAACAATTCATGCTTCTGGAGCAAATAATTTTGTATTAGAAATTAGTAATACACCCTATCGCTATACTTTTAAAATATATGATTATTGTAGAAAAAATCTAGATGGAAAAAAAAGATCATTGTCTATAAATCATGCCTTAAAAGTTTTAAAATTTAACAGAAAAGAAAATTGGATTAAACAAAATCTAATTCCAAAACCTAAATTAATTAGAAATGTTACTCAGGGTAAAGAATATCTACTATCAAATAATAAAAACTTTACTTTTAATATTCATAGGATTCATTTCAAAGAATATTATTCTGATAAAACTCAAAATAGTATGCATATAATTAATCTTGTAGAAGGATCTAAGATTAAGATAATTGTAAAAAATAATAAACATGAAGTAGAAATAAAACACTCAGAAACTCTACTTTTACCCCAATCATTAAATGAATATAGAATATTGAACATGGGCAAAAGCCAATGTAAAATTATTAAAATAATTTTGAAGTGAATATGAAAAATATAATAGCGCTTGATATTGGAGGTACTTCGATAAAATCAGCAATAATTAAATCCGATGGCTCTTTTTTAGAAAATTCTTATAAAATTAGTGAAATTGATTCAAATCAAAACAAAGATTATATTATAGACAAATTTATTTTTCCAATTAAACAATCTATTCAACATTTAAATAAATATAAAATTAATTTAGATGGTATCGCTATATCTATATGTGGTCCTTTCAATTATGAAAAAGGAATTTCATTAATAAAAAATTTAGATAAGTATGAGTCAATTTATAATGTTAATATAAAAAAAGTATTTAGAGAAAGATTATTTTTACCAAACAAAATTCCTATAGTATTTGATCCAGATGCCTGGAGTTTTGGAAGAGGAGAAGTAAATTTTAATAATTACGAAAATTATAATAAAATCATTGTATTTACTATAGGTACTGGAATTGGAAGCTGCTTTATAGAAAATAAAAAAATCGTTTCGGAAGGAAAAGGTATTCCGTGGTTTGGATGGGTTTCAGGCCAAAAATACAAAGATGGAATATTGAATGATTATACATCAAGTATATTTATGAAAAAAAAATATTTTGAGATTACTAAAGAAAATATTACTATAAAGTCTATGGCAGAAAGAGCTAGAAAAAATGATAAAAATGCAAGAGCTATTTTTGATGAAATGGGCAATACTCTAGGGTCTTTTTTAAAAGAAAATTTTGTAGATGAATTTGAAACAAATTGTATAATATTTGGAGGTCAAATATCGATGGCATCAGATCTATTTATTGACAAAATACAGTATCATCTTCAAAAATGTAAATATTTAAAAAAAATTACAAAAGCTAAAGATATACAATTTGCTGCTCTAAAAGGTGCTGCTCAACTTTTATTTGAAAAAAACTAAGATGAATGATTTAAAAGATCAATTATCAAAAGAGGGTTATATAAAAGTTAATAATTTAATTGATAAAAAATTACTTACAAAAATAAATACCTTAACTGCTAGTCTAGTAAATGCTCAATCTGACAAAGAAAAAAAAGAGCAAGTGTCAACTGGTAGTATGATTAGTGTATCAAATTATGAAAATTTTTTAAATTTAATATTAAATGATGAATTACTAAAAGTTTTTTATAAGATGGGCTATAATAATCCTAAATGGTCTTCAGGTTATATTATAGGTAAAGAGTCTAATTCAGCACCTTTATATTGGCATAATGATTGGTGGGCATGGGATGATCCAATAAGTTTTGATAAAGAACCTCCTATGATATTTGTAATGTTTTATTTAACAGATACAAATAAAACAAATGGCTGCCTCAGAGTAATTCCTGGATCTCATTTAAAATATAATGAAGTGCATAAACATATAAAAAAACATCATTCACACTATAGATTATATAATAATCCAGATGATCCTGTGTTCAAATCTGTAAAAGAAGAAATAGATGTAACTTCAAATTTAGGTGATATTATTATAGGTGATAGTCGTATCCTTCACGCGGCTCATCCTAATTTAAGTAATGAAATTCGTACTGTTGTTACCTTATGGTATTATCCTGACTTTGATAAATTACCAGATCATATTAAAGCAAGTTCAGAAGATCATCACAAATGGCCAAAAAATTGGAATGAAAAATCATTAAATATTCTAAAAAACTACTTTCCTGAATATAAAGGCAACGCAAAAAAAATTAAATGGAACAGAATAAGAAGTGGTTAATTTATTGAGTTTAATCACTAAGAAATAACTATAACTTTTCTTTCATGAGGTTGAAAATCAATAGAGTATTTTCCTGAAGAACTAGGTTCTATTTTTTCTATCAATTTATTTGCCATATTTTCAATAGATAATTTTTTTATCTCAATATAGTTAGATTCAATTTCAAATGTTTCATCATCAGAAGAATAATTCATGAGATATAAATATGATTTTTTATTATTTTTTTTCACATCTGTAATATAAATATTATTTGATGAAATATTAAACAATTTTATGTTAGTTCTTTTTTTAGAATTGCCTCTGTCTTGGTAATTATGAACAATTGGTTCATATATATAAGTCATAATATCTTCTATACGTTGCAAAAGATCTTTTTCTCTTTCAAAATTAATTACAAATTCATATTTTATAAGTTTGGATTCATCTGCTAAAAAATTAGTATTCCAATAATTATTATATAACCAAGCTGAAAGCATTGTATACTTTCTCTCTACTTTATTATTTTTATCAAATTTACCAAAATTTAATCCTCCTACTTGCCATAATGGACAATCTTTAGTTGCAATTGTAATGCCTCCATTGCTGCCATGATAAGAAATCCAATTTTGCGTTGTAAGATAGTGTTTACATGAAAAAGGAAGGTGATCTTTGTCTAAATGAAGTATTGCTCCTCCAGTTTCGAAATGGCATTTTGTATTTCTTCCTGAATTTATTGTCATTGGGAGATAAAGAGCATGCGGATTACTGTCTGGTTTTTTCATAATTTCCACATTTATAGTTAAAGATGATTGTTTATCAAAAAGTTTGTAATTAATTTTAAATTTATCGTCATTTGATAAATAAAACTCTTCTTCAACCGCTATGTAATTTTTCTTTTTAAAAAATTTTCTTTCTTTTAGTTTTGCATTCTCTTTAATATTTTTCCATTTTTTATTCCAAGAAGAGCTCCAATCAAGTGAGCCAGAGGCAACTGGTTTAAAAATTTCAGTTCTTTTTTGAGTTTTAGGGTATTCTAAAACAGGAACACCAAAGAAAAATTCTTTATTATTTTTAATATAATTATGTTTCTTTGAAAAAATATTTTCTATTCCACCTTTTTCTGCAAATTGAACAGTAATTTTTTTATTGCTAATTTCTAATTTATTTATTTTTAAATCATTAGAAATACTTTTATGAAAATCTATTTTTTTAGCACTTAAAGCAGGTATTTCTATTGGACCAACCCAATCAACAAGATCATCATTTATTTCTGACATAGTCATATCTTGACGATGAACTGAATTTATTTTTTTTTGTCTTGTTAAGTCAATTTCTCTTCTTACCCACCAATTATCTTTTTCATTCATTTTGTCAAAATCAAGTTTCATTTTTTTTCCTGCTTTATTCACTTCACTTAAATATGAATAGACACCTTTAAATTTAGGAATTTTGATAAATGTTTTTATTTTGAAAGGAAGGGAGTTAAAAGCTATAGCGCTAGCTTTTTCTCCTCCCATTAATTGTGCTATTTTCTCAACACCATCTCTCCTAAGCATTCTAGCTATTGATATGCCTTCGTAAGGCAAGACTTGTTTCATGATCCACTGCATTTTAGTTTCATCGGAAAAAGGAAAATTGATTGATCTATCTGCTCCCCATGTATGTTCAGCATATAAAGCTAAGGATTCTTTTGATTTTTTTTCTAGATCTTTTCGTCTAATATCATCTTTTTTAGTATGAGTAAAAAGATTAACTATGTTAGCCTGACGTAAAGCTTTCTGACCAGCTGAATTTATACGAGTTTCATTAGGTGTACTTCCACAACCAAAATTCCACCAATCTGACCAATCTCCTTGCATAGTTGGAATTTTTTCTTGAGTTTTTAGTTTTTTAAAAAACTCTGAAATGGTCACCATGCGTATAGGAAAATCCTTATATTTATCATTCCAGATTTTTAAAAACGGAATGATATCTGGATTTGGAGGAGCATTATCATGATGATTTGTATTTGTAATCTGAGCCATAAAAAAATCATAAGAATAATTTGGTTTCTTTAAAAACTTAGGAAAATTTTCAATTGCTTTTTTTGTTCCAGTTATTGAAAAAGGAATTTTTAAAAAATGTCCTGCAGTAGCTCCGTATATTGGGCCATTATAAGCAAGTAGTTTCCTTTTTGTTTGACTTTGCCAATAAAAACCGCTTGGCCAAGGCTTTAAAGCATGTCCGTAAAATTCATTGATAGCCATGCTGAAACCCTTAATACCAAAATCGAGCAATGCATCTACCATGCCCCAAGGAACACCATTAATATCACAATCCATTGCATAATTAATTTTCATTCCCTCTTTACGCAAAAAAGTGATTGGTTCTAAATTTTCAATAATCATTTGATGGTCCATTAAAGGCGTCATGTGCCATTTGCATCCTGCTACATCAATTAATCCTTTGTGATGCAATTTTAAAAATCTTTTTCGATATTGAGGTGTCGTATTTTTCCACCAATCCATGGTCATTCCTGTAACTTCGCACGTCCATTTAAATTGACAATTAGGTCCATTAGATGCATTTTTTTCAGCTAACTCTATTGCTTCCTCTATATATCTTTTGTGTAATTCAAATATTACTGGCTGAGGAGAAGTATAACCGATATCAGTGTGAGAATGATGAAGAAGTAAAATTTCTTTAATCATAAATTATCCCTTACCTGTTCCCATAGATCCAAGAGTAAGTCCACGAATAAAATGTCTTTGAAGTAATAAAAAGATAACTAATGTTGGTATACTAGCCATAACTGTAGCCATTAAAATTGTAGGACCGTCCATTTGTGCATATAAGTTTTGCATTCCCACTAAAGCACTTGTAACTGGTCTCACAGAGGTTGATCTTGATAAAACCATTCCGAAAAGTAAATCATTCCATATCCATGTAAATTGAATTAAAAAAACTAATAGCAAAGGTGCTTTAGCCAAGGGCATCATAATTTTATAAAGTATTTGCAAATTAGATGCTCCTTCTATTTTAGCTAATTCTTGTAATTCCCAAGGAACAGTTAGAAAAAAACCTCTTAAGACAAATGTTGCGAAAGGTATACATATGGAAACATACATTAGAATAAGTCCAAATTTTGTATTATAAATTCCAATAGCTACATAAGCTTCAAATAAAGGTAATAGATACATTTGAAAGGGAAATACAGTTCCGGAATATATAAGTAAAAACCATAGTAAGCCATTTTTCATTTTTAGTCTCACTATTCCAAATGCTGCTAAAAAAGCAAAAATTACAGCTAGAGAAGAACCACAAAAACCATATATAAGACTATTTAAAACTCCGTCCCCTATTCCTTTATTCCAAGCTTTAATTGCGTTATCAATAAAGGCAGTGCCAAATATTATTTCTGTTTTATCTCCTTTGGAATATTCAGAAGCAGTTTTGTTAGCATTAACTATAAGAAAAAAAACTGGATATATCCAAGCCATAACAACAATTATCATGCCTATATATCCAACCGTTAAATTAATTTTTTCTTTAGTTTTATAATTCATAATTTAACTAACATCCTCTTTAGTTAAAACTGATTTTAAATAATAATAAGAAAATACAAGACCAACTAAACTAATTAATACTGCTACAGCCGCTGCATAACCTAGATCAAAAATTATAAAACCTTCTCTATACATTGTAACTGCTAAAGTTTCTGAATATCTTCCTGGCCCTCCCATTGTCATAACCCACACTGAATCAAAGATTCTAAAACTATTAATTAAAGCGAGCAATGATGCTATAACGAAGTATGGCATTATCATTGGAATAACTATTTTAAAAATTAAAGTAAAACCTTTGGCTCCATCAATTTTTGCTGCTTCCATTGGTTCTTTGGGCAACCCTTGTAAACCCACTAAAAAAATCATCATATTTATACCTGTTGCTTGCCAAGTATATGCACCAATCATTGAATAAGTATTTTCTGGCGCTCTAAATAACCAATCTCTATTTAAATGTTCGAATCCAATTAATGCTAAAACCTGATTAAATAGACCGCTTTTATCAAGTATAAAACCAAATAACACTCCTGCAGCTGCAGCAGAAACTGTTGCAGGAATATAAATTAATATTTGAAAAAAATTTGACCTAGGTAAAAATTGAATTGAGTAGGCAAATAGAAATCCTATTGCAACTGGAAACACTGTTGCAAGAACAGTCCAAATTATTGTATTTTTAATTGGTATTATATAATTTGGATCAAGAAATAGTTTTATGTAATTATCAAATCCAATAAAGTTTGCAGGGTTAAGACCATCATTATCAGTAAAGCTCATTATAAATGTGCGAATGATTGGATAAATACAAATTAATGAAACTAAAATAACCGCAGGTGCAATATATAAATAAGCCTGATTTGTATCTTTATTAAAATTCATCTAAATACAGTTTTTGAAAAAAATAAAGCCCCTATAAAAGGGGCTTTAAATAAATTAATTAGTTATTTGACCAATAGTTGTCAGCTAAAGTTTGTAAATTTTCCATTACATCTTTGTAGCTTGTTGGATCAAGTACAAATTTTGAAATTTCATCTACAGCAGCCTCGCAAATTTCTGTTGGAGTAGCTTCCCAATATCTATTGATTTGGCGATAGCCTCCTTCATTAATTTCTTTAACTAATTCTCCTACCTCTCCTCCTGGTAAACCAGCATTTAAGTTATGAGGAGGGAAGAACATAAGTTCTGTCCACTTAGCTGAAGCAGCTTCAGACATCCAAAAATCAATCGCATCTAATGCTGCATCTTTATCTTTTGCATTTTTAGCAACCATTATTGGGCCAGCTTCAAAAATTACTGATGGAGGAAGAGATGCATTTTTATTTGGCAACACAAAGTATCCCCATTCATCACCTTCTTTAATTCCACCTCCAGTAACAGTAGAAGCAAACCAAGTGCCAACTAACATGTGAACTACTTCTCCTTTAGAGAAACTATTGTTCATTGAATCACCTGTTGTGAATCCAAAAGCTGCACTTCCATCGTCCATCCAACCTTTGTCCATCCAAGATTTCCAAGTTAAAAATGCTTCCTCAACTTGAGGATCAGTATATTTAGCTCTTCCTTCTACTAGGTCTTCATAAAAATCTGGGTCAGAACGAATTAAAAACTCTTCGAACCAAATAAATGCAGGCCATCTGCCTTCTATTGTTTGTCCAACAGGAGTTCTACCAGATGCTTTTATTTTTTCAAAATTTGATTCTAACTCTTCCCAAGTTTTTGGTTCACTAAGTCCAAGTTCTGCATAAACAAGTTTGTTGTAGTACATAGGCCAAAACGCAATTAAACTTGGAACAGCATAAGTTTTGCCATCAAATTGAAAAGCTTTTGCTAAGTCAGGAGAAACCTCTCCTGCAGCAATATATTTATCCCATATTGGACTTAAGTCCTCAACTAAGCCAGCATCAACCATATCTTTCATTCTATATCCAGCCCACCAAGTAAATAGACCTGGAGGATCAGCTCTCAAAGATTGTCTGACAGTAGCTTGGAAACTAGAAGTATCAGCAAATGGAGTAATCTCATAACTATTGTTAGAGTCTAGATCAAAGGTTTCAATCCACCAGTCTTGCCAACCTGCTTTGTCATGATAAAGCTGAACATCTCCTGCTAAAGAAAAATTAGCAGAAAATAAAAACGCCAAACCAATTAATATTGAAGTTAATTTTTTCATTATAAATTCCTCCTATGAAAATAATAATTATAATTATTTTTTATATTGAAGGAATAAATTAAATAAGGAAACTAAATAAAATATATATAATTAATATATGCAATATTACTATTTTCTTTATATTATATCAAAACGAAGATAATTATAAACTTCATAAATATGAGCGCCAATAAGAATTATGTAAAGCAAAAGTTAATTAATAATGAAATATGCGTTGGTATTTGGTCAATAATTTCATCAGAAAGTAATCTTGATATTTTCTCCAAATCAAAACTTGATTTTATACTTTTAGACATGGAACATGGTAACTATGTACACAAGATAGAAAATGCAATTAGAATAGTTGAGTCAAATAATTGCTCACCTATCTTAAGACCTCCAACTTTCAATTCTCATTTTGTTCAAAATGCTTTAGATTTTGGGATACATGGATTAATTGTTCCTCAAATTAAGTCTATAGAAGAAATTCAACTATATATAAGCAATACTGTGTTCCCTCCAAAAGGAATTAGAGGATTTAATCCTTTTGTTAGATCGGCTTCTTACGGTATGAAAAATGAATTAAACAATAACAATGATGAATTCGCATTACGATCGATAATACTTGAACATAAGGATCTTTTAAATAAGCTTGATGAAATTAGTAAAATAGAATTTTTAGATTTAGTTTATATTGGCGCTTACGATTTATCCAAGTCACTAAATATTGATCCAACAGGGAATGAAATGAAAAAAATTATAAAAGATGCAACTGAAATTCTTAGAAAGAATAATATTAGTGTTGGAGCTATTGTATTTAATAAAGAAGATTTCAAAGAATTAACAAATTATGGTGTTAATTTTATAGTTTACTCTGTGGACTCTAAGATAATTGCTTCAGGAATAAATTCCTTTATTAGTGATATTGAAATATAATTATAAATTATTAATAATCTATATTATTTTCACATACATGGGTCCACAGTTTACTATACTTATTTTTAAAAATTTCATTAGCCTTTAAGGCTTCTACTTTTTTTTCAAATGCTGCATAAAAACAAGAGCCTGTTCCAGTCATTCTTGTAAAAAGAGTATTATCAAAAGCCTTTAAATAACTAAAAATTTCATTGAAGTATAAATTTTCTTTTAATACAATTTTTTCAAAATCATTTCCTATATCATCACTATTTTCATGATTATTTTTTATATCTAATTTTTCATACATTTCTTTTGTTGAATTATTAAAATTAGGTTTAATTAATAAAAAATATAATTTAGGAAAAGTAGCTGGAGAAATTTTTTCTCCAATTCCAGTAATTATGCAATTTTTTGCAAATAAAAAACTAGGAATATCAGATCCAATAGAAACATAAGCACTCGGCTCTTTTAGATGAATATAATTCATATCGTGTAATCCTTTTATTAATCCTGCCGCATTGGTAGATGCTGAGCCAAGTCCTCCTTGCACGGGAATGTTTTTGGTTACGGTAATATCAAAATATAAATTTTTATCTAAGTCCAAAAACTTTAACGTTTTTAGAATAATACAATCATTATATTTATTGTTTTTAGGTTTAAAAAATCCTTTATATTTTATTTTTGTTTCATCACTTTTTTTAATTTCAATTTTATCAAATAAATCAATAAATGTTATTCCTGTTCTTAGTGAATGATATCCATCTATTCTTTTGTTTAAAACTTTTAAAAATATATTTAATTTAGCAGGTGCTATAATAGTTTTACTATCCAGCATTATTTTTTTCCAACTTTTTCTTTATATCGTTTAAGATTATATCTTCTGGATTTGCTATATCTAAAACTTGTTTCCATAAATAAATAGCTTCCCTTTTTCTATTTAAAGCTAAATAAATATCAGCCAAATGATCTAAAGATATTATCTCGCTTGGAGCAATTGATATAACTTCTTCCATTAATTCAGCTGCTTTTTTAAACTCTTTTTTTTTATAATAAGCCCAAGCTAGGCTATCTAAAATATAATGATTATCTGGCTCGTTTTTATTTGCTTTAATTAACATTTTCATTGCTTTATCAATATTAATATCTCTTTCCAACCATCCATAAGCTAAATAATTTAAAACATCTGCAGATTCATAATTAATTAACTCTAAAGATTTAATAAAATCTTTTTCTGCCAAATTCCATTTATCTAATCTTTCAAAACAAATACCCCTTAGATATAATATATTCCAGTTTCCATCAGAAGATTGATTAGTATTATCAATTATTTGAGAATAATAAAAAATTGCATCTTCATATTTTTTTTTTAAACGATAAAGTTCTGCTAAAGCAAGTTTAAGTTCAAGATCATCTTGATAAATATTTGTTAAGCTTAAAAGTTTTTTTTCACCTTGTTGAAAAAATCCTTCCTTACTTTTATTAATTGCTATATTTTTCTGACTTTCAATGTAAAGACTGTGGTTGTTGCTAATTTTGTTATAATAATACTCAGCTTTAGAATAATTTTTTAAAAATTGATAAATTTGAGCTGTATAAAAATTTGTTTCATGAAAATTTTCATCCAAAATATTTGCTATAGATAAATAAAATAGTAAATAATTATAGTTTACCTTTTTGCTAACCAAACTTTCATTAGATGTCTGAATAATTTCAAAAATAGATTTAGAATTTTCAGCATTTGTTTTGATTTTTCCATCAGGTAGAAAAAAAATATAATTTAACATTTCTAGATTATATTTTTTAATATTTTTACTATACTTTTTAAATGTATAAGTATCGTTCTTAGATTTTGCATAACTTAAAATTACCAACAATGCTTCTTCATGGCCCTCATTAATTTTAATTAATTTTAAAGCTATCTTTTGAGCCTCTTCTAAATAATTTAGATTAATTGAAACTAAAAGCTGGTTTTCTAAATCTGATTTGCGCAAATCTTTCTCAGTAGATGCGAGTTCGGTATATGCTGTTTCATAGTCAAACAAATTAATAGCAGTTTTTGAAATTAAAAAAGAAGAAGAGCTCAAGGCAAAAGCTGAATTAACAAATAAAATTGTCCATATAAAAGCGATTTTTTTATAATTATTATTCATTTACAAATTTACATTCTAAATTAAAGATACTAAAAATAATAATCACTAATATGACTAATATTTCTATTAATTCCTATATAAAATTTCTTAAAAATATTGGTATTTATTCTTTTTTGCAAGATCAACCGAATAATTACTTCAATAAAAATAAAAATAAAGGTTTAAATACAATTGAAGAGATAAAAAGTATTAAGGACCTCAAATCCTATATTAAAAACTCAGAAATATGTAATTTAAAAAAGACAGCTATTAATACTGTTGTAGGTGATGGAAATGAAAATGCTAATATTATGCTTATAGGTGAAGCTCCTGGAGCAGAAGAGGATAAAAATGGGAAACCATTCGTAGGAGCTGCAGGAATTTTGCTAAATAGGATGTTAAATGCAATTGATTTAAAAAGAGAGGATATCTATATTACAAATATTATACCCTGGCGCCCTCCTAATAATAGAACACCTACAAATGATGAGATTTTGCAATGCTTACCTTTTGTTCAAAAAATTATTGAAATTGTAAAACCGAATTTGATTCTACTTTTAGGAGCTACATCAGCTAAAGCTATACTTAATTCAAATTTAAGTATTGCAAAACTAAGAGGAGAATGGCATGAGTATCAAAGCATCAACCATAAAGAGAAAATAAATTGTCTTGTAACTTATCATCCTGCCTTTTTGTTAAGATCTCCAAATTATAAAAAAGAATCATGGAAAGATTTACAGGAATTTCAAAGAAATTTTCAATGATATTTAAAAATTATTTATTTTTTTTATTTTTTTTATTTCTATCATTTAATGGTTCAGCAAATATAATTAATGATCAAATAAGCAGTAAATATGATCAAATTTTCTCTGATAAGTTATTATCAAACTCAGATATAAAAAGTTACCAAAAAATCTTTGAGTTACAAGAAAGTTGCAAATGGAAAAAAGCAAATAAAAATATATTATTATTAAAAAATAAACTCTTAATGGGCCACGTATTGGCGCACCGATACCTTCACCCAAACTGCTATAAATCAGAGTTTTTGGAACTTACATTTTGGTTAAAAAAATATAATGATCACCCTCAAGCTAAACGGATTTATAGATTAGCTATAAAAAGAATGCCAAAAGGATATAAATCACCAAATAAACCAATTCAACCCATAGGAATAGAAAAACAGAAATTAAACAATTACAAAAAAAATACTGATTATAAAACTAGTTTAAAACTATCTAAAAATCAAAGACTAGAAAAACAAAAATTAATAAATGCAATTAAATCTCGAGTAAATAGAGGTTGGCCTACTGGAGCAGTTAAATTACTTAATCAAAGAGATGTTAGTATTTTGCTTGATCAAGTAGAAATAGATCAACAAAAAGAATTAATTGCAAAAGGATATTTTCTTGCAAATAAAAATGAATTATCAATAAAATACTCTTCAGAAGCTCTTGAAAATTCATCTCTTTATGTGCCTTATGCCGGATGGACTGCAGGATTAGCTGCATGGAGACTAGAAAAGTACGAATTAGCTGCTGAATATTTTTCAAATTTCTCTATTTCTCTAAGAGATGATGTTTGGCATCAAGCTTCAGGTGCGTTTTGGGCTGCAAGAGCGTATGCAAAACTTAATAAATATGAGGATATAAATTTCTGGCTTAATAGAGCTGCAAAAAATCCAGTTAGTTTTTATGGATTATTAGCATCTGAAATATTAGGGATTAATAATCCGATAGATTGGACTTCTGAAATATTATCTGAAACAGATGATATTAATCTTTTTTCATTACCTAGTGGAAAACGTATTAAAGCTCTTATACAAATCGGACTACCTTATCAGTTAGAAGATGAAATAGTTTATATGAATTCAGTTATGAATAAAAGTGTTGCTATAAAATCTCTTGATGTTGCACAACATTTTAATCTAGCTTACACTCAACTAAAAATAGTAAATACACTAATGCGGTATGGTGTAGATGTTCCAACAAGACTATTATATCCTACTCCTATTTGGAAACCTAAATATGGCTTTACTCTAGAACAGGAGTTAATTTATGCATTTATGCACCAGGAGTCACTATTTAATGAAAATGCAAAAAGTCATAGAGGGGCTATTGGATTGATGCAAATCATGCCTTCAACTGCAAAATTTATTTCAACAAATAAAGAAGTAAAAAGAAATAATTCTAATATTTTAAAAGTTCCAGAAATTAATCTTGATGTTGGTCAAGAGTATATTGAATATTTATTAAAATTAAAAATTGTTGATAATAATCTTATTTTTTTAACCGCAGCATATAATGGAGGTCCTGGTAATTTACAAAAATGGAAAGAAAATATTAATTATTTGGATGATCCTTTATTCTTTATGGAAAGTATCCCTTCTAGAGAAACAAGATGGTTTATTGAAAAAGTTTTAACAAAATATTGGATATATAAAAACAAATTTGGCTCTGAAGCTAACTCTCTAAAATTACTCGCTTACGGAAAAAACCCAATATATAAATAATATGAATAAAATTGATAATTCCATAAAATTTGTTTCTATTAATATTGGTTTAGTTACTATTTCAGATAGTAGAAATGAAGATAATGATAAATCTGGCAATCTGCTAAAAGAAAAAATTAAAAACTTTGGTCACATAGTTTATAAAAAAATTATTATTAAAGATGATTTAGATTTAATAAAAAAAACAATCTCAGATTTAACAAATGATACTAAAATAGATGCAATAATTACTACAGGTGGAACTGGTTTAACTGGTAGAGACTCAACACCTGAAGCTATAATAGCTATGGCTGACAAAATAATTGATGGATTTGGTGAATTATTTAGACAACTTAGTTATGAAAAAATAGGAACTTCTACTATTCAATCACGTGCAGTAGCAGGAGTTATTAATAATACGTATATTTTTTCTCTTCCTGGCTCACCAGGCGCTTGCAAAGATGGTTGGGATCTAATTTTAAAATATCAACTTGATATTAGACACAAACCCTGCAATTTTATTGAAATCATGCCAAGGTTGAAAGAAAAATAATTTGCCAGATTTTAGTATTGAAAAAGAATACAATAAAAATGTAGTGGGAATAGATGAGGTAGGTAGAGGGCCTTTAGCTGGGCCTGTAATAAGTAGCGCTGTTATTTTTTTTGATCATGAAATGAATAATGATAGTTTTAAATTAATAAATGACTCTAAAAAATTATCAAAAATAAATAGAATAAAAATTTTTAAGTTAATTTATCAATTACAAGAATCAAAAAAAATTAAATTTAGCTTAGGAATGGCTAGTGTAAAAGAAATTGATGAATTAAATATTTTAGAGGCTACTAAATTATCAATGAAAAGGGCTGTTATAAAACTCAACCGCCCTCCTTTACCTTTAATAATTGATGGTAAGATAGATCTTAAATTAAGGAACTATCCCAGTCATGGGATTATCAAAGGAGATCAAAAATCTTTAAGTATTGCTACTGCATCAATTATAGCAAAAGTTCATCGTGACAGATATATGCAATTTTTATCTTATACTTTTCCTTATTACAATTGGTCCTCTAATGCTGGATATGGAACAAAAAAACATATTGAACAAATATGCAAAAAAGGAATCACTATTCATCATCGTAAAAGTTTTGAGCCTATAAAGTCGCTTATCCATAACAAATGATTCTCCTTGTTGATAACTTAGGTTGACCTGATTCCATAACTGTTTAAAGATTCTATGTGATGATTAAAAAAAATTCTATTATTAAAGGAGATTGTTTAGAGTTATTAAAAAAAATTCCTGATAAATCTGTTGATCTTGTTTTTGCTGATCCTCCCTATAATCTTCAATTAAAAGATACTTTATATAGACCAGATCAAACAGCAGTTGAAGCTGTTACAAATGATTGGGATAAATTTGACACATATAAAGCTTATGATGAATTTTGTCTAAAATGGTTAAGAGAATGTAAAAGAGTTTTAAAAGATGGAGGGGCTCTTTGGGTCATAGGTAGTTATCACAATATACTACGTTTAGGAACTTCTATACAAAATTTAGGTTTTTGGATCCTTAATGATATTATTTGGCACAAAACTAATCCGATGCCAAATTTTAGAGGAACACGTTTTACAAATGCTCATGAAACATTGTTATGGTGCACAACTTCACGAAAAGCAAAATATACTTTTCATTATCAGAACCTAAAAGAACTTAATGAAGGAAAACAAATGAGAAGTGATTGGCACATCCCTATTTGTGCAGGAAAAGAACGTCTTAGAGAGAAAAATAATCAAAGATCCCATCCAACTCAAAAACCTGAAGCTCTACTTTACCGAATACTTGTTTCTTCATCAAACATAGGAGATACTATATTAGATCCTTTTTTAGGATCAGGAACTACAGCAGTTATAGCAAAAAAATTACAAAGAAATTTCATTGGTTTTGAACAAGATAAAGATTATATTAAGCTTGCAAAAAAACGTCTAAAAGACGTTAAGCCCCTTGATAGTGAGATATTAACTATCTCAAAAAGTAGAAAAGATTTACCTAAAGTTCCTTTTGGTGAACTAGTAGAACAAGGGATTATTCCTCCAGGTGCAGTGTTAACAGATAAAAAAGAGCTTTACAAAGCAAAAGTAGCAATTGATGGGAGCATCAAGATAAGTAATATTTCAGGATCTATTCATCAAGTTGGAGCTAAAATTCAAAATTTACCGAGCTGCAACGGATGGGATTTTTGGCATTTTAAAGAAAAGAATGGATCAATACTACTTGATGAAGTACGTTCACAATATAGAACTAAAAAACTTAATTAATTTTTTTAATTTATTTAAATTGATTGATAAAAATACAAATGGAAAATATCTTAAATATCCTACCAAATAATTTTATATTGTTAATGTTAACTATATTATTTGCAGGCTTTGTTAGAGGATTTTTAGGTTTTGGATCAGGACTTATTATAATGCCAATATTGTCTTTTTTATATTCGCCTATATTTGCAATTGTGTTTAGTATTATTATAGAAATTCCATCTACTATTTATTTAACTTTTGAAGGGGCACGAAAATGTAAATTTAAAGAAATAATGCCTATGTTTTTTTCAATGATGATAGCATTTCCAATAGGTATTTTCTTTTTAATTTCTATCAATGCTGAAATAGTCAAAATCATAATGTCTATTTTTGTAATTTTTTTTGTTATTTTAATTGCAACTGGTTGGAGATTGAAAACTACAATTACAAAATATATTTTAGTAATTAGTGGTGCGCTTGGAGGATTGATGGGGGGCATCGCAGGTATTGCAGGACCTCCAATTGTAACAGTCCTTCTCTCAAAAGGAGATAGCAACGATGTAACAAGAGGTAATATATTAATAATGTTTACTGGAGTAGTTTTAATTGCAATTATTAGCTTATATTATTTTAATTTGTTTTCTAAATCTTTGTTGTTATTAGGAGTTATTACATCACCTTTTTATATTATTGCAGTAATTACAGGATCAAGATATTATAGTTTTTCTGGAAATAAATATTATCGTAATATCTCTTTATTAATTCTTGGTATTATAGGGGTTTCAACATTGATAGGAGCAATTTACTAATCAAATAGCAACTTCAATAATTTTTTTCATTACTGTTGGTAGTCCTGATTTTTTAAAATTATTTTTTTTCATCCATTTATATTTTAAAAAATGATTTTTTTTAACATTAGCAAAAAATACTTCAGTTTCTAAATCAAAATGACTAAATGAATACTCAATGCTACCTTTATATTGAATTTTCTTTTTTAGATTTTGAACAATTTTATCATATACAAGTTTATTTTTATCAATTACCCATCTATCATTTGGAATCTCTAACATAGACGCAAGCATTCCTTTAGATGAGCGTCTCCTTACAAGAATCTCATTGTTCTCATTATAAAAAATATATGCTCTTGAATATTTTTTCTTTTTTAATTGATTAGATTTAGATTTAATCGGAATAGTTTTTTGAAGATTTTTTTTAAACGCAATACAATTATTTTTAATTATACAATCAATACAATTTGGATTTCTAGGAGTGCAGATTATAGAGCCAAAATCCATAAAACCCTGGATTAATTGATTTGAAAATTTTTTTGATATGTAACTATTTGATAAAATTTTTAACTCAGATTTAATTTTTAATATAGGACTTTTAAAACCATATAACCTAACAAAAATTCTTTCAATATTAGCATCAAGGGGCATAACAGATTTATTATACGCAATACCTAAAATTGCTTTAGCCGTATATTCTCCTATTCCAGGCAAAATAATCAAATCATTGTAATTATCTGGTATTTTGCTTGCATGTTTTTTTTTAATAATTTTAGAAGCTTTAAGAAGGTTTCTGGCTCTAGAATAATAGCCTAGGCCAGACCAAAAATTAAGAATTGTAGACTCTGATTTACTAGCTAAATCATCAAGCGAAGGCCACTTTTTAATAAATTCATTAAAACGTTTTTTTACTGTCCCAACAGTCGTCTGCTGGAGCATAAATTCACTAACAAATATGTGGTATGGGTTAGGAAGACTTTTACGAGATGCTTTTCGCCAAGGTAAATCTCTCTTATTTTTTTTATACCAATTAAGAATGTCTGATTTAATTAAAATTTCTTTACTTTTTTTAGATAAATTCATAACTTTAACTTATTAATATCATAATTTAAAAATATTGAGATAATCAACTAAAATGATCAATAAAAATGAAAAAAGAAGGCGCACTTATAAGCCAGTACCTATTGCCGATAAGCTAAAAGATATAAACAAAAAATTATTGTACAAATTTGGACAGCTTGACTATGTTATTTATGCAAAATGGGGAGATATTGTAGGACAATTCTTTGTTCAACATTCAGAGCCTATTAAAATTAATTCCGTACTTTCCACAACTAATGAATTAGGAGAAAGAGTTTATGATAAATTTTTGCATGTTAACGTTTCACCTCCAATAGCACTAGAATTTCAGCATTTTCAAAATAAAATTATTGAGAAAATTAACTCATATTTTGGCTACAAAGCTATAAAAGGAATTAAAATTCATCAAACTTATGTAAAAAAAGAACTATTAAAAAAAACTACTAAACAAGTAAATCTGATCAAAGAAAAACAAGACAAATTAAAAATTCGTGAAACTACTCCTAATTTAAACAATAAACAATTAGAAGAATCTATTGTGAAATTAGGATTATCTATTACTAAGGAGGAAACATAATGACTAAAGCATATAATTTTCTTTTTTTTACAATTTTCTTTGTTTTTATTTTAACACCTATTTACGGAGAATCAGCTCTGAATATTACTGAAAAAGATTTCGTTATAGGTAATGAAGATGCTAAAATTACAATAATAGAATATGCTTCTTTATCATGTAGTCATTGTGCTGACTTTCACGTAAATACCCTAGAAACCTTGAAAAAAGAATACATTGATACCGGAAAGGTTAGAATGGTTTTTAGAGATTATCCTTTCAATTACCCAGCATTATTGGGAAGTATGGTCCTAAGATGCATTCCTGAAAATTATAGATATGATTATATGAATGCTTTATTTAAACTTCAACCTGATTGGGTAAATAAAAAAAATAAAAAAACTATACAAGAACTCTATAAAATCATGCAAAGTGGTGGAATGACAAAAGAGGAATATGATGCCTGTATTTACAACACTGAACTAGAAAATGAAATTCTGAAGGGTGTTATGGAAGCTCAAAATCAATTTAATATTAAATCTACACCCTCCTTTATAATCAATGGAAAACTCATAGAAGGGAATAAATCTATAAAAGAATTTAGACAAATCATTGATAAAATATTATCACAATAATTAATGATTAAATTTAAAAAGCTTAAGGTTAAAGGCTTTAAGTCATTTGTTGAGCCAACTGAAATTATTATTGAAAATGGCCTTACTGGTATTGTAGGTCCTAATGGCTGTGGAAAATCAAATCTGGTAGAAGCTTTTAGATTTGTAATGGGGGAATTATCTCCTAAACAAATGAGAGGTAGTGAATTAGATGATGTTATATTTAATGGTACCTCAGATAGACCAGCTTGGGATATAGCTGAAGTAACAATTGAGCTTGATAATTCTGAAAGAAAAGCTCCTAATCTCTTTAATGATAATAGTGAAATAGAAGTAACTAGAAGAATATGGAGGGGAGAAGGATCAGAATATAGAGTTAATGGTAAAGAAGTTCGCTTAAAAGATGTACAGCTGTTGTTTGCAGATGCTTCTACAGGAGCACGTTCTACTTCTATGGTTAGCCAGGGAAGAGTTGGTGCTATAATTGCTGCTAAGCCAGAGCAAAGAAGAAGTCTTTTAGAAGAAGCAGCTGGAATTACTGGGTTACACTCGAGAAGACATGAAGCTGAGCTAAGATTAAATTCAACTGAAAACAATTTAGAAAGAGTTAAAGATGTTCTTAAAGCACAGGATGAACAACTAACAATATTAAAAAAACAATCTAAACAGGCTGAGAGATATAAGAATATTCAAAAAGATATAACTAAAGCAAGAGCAGCAGTTTTTTATCAGAAATGGCAAATAGAAAAAACAAAAATTGAAGAAACAAATAAAAAATATGAAGAACAAAAACAGCTTGTAGCTGATCAAACACATTTAGTTGCCAAAGTTAATGTTGAATATGAAAATATTCAACAAAGTCTTCCTGAAATAAGATCTCAAGAAAGTTATTTAGCTGCAGAATTACAAAAAAATACAATAAATTTTAATAATCAGGAAAAGGAAATTGAAAGAGCAAATAATGCAGTTGAGGAAATACAGATTAGATCAGAACAAATAAAAAATGATAATAATAGGGAGCAATTCTTATTTCAAGATGCAAAAGAAAATTTAAGTCGAGTAAGAGAAGAAAAATCTCTTTTAGAAAAACAACAAGGAGATCTTTTTATTGAAGAAGAAACAGAAGAAATGGATAATCAAACTAAGTCAAAAAATAATAATCCTGTAATTGATTATCTAGATTTTGAAGATGGTTATGAAAGAGCTATTGCAGCTGTCTTTTCAGATGAACTAATGGCATCTATAAATGAAGAACATTCAAGTTACTGGAGATCTCTTGATACTTTAGAGAAACCTTCTTTTGAAAAAGAGATAACTCCCTTGTCAGATCTTATAAAAGCTCCAGATAATCTTAAAAAAAGGCTAAACTATATAGGTTTGGTAAAGAATAAAGAAAATATTTCCCAACTACAATCAAATCTAAAAGATGGGCAAATTCTAGTTAATGAAAATGGAGAGGTTTGGAGATGGGATGGGTATGTGTCTAAAGGCAAACAGAGTTCATCAACTAAAGCAGTTTTGGAACAACTTAAGACTAGGAGGTTAAAACAATTATCTGCTGAAGAAAAAAAATGGTTAGAAATAATGAATACAGCTCAAAAAAGAATTAGTGAACTAGATGATAGACTTGAATCACTAAAAAAAGAATTAAAAACAATGCAGTCAATGCCTAATAATATTTCATCAGAAAAAATAAGATTACAAAAATTGATTGATGAAAACAAAAAAGAATATGAGATTATTTCTACTAAATTGCGTGAAACGGAACAACAAGCAAATGAGGTGAATAAAAAATTGAAAATTGAAGAAGTTAAACTTAATGAAATAAGAGAAGAAAAAATTAGAATTGAGGGTGTTTTAGATACTTTAAAAGAAACCATTAATCAAATTACAGATCAAGTTCGTGAAAGACTAAATGCTAATATTGAAGAATTATATGATTTAGCTCAAATAGATGAAAAAAAATTACTTAGACCTTTAGAAGAATTAGAAAAAAAACTTGAAAGACTTATTGGTGAACAAGAACGATTAGGAGGAGTAAATTTATTGGCAGAAAAAGAAGCTGGAGATTTAGAAGAAAAAGTAAATAAAATAAAAAAAGATCAATCAGACCTTTTAGGAGCAATTGCAAAACTTAGAGAGGCAATTGACACATTAAATACAGAAGGTCGTCAAAGATTGTTAGCTTCGTATGGTATAGTCAATGAGAATTTTCAAAAACTATTTGTACAACTTTTTGGAGGAGGTAAGGCTTATCTTAAATTTACTGATGAAAGTGATCCTTTACAAGCAGGCTTAGATATATTTGCTAGTCCTCCAGGAAAAAAATTACAAAATTTAAATTTAATGTCTGGAGGTGAACAAGCATTAACTGCGCTTTCATTACTTTTTGCTGTATTTATGTCTAACCCAGCACCAATTTGTGTTTTAGATGAAGTAGATGCTCCTTTGGATGATACTAATGTAGATAGATTTTGTTCTTTAGTAGAAGAGATTTCAAAAAATTCACTAACGAAATTTTTAGTTATTACTCACCATAGAATGACTATGGCGAGAGTTAATAGATTATTTGGAGTAACAATGCCTGAAAAAGGAGTATCTCAACTAGTATCAGTTGATTTAGAAAAAGCGGTACAAATTAGAGAAAATGAATAATGATAAAAATTCAATAAAAGGTCTCAAATCTAAAATTGAGACTATTGAGAAAAAAAATAAAAACGAATCGCTACCAAAAAAAGAAAAGGCTCTAAACTTTGGATTTAAAATTAGCACAGAAATAGTTGCGGCATTGATAGTAGGCGTAGGTATTGGCATACTTGTGGATAAATTTCTAGGAACTAAACCATTTGGATTAATTATTTTCTTTATTTTTGGTGCATTAGCTGGATTTTTGAACATATATCGTGTAATGCGTCGGATTGAAAAACAATAATTTTATTTAATATTTATCTTTAATAAATGGCATCATCAGGAGAACATTCAGGTCACGAAAAACATAGTCCGCTTGATCAATTTGAAATCAATCCACTGGTTAATTTTGAAGTTGGAGGAGTTAATTTAGCTTTTACAAATTCTTCTGTATCAATGGTTATAACCGTTTTATTTATTACTTTGTTTCTTACTCTAACTGTAAATCCTCGTTCAATAGTACCAAGCCGCATGCAATTAATCTCAGAATTATGTTATAATTTTATTGCTCAACTTCTTAATGATACCGTAGGAGATCAGGGTAAAAGATACTTTCCTTTTGTATTTTCTATTTTTATGTTCGTATTAATTGGAAATATGGTTGGTATGATTCCTTATCAATTTACATTTACTAGTCATATTATTGTTACTTTTGCTTTAGCAACTGTTGTGTTTATTGGAGTAACAATTCTTGGATTTGTAAATCATGGTATTCGTTTTTTTACTTTCTTTTACATACCCGGTGTGCCATTTTATATGCATCCATTATTAATACCTATCGAAGTTATATCTTATTTGTCACGTCCAATCAGTTTGTCTGTAAGACTCTTTGCTAACATGCTAGCGGGTCATACATTACTAAAGGTCTTTGCAGGTTTTGTTGTATCAATGCCTTTTTTTACTGGCGTATTGCCTTTAACGTTCATTGTTGCACTAACCGGCTTAGAAATATTAATCGCATTTTTGCAGGCGTATGTATTTGCTATTTTAACTTGCTTATATATTAACGATGCATATCATTTACACTAAACTATAGGAGGAATTATGGAAATAGAAGCAGCAAAAGTAATAGGAGCGGGATTAGCCGTAATTGGTGTTATTGGCTCTGGTATTGGAATTGGAAATATATTTTCTTCATTCATTGAAGCAGTTGGAAGAAATCCTGCAGCAAGAGGTGAAGTATTTACAATGACCATGTTAGGGTTTGCTCTTGTAGAAGCAATAGCATTATTTGCACTTGTTATAGCGCTAGTAATATTATTTGGATAAATAATTAGGAATAATATTTATGCCTCAGTTAAACCCTGAATTTTTTGCTTCCCAACTTTTTTGGTTAGTAATAACTTTTGTATTTTTATTTATTTTTTTATGGCGAATTTCCTTGCCAAGAATCAATAGTGTTCAAACAAAAAGAGAAAATAAAATTAAGGAAGATATTAAAAAAGCAAAACAACTGCAAGCTGAGGCAGAGGATATTCAAGAACAAATTAATAAACAATTAGATCAAGCAAAATCAGACTCAGCAGTATTAATTAAGTCTGCTTTTACAAAACTCCAAGACGAGTCATCAAAAAAATTGGAGGAACTTGATAAAAATTTATCTACCAAAATTGATGCGACATATGAAACAATTGAGAAAAATAAAAGTGAATCTATGTCTCAAATTTATGAACAAATTAATGATATTACAAAATTAATGATTTCAAAGATTTCAAATATACAAGTTAATGATGAAGAAATTAAAATGGCAGTAGAAAAAATTCGTCAGAAAGTGATTAATTAAAAATGTTTTCTGATCCGAAATTTTGGATAACAATTTCATTTATAATTTTTATTGCATTAATTTTTAATCCTATTAGAAAAATATTAGGAACTTCATTAGACTTAAAAATTAAAGAAATAAAAGATAGTATTGATGAAGCAGAAAATCTTAAAAATGAAACACAAATAACTCTTAGTGAAATTAAAAAGAGACAAAATGAAGTTAAAACTGACATTCAAGAAATTCATTCAAACGCTAATTTAAAAATTAAAAATTTAGAATCAGAGGCTCATAAAAAATTAAATGAACAGATATCAAAAAGAGAATTAATGGCAAATTCTAAAATAGAACAAATGGCAAGGGATGCTAATATTTCAATTCAAAAAAATATTGCAGATACTTCAATAAAAGTTGCTATTAGTTTAATTGAAGAAAAACTAGATGATAATGAAAAAAAGAATTTAATAAATCAGTCTATTAAAGATTTAGGCTCTGTTTTAAAAAATTAATTTAATAGTTCAATTCTTTTTTTATCTAAAATAAAACCGATTAAAAAAGTAGTATCTTCGTTTATAAGCTCAGCATCAACTTTTATGGGAATAGTTTTGGTGATTTCTGTTTCAATCAAATCTTTTGAATCTAAATCTTTTTTTGAAATTCCGGATGCAGAATAGTATTCTATACTATTTGCTTTTTTATTTTTATCAATCATAGCAATATAAAATGGAAGTACAAATTCTTGTTTTGATTGATCTATTGGATTGATAACAAATAATAATGAAAGATTAGTAGAAAAAATATTATTTTGAATTTTGCATTCTTCAGAAAAAATTGCATTGTTTATTTCAGCTTGTAAACTTAGATTATCTAGAGATAATTTTTCTTGAGAACTATCAATATAATTTTTATGTTCTGCAGCAAATAATATTTTGGGACAACTAACGTTAGTAATTTCTGCTTCTTTGCTTGAATATGGTGCACATCCATATACAAAATATAGAAATATTAATATTATTGCGTTAATTTTTTTCACTATCTAATTTAATTAATATAAATATAAAAATAAATTCAAGATATCATTGGCATAATTATGAATACACATCAAATCAAAATTTATCTTGCAGGTCCTAGGGGCTTTTGTGCTGGTGTAGATCGAGCAATTCTCATGGTTGAAGAAGCATTAAAGAAATACGGTAATCCAGTTTATGTTCGCCACGAAATAGTACACAATAAATATGTTGTAGAAGACCTAAAAGAAAAAGGAGCGATATTTATTGATGAACTAAATGAAATAAAAGATCTTTCTAGGCCAGTAATTTTTTCTGCTCATGGAGTTCCCAAATCAGTACCAGATGAGGCAAAAAATTTAAACTTATTATATTTTGATGCCACCTGTCCTTTGGTTAGCAAAATTCATAGAGAAGTAGAGAATTTTGAAAAACAAAATCTCCCAATTATTCTTATAGGGCACCATAACCATCCTGAAGTTATTGGTACAATGGGACAAATAAAATCTTCTATTCACCTTGTTGAAAATGAAAAAGATGTTGAATTATTAAAATTAGATAAAAATAAAAAAATTGCTTATGTAACACAAACTACACTCTCAGTTGATGAAACAAAAGAAATTATAAAAGCTATAAAAAAGAAATTTAATGATGTAATTGAACCTCGCAAGAATGATATTTGCTATGCTACAACTAATAGGCAAGAAGCAGTTAAAAAAATAGCATCTAATTGTGAAGTTTTTTTGGTTATTGGAGCTTATAATTCTTCTAATTCTATTCGATTAGTAGAGGTTGCAAAAAAATATGGTGCAGGAAAAAGTATCTTGCTAGAAAATATAGAGCAATTTGATGAAAAAATTTTTAAAAATATTAACTCTATTGGCCTTACGGCAAGTGCTTCTGCTCCTGAAATATTAGTACAAAAATTTATTGAATTACTAAAAAAAAAATTTGATATTGAACTTATTCAAGATGATTTTATAAAAGAAGATGTGAATTTTAAAATACCTCAAAAACTTAAAGAAGCAATTTAAAATGGCTGTATTCACAAAAATATCAAAATCAGAAATTGAGTTTTTTTTAAAAGATTATGCCATTGGTAATTTAGTTTCTTTTGAAGGTATTGTTAAAGGAACAGAAAATACAAACTATAAAGTTGTTACTACTAAAGATAATTACATATTAACATTATTAGAAAAAAGAGTAGAGCCAGAAGAACTTCCTTTCTTTATGGGTCTCCAAAAAGAGTTAGCTGCAAATGGTTTTGCTTGTCCACTACCAATTAAAAATAAAGAAAATTCAGTAATAAATAAATTAAAAAATAAAAATGCTGTAATAATTTCTTTTTTACAAGGTGAAAATTTATCTACAGTTAACAATGAGCATTGTAGAGAGCTTGGGGAAAAAATTGCAGAATTTACAAATATTACAAAAACTTTAAATTTATCAAGATCAAATGGTTTAGGATATGATGCATGGGTAAATATTTATGATAGTTTCAAAAATGTAAAGGATAGTACTTATGAAGAATATTTGCAAATATTGGATAAAGAATTAATTTTTTTAAAAGATAATTGGCCAATTAATTTGCCCAAAGCGATAATTCATGCTGACTTGTTTATAGATAACGTACTATTTACAGATAATAAAATTTCAGGAATAATTGATTTTTATTTCTCCTGTAATGATTTTATAGCTTATGAACTAGCTCTAACTATAAATGCATGGTGTTTTAATGAAAATGGAAAATTTAATTATGAAAACTTTAATTCATTGATAATAGGTTTTAATAATATTTCATCATTAAATAATGAAGAAAAAGAATCAATGAACATTTTGTTAAGAGGGGCAGCTGTGCGCATTTTAGTAACCAGACTACATGATAAAATTTTTCATCCAAATGATGCATTAGTTGAACTTAAAAACCCAAAAGAATATTTAAATATTTTAAAATGGCATCAAAATAATAAAAATCTTAATATATGATAGTAATTTACACTGATGGTGCTTGTTCTGGTAATCCTGGTATTGGAGGATGGGGAGCACTCATAATTAAAGAAAAAAAAATTACACATCTTTCTGGCGGTCTTGATAAAACAACAAATAATCAGATGGAATTAACAGCTGCAATCAAAGCTCTAGAATATTTTAAAGAGCCTGAAAAGATTTCAATACATACAGATAGTAAATATGTAATGAATGGTATTGAAAGTTGGATCAATAATTGGAAAAAAAATGGATGGAAAACAGCATCTAAAAAACCTGTTAAAAATAAAGAGTTATGGATGGCTTTAGACACTGTTATATCAAAACATGAGATAGAATGGCATTGGGTAAAAGGACATTCTGGAGATGAAAATAATGAAATAGCCGATCAATTAGCTCGAAAATATATTGAAAAATATTAATGAATTTTTTTTTTATTTTCTTATTTTTTTTAACTATAAATTTTTCTTTATCAACAAAAGTTATTTCAAAAGAAAGTTGGTTATTAGATAAAAATCTTTCTAGTATTGAGTTTGAATTACCTGTTTTATTTGCAAATAATGTACAGGGTAAATTTGAGGAAATAAATGGGATCATAGAAATAGATTTAGCAAATAAAGAAAATAATAAAGCAATTTTTTCTGTTAATATAAATAGTATAAATATGAACTACAAAAAATATAAAAATTTATTACTAAGTGAAATTTTTTTTGATAGTTATAATTTTCCAGTTGCCTTAGTAGATACAAAAAAATTTTCATATAAAAACGAAAATGAGTTTTCTTTAGAGGTAGAATTAACAATTAAAGGTAAAACTGAAATAGTTCCCTTAGATATAGAAATAATACACCTAGCAAATGAATTAATACAAATTAAAACAGATTTAGATTTTTCAAGAACATTATTTAATATAGGTACAGGCAAGTGGAAGTCTACAGCAATACTAAAAGACAAAGGAGTAATAAAAACTAATCTATTTTTATTCAAACAAGAATAAGATAATTATACAGTAGCTCCAATTACCCACGGATTAAATTCATCATCACCATATTCATTGATTTCACTTTTTGACGGTTTTCCTGAAGCCGTATCAATAATCATATCAAAAATATCTGTACCAATCTTAGTTACATCTGATTCTCCATCCATTATAGAACCAGCATTTATGTCCATATCTTCTTCAAGATTGTTGTACATATTAGTGTTAGTAGCTATTTTTAAACTAGGCGAAGGCTTAAAGCCAAAACAAGATCCTCTACCAGTTGTAAAACAAATAACGTTAGAACCAGAAGCAACTTGGCCTGTAACTGAAACAGGATCATAACCTGGAGAGTCCATATAGTTAAAACCTTTTTTCTTTAAAGGTTCGGCATAGCTAAGTACATCAGTCATAACTGAAGTACCACTTTTTGCTACAGCTCCTAAAGATTTTTCAAGAATAGTTGTTAAGCCTCCTCGCTTATTTCCAGGTGACGGATTGTTATCAAGACTAGCATTATTTATAGTGGTATAATTTTTCCACCAGTCTATTTGTTTTTCAAGCTTTTCAACTATTTCATTATTATCAGCTCTTTCAATTAATAAATGTTCGGCACCATAAATTTCAGGGGTTTCAGCTAAAATTGTACTGCCTCCATATTTGACAAGTAAATCAGAAGCATATCCTAAAGCAGGGTTAGCCGTAATACCTGAATAAGCATCTGATCCTCCACATTGTAAAGCAACTGTTAATTCAGATATTGGTATTTGAACTCTTTTATCTCTATTTAAATCCGGTAATATTTCTAAAATTTGAGATGAAACTTTGTTAATAATTTCTTTAGTTCCACCCTCATCTTGTATATTCATATATACAACTGGATCATTTTCTTCTTTATCTTGATATAAAGAAATTTGTGCACATTCACAGCCCAAACCAATAACAAATACTTTAGAAAAATTTGGATGTTTTTTAAACCCCTCTATTGTTTGATTAAAAACTGTCATTCCATATCCTTGATTGTTCATGCCACAACCAGAAGAATGTTTCAAACAAACAGCTCCATCAATATTTGTATATTCTTTTAATTTGGGATTGCTGTTAATTCTGTCAGCAATTTTTTTTACAACTGTAGCAGAACAATTTACAGTGCTCAAAAGCCCAATATAATTTCTTGTTCCAGATTTGCCATTAGCTCTTTTAAAACCATTAAAAAATCTACTTTCTAAAACTTCATCAGTACCATTAATCTTATTTTTCCGTTCAGTTATTCTTTCAAATTCTGCAAATTCCAAATTATGTGAATGAACATGATCTCCGGGTAATATTTCTTTTGTTGCCACACCAATTATTTGTCCATATTTGTAAACATATGAGTTTTGTTCTATCTTTGTAAGAGCAATTTTATGGCCAAATGGTATTTGAGCTCTAGATACTAATTCATTTTCAACTTTAGTATTATTAGGAATATTCATTGGAGCTACAGCTACATTATCTTTTTCATTAAGTTTGATGAGGTTATACATAAATATTAAATTGGAGCATTAGGGTGAATTAATTCCTTATCCTTTAATTTTGTCCAGAATTCAGGTGAAATTTTATTATTAAAATCTTCAAAATTTTCTTCAACTTGAGAAACAGAAGTCATTCCTAAAACTACACTAGCAACTACATCATTTAAATAGGGAAATTGTATTGCCGCCCTTCTAAGTGAAATATTAGAATCACTGCAAAAGTCTCTTAGTTTATAAGCTTTATTTAGCCAATAATCAGCAGATTCAAAATCTTTTGGAATTCTAACAAGACTATCACTGAGGTTTTTTGCCCAATTTTCATCTAATTTTGAATAATCAAAATATGATTCTGGACTGGGGTTAATTAGAATGCCACTATTAAATACTCCTCCTAAAATTAAAGAAATATGATTTTCTTTACAATAAGGAATCAATTCCTCAAGACTAGTTTGATCAAGAAGAGAGTATCTTCCCGCAAGAAGAAAACAGTCAAAATGTCCCATTTTTGCAAGTTCAAGTAACATTTCATTTTGATTCATTCCACATCCAAGAGCTTTAACAGCTTTTTCATCACGCAATTTAAGCATTGCTTTTATTGCTCCTTTTTTAGCATGTTCAAGATGATCAGGATGATTATCCGGATCATGTAAATGTAAAATATCAACACTATCCAATTGCAAACGTTTCAAACTTTCTTCAAATGAACGCATTACTGCATCGTAACTAAAATCAAAAATTGTATCTTTGTGCGGATCTTGTCCTTTAAATTTTTCATTTGCCTTTTCAGTATGAACTACAAGTCTACCTACTTTAGTGGCAATAGCAAAATCTTCTCTCTTTTTTTCTTTCAAAAATTTTCCAATTCTCTCCTCTGACATACCAGAACCATATAAAGGTGCGGTATCAAAATATCTTATTCCACTTTCCCATGCTTTAGCAATTGTTAGTTGAGCTTCTTCAGGATCAACTGCTACAGGCCATCCTCCTAAAGGAGCAGTTCCCATTCCTAGTTGAGAAATTTCTAAATCTGTTTTGCCTATTCTATTTTTAGTTATCATTTTATAATTTTTACTTTATCATAATAAAGATCAAATTTTATATAAAAAAGCTTTTATAAAAGAAATTTTTATTTATAATTTTTATATCAATAAAATATATGAAAGCATTAGTATTAGAAAAAAAATTAGAACTTTCTTTACGTGATATTGCGATTCCAACAATTACAGGTGATGATGAAGTAAAAATAAAAATGCACACTGTGGGTATTTGTGGTTCAGATATTCATTATTATGAACATGGAAAGATTGGGCAATGGTTAGTAAAAGAACCAATGATTCTTGGTCATGAAGGATCTGGCACAATTATAGAAATTGGAAAAAATGAAAACAAACTCAAAGTTGGAGATAGAGTTTGTGTGGAACCTCAAATAACTGATAAGAATTCTAAGGAATATAAACTTGGAATTTATAATTATGATCAATCAGTAAAATTTTGGGCAACTCCTCCAATTCATGGTTGTTTAGTTCCAGAAGTGATATTTCCAGCTGACTTAGTATTTAAAATTCCAGATAATTTATCCTTTGGGGAAGGTGCAATGGTTGAACCTCTTGCAGTAGGTATGCAAGGTGCAACAAAAGCTAATATAAAACCAGGACAAATAGGATTAGTAATGGGTTGTGGACCTATAGGAATTGTAACAGCTCTAGCTGCTTTAGCAGGAGGATGTGCTAAGGTTTTTATTGCTGATATTTTATCTGAAAAATTAAAAATTTGTGAAAATTATCCTGATTTAATTCCAATAGATTTAAAAAATGAAAATCTCCAAGAAAAGGTATCGAAAGAAACAAATAACTGGGGAGTAAATTGTTTTTTTGAATGTTCAGGAGCAGTTGAAGCTTATGAGTCTATTTTTTCATGCTGTTGCCCTGGTGCAACTGTTGTTCTAATAGGAAATAATGCTACGCCTGTGCCAATGGACTGGGCAATACTATTTGCAAAGGGTTTAGATTTTAAAACTGTCCATAGATATTCACATCAATATGAGAACGCTATTCGACTTTTAAGTAATGGAAAAATTAATCTCAAGCCATTAATTTCAAAAACTTTTGATTTTGAACAAAGTATAAAAGCTTTTGAAAGGGCTGCTGAACATAGAGCTGAAGATATAAAATTACAAATATTGGTAAACGGTTAGATTGAATTATATAAATTAATCACTTGATCATTACTTGAGTAAATATTTTTCCAAATTTGATATCTTTTTTGCAAAATATTTAAAAAATTATCTTTAGGAAAATAATCTTTATTTATTTTAATCTTTTTTATAATATTTTCTTTCTCGGAAATTTCATTATCTGCAAACATTGCAAGTCTTGCTACTCCTAAAGCTGCCCCATATTCACTTTGTTCACAAACATGTAAATTTCTATTTAGAGTAGAAGCTAATAAATTTATCCAAAATGAACTTCTTGAACCTCCACCTACTACAAATATATCTTTGAAATTATTATTAACTTTACTAATTGATGTTACACCATCCAATATACCAAAACTTATTCCCTCTAAAACTGCATATTGAAGATTTGTAGCTTTAGTTGTGGTTTTAATAAAATGAAATGAACCTCTTACATGTGGATTATTGTGAGGAGTTCGCTCACCAGATAAATAAGGTAAAAAATAAGGCGCATTAGAAATATTATCAATATCTTTAGAAAAATTTTCTACATTTTTTAAAGTATCACTAATTGAAGTTCCGGTAATTAAACTAATCCAGTCAAGACAATTACTTGCACTTAGCATAACAGACATAAGATGCCATTTATTTGGAAGACAATGGCAAAACGAATGAACAGCATCTTTGGTATTCATAAGAAAATTTGAAGTTGGAGTAAAAAAAACTCCCGATGTTCCTAAAGAAATAAATGACTGATTTTCCTCTACTACTCCTAGACCCGCTGCAGATGCAGCATTATCACCCGCTCCCCCTACAACAATTACATTTTTATTAAAATTGAATTTTTCTTTTAATTTAGAAGAGAGCATACCAGCTTCTTGATTACCTTCTACAAGTTTAGGCATATGATTGATATTTAAATTTGAGATTTCCAGTAATTGCTCTGACCATTGTCGGTTCTTGATGTCCATCCACAATGTTCCAGAAGCATCAGACATATCTGAAAAAAATTCTCCAGTTAAATAGTATCGTAAGTAATCTTTGGGTAATAATACTTTAGATATTTTTTTAAAATTCTCAGACTCATTTTTAATTAACCAATTAATTTTTGGTGCAGTAAAACCAGGCATAGCGATATTGCCTGAAATATTCCTTACATCAAAGTCTTGATTTTCAAATTCTTCACATTCCTTAAAAGCTCTAGTATCATTCCATAAAATACATGGTCTAATTACTTTTCCCTGATCATCAATAATTGTCGCTCCATGCATATGTCCCGAAATACCAATAGAAATTGTATTAGAGAATTCTTTTGATTTTTGTTTTTTTAAATCTGCTAAACAAATTTCAGTAGCTTTAATCCAAGAGTTAGGATCTTGTTCATTAAAGCCATCTTGAGGACTTTGAACTGTTAGGGGTGAATGAGCTGTGGCTAAAATATCTTGATTATAATCAATTAAGATTGTTTTTACTCCTGAAGTCCCTAAATCAATACCAATATACATAAAATATACACATATAATAAAAATTTAACTTAATCATCTTTTTTATATATAAAGTAAAAATATGAAATTAATTCAGAAAAATTGTCACGTTACAAATATTAATCTGGCAAAGAGTAGCTTGGTTATTCACTCATTTGGAAATATAAGTTCTAGAATTGATGATAAATATTTTACTATTAAGCCGAGTGGGGCTAATTTAAATATTTTAAAACATACAGATTATCCTATTATTCGTATTTCTGATAACAAAATAATTAAAGGTAAGTTAAATCCTTCAACTGATACTCCCACACATTGTTTGCTTTATAAAAAATACCCTGAAATAGGGGGGATAGCTCATACTCATTCTAAATTTGCGACCGCTTGGTCACAAGCAAAAAAAAGTATTCCTATTTTGGGAACAACTCATGCTGACTATTCTCAAAATAATATTCAAGTAACTAATCCTTTGAAAAAAAATCAAATAATAAAAAACTACGAAAAAAATATAGGAAATAGCATAATTGATTGTCTTAAAAAATCGAAAATTAAACCTCTAGAATGTCCTGGAATTTTAGTTGCTAGCCATGCCCCCTTTAGTTTTGGAATTGATGCAAATCAAGCTTTTAAAAATGCTGAAATATTAGAGTATATAGCTGAGCTTGCTTATTTATCTCTGCAAATCAATTCAAAAAGTAAAATTGATATTAATTTAATCAAAAAACATTTTTTTAGAAAACATGGACCGACCTCTTATTATGGTCAAAAATAATTAATATAGATTTCTGATTAAAATTAATTCTTTCATTATATGATGTAATGATTTTTTGTTATTAACTCTTCCAAAAACATCATGAAGATTAGAATATAATTTATATATTCGTTTATATATTTTGTTATTTTTTCTATTTGGATGATATATCTTTTTTACCTTAACAGACATTTTTTTTTGTGTGGTTTTTAAATTTAAATACCCTTCTGTATTATTACATGCAGCTAATATAGCTGAACCAACTGCACAAACTTGATCGCTTTTTAAAACTTTAATTTTTCTACCTGTAATATCTGCATAAATTTGCATGATAACATAACTTTGTGATAAGCCTCCAATTGCGATAATTTCTTTAATGCTAACACCGTGCTTCTCTATTTGATCTATGATCATTAAACTTCCAAAGGCTGTTGCTTCAATTAAAGCTTTAAAAATTTCATGTTGTTTAGTTTGTAAATTTTGACCAACTAATAAACCTGATAAAGCTGTGTCTACTAATATAGTTCTATTACCATTATGCCAATCAAGTGATAACAAACCATGTTCACCTGGCTTTATTTGTGAAGCTAATTTTTCTAAATTTGAAAATTTTTCTTTAAAATTTTTGCCATATTTTTCTCCTACATTATTTTTAATATAACTAGCAAAAATATCCCCCACAGCAGATTGACCTGCTTCTATTCCTAAATAATTACTTATTACTGAATTTTTAACAATACCACAAACGCCAGGAATATTTTTAATTTTCTTTTTTTGAGATTGAATTGCAATATCGCAAGTACTTGTACCCATTACCTTTACAAGGACTTTCTCTTCTATATTTGCTCCTACTGCACCAATATGAGCATCAAAACCACCCATAGCTACTTTTATATTTTTTTTAAGTCCTAGTTTTTTTGCCCAAATCTCAGATAAATATCCTGCTGGTTCTTCTGGGGAATATACATTTTTGTACAACCGATTTTTTAACACTCCTATTTTTGGATCTAACTTATTTAAAAATTTTTTGTCAGGTAATCCTCCCCACTTTTCATTATACAAAGCTTTATGACCTGCTGCGCATGCTGATCTTTTTAATTTTAAAGGATTAGTATTTCCAGATAATAATGCTGGTATATAATCACATATCTCAACAAAACTATAAATTGAATTAAATAATTTTGGATCAATATTTTTTAAGTGAAATATTTTACTCCAAAACCATTCAGATGAATAACGTCCACCTATATTTTTAAGATATTCTGGAAAAAGTTTATTTGCTAAATTAGTAATAATCTCAGCTTCTTTAAAACTAGTATGATCTTTCCATAACCAAACTAGAGCATTTAAATTATTTTTATATTTTTTATTTAATGCCAGAGGTTTTCCTTCTTTATCAACTGGCATTGGCGAACTACCAGTTGTATCCACTCCTAGACCAATAACTCTATCTGGACTAAATTTATTAATTTTTTTTTTAGCTTTTGTGATTATTTTTTTTGTACATTCAATTAATGCGTTTGTATATTCAATGGGATGTTGGCGAGCTAGAAGAGGATTATTTTTAGTTAAAATTACACCGTTTGAACCTTTTTTATAATTATAAACATGTTCGCATTCTTCCTTTCCAGAGGAAATATTGACCAAAATACCTCTGCAAGAATTTGTTCCGAAATCAAAACCTATAGAAAATTTCATAATATGTTTATTTAATCAAAATAATAATTTCTCCAGTTGAAACAGTATCTCCAACTTTTGCTAATATTTTTGAAACTTCACCAGAACAAAAAGATTCTATCTCCATTGTAGATTTATCTGTTTCTATTTCAGCTAAGATATCCCCTTCTTGTACTTTTTGTCCAATTTTAACATTTATATTAAGTATCTTGAATTCATCAGTTATTTGCCCAGCAGAAGGAATAATAATTTTATTTGCCATATAAATTTTTTTTATTTTGTGAGTTAAAAAGATTAATATATTTTGAAATTAAATCAATTATTTTTGTTTTTCCTGGTTCAAGAAAATCTTTTTCTTTTCTACTTCCTACAAAGTCATGAATATTATCAATGATCTTAATATTTTGTAAATTTTTTTTTACTTCATTAAAAAAGGTTTCTTTAATAATTGTGCCCACTTGAAACATTGCTACACCATTTTTTATTGCTAAATCAATTTTATCTGCAGGAAAACCTGTAGTACCGTGAATCACAAGGGGTATTTCAACAACTTCATTAATTCTAGATAATAAATCTAATTGAGGATTATAATTATCTTTTGAAAACATATGTACGTTTCCTATTGATACACCTAAAAAATCTATATTAGTTAAATTGATAAAATTTTTTGCTTTATTGGGATCTGTCAAGTTATCTGAGTTAGTATCTACAATGAAATCAGGCAAATGGCCTACTTCACCCTGAACATGAGCATTGTTTGAGTGAGCAAATTTTACTAACTCTTTAGTTATATTTATATTTTCTTCATGTGATAGATTAGAGGTTTCAAGAAGAACAGAATTAAATCCAGATTTTACTCCTCTTTTTGCATGATCAATTTCATATACTTCATTTAAGTATACTGCTGCAGGAACTGATAAAGATTTTGCAAGTTCATTAGCATAGCGACCTAGTGGTTCTAAGCCAAAACTATTAATCCATTCTTGATTAACAGTCATTCCTCCAAAACCTAACACTATAGGTGAATTTTCTTTTTCTGCTGCTAGTGCAACTGCCTCTAAAGAATATAGGTCCCAAGCTTCAAAATAACCGACAGCAAAATTATTTTTACTTGCTGTTTCTAGTAATGTTTTTAATGAAACTAAAGACATTAAAATAACTTTAAGACTTCTTTAACAACATCTTTTGCTTGAGGTATAAAAAAATTTTCAAGTTTGGGGGCAAAAGGTACTGGAGTATCAGGAGCTGTTACTCTAACTACAGGTTTTTTTAAATATTTAAATATATTCTCTTGAACTAAAGCTGAAATTTCTCCAGCCCAACCACCAGTTTTTGTACATTCATCAACTATAACTAAACGACCTGTTTTTTTTACAGAATTAAATAATAGTTTAGAGTCAAAAGGAACAATTGTTCTAGGATCAATAACTTCACAAGAAATTGTGTGTTGATCAAGAATTTTGGAAGCTTCTAAAGCAGTATAAACACTTCTTAATTTTCCTAATATTGTTACATCTTTACCTTTTTTTCTTATTTTAGCTTTACCAAAAGGAATAGTATAATCATAAAGAGGAACCTCTCCTACAGGGGAAATAGATCCTTTTTCAGCTCTATTACCTTTACTGCCATATAGTAATTTGTGTTCAAAAAAAAGTACGGGACTATCATCTCTTATGGCAGCAGTTAATAAACCTTTTGCATCATAGGCTGTAGAAGGACATACAACCTTAAGACCTGGTACATGAAGAAAATACGATTCAAGGCTTTGACTATGTTGAGAGCCTCTCGTTGTTGCTCCACCAGGTGCTCGCATTACCATTGGTACTTTTAATTTTCCACCAGACATAAATCTTAGTTTTGCAGCTTGATTAACAAGCTGATCCATCGCGCAAAATAAAAAATCTGAATATTGAACATCTGCAATAGGGCGCATACCAGAAAGAGCGGCTCCTATTGCTACGCCAGCGATACCTGTTTCTGAAATAGGTGTGTCTAAAATTCTTTCATGACCAAATTGCTCAGATAAACCCAAAGTAACGGTAAATGCTCCGCCAAATCCTCCCTTAATACCAATATCTTCTCCTATACAAAAAACTTTTTTATCCCTCTCCATTTCTTGTTGAATTGTTAACCTTAAAGATTCGGCTATTGTCATTTTCTGAGTAGAATTTTTGTTATTACGCATAGACATACTTTTTCATATTAAGAATTTTAGGATGAGGACTAGATTTAGCAAACTTTACAGCTTGATTTAGTTCATGTTTAATTTCTTCATGAATTTTATCAATAGATAAAGTATCTAATATTTTTTCTTTAACTAATTTTTTTTCTATTCTGATAATTGGATCCTTTTTTTTCCAAAATATTTCTTCACTTTTTTGTCTGTACTTATTTGTATCACTACGAGAATGTCCAACAAATCTATATGTTTTGCATTCTAAAAAAAATGGCCCTTGTCCAAATTTAATTTTTTTAATCAAATTATTAATCATAGTATAAACTTTAGTGACATCCATACCATCTACTGAAAAAGATTTTACTCCATAACCTTTTAATCTATCAGTTAATTTTTCTACACCAATCATATTTTCAATTCTAGTTGAAGCTCCGTATAAATTATTTTCACAAACAAAAATTAATGGCAAACCCCATATTGATGCCATATTTACACCTTCATGAAAAGCGCCTTCATTTATGGCGCCATCCCCAAGAAAACAACAAACAACATTTTTTCTTTTTTGCATTTTAAATGACAAAGCTACTCCTGTAGCAATTGGAATATTTCCTCCAACTATAGCTATGGCAGGAACAGAACCTTTATTAATATCACCTACATGCATTGATCCTCCAAAACCTCCACAACACCCTGTTTCTTTAGCAAATAATTCAGCCATCATAGATTGAAGAGAAACTCCTTTAGCTATTGCATGACCATGCGGCCTGTGCGTACTTAATATCCAATCTTTATCATTTAAATTTTCACAAACACCCACTGCACAAGCTTCCTGACCATTATATAAATGTAATGTTCCAGGAATTTGTCCTTGTAAAAAAAGTGAATTTAATTTTTCTTCAAATAAACGAATAGTGAGCATTTTTCTATGCATTGAAAGTAATAATTTTTTGTTCATATAAAATTAATTTATACTTCTTATAAAATTATTTACTTTTGTTACACTATCTAAATTTTCATTTATAAATTTTTCTATTTTATTAAAATAAGGTACATTTCCTGATGCTCCCACATACTGAATATTATTAGCCGCACAAGCCGAAGAAAATATCATGGAATAATTAAGAGAATATTCATTCAAAGTTGCAAAAATTAAACCAGCCATAAATGCATCTCCTGCACCTGAAGTATCAACTACTTTCACTTTAAATGGAGAGCAATATGAGGCATTATTATTATGAATAAAAATTGATCCTTCTTTACCCATTTTAATACCTGTAAGTGGAATTTTGGTAGATTTTAAAAATTCTATATTTTTTTTAATGCTATTATGTCCGGTAATTAATGTTAATTCTTCAATACTTGGAAAAAAAATATCGATGTATGGAAAAATATTTTTTACCAATTTTAAACAATTAACCTTGGTATTATAAATAGTATCCATAGATATTAAAATTTTATTTTTATTTTTTTTAATTTTTTTTACAAACTCCAAAGTTTCTTTGCCATCAAAAGTTTTCATTGCAAAAGTGCCACATAAATGAACTAAGGAATAATTTTGTATATTTGTCATTTTTAAATCTTTAATAGAAAAAACATCATTAGCTCCCCAATTAGTTAGGTATCTTCTTTTGCCAGCTGATGATATCATTGCAAAAGTAATTGCAGTATTTTTTTTTGTTTTTACAATGTTATTAGTATCTATTCTCCTTTTTTTTAATTCATCAAGAATATATTCACCATTTAAATCTTTTCCAATCGCTGCTGAAACTCCACAATCAAGACCTAGAGAACATAAGTTAATTGCCGTGTTAACAGCACAACCGCCTGCTCCAAATTTAACTTCATCAAAAGTGCCTAAAGTTTCCCATTTGGGAATTTTGTCTATTGATTTAGCAAAAGTATCTGTCACTGCTATTCCTAAACAAAGAGCTTTTTTATTTGATTGTTTTAAATTTAGTTTAAATTTTTTTTTCATAGAAATGAATCATAGTCTGTAATCAATAAATGAGTAGGATCTTCGTCTTCTTCTATTTCTGGAAATCTGCCTACTTCTTCAACAAAGACATTATCATTCACATCGTCATTAGCTAAAGACACTTCTCCTACCAAAACTTTTTCACTTGATCCCCAAAATTTATGATACACTCCTGGAACAAGCGTGATACTCTCTCCAGGTTTTAAATAAAAATGCTCACCAGGAGAAAATTCAACTTTTTCTCCATCTTTTGACAAAATTACATTTGAGGAATGATCTGGTGTTCCGTCTTCTTTAGAATTAAATAACTCAACTCCTAGCAAACCTCCGCCTCTATTTATTACATCTTCAATTTTCACATAATGAGTATGTGAAGGAACTTTTTGATCAACCTCTAAAAAAAATAGTTTTTCAGCATACGTTTTTCCGCTACCTTTTTTTATGTTTTCTTGATTGCCATTACGTATAGTAAAAACACAAATACCTGTTTCCCAGAAATTATTATAACCAAAGTCAGTAATATCCCATCCTAAAGATCGATCAATAATTTCATCAATGTTATCTTTGTTCTTTTGTTTCCAATCATTCAGATTCCAATATCCAAAGGGTGGTAGTATGAAGTTGTGTTTATTAAAAAATTTTTTTGCTTCTGTAATAATATTATTAATTTCTGATCTTTTCATTTTTCTAATTTTTTCCTCTATATTTAAAAATATTATCTTACAAATAAATTTACACGAAAAGTCTAAAAATTATCTATTTTAATTATACCTATTTTAGGCTCAAAAAAGCTAAAATTAGTCCCAATCAGGTACACATTTTCCCATTGGAGGCTCTTTATCATTCATTCTTTCTCTAGTAACTATTCTGTAATTTTCTGAATTAAGATTTGAGATTTGTTCCATTTCTTCAATAGATAATTCAAAATTTAAGATATTAAAATTATCATTAATATTGTTAAGTTTAGTAGACATGGAATTAACTATTACACCTTTTCGATAAGCCCAATGTTGAGCAACTTGAGCAATAGAAATATTATGTTTTATTGCAATATTGTTTAAAGTGCTAATTTCCAAAATTTTTCCTCGAGCTATTGAGCAATAAGCAGATAAATCAATGTTCTTACTTTTTGCAAAATTTAAAATTTTTGATTGATCTATCAACGGATGAAATTCAATTTGGTTTGTAATAGGTTTTACTGTCAATTTACTAATAGCTTCATTAAGCATCGCTATATTATAATTACTTACTCCAATAAATTTTGCTAACCCTTTATCATGTGTTTGTTGCAATAAGTCTAAAGATAATGAATTATCTCCACTTTTATCTGGCCAATGCAAGAGCAAAACATCCACATAGTCTGTATTTAAATCTTTTAAACTTTTGTGGACTGAGTTGATAAATAATTCTTCTTTATAATTATCAGGGTGTACCTTAGTGGTAATCAAAATATCAGAGCGCTTAATACCTGTTTTTTTAATTGCTTCACCTAAATCAAATTCATTCTCGTACCATTGGGCTGTATCAAAAAAATTATAACCTGTTTCTAAAGCATGTTTGAAAGAAAGAGCTAATTGTTCTCCTTTTAAATTAAAAGTACCAAAACATCTTCCTTGGGTTTTTTTAAAAAAATTTTCCATTAATTGTATTTTATACTATAAATAAAAAAATGATTTCAGAAAAACCATTATTTATGGGAATTGATGCTGGAAGCTCAAAAATTAGGGCATTAATTTTTGATCAAAAAGGAAAATTAATAAGTCAGGCTAGTGATAGTCCCAAAATTTACCACTCCAATATTGGTTGGGCACATTATGATCCGCAAGAAATTTGGGAAACTACTGCAAACGTAATAAAAAAAAGTTTAAGTTTTATAGATAACCCTAAAAGAGTTGTTTCAGTAGCTGTTGCAAGTGTTGGAGAAACAGCAATAATTTTAGATGAAAAAAATGAACCTATCTATCATTCTATTGCTTGGTTTGATAAAAGAGCAAAAGATCAGTCTGAAAAAATAGAAAGTATATTTGGTAGTGATAAATTATTTAGAATTACAGGATTAGTTCAAGAACCTATATTTGGAATTAATAAAATGTTGTGGCTTAAAGAAAATGAGCCAGAAATTTACAAAAAAAGTAGTAAATGGGTAATCATTGCAAATTATATAGCTTGGAAACTTTCGGGAGAATTAGCTACTGACTATAGTTTAGCATGTAGAACTTTTGCATTTGATTTAAATAATCTTGAATGGTCGAATGAAATTATTGATGAATTAAAATTAAAAAAAAGTTTTTTTCCTGATGTTAAGCCTACTGGTACTAAACTAAACAATATAACCAATGAGGCAAGTAAACTAACAGGTCTTTCTGAAAATTGTATAGTAGGTGTTGGAGGGCATGATCATCCATTAAGTGCATTAATTACAGGATGTATACAACCTGGTATAATGTCTAACTCCATAGGAACTGCTGAGTGTTTGTTAACTGGAATAGATAAGCCATCGCTAGATCTTAAATTAATTGATTTAGGTTTAGTTGAACATGTAATTGTATCAGCTGAAAAAAAATACTATTATCTTTTTGGAAGTATATGGACAACAAGTGCCTCTATAGACTGGGTAAAAAGTATAGTAGCTAAAAAAGAAAGTTATGAAGAAATTATAGAAAAAATTAAATCTGTTCCTCCCGGTTCAAATGGAGTTAATTTTTTTCCTCATTTAAGATTTGGCTCTCCTCCCAATCAAGTATTAAACTCTAGAGGTGCATTTACTGGCTTAAGTACTGAATCAAATTCTTCAAATTTATTACGATCTGTACTTGAGGGAGTTTCACTAGATACAAAAAATGTTTTTGAAACAATGAAAAACCAAACAAATACAAAGTATGATGAAATATTGACTACTGGTGGTGCAACTCAAAATAAATTATTAATGCAAATAAGATCAGATGTTTTAAACAAAAAAATTAATGTACTAAATTTAGTTGAAACAGTTAGTTTAGGAGCAGCATTTTCTGGCGCAATTGCTGCAGGTTATTTTTCAAACTTTAGTGAAATAATAAATAGTCTAGATTTTGAAAATGAAATTTATATACCCAATAAAGAAAACGCTAATTTTTATAATCAATTATATAATGAAACTTTTTTACCTGTTTTAAATCACATATTAAAAATTAACGAAATAATTCTAAAATAATAAATAAATCAAGGTATTTAAGGCTTTTTCAAAGCTTTAAAAAAACAAATAAATATAAAATTTATATATATATTATTTGGTTTCTTTATTCTCTTTTTTAATCATTATCTTTTTATAATTATAATATTTATAATTTTATTTAGGAGGTAATTAATATGATAAATAAAGTAATTACTACTTTTGTAACATTGTTATCTGCTCTTGCAATTGCATTACCTGCGGTTGCTGGAAAACATGTTAATTGGAAAGACGACGGAACTGTTGATCTAATTCATGAAGATGGCACTGTTATAAATATAACAAGAGAACAATTAGGTGCAGCTTATGGACCTGATGAAAAACCTTTTGAAGGAGAAACTATTACAGTTTTAAGTTTAGACTCTGGACCTAAAGGTGGTATCTCTGGACCTTTGTATAGTGCACGTCCAATTTGGGAAGAGTTATCAGGTGCAAAAGTTGAACTAGCTTTAGTTCCTTTTGCTGATCTTTACTCAAAAATGATGTTAGACATGAAAAATGGTACTGGTTTATATGATGCAACAATCACAGGTGCATTCTTTTATGGAGACTTAGTTGATGGAAATTATATCATTCCTGTAGAAGATATTGGTTATGGAACTCCTGACTACGGTCAATGGAGTTATGATAGCATTCCACCAAATTTAAGAAAGTTGCATGAATGGAATGGTGTTGGTTATGGTGTTATGAATGACTTTGATGGTCAGGTTTTCTATTACAGAACTGATGCTATTAATAATCCAGAAATGGCAGCTCAATACAAAGCTGAAACTGGAGATGAATTAAAAGTTCCTGAAACTCTTCAAGAACTTCTTCAAATCTCTGCTTTCTTTAATGGAAAGAATTGGGATAAAGGTGATGATGAAACTGACTATGGTACAGTATTGCACTTAAAAGTTGGTGAACAAGGTCACTATCACTTCCAATCTTTGTCAGCATCTTTTGCAATCACTCCAGGACCTCTTGATAAATATCATGGTGTTTATTGGTTTGACCCAGATGATATGACTCCATTAATTAATAGCCCAGGTCATAAAGCGGCTCTTAATTTCTTAAAAGAACTTCATTTAACTGGTCCTTCGGCTCAGATCGGATGGAGTCTTGGAGAAGCTTGGGACGTTTTCCTAAGAGGAAAAGCTGTATTCACGTTTAGTTGGGGAGATGTAGGATCTCTATGCCAAGATGAAAGTAGATCGAATATTAAAGGTGTTTGTGGATCAATCGCGATTCCAAGCTCTACAGTATATTATGATCACGAGAAAAAAGTCATGGTTGAAACTGACAATCCAGTTACTTACGGAAATACAACTGGTGGAACATGGCACGGTGTAGTTTCTCAATTCTCTGAAAATCCTGAAGCGGCTTATGCATATTTAGCGTTTATGGCAACTGAGCCATGGCATATGTGGAGTGCTGCAAACGGATGGACAGGTGTTGATCCAGGAGCTTACTTTAACTATTTAGAACCGAATGGAACAGCTACTATGGATCAATATGATGCATATGGTTGGGCTCCAACTGATATCCAAATGTATAGTGATGCATATCATGAAAACTATACTGCTCCAATTAGTCTTGAGTACTTAAGAATTGTTTGTACTCCAGAATATTGGGATATCATGGACAAAAACCTATCGGCAGCTATGAGTGGTCAAAAAACTACTGATGAAGCTTTAGATGATACTGCAGCTTCGTGGGAAGAAATCACTGATCGTTGTGGTAGAGATAGAGTTCTTAACATGTATCAAGAAGCTATTGGATATAACCAGTAGTTAATCTTTTTTTCTGGCTCGTATATTTACGAGCCAGAATGACTTTTAACATTAAACAAATTAGTAGATCATGATTAGATGGGATAAAAGAATAAAATTATTGTTTTTGTTGCCAGCAGTAATATGGGTTTTAACGCTCACTATTGCTCCATTGTTCTTTTCTCTCTATTTAAGTTTTACCGATGTCAAAAGAGAAGTTGTCATTACTGGTGTTGAAGAAATTCCAGTCCTTGATAAGGATGGAAACCCAAAGACACGGTCTGACGGATCTATTAGAACAAAGAAAGTAAAACAAAAAGAATTACAAATCAAATATGATTGGGTTGGATTTAAAAAATATAAAAGAGTTGTAAATGATCAAGAATATCAAGATGCTGCAAAGTTTACTTTTATTTATGTTATAATCTCTGTTTTTGTAGAAATTATACTTGGTCTATTCCTCGCATTTTTATTTAATAGGCGTATTTATGGTCGAGGGTTTATGCGATCCTTAATGATACTTCCTATATTTGCAACGCCGTTTGCAATCGGATTCATGTTTTTCACCATTCTCTTTGAAATAAGCGGACCTTTAGCTTGGATGGGAATACCTTTTTTATCAAATCATAACTGGGCACCATTTTCAGTTATGCTAGTAGATATATGGCAATGGACACCATTTTGCTTTTTGGTTTTTCTAGCAGCACTTCAAGGAATACCTGATGATTTAATTGAGGCAGCAACACTAGATACAAAATCTGCTTATAAAATTTGGACTTCTGTAATCCTTCCTCTGTTACAACCTATTATTGTTTTAGTTATTTTACTAAGAGTTGCTGAATCAGCAAAACTATATGATTATATTGCTTCACTTACAAAAGGTGGGCCAGGTACTGCAACTCAATCGGTCTCTTTTTTAGTCTTTAATAAAGCATTTAAAATGAATGATTTTGGTTATGCAAGTGCAGGATCATTCCTAATGCTAATTGTAGTAATGGTTTTCGTTATGTTATTCTTTACTCGTCTGAGAAAAACTTATGAATAAGAATCAAGGAAGCTTATTAACATCGATTTATACGATTATAGCTTTAGGTATTACAATGATTTTTTTCTTTCCTTTGTGGTGGTCATTTTCTAATAGTTTAAGAATTCCAAAAGAAACTTTCACAGTTACAGGTGTTGGAATTCCATTTATTAATTTTACACCAACATTAGGTAATTGGACTCATCAATTATCTTTTCCAGAAGCTCACATAGCTTTATATAATAGTAGTTTTATTGCTGTAATCTCAACTGCTTTAGCAATTGTGGTTGGTTTGCCTGCAGCTTATGCTCTTGCACGTTTCAGATTTCGTTTTCCACCCAATAAAGATATTACTATTTGGTTTATTTCTCAAAGAGTATTGCCGCCTGCAGCAGCTGTTGTTCCTTTTTTCGTTCTTTGGAATATGCTTGGTATATATGATACTAAATTTGGTATGATAATTGTTCAAACTACTTTTATCATGCCCTTTGTTGTTGTTATTGTTCGTCAAACTTTTCTTGATTTACCTATAGAATTAGAAGAGGCAGCTATGGTTGATGGCGCCACTCATATTGGAGCTTTCTTAAAAGTTGCAGTACCCTTATCTGTGCCTGCAATTGCAGCTGCTTCTTTGATTATGTTTACTTTCGCATGGAATGATTATTTCTTTGTAAGTGTTTTAATGATGAAAAATTTTACTCTCCCTATTTATATTGCTGGGGGTGTAGACTCACGTGGTGTTCAGTTTTGGTTTATTGCAGTCCGTACAATGATTGCTGTAATACTACCATTGATACTTTGCCTACTTGCTCAAAGGTATATAGTAAGAGGTTTAACTTTAGGAGCTGTAAAAGGATAAATTAGGAGGTGAAATATTTATTATGGCAGATTTAACAATAGATAATGTAAATAAGTTTTATGATAAAACACAAGTATTATTTGATGTAAGTTTATCGATTAAGGATGGAGAATTTATAGTACTTGTTGGACCTTCTGGCTGTGGTAAATCAACTCTTCTTCGAATGATTGCAGGATTAGAAGATATTAATAGTGGAGAAATATCATTAGGTGGAAAAGTTATTAATCAATTAGCTCCAAGAGACAGAGATGTTTCAATGGTATTTCAAAACTACGCTCTTTATCCTCATTTATCAGTCGCTAAAAATATTGGATTTAGTTTGCGTATGCGTAAAGTTGAAAAATCTATTATTGATAAAAAAGTGGCAGATGCTGCAGAAATGTTAGGCCTTACTCATTTATTATCACGTCTACCTCGTAATCTATCAGGAGGAGAAAGACAACGTGTTGCAATGGGAAGAGCTATAGTTCGTGATCCAGAAGTATTTTTATTTGATGAACCACTATCAAACTTAGATGCTAAATTAAGAGTAATGATGAGAAATCAAATAAAAGAAATTCATTATGAAGTTAAAACAACAACTGTTTATGTTACGCATGATCAAATTGAGGCTATGACAATGGCAGATAAAATTGTTGTTTTAAATGGAGGTATTGTTGAACAAGTAGGTTCACCAGACGAATTATATGACCAGCCAAATAATACCTTTGTTGCTAGTTTTATTGGCTCTCCATCAATGAATCAAATTCATGGAAAAGTTGTTTCTGAAAAAGGAAAGAAATATTTTCAATCAAAAGATAATTCATTATTTTTACTACCTGAAAATGCAAATATTAGTGAAGGACAAGAAATTATTTATGGTTTTCGTCCAGAACATGTAGATATTAATCAATCTGCTTCAGAAGATGCAATCAATTTAAAAGTTAAAGTAGATCAACCGACAGGTTCACAATCATTAGTTTTTGCTAATGTGGGTGATCAAGAAATATGTTTAGATGTTCCTAAATCACACCTACTTAAACCAGGTAATGAGTTTAAGATGAGCCCTCAACTCGATAATATTCATATATTTGATAGTGAGACTGGTAAAAGAATTTAGTATTTTATACTAGTTAAATTCTTTTATGACATATCTTCGAAAAAAATTCAGATTTGATATCTGTATTTGTGGTCATACTATGAAAGATATGATCTATACTCTTAAAAAATATCCAAAAGAATCATCTGATACAAGAGACGCAACTTTAATAACTCGATTTGGAGGAATTTCTAATACTATTAGAGGAATTAGATATCTCAATAAAAAAATTAAAATGAAATCAGTAACAATTCTTGGAAAAGACCAGGATGGGGATAATGCTATACAAGAATTAAAAAAACTAAAAGTTGATTACAAAAGTATTATAAGAAATGGTCTAACTAGTGACGTAGTCATATTAATAAGTAAATTGAAAAGTACCAAAACAGTTATAGTTAGATTTTTATCTAAAAAACCAAAAAAAAGAATGAATATTGGTGACTCATCATGGGTTCACTTTATGTATTTAGATAATATACAATTTATAGATAAATTTGGAAATTTGGTATTAAATAAAAAACCAGGACAATTTTTTTCAGCAGACATTTCAGACAAATCATTAAATAAATTTAATCTTGATAAATATTTAAATAAACTTGACTGTTTAATTTTTTCAACGAAAGAATTGCCAACTTTATTTAAAGATAAAAAATGCAAGGAATTTAATCAAGCATCGATGAAAAATATTTTAAATTTATCTAAAAAAATTAATTATATTATTATTCACAATAAAAAGAAAAGTATCTATGTAGATCATGGAAGAATTTTTACTGTCAAAAATAATAATAAAATAGATTACAAAAACCCAAATATATTAGGGGCAGGAGATCATTTTGCTGCAAGTATTATAAATGATATGATTTCAAAAAAATCTAAACCTGAAAATATGCTAAAAAAAGCTCATAAATTTTCAAGCGACTACTGTTTAGGAAAATTGTAAAGTGGAACAAAAACAAAAATCAATTTTTTATACCTTAGTTTCATATTTTTTTTTAATTATTTTTTTATTACCTATTTTCTGGATTTGCTTATTAAGTTTGACAAAAATTGAATTTAATGGAGTTATACAAGTTTTTGGTATTCCAGAGGATCAATATTCTCCTACATTAGCAAGTTGGAAAGGAGAGCTTCGAAGTCCAGAATTATACTCTTCTATAACTAGAAGTTTAATTATAGCGCCAATTTCTACTATAATTGCTTTAATTCTTGGATTACCGGCTGCATATTCTCTTGCGCGCTTTAAGTTTTCTTTTAATTCGAATAAATATATTTTAATTTTTTTTTTAGCTCTTAGATTAATTCCTATAATAACAGTTTTACTAACCTACCATTACATTTTTAATATAGTAAATTTATATGATACAAAAATTGCTATTATTTTTCTTCAGAGTGCATTTATCTTACCTTTTGTAATTATTATTGTTCGACAAGCATTTATTGATATTCCTATAGAATTAGAAGAAGCAGCTATGGTTGATGGTGCTAATCATTTAAGATCATTTCTTTTTATTGCCATTCCTTTAACTATACCTGCAATAGTAGCTTCAACCTTAATAATGTTTAGTTTTGCTTGGAATGAATATCTTATTGTTTTTGCCTTAAGTCAATTTCAAGAAACTTTACCACTATATGTAAGGTCAGGTGGTCTTAATTCAGGATTTCATTTTGGAGGATTGGCCGTACGTACCTTTATAACAATAGCTATTCCAATGAGTTTAGCCATTCTTGCTCAAAGATACATCGTGCAAGGTTTGACATTAGGTGCTGTGAAAGGATAAAATAAAAAAATGAATAAAAATCAAGGTGTTCTATTAACTTCAATTTATACTTTTCTAGCTTTGTTTGTTGCTATGATTTTTTTCTTTCCTCTATGGTGGTCTTTTTCTAATAGCTTAAGAGTTCCACTTGATACTTTTGTTGTTAGTGGTCTTGGCTTGCCTTGGATTAACTTTGAACCCACATTAGATAACTGGAGAACTCATTTATCTTTTCCAGAAGCTCATTTAGCCATTTATAATAGTAGTATTATATCATTAGTTTCAACAGGTTTGGCACTTATCGTTGGTTTGCCTGCAGCTTATGCTTTAGCACGTTTCAGATTTCGTTTTCCACCCAATAAAGATCTTACTATTTGGTTTATTTCACAAAGAGTATTGCCACCAGCAGCAGCTGTAGTGCCCTTCTTTGTAATTTGGAATGCACTTGGTATATATGATACTAAACTTGGTTTAATCATTGTTCATACTACTTTTATTATGCCATTTGTTATTGTTATTGTTCGACAAACTTTTCTGGATTTACCTATAGAATTAGAAGAGGCAGCCATGGTTGACGGTGCAACTCATATCGGAGCTTTTTTAAAAGTTGCAGTACCTTTATCTGTGCCTGCAATTGCAGCATCATCATTAATTATGTTTACTTTTGTTTGGAATGATTATTTCTTTGCAAAAATATTAACGATGAAAAATTTAACATTACCTCTTTATAGTTCTGTTAGTGTTCAAAATCGTGGGGTAGAGTATTGGTATATTGGAACAAAAACTATGTTATCTATGATTGTACCTTTAATACTCTGCTTGCTTGCTCAAAGATATATAGTAAGAGGTTTAACCTTAGGGGCTGTAAAAGGATAAATTAATATTTAAAGCTTATTTATTTTCCTTGTTGATTTAATTCCATTGAGTAAAGATTCGAAGAACAAGTTACATAAAGAATATTACTATTTTCCCCTCCAAAAGTTAAGTTTGCAACAAGATCAGGCAGTAATAATTGTCCAATTACTTCACCTTGGGGGTTAAAACATTTTATTCCCTTACCCGCACTAGTCCAAACGTTATCGTCTTTATCAACTCTAAAACCATCAGCAAAAAAAGGGTTAAATTTATGAAAAACTTTGCCATTTTTTAAAATTTTATTTTCAATAACATCATAAACCATTATTTGATTTGGAGCATTAACATCGTGTGATCCTCCACTATCTGCAATATAGATTTTATCTTCATTGACTGAAAAAGCTATTCCATTAGGTTTTAAAAAATCTTTGGAAACAACTTCTAAATTATTTTCTTTTGGATCATATCTAAATACATAACAAGCTCCATATTCCATATCACCTTTATATCCTTCATAATCAGATAAAATACCATATGGAGGATCGGTAAACCAAATGGTACCATCAGATTTTACAACAACGTCATTTGGAGAGTTTAATTTCTTATCTAAATATTTATCTACTAATGTAGTTGTTTTACCATTTATATCTGTTTTGTATATACAGCGACCACCATGAGAACATGAGATAAGATTGCCTTCCAAATCTTCAGTATTACCATTAATAAAATTTGACGGATCTTTTTCAATTTTTACAATACTACCATCCCAAGAAAGTAAATGATTATTAGGAATATCACTAAAATATAACTTTTTATGACTCTTAATATAGCATGGACCTTCAGCCCACTTCATTCCTGAATGAATTTTTGTAAATTCTTTTGTTGTTAAATATTTTTCAAATTGAGGTTGATTTTCAATTTCCTCCATAGGAGTGTTTTTAAGATTTTCAATTATATCTGCAACAGTGATTTCGCTATTCATATATTTTATATTAAGCTCTCATATATACTGCATGTGTTTGCATATATTCATATAGTCCATGCTTACCATCAGCACCGCCAATACCTGACTTTCTTAATCCTGCATGAAAAGATTGGAAGATTTCCATGTTATCTCTGTTGATCATAGTTTCTCCAAACCGTATTTCATTACAAGCTTTTAAAGCTGTTTTTAAATTATTAGTAAAAATAGAAGAAGTAAGACCATAATCAGAATCATTTGCATATTCAATTGCTTGGTCTAAATCTTCAAATTCAACTAAAGGTAAAACTGGACCAAAAATTTCTTCTTGTATAATTCTCATATCTTGTTTGCAATTAGCTATAACAGTAGGATGATAATAAATTCCTTCAGATGATTCATCTCTGTTTCCACCAGTTAAGATTTCTGCTCCAGAACCTTTTGCTGAATTCACTAATTCACTTACTTTCTTGGAGCCATCTTCATTGATTAAAGGCCCATAATCTATATCAGTTTTTGTATTAGGATTTCCAAACTTAGTGTTTTGCATTGCTTTAGTTAATTTTTCTGTAAATTCATCTGCAATTTTTTTATCTACATATACTCTTTCAACACAATTACATACTTGACCACTATTGATTACTCTTGCATCACGAATTTTAGAAACAGCTAAATCAATATCTGCATCAGCTAAAACAAGTGCTGGAGCTTTTCCTCCCAACTCTAGGTTCACTTTAGTAATATTTTTAGCAGCTTCAGTCATAATTGCTGAACCTGTTTCTACGCTTCCAGTAAAACTAATCATGTCAATTTTTTTGCTAGAACTTAGTAATTTACCAACTGTTTGTCCTCTTCCATAAACAAAATTAACTACTCCTTTAGGCACTCCAGCTGCATCTAAGAGCTTAGAAAACATATAAGCGTTATTAGATGTTTCTTCACTAGCCTTTATAACAATTGTATTACCTGTGACTAAAGCTGGTGCTAGCTTTCTAACAATTAAAAAAAATGGAAAATTCCATGGTAAAATCCCTGAAACTACTCCCATTGGAATTTTAAAAATAAAAATATTTTCATCAGGTGAATCACTAGTGACAATTTCTCCTTCAATTCTTCTGGCCCATTCAGCTGTATAATCTAAGTAATTTGCAGCTCCTTGCACCTCACCTTTTGCTAAATCTTTTATTTTGCCTTGTTCTTCAACAATTATTCTTACAAATTCGTCTTCATTTTTTCTAATACCTTCTGCTATTTTTTTTAAATAAGAGGCTCTTTCTATAGCTGGTGTTTTAGACCATTTAGATTGAGATTTTTTTGCTACGTCAATTGCACTTTCTACATCTTCTATTGAAGTTTCTTTGAAGGAATTAATAATACTTGAGTCAGAAGGATTTATATTTTTAATCTCTTCTGTATTTGTAGAAACAGAAAAACTTCCATTTATATAATTTTGTATATTATAATTATCACTCATAAAAAATTAATTAATTACATAGAAAAACACATTTAATATATTTTACAAGATAATTTTTTTAATGAATATATTAATTATATATAAAAAATATAGTTTAAAATTAGCAATATAGATTTGTTACGACAGCAGTTTTTTATGAAATTTTATATGATCTTTAATAAATGTAGATATAAAATAATAACCATGGCTATGATCTTTATGTCTTCTTATTAATATTTTTTGATTATTTTTTTTACATATTTTGATAAAATCATCCAAATATAAATCTTTTATAAATTCATCATTTAAACCTTGATCAATTAATATCTTATTATTTATTTTATTTTTTTTAAATATTTCAATAGGATTATATAAATTCCATTGTTTGTTTCTTTTGCCTAAATATTTAGTAAATGCATTGCCAGAAAAAGCACTTTTAGAAGAATCACAAATAGGGGCAAAAGCTGAAATGGATTTAAAAATTTTTTTATTTAAAGCCCCACAAACTAAAGATCCCATTCCTCCCATTGAATGACCCATTATTCCCTGTTTTTTTATATTTACATTAAAGTTTTTGTTCACTAATTCTGGAAGTTCTTTAGTAATATAATCATACATATTATAATTTTTTTTCCATTTACGTTGATTAGCATTTAAATAAAAACCAGCTCCCTGTCCTAAAAAACTTTCTTTACTATCTGGAACTTGATTTCCCCTTGGACTAGTATCTGGTCCTATAATAATTATTTTTTCTTTGGATGCATATTTTTGCATGCCAGATTTTTGAATAAAATTTTGTTCTGTACACGTTAAACCACTTAAAAAATATAATACTGGAAGCTTTTTATTGGTATTTGGTAAATAAATAGAAAAACGCATTTCACATTTATTTGATTTTGAATAATGTGAATATACACATTGAAATCCATTAAAATTTTTGTTCTTTTCAATTAATTTAAGATTGCTCATAAATTTTTATTTTAAAAATTTATGACAGTACGTATAGATTTTCCCTCATGCATTAAATCAAATGCTTTATTAATATCTTCTAAGGGAAATTCGTGAGTAATCAGATCATCTATATTGATTTTCTTATCCATATACCAATCAACTATTCCGGGAACATCTGTTCTTCCTTTAGCTCCACCAAAAGCTGTTCCTTTCCAAACTCTTCCTGTAACTAATTGAAAAGGTCTCGTTGATATTTCTTCACCTGAAGCAGCAACTCCAATAATTATAGATTGACCCCAGCCTTTATGGCAGCATTCCAGAGCTTGTCTCATCACCTTTACACTACCTATGCACTCAAAACTATAATCCGCTCCTCCTTCAGTTATCTCTATAATTTTTTCAATTAAATTTTCTTCTCCAACTTCTTTAGGATTTAAAAAATGGGTCATACCAAATTTTTTACCTAAAGTTTCTCTATTAGAATTAATATCAATACCTAATATAGTTTTAGCTTTAGCTATTTTGCATCCTTGAATTACATTAAGTCCAATACCGCCTAAGCCAAAAATTACAGCTGTTGATCCTTCTTCCATTTTTGCAGTATTTAAAACAGCACCAATACCTGTTGTTACGCCACAACCAATGTAACAGATTTTATTGGGAGGAGCATCTTTTCTAACTTTAGCTAAGGCTATTTCTGGAACAACAGTATAATTTGAAAAAGTAGAAGTGCCCATATAATGATAAATTGTCTTATTATTAAAAGTAAATCGAGAAGTACCATCGGGCATTAAACCCTTGCCTTGCGTTTCTCTAATAGCCTGACACAAATTAGTTTTTCCAGATAAACAAAATTTACACTTTCTACACTCAGGTGTATAAAGTGGAATAACACTATCATCTTTTTTTATTGAATATACATTTTTACCAGTTTCTACTACCACTCCAGCACCTTCATGTCCTAAAATAGAAGGAAAAATTCCTTCCGGATCTTTTCCAGATAATGTGTAGGCATCAGTATGACAAACCCCTGTTGAATTTATTTTTATTAAAACTTCTCCCTCTTTGGGTCCCTCTAAATCAACTAATTCAATCTCTAGAGGTTTTCCCGGTTCAAATGCTACAGCTGCTCTTGTTTTCATAATATTTTCTAAAAAGATCTCATAAATTAAAAAAATTTTCTAAATACTATCATCTAATTTCATTAAAAAAAGTGGTTTTTTTTATATTTTTGGCAAGATTAAAGACATTTTTATACATATAAAATATATATTTTTTTAACATCTTTTTATTGTATTTTTTTTTATATCTATTTTATAAAGATCTTTATTAGATTAGAATGATTATAATTAAAAACAATGATTAAAGAATTAGACATAGCAGCTCTGGAGCTTAACGATAACGATCTTTGGATTAGAAGATGTGATAAGTTTATAAAATCAATGAGTGAACATGAAGCTGAATCAGTTGTTCCGTTCTTTTATCAAACCTCTTCTCATATTCTTATAGCAATGATTACTCTAAAATATTATTTTATGAATAAAGACTTGCATAAAACAGAATTAATAGATTTGGTTATGAAGCATGATATTCATCACAGAACACCTTTATCAGAAAATAAATATATAGATGATTGTATTAGCAAAGGTTATCTTCATGTTTTGCCAAGCTCTAAAGATCATAGAAAAAAAGTTATAATAGCTTCAGATAAAATGATTAAAGAAATGGCAGAGTGGTTATTAGAGCACAGCGTAACTGATACATAATATTATATATAATTATTATGAAAAAATACTTTATATATTATAAGTATTTCAGAGCTATTTAATTGATTGACTTAAAATTAATTGAATATTAGATTTAAACCGGAATACAAATAAAATGCAATTAAATAGAGAAGAATTAATAAAAGCTTATCAAGGTATGTGTCGCATACGTGAGTTTGAAGATGCTGTTCATGAAGAATTTGCTTCAGGTGCTTTACCTGGTTTCGTTCATCTATATGCAGGTGAAGAAGCTTCAGCCATGGGTATATGCTTAAATTTAAATGATCAAGATACAATTGCAAGCACTCATAGAGGTCATGGTCACTGTATTGCTAAAGGATGTGACAGTAAAGGAATGATGAAAGAATTATTTGGAAAAAAAGATGGCATTTGTGGAGGTAAAGGCGGTTCTATGCATATCGCTGATTTAACTAAAGGAATGTTAGGAGCAAATGGAATAGTTGGAGGAGGTCCTCCTTTAACTTGTGGTGCTGCCTTGACATTTAAAACTAAAAAAACAGGTAATGTGGCTGTTTGTTTCTTAGGTGATGGTGCTTCTAATCAAGGTACTACAGCGGAATCTATTAATATGGCTTCTATTTTAAAATTGCCAGCAATTTTTGTAGTAGAAGATAATGGATATGCTGAAGCTACTTCTAGTGATTACTCAGTTGGTGGAAATATAGTAGACAGAGGAAAAGCCTATGGTTTGCACGCTGAAAAAGTTGATGGAACTGACTTTTTTGCCGTTCATCAAGCAGCAAAAGAAGCTGTTGAAAGAGCAAAAAATAATGAGGGACCAACTCTTTTGCATGTAAAATTAAGCAGAGTTTATGGACATTATGAAGGAGATGCAATTACCTATAGATTAGACGAAGAAACCAAAGATATAAAAGATAATAAAGATCCTATAAAGATTTTTAAAAGAAAAGTTACTGAGTCAGGTTTGTTAGAAGAAAGTCAACTTGAAGAAATTGAAAAAAGCATAAAAAAAGAAATTGAAGAGGCAGTTTCTGAATCAAAAGAAGCTAAATATCCTGTGGAATCAGATTTACTAACGGATGTATACGTAAAATATTAAAATAATATGAGCAAAAAAACTTTCAGAGAATCAATAAACGAAGCAATTAAACAAGAAATGCGAAGAGATGAAAATGTTATAGTACTTGGAGAAGATGTTGCTGGAGGAGCTGGTACGAAAGGTGATCAAGATGCATGGGGAGGTCCTATGGCAGTTACTAAAGGTTTGGCTCCAGAGTTTGGTAGAGAAAGAGTTATTGATACGCCTATAACAGAAAGTGCAATTATTGGAACTGCAGCTGGGGCAGCTTTAACGGGCTTGCGTCCAATTGCCGATCTTATGTTTGTAGATTTTATGGGAGTTTGTTTTGATCAAATTTTTAATCAAGCTGGAAAATTTAGATATATGTTTGGAGGTAAAGCAGTAACTCCTCTTACAATAAGAACAATGTATGGTGGTGGACTTAGAGCAGCAAGCCAACATAGTCAGTGTTTATACCCTATTTTTACACATATTCCTGGATTAAAAGTTGTGATTCCTTCTAATCCTTATGATGCAAAAGGTTTATTTGTTCAGGCTGTTAGAGATGATGACCCCGTCGTATTCTTTGAACATAAAATGATGTATGACGATGAAGGCGAAGTGCCTGATGAACTTTATACAATACCATTTGGAGAGGCAAATTTTACCAGAGAAGGTAAAGATGTTGCTCTTATCTCTATGGGTAGAACTGTTAATCTTTGTAACCAAGTTGCTGACGAGGTAAAAAAAGATAATATTTCTTGTTCAGTTTTAGATTTAAGAACACTATCACCTCTTGATGAAGATTCAATATTAGAAGCAGTAGATGAAACTGGGAGAGTTATTATTGTTGATGAATCTAGTCCTAGATGTAACGTAGCAACAGATATATCCGCTCTAATATCTGATAAAGCTTTTTCATCTTTAAAGGCTCCAATTAAAATGATCACCCCTCCTCATACACCTGTTCCTTTTTCTCCTGCTTTGGAGGATTTATATTTACCAAGTGCAGATAATATTAAAAAAACAATATCTAACATTCTGAATTAAAATTGGCTGATTCAATTATACCAATAGTAATGCCAAAATGGGGTTTGGCGATGAAAGAAGGATCAGTTACTTCATGGCTTAAAAATGAAGGTGATAAAATTAACAAAGGAGAAACGTTTGTAGAAATAGAAACAGAAAAAGTTGTTAATGAATTTGAAAGCCCTGAAGAAGGCATATTACTAAAAAAAGTTATTGAAAATGATATTAAAGTTCCTGTTGGATCTTTAATTGCAATTTTAGGCAATGAAAATACTGACACTAATGAAATAGAAAAGTTTGTAGAAGATTTTCAATCAAATTTTACTCCTCCTAGCGATGATGAAGAAGATAGTAATTTAGAAAAAATAATTCAAATAAAAAATATAGATATTAATTACTTGCAATTAGGAGAAAATAACTCAAAAAATATAGTATTTGTTCATGGTTTCGGAGGAGATTTAAATAATTGGATGTTCAACCAAGAAGAACTCTCTTCTAATTTTAATACTTTTTCACTTGATCTCCCAGGACATGGAAAATCTTCTAAAAATATCGAGCAAGGAAGTCTTGAATACCTATCAGATATAGTAAATGATTTTTGTAATCAAAATAATTTAGAAAAAATTTGTCTTGTTGGCCACTCTCTTGGAGGTGGTATCTGTTTAAATATAGCCTTAGCAAATTCTGAATTAGTAGAATCATTAGTCTTAGTAAGCCCAATAGGTTTAGGAAAAGAAATTGATAATTATGTTGAAGAATTTATTAAATCTGAATCAAGAAGAGATTTAAAACCTCAATTAGAAAAACTATATTTTAATAAAGAATTAATAACTAGAGATCTTGTCAATGAAGTGTTAAAATTTAAAAGGCTTGATGGTGTAGAAAAAGCATTACAAATAATTAAAGATGAAACTTTAATTGAAGATAATAATCAAAAAACTTTTCTTGGAGACAAAATTGAAACATTAAAATCAAAAATTTCGATAATTTGGGGTGAGAATGATGAAATAATTCCTAACTCACATATTAAAGAACTTCCTTCCAATGTAGAAACACATATATTTAAAGAAAGTGGTCACATGTCTCATATTGAAAAATCAAAAGAAGTGAATGAAATAATTGTAAAATCAAATTAATAATTTATAAAAAAGGAACCTTTAATGAAATCTCTAGATCAAAAAATAAAAAAAATAAGAGAAGGCACATATAATCCAAAAGATTTTATAATTGCTGATGCAAAAGATGCAGATATGGCCATGGGAAGAAGAGCTCCTGGAATTATAAGAGATGAAAATGGAAAATTAACTGAAAATTTTGATTCTTTTCAAACATATCTTGATAAAATGGAAAGTCTTACTGAATCAAAACTTGTAGATGTAATGTTAATGTCTTTAACTAGTGCTGAAAGATTAGTAGAAAAAAATATTTTTTCTAATAGTCCAGTAACTCCAGCAGTAAGATTGAATGATACTTCGTGTATATGGGGCAATATTAGAAATGGAGAATATGCAAAAGAAAAATCTCGACCATTTGCTACAACTCAATTAAGACATGCCATTAATATTGTTGATCTAGGTTTATATTCTATGACTTTTAATAAAGATGTAGATTTAGATGTTAAAATGTTACAAACCTATAGAACTTTTCGAGATGAAGCTGATCAAATAGGTATGCGTCATTTTTTAGAAGTTTTTAATTCAGCTGTAATAAAACTATCAACTGCAGAAATGGGCGAATATGTTAATGATTGCATATTAAAAACCTTATCTGGTCAAATTTCTAAAGAAAAACCATTGTTTTTAAAAATAGCTTATAATGGAGCAAAAGCTATGGAAGAATTAGCCTCTTATGATCCTGGTAACTTAATAATTGGAATACTGGGAGGAGGACAAGGCACAACACGTGATTGTTTTGAATTAGTAAATCAAGCCCAAAAATATGGTGCAAGAGTTGCACTTTTTGGTAGAAAAATAAACTTATGTGAAGATCAAAACCTTATAGTAACTTGTATGAGAAAAGTTGTTGAAGGTGACTGTACTCCTAAAGAAGGGGTTAAATTTTTTCATGATGAGCTAAAAAAAATGAATCTTTCATCTGACAGAACATTAGAAGATGATTTAAAATTAACAGAAGAAATTTTAATTTCAGAAGTTGGTTAATTGTTAGATTAAATGACTACTATTCAAGATTGTGCCATATATCCGAGTTTAAAAGATAAAGTAGTACTCATAACGGGTGGCGCATCTGGTATAGGATCATCAATAGTAGAACATTTTTGTATTCAACAATCAAAAGTAGTTTTTTTAGATATCAATGATAAAGAAGCTAAAGAGGTAATTAAATTTAATTCTAGCAAATATAGCAATGAACCAATTTATTATAATTGTGATTTAACTGATACAGAAAAATTAATTGCTACAATAAATAAAATAGGTAGTGATATAGGTGAAGTGTCTATTTTAATTAATAGTGCTGCACATGATGAAAGACATGAAATGGATTCTGTTACCAGTGAATACTGGGATAATAGAATGAATGCAAATATAAAACATTTCTTTTTTGCAGCGCAGACCTGCTCAAAAATGATGAAAAATAATGGTGGCGGTACAATAGTTAATATTGGAAGCTTTTCCTGGATGATGGGTATAGGTGGTATGATATGCTATACAACTGCAAAATCAGCAGTAAGCGGTTTAACAAGAAGCCTAGCAAGAGAGCTTGGAGAATATAATATCAGGGTCAATTGTGTTGTGCCTGGATGGATAATGACAAAGAGACAATTAGATTTATGGGTTACTCCTGAAGTAAAAAAACAACAACTTGAAAAACAATGTTTGAAAAGATTACTTGAGCCAAATGAAATTGCTAAAGCTATTCTTTTTTTTGCATCTGATGATAGTTCAGCTACATCAGCACAAAATTTTGTTTTTGATGGCGGAATTGTAAATTAATATTTTTATTTTAAAAAATAGATAATTTATTCTACATTCTCAGATTTTGATATTTGTCGAAGAACATAAATTCCAGAGAGGGATATGACAATTGCTCCAACAATTGTTAAAAAATCTG
>CACFOQ010000002.1 GCA_902567855.1 uncultured Alphaproteobacteria bacterium
GCTATAGATGTCATATTTTAATAAAAATTAGTACAAAAAAGAGACTATATGTTAAAATTTGTTAATTTAAACCAGGAAAACCCTAAAAAATCTGATTCAGAAAAACGACTAAAAAATTTTAATGAGATTTATTCTAGATTTTCTAGAGAGAAAGCCGAAAGTCAATCCTCTAGATGCTCTCAATGTGGGATTCCTTATTGCCAGATACATTGTCCCCTCCAAAATAATATACCAGATTGGTTACAATTAACTGCAGAAAATAGACTACAAGAAGCATTTGAGATTTCTAGTGCTACAAACAATATGCCTGAAGTTTGTGGAAGAATTTGTCCTCAAGATAGATTATGTGAAGGCAATTGTGTCATTGAGCAATCCGGTCATGGATCAGTAACTATTGGATCTATCGAAAAACATATTACTGATGTTGCCTGGGAAAAAGGATGGATAGATAAAATTAATGTTATTAATGAAAAAGAAGAATCAGTAGGTATAATAGGATCAGGTCCTGCTGGCTTAGCTGCCGGTGAAGAGCTTAGAAAAAAAGGATATCAAGTTACTATTTACGATCGTTATGATAGGCCAGGAGGTTTACTAATTTATGGAATACCTAATTTTAAATTAGAGAAAGAAATTGTTATTAGAAGAACGAACCGTTTAATTGAAAGCGGTATCAACTTTGAGATGAATTGTGAAATTGGAAGCTCTACTTCATTTGAAAAAATTCAAAAGAAACATGAAGCGATATTAATTGCTACAGGAGTATACAAATCTCGTGAAATTAATTTAAATCATAATAATTCAAATAATGTCGTTCCAGCATTAGAGTATTTAGTTTGTAGTAATAGAAAAGGATTAAAAGATAATGTTAAAGATTTTGATAGTGGCAGATTAAATGCCCAAAACAAAAATGTAGTTGTTATTGGTGGTGGTGATACGGCTATGGATTGTGTTAGAACAGCTGTCCGTCAAGGTGCTAAATCAGTTAAATGTTTATACCGTAGAGATCAAAAAAATATGCCTGGATCTCAACGTGAAGTTGAGAATGCTATAGAAGAGGGTATAGATTTTCAATGGCTTACTTTACCAGCTGAATACATTGGTTCAAATTTAATTAATAAGTTAAAAATAATTAAAATGACATTAGGTTCTCCAGATGAATCAGGAAGAAGAAAACCTGAACCGATTCCAGGTTCAGAAATAAACCTTGATGTTGATTTAATTATTGAGGCTCTTGGTTTTGAACCTGAAAATATTCCAAATATGTTCGATAAACCTGAGCTTGAAGTTACTCAATGGGGTACTATTAAAATTAACTATAAAAATATGATGACTAATCTCAGTGGTGTTTTTGCTGCTGGAGATATTGTTAGAGGAGCAAGTCTAGTTGTTTGGGGAATTAAGGATGGCAGGGATGCAGCAACAAATATACACAATTATATTCAAGAAAAAAATAAAGTTAACTTAGAGAGTGTACTTATAAAACAAGGTTTCAGAGAAAATGCAGAAGCTTAATAAAAACAAAGATTATCTAATAAATAAAAAAAAACTTATTCAAAATCATGTTTATTCTGAAAATGATGAGCATTCCTCATGTGGAGTAGGATTAATTGCTTCAATTTCTGGGTTGCCTTCAAGAAAAATTGTAGAGATGGGTGTTCAGGCACTAAAAGTTTTATATCATCGAGGCGCAGTAGATGCTGACGGCAAAACAGGAGATGGTGCAGGAATTCAGCTTGGAATACCTAAAGATTTTTTTAAAGAAAAAATTAATCGCTCAGGACATAAACTAAACAACTTTCCATTTGCTGTAGGAATGATTTTTTTGCCTCGTACTAATTTTGAAGCACAAGAAAAAGCACGTATTATTATTGAGTCTGAAATTATTAAAGAAGGTTTTAAAATTTTTGGTTGGAGACATGTTCCTATTAATACTAAAATTATTGGAGAAAAGGCGAAGGCATCACTTCCTGAAATTGAGCAGATATTAATTGGAAATGAAATTTTTAAAAATGAACTTGAGTTCGACGATAAACTTTATTTAATTCGAAAACGAATAGAAAAAAAAATAAATAGTTCAAATATTAATGATTTTTATATTTGTTCATTATCATGCCAGTCAATTATTTACAAAGGAATGTTTCTGGCTGAACAGCTTTCAAATTTTTATCCAGATATTCAGGATAAAAGATTTATTTCAAACTTTGCAGTTTATCATCAAAGGTATTCAACTAATACTTTTCCTACGTGGTCTTTAGCTCAACCTTTTAGAGTGATTGCGCATAATGGTGAAATTAATACTCTAAAAGGAAACAAAAACTGGATGGAAGCACATGAACCTAGAATGATTCATGCGAGTTATGATAAAGATATAGATGATTTAAAGCCAGTTATTGACAGAACAGCTTCTGATTCTGCGGCATTAGATTCTACTATTGAGCTTCTAGTTAGAACAAAACGAAGTTTGCCAATGGCAAAGTTAATGACGATACCTGAAGCATTTGCACATAGAAGAGATTTTCCTAAAAAATTAAAAGATTTATATACCTACGCAAATGCAGTTATGGAATCTTGGGATGGTCCAGCTGCTATTTGTGGATGCCATGATCAATGGGCAATTGCTGGAATGGATAGAAATGGTTTAAGGCCTCTCAGATATACATTAACAAATGACTTTCTTATTGCTGGTTCAGAAACAGGTATGGTTGAAATTGATGAGGCAGAAATTCTCGAAAGAGGTCGTGTAGGTCCAGGCCAAATGATAGCAGTAAATTTTAAAGAAGGTAAATTTTATAAAGACAAAGAAATAAAAAATAAACTTTCTCAATCAAGACCTTTTGGAGAATGGATTAAAAAAATTAAACATATTGATAAATTAGTTCAGTCCGTTGATGAAGAATTTAGAGACATTCAAACTTCAGATTTAAGAAGAAGAATGACTTCTTTTGGTTGGACTTCAGAGGATATGGAAATAATTCTTCATCCAATGATTGCATCACAAAAAGAGGCAGTTGGTTCCATGGGTGATGACACTCCTATTGCTGTTTTATCTGATAATTATAGAGGACTTCATCATTTTTTTAGACAAAATTTTAGTCAAGTCACAAACCCCCCTATCGATAGTTTGAGAGAAAGAGTTGTTATGAGTCTTAGGACAAGAATAGGCAACTTAAGTAATATTCTTGATGAAGATCAATCACAATGCGATCATCTGCAATTAAATTCTCCAGTACTGTCTATAAATCAATTTAAAACTTTACGTCAGTATATGAAAGATAAAGTTAAGATTATTGATACAACTATGGATATCCAACAAGAAAATTATCATTTTAAAAAAGAATTAGATAGAATTAATAAAGAAGCTGAAGAAGCTGTACGTTCTGGCTACGTACACATTATATTAACTGACAAATCTTTAAGTAAATCTCGAGTAGCTCTACCTATGATTTTGGTTACTAGTTCTGTACATCATTATTTAATTAAAAAAAGATTAAGAACATTTATTTCATTAAATGTTCAATCTGCAGAATGTTTAGATGTTCATTATTTTGCTGTTTTAATAGGTGTAGGCGCGACTAGTATCAATGCGTATATGGCTCAACAAGCTATTGCTGAAAGGCATAAGAAAAAATTATTTGGTCAACTTACTTATGAAGAATGTGTAGAAAGATACATTCAATCTGTAAACAACGGATTACTCAAAATTATGAGCAAAATGGGAATCTCAGTTGTTAGTTCATACAGAGGAGGATGTAACTTTGAAGCAATTGGCTTAAGCAGAAACCTTATGAGTGAATATTTTCCTTCTATGAGCTCTAAAATATCAGGTATGGGTCTAAAAGGTTTAGAACAAAAATCTTTGTTTGCACATAACAAAGCATATTCAGATGAAGTTATAAATTTACCCATAGGGGGCTTTTATAGATACCGCAAAGACGGAGAAAAACATTCTTTTGAAGGTACTGCAATTCATATTTTACAAACAGCAGTAGGAACTAATAATTATTCTTTGTATAAAAAATATTCAAAACAAATTAATGAAAACTATCCTATTAATTTAAGAGATCTTGTTGATTTCAAATCAGATAAAGATTCTATTAATAATGAATCTGTAAATAATACTTATGAAATAAGAAAACGTTTAGTTGCACCAGGAATTTCCCTTGGTGCCTTAAGTCCTGAAGCGCATGAAACAATAGCTATTGCTATGAATCGTATAGGAGCAAAATCTGATTCAGGAGAAGGGGGAGAAGATCCTGAAAGATTTATTCTTAGAAGTAATGGAGATAATCCATCCTCAAAAATTAAACAAATAGCAAGTGGAAGATTTGGTGTAACTGCAGAATATTTAAATAGTTGTAATGAAATTGAAATAAAAATTGCTCAAGGGGCTAAACCAGGAGAAGGAGGACAACTTCCAGGTGAAAAAGTTACTCCTTTGATTGCAAAATTAAGACATTCAACAGAGGGTGTAACATTAATAAGTCCTCCCCCTCATCATGATATCTATTCAATAGAAGACCTTGCGCAATTAATCTATGATTTAAAACAAATCAATCCTAAAGCTAAAGTATGCGTTAAGCTTGTAGCTCAATCAGGTATAGGTACAGTTGCTGCAGGTGTTGCAAAAGCTAAAGCTGATATAATTTTAATCTCTGGACATAATGGGGGAACAGGAGCAAGTCCTCAAAGTAGTATTAAATACGCTGGTTTACCATGGGAAATAGGATTAAGCGAAGTTCATCAAGTACTTTCTTTAAATAATTTAAGAGATAAAGTTATTTTAAGAACAGATGGAGGTTTAAAAACTGGAAGAGATATAGTTATTGCAGCTATGTTGGGAGCAGAAGAGTATGGAATAGGTACTGCAAGTTTAGTTGCTATGGGTTGCATTATGGTAAGACAATGTCATTCTAATACTTGCCCTGTCGGTGTTTGTTCTCAAAATGAAAAGTTAAGAGAGAAGTTTACTGGTACCCCTGAAAAAGTTGTAAACTTATTTACTTTCATTGCTGAAGAAACAAAGGAAATTCTTAATTCTTTAGGATATAATAAATTAGATGAAATTGTCGGCAGATCAGATTTATTATATCAAATAAATAGAGGTAGTTCTTTTTTAGATGATTTAGATTTAAATCCAATTCTCTCACAAATAGATTCAGATATTGGAGAGTATTCTTATAAAGTAGAAAATAGAAATGAAGTTGATGCTAGTTTAGACTATAAAATTATTAAGGATGCAGAATCATTATTTAAAGATAAACAAAAAATTCAACTTACATATAATATAAAAAATACTGATAGGGCATTAGGTACCAGATTTTCATCAGAAGTTACTACAAAAATTGGAACAGATATTTTGAATGATGATCATGTGAATATAAAATTGATTGGAACTGCAGGTCAATCATTAGGTGCATTTTTATGTAAAGGAATTACTCTTTCCGTTTCAGGAGATGCTAATGACTATGTTGGAAAAGGACTTTCTGGAGGTAAAATTATTTTGAAACCAAAAAATAGTTCAAAATTAGAAACAAAAGATAACGTTATTATAGGAAATACAATTTTATATGGCGCCACTAATGGCAATTTATATGCTGCGGGTATTGCAGGAGATAGATTTTGTGTTAGAAATTCTGGAGCTCATGCAATTGTAGAAGGTTGTGGTGATAATGGATGCGAATATATGACTGGAGGTAGTGCTATAATATTAGGCTCAGTGGGCAATAATTTTGCAGCAGGAATGACGGGCGGTATTGCTTTTGTCTATGATAAAGAAGGTAATTTACCTGTAAGAATCAATTTGGGCGATGTAATTTATCAACAGCAAATGACAGAGTATTGGGAAAATTTCTTACATTCTAAAATTATAGAATTTTATAAAATTACTAATTCTCATAATGCAAAAAATATAATTGATAACTGGGAAAAAGAAAAATATCTTTTTTGGCAAATATGTCCAAAAGAAATGGTAACAAAATTTGAAAATCCAATTTTATTAGAAGATGAAAAAATAGCCTAATTAAATAAGTTCTCGAATATTATCTAAAGAATTTTTAATATTTATAAGATCCGATGAACTTGAGAGACTATGATCACTAGACTTTAAAAATTTAATTTGAACATTTTTACTACTTAATTTTTTCATTATTTTTATTGGCATTGTATCTTTCACAATATTATCTTTATTACCGTGAATTAAAATTACTGATTTATTAAAATTTATTTTTTTATTTAAAATTTTATTTGTTGTGCAATGTACAAAAAATTCTTTTGTAAGATAATATGCAAAACCCTTATATGTATATTTTGTTATTCCTGTGGTTTTGATATCTTGTTTATTTTTTATACTTAAACTATTAAATAGATCTTTTCCAAAATCAGCAGCAGCAGCTAATCCAATTAGAGCAGATATTTTTCTTTTTTTAGATTTAGCAGCTAACAACATTAACCATCCCCCCATACTACTTCCTACGAGAATTTGAGGTCCCTTGGTAAGATTATCAATTATGTCAAAAAGATCCTTTTTCCAATCAGAAATTGTAAAATCTTCAAAATTACCTGAAGATTTACCATGCCCTCTACAATCGAAACGAATAAATGATAATTTATTTTTTTTTGCATATTTTTCAATAAAGATAGCCTTTTTTCCCTCCATGTCAGAATTTAAACCATGAATAAAAACTATACCTGGAGATCTACCTTTGATTCTTTTATAGGCTATTTTTTGATTTTTTTTGTTTATAAAGTAACTCATTATTTAAATTAATTTTTAGTTTATAACATAATTTAATTATGAAAATATTTAATTTGATGCAAATAGTACCATCTTTGCATTCAGGTGGAGTTGAACAAGGAACTATTGATTTATCAAATTATTTAGCATCTCTTAAAATTAGAAATTTTATTATTTCCAATGGAGGCAATCTATTATCATACTTAAATAAGCAATATGTAGAGCATAATATTCTGCCAGTTCATTCAAAAAATTTTTTCAAAATGCCCTTTACTGCTAAAAAAGTAAATAATTTAATAAAAAAATCAGAAATAAATATATTACATTTAAGATCCAGGGCACCTGCCTGGATGATACCGTATTTAGCTAAAGATAATCTTAAAATAGTCTCTACTTTTCACAACGTTTATGGCCATGAAAATATAATAAAAAAAATATATAATAAAAAATTATCTAAAGTTGATAAAATAGTTGCTATTTCTAGTTATGTTAAAAATGAGATCACAAATTTATATAAAATTAACCCTGAAAAAATAAAAGTTATAAATAGAGGTATAGATATTAATTTTTTTAATAAAGATAATATAAATCAAGAATTTTTTATAAATTTTTTAAATAAGAATAATATTTCTCCAGATAATAAAATTATTCTATTTCCAGGAAGGTTGACAAAATGGAAAGGTCAAATTGAATTTTTAAATATAGTAAGTGCATTAAAAGATAAAAAAATAATTTTTTATTTTATTGGAGATGATAAAAATACTTCATATAAAAATAAGTTAATTAATGAAATAAATAAAAAAAATTTAAATAATGTATGTAGAGTTCTTGGCAATTTAAATAGTGAAGAGCTTAAAATAATGTACAAATGTTCTGACATAGTAGTATCTGCGCCTTTAAAACCTGAAGGCTTTGGTAGGATTATTAGTGAATCACTTTCAATGAAAAAAATAATTTTGGCTTACAATTATGGAGGGGCAAAAGATCAAATCGATAAATTAGATGATTTATATAAGATAAATCCAGGTCAACTTAATGAGCTAAAAAATAGCATTTTAAAAGTTTTAGAAATGGATCAAATTGCCATTAATAATTTAGGAAATGTTGCAAGAGAACATGTATCAAAAAATTTTTCAAAAAATTTAATGTTGGAATCTTATTATAATTTTTATCAGGAGCTATAGTTGAAAAAAATTCTTTTAATAAAACATGGATCTTTGGGAGATATTATTTCATCTACATCAGTCATCAATGATATAAAAAAACATTTTACTGGGGATCAAGTTTATATTTTGACTTCCAATAAATTTAAAGATTTTTTTAATGAATTAAATTTCTTTGATAATATCATTATTGATAATCGAGAAGGCTTATCTAATACTATAAAAGTTATTAAAAAAATATTTAATTTAAAGATAGATCTTATAATTGATCTTCAAAATTCAAAAAGAACTTCAGTTTATGCTTTGATTCTTAGAATTTTTTCAAATATTAAAATCAACGGAACGGGGATTTTTTCTACTCATAGATATAAATATGATAAAATTAACATGCCATCCGTCATAGATGGTCTGTCAAATCAAATTGAAATTTTAGGAATTACAACATTACGCAAGCCCCACCTAAATTGGCTTATAAAAGAGAAATTTGACTTTGATAAAATTAATAACCAAAATTTCTTTTTAATCAATCCAGGATGTTCAAAAAAAAATTTTAAAAAAAAATGGCCAGCTGTAAATTATGCAAAAATTTGTACATATTTAAATTCAAAAAATATTTTACCCATAATTATAGGAGCTAATGAAGATAAAGTTGAAATTGAAGAAATTTTGAGTTTAGAAAAAAATGTATTAAATTTGTGTAACAAATCTCCACTTAGTATCATTTTTCAATTATCTCAAAAGGCAATCGGAGCTATATCAAATGATACAGGTCCTGCTCATCTAATTGCAGCTAGTGGTTGTCCTATACATTTAATACTTTCTGATTTTTCGAATACCAATACAGTTATTCCCCAAGGTACTAATGTGTCTTTTATTAGAAAAAAAGATATAAAAAATATTTTAGTTGAAGAAGTTGTAGAAGATCTAAATAATAAATTTGATATATGAAAATTGATATAATACTTCCACATAAAGAGGTCTTTTCAAGCAAAAAAGCATCAGCGGTATCTTTAACTGTAAAAAATTCAGCAGAATTTTCATCTTATAAAAAACAAATAAGTGTTTATGGCCAATTAACTGACTCACCTTTTGATAGTGTAAAATTTATTGGAATTCAAACTAATAAATTTCTACACTTAGGTAATAATAATTCGATTTATTTAAACTATATAAAAAAACGCAAATCTTTATCAAAAAGAATTGTTGAATTTCATAATCGTCCCTACGTTTTTAATAAAGCAATACAATTAGAAAAAAAAAATCCAATTACCTTACATTTTCACAATGATCCTAGAACTATGAAAGGCTCAAAAACTGTTAATGAACGAAAAAATATTGCTGAAAATGCAGAGGCTGTATATTTTGTGAGTCATTATATAAAAAATTGTTTTATTGATGGTTTACATAAAGATTATAACAATCTTCATATCATCCCAAATGCAATACAAAGAAACTTAAACCAAAAACCAAAAAAGAATAAAGAAGTTTTGTTTGTAGGAAGGCTTGTGGAAGAAAAAGGATGTCATTTGTATGTTAATGCAATAAAAAAAATAGTAAACAGATATCCCCAGTGGAAATTTCGAATTATAGGCACTGAAAGAGCAGGTCAAAAAATATTAAAATCAACATATGCAAAAAATTTAATTAGAGATTTTGAATCTTTAGGTAAAAATACGGAATATCTAGGTTTTATTTCTAATGAAGAAGTTTCAAATATTTTAAAAAAAACATCAATATTAATTGTTCCTTCTATTTGGCAAGAACCATTTGCTTTAACAGCTTTAGAGGGTGTTTGTAATGGGGCAGCTGTAATTGCTTCTAAGGTTGGGGGTATGCAGGAAATGTTGGAAGATGTAGGAATGTTGATTAATAATATAGATGCAACCAAACTTGAAAAATCAATTTTAAGCCTATTAGAAAATGAAAATTTATTAAATAGCTATCATAACAAATCTTGGGTAAACTATAAATATAACCAAAAAGATATTGTTAAAATTCAGGATGAAGTTAGAACAAATATTTTCAACAAATATAATTATTAATATTAATAAAATGTTAAATCTAAACTTGAATAATTATTTAAAAAGACATATATGGTTACTTAATGTGGTATTGTAATTAATTATGCTTTTAATAAAAGCAATTTTCAACAAATTTTAATATAGTCTTGAGTTTCCAGTATAGAGAAAAAAAAGATTCTGGTCCTAGGACTAATGAGCAAATTACTGCAAGTGAAGTAAGAGTGATTTCTTCTTCTGGTAAACAGCTAGGTATTATAAGTATTAGGGAAGCATTAAATCACGCAGAAGATGAAGGCTTTGATTTGGTTGAAGTATCTCCTGATGCTAAACCTCCTGTTTGTAAAATTCTGGATTATGGAAAACTAAAATATCGTGAACAGAAAAGTAAAAAGGAAGCTAAAAAGAAACAAAAAACTATAGAAATAAAAGAAATAAAGATACGACCTGGCATCAATAAGCATGACTATGAGGTTAAAGTTAAAGCTTTTCAAAAATTTATAAACGGTGGAAACAAAGTAAAAGTTTCAATGAGATTTAGAGGAAGAGAAATGGAACATCAAAACCTGGGTGTAGATCTTTTAAAAAGACTCATTGAACAGGTTAAGGAATATGCAAAAGTTGAAGTGCCTCCTAAAAATGAGGGAAAGCAGATAATGATGGTTTTAGTCCCTTTTAATGAAAAATAAATAAATTCTATTGATTGAATTCTCTAATTTGTCTATAAGCTCGCCAAACTTGCTATGGCCTGCGGGGCAGCCTAGTGGTTATAATTTTAATAAAGGAGTTTTAATGCCCAAGCTAAAAACAAAAAGTAGTGTAAAAAAACGCTTTTCAAGAACAGGATCGGGAAAAATTAAATTTAAGCCTGCTGGCAAACGCCATGGAATGAGCAAAAGAACAAATAAATTTATACGTAACACTAAAAGATCTAGCATTATGTCCCCTGGTGACTCTGCGTTAATTGATCATATGTTACCTTATAATAAATAGAGGTAAATCATGGCAAGAGTATCAAGAGGAGTAACAACACATGCAAGGCACAAAAAAGTAATTAAACGTGCCAAAGGATATTACGGTAGAAGAAAAAATGTTTTCAGAGTTGCTGTTCAGGCTGTCGAAAGAGCACAACAATACGCTTATAGAGATAGAAGAAAAAGAAAAAGTGATTTTAGAGGTCTTTGGATACAACGCATTAATGCAGGTGTAAGAATCCATGGTATGACATATTCTCAGTTTATAAATGGCTTAAAAAAAGCAACTATAGAAATTGATAGAAAAAATTTAGCAGAACTAGCAGTAAATCAACCAGATCTTTTTAAAGCTTTAGTTGAAAAAGCCCAATCTGCTAACTAGTCTTTTAACGATAGATAATTTATATATATAAAGATATGTCTATTAAATTAGATAAGCAAATTATATTAGAGGAATTAAAATTAATTTCTTCATTAGCTTCCTTAGAAGAATTAAGAATAAAGTATTTAGGAAAAAAAGGATTATTATCTCTAGAGATGAAATCCTTATCTTCTCTATCAATAGATGAAAAAAAAACTAAAGGCCAAGAGCTAAACACCTTTAAATCTTTTTTTGAAAAAGAAATTCAAAATAAAAGAAGTGAAATCGAAACTTCTTCCATTAATGAAAAATTGCGAAAAGAAAATATTGATGCAACTTTACCACCAAGAAATTTTGAGACGGGTAGGCTTCATCCCATAAGTCAAACAACTTACAAGATTATTGAAATATTTGGCAATATGGGTTTTTCGGTCAAAAGTGGACCTGATATTGAAACAGATTTTAATAATTTTACTGCATTAAATATCCCTGACCATCATCCAGCAAGGGAAATGCAAGATACTTTTTATTTAGATAAAAAAGTTTTAAGAACTCACACCAGTCCAGTGCAAGTAAGAACAATGTTGGAAACTAAGCCGCCAATTAGAATTATTGTTCCAGGAAGAACTTACAGAAGTGACTCAGATTCAACTCATACTCCTATGTTTCATCAAGTAGAAGGTTTATTAATAGATGAAAAATCAACCATGTCCCATTTAAAAGGATGTCTAATAGATTTTTTAAAAGAATTTTTTGAAATTAGTGATTTAAAATATAGATTTCGTCCTAGTTATTTTCCTTTTACCGAACCAAGTGCAGAAATGGATATCGCATATACGAAAACAAACAATATTCTTAAGTTTGGAGAAGGTGATAAATGGATGGAGATATTGGGTTGTGGAATGGTAAATCCAATTGTCTTAGAAAATTGCAAAATAGATTCCAAAAAATTTCAAGGTTTTGCTTTTGGTATGGGAATTGAAAGATTATCAATGTTAAAATATGGAATTACAGATATCAGAAGTTTTTATGAAAGTGATTTTAGATGGATTCAACATTATGGCTTTAATCCTTTGGACTTAAATTCTACGTCAGGGTTATAATATGAAATTTACCCTAAGTTGGCTTAAAGAGCATTTAGAAACAAAAGCTAAAATTAATGTCATTACAGATACTCTAACAAATATTGGTTTAGAAGTTGAAAATATTGAAGATAAAGAAAATGATTATAAGCATTTTACTATAGCTAAAGTTGTTAGTGCTGACAAACATCCTAATGCTGATAGGTTAAAAGTTTGTAAAGTTGAAACTTCCAAAGGAAATGTTCAAGTTGTATGTGGAGCTCCAAATGCTAAGTCAGGTATGTTTGGCGTATTTGCTCCTAGTGATACTTATATACCTGGCACTAACATTAATCTTAAAAAATCTGAAATAAGAGGTGTAGAATCAAATGGAATGTTGCTTTCAGAGCGAGAATTAGGAATATCAGATGAACATGATGGCATAATAGAGTTAACAGGAAAACATAAAATAGGCGATCCCATTGCTTCTATATATGGATTTGATGATCCTGTAATAGAGATAAATTTAACACCGAATAGATCAGATTGCTTATCAGTTAGAGGGATAGCAAGAGATCTGGCAGCCGCAGGTTTAGGCACTTTAAAAGAATTAAAAATTAAAAAGATAAAAGGCAGTTTTAAAAGTAATATAAAGTGGGCAAGGAAATTTAAAAAAGATGAAGAGTATTTATGTCCTGGCGTAGCAGGTCGATTATTTAAAAATGTTAAAAATAGTCAAAGTCCTGAATGGTTAAAAAGAAGATTAACACTTATTGGATTGAGACCTATCAGCACCTTAGTAGATATCACTAATTATGTAACTTTTGATCTCGGCCGTCCACTCCATGTTTATGATGCTAGTAAAGTAAGTGGTAACTTAGTAATGCGTAAATCTCAAAATAAAGAAAAATGTAAAACTTTGGATGATAAGGAATATACTTTATCTGATGAAATGGTTGTCATAAGTGATGATAAATCCTTGCACGGTATAGGAGGAGTAATGGGCGGTCTAGATAGTGGTTGCTCAGAAAATACAACTGATGTTTTTTTAGAGGTAGCTCTTTTTGATCCAATTAGCGTAACAAAAACGGGAAGAAAGTTAAATCTCCAGAGTGATGCAAGGTACCGCTTTGAAAGAGGGTTAGATTATACTTCAATTGATTGGGGAGTAGATATAGCAACACAAATGATTCTCGATTTATGTGGAGGTGAAACTAGTGAAATTGTTGCTGACAAATTAGATAACCCAAAATCAAAAACTATTAATTTTGAAACCACACTTACTAAAACATATGGTGGAATTAATATTTCAGAAGATCAACAAAAAAAAATATTAGAAAAGCTAGGTTTTATAGTTAGTAGTAAAGATAAGAAAATTTGTAAAATTACTATACCTTCTTTTCGACCTGATATTGCGTCGTCAGCAGATATAGTTGAAGAAATACTTAGAATCTATGGATTTGATAAAATTGAACCTACTTCCTTACAAAAAGATGCAGGTAATACAGATGAAATTTTAAGTCCTAATTTAAAAAGTTTTTTTAAATCCAGACGATTAATAGCTAACAGAGGTTACTTAGAGACTGTAACGTGGTCTTTTATGGATTCAAAAAATGCTGATTTTTTAAATAATAATTCATCTATAAAAATTAAAAATCCTATAAGTGTTGAGATGGATGCAATGCGACCTTCTACATTTCCAAACTTATTGAATTCAATAAATTTCAATATTTCAAAATTATTTACTGAAGGTAAAGTATTTGAGGTAGGTCCAAATTTTCATGGATTAGAAGAAGAAGATCAACAAATGGTTGCAACTGGTATTCATTATGGTTTTGAAAGTTCAATTTCTTGGAACAAAAAACAAAGATATGTTGATATATATGATGTGAAAAGTGATGTTTTTTATATTTTAGATCAATTAAATGTTCCAGTAGAGAATTTGCAATATGATAAACTAGATAATAATATTTATCATCCTGGTAAATCTACAAAACTGAGGTTAGGCAAAAATACAATTGCGACTTTTGGTGAAATAAGTCCTTTATTATTAAATAGATTTAATATTAAAACTTTAGTGTGTGGCTTTGAAATATATTTAGATGAACTTGATCAATTTCAAACGAAAAAAACTTCAACTAAAAAAAGTTTTGATAATAATTCTTTACAGAAAATTGAAAGAGATTTTGCTTTTCTTTTTCCTTTAAAAATTCAAGCTATAGATATAATTAATGCTGTTAGAAAAATTGATAAAAAAATAATTAAAAATGTCATTATCTTTGATGTTTTTGAAGGAAAGAATTTATCTGATAGTAAAAAAAGTATAGCATTTAAGGTTATAATGCAGCCTCAAGAAAAGACATTCACAGATGCTGAAATTGAAAACCTATCTACTAATATTATTGATCTTATATCAAAATCATTTGATGGTGAATTAAGACAATAATGACAGAATTAAAAAATTTAAGAAATTTTTCTATAGTTGCGCATATAGATCATGGCAAGTCTACCTTGGCTGATAGATTAATTCAATTTTGTGGAGGATTATCTGATAGAGAAATGAAAGAACAAGTATTGGATTCTATGGAACTTGAGAGAGAAAGAGGAATAACAATAAAAGCTCAAACTGTTAGACTAAAATATCAAGGAGATGATGGTAATAATTATATTTTAAATCTAATGGATACTCCAGGACATGTTGATTTTTCTTATGAAGTATCAAGATCTCTAGCTGCGTGTGAAGGCTCAATATTAATTGTAGATTCTACACAAGGAGTAGAAGCCCAAACATTAGCAAATGCTTATCAAGCTATTAATAATGATCATGAAATTGTCCCAGTTTTGAATAAGATTGACTTACCTTCTTCTGAACCCGATAGAATTAAAGATCAAATAGAAGAAATTCTTGGAATAAATTCTCAAGAAGCTGCTTTAGTATCTGCTAAAACGGGTGACGGGATAAAAGATTTGTTAGAAAAAATAATAAAGAAATTACCCTCACCATCAGGAAATGAAAGCGACCCCTTAAAATGTATGTTGGTAGATAGTTGGTATGATAGTTATCTAGGAGTTGTAGTTTTAGTTAGAGTCATTGATGGCAAGTTAAGTAAAAATCAAAAAATTCGTTTCATGGCTGCTGGGGTAACCCACACTATAGATAGAGTAGGAATATTTTCACCTAAAGCAGAAGAAGTAGATTCTTTAGGTCCTGGAGAAATTGGTTTTATTAACTCTGGAATCAAAAGTGTTTCAGACTGTAAAGTTGGAGATACAATTACTGAGGAGAAAAATCCTGCTAAAGATCCTTTACCAGGTTTTAAACCTTCACAGCCAGTTGTTTTTTGCGGCATGTTCCCCGTAGACTCAGATGATTATGAACATTTAAGAGATAGTATGGTGAAATTAGCATTAAATGATTCTAGTTTTTCTTATGAGCCAGAAGTTAGTCCTGCTCTTGGTTATGGCTTTAGGTGTGGCTTTCTTGGTTTACTGCATCTAGAAATTATTCGAGACAGATTTGAAATAGAATTTAATTTAGAATTAGTAACCACGGCACCTTCTGTTGTTTATAAAGTTAATATGAATGATGGAAGTGTAATTGATTTGCATAACCCTACAGATATGCCAGATCCAGTAAAAATAAACAACATCGAAGAGCCATGGATCAAAGCTACAATTTTGGTTCCCGATGAATATCTTGGACCCGTATTAGAATTATGCACTTCAAAAAGAGGAATTCAAAAAAATCTAAGTTATGCTGGAACTAGAGCATTAGTTGAATATAAATTACCTCTCAATGAAGTAGTTTTTGATTTTTATGATCGTCTTAAATCTATAACAAAAGGTTATGCTAGTTTTGATTATGAAATGACAGGTTATGAAGTAAATGATTTAGTAAAAGTTTCTATTTTGATTAATGGAGAACCTGTAGATGCCCTGTCATTAATTGTACATCGAGATAGATCACAATCAAGAGGTAGGACTCTTTGTTCTAGATTAAAAGATTTAATTCCAAGACAACAATTTAAAGTAGCAATTCAAGCAGCCATAGGTGGTAAAATTATTGCGCGTGAGACGGTTGCTTCTTTTAGAAAAGATGTTACGCAAAAATTATATGGCGGCGATGTTACAAGAAAGAATAAATTGTTAGATAAACAAAAAAAGGGAAAAAAGAGAATGAAGCAATTTGGTAAAGTAGATATTCCACAAAATGCCTTTTTAAATGCTCTTAAAATGAATGAAAACTAGTCTACGGATCTGGAGCTTGGGTATCGGACTAACTTAAACTTATATTAAAGCTTATTACAATTCTGTCTTCATTTGATCTATTTACATCAACAGAGTGATGTAAGTAGCTAGGAAACAGTACTAACAAGCCTTCTTCTGGTTTAATTGAGACAATATTAGTATTTAAGTTATTAGGATTTTCTACTTTAGGGTGAAAATACACTGGTTCACTTCTTGGATCGTGAAAAACAATATTGCCACAATTTTCAGGTGCTTTTACGTAGTAGGCTGCACTTATATAGTTATTACTATGTATATGTCTCGCATTAGTAGCATCATTTCTATTTATTATAGACCACATACTAGTAATTTTAACTTTTTGATTTTTTAAATCCCATCCCATATCTACAAGTGATTCATTTATATAAGGGCCAATAGAGTTAATATAATTTTTTATATTGTCAGCATTCATATCAAAGTCTTGAGAGTGCCATCCTTTTGAATTAGATTTTTGAACTCCTTTAGGATTTTGAGACTCTAAACTTTTTATATATTCTAATATTTTTTTATTTACTTCTTGGTGGTTTTTCACTCGTGAAACCCAAACAGGAGTTGAAAAAAAAAGTTTTAATTCCGACACTCTATCTGTCATACGTTTTAACTACCTTAACTTTTTGAATTTTGCTAGAAAATTCTACAGACTTACTGCATTACTTAGTACTATCAATACAAACAATTGCATAAGGTAATAATTCCAGTTTGAGAGATCCATTATCAGCTACGTGTTTTTTAAAGTTTTGAACACGAAAGGCTTCTGGCGATCTCATTGCTTCCTCAATATTACTTTCATTGAGATGTCGAATATTAACTGAGCTACTTAAATTTTTTACTGTTAATCGTTGTACTTCTGAAATTAAATTAGCTAAAATAATTCTTATTTGACCTTCTTTAATAATAGCTAATCCATTTATTTTCAAAGGATTGCTTGATGAGGTTGCAATAATCTCTCCATCTGCAAATTCTCCTATATCAGCAAAAACGTGATAAAGAGGAAAAACAGATTCTTTAAATGAATAAAATTTTTCTGGAATAGGTGAACCATATTTAGTTTCCATTACTCCTCGCCATCCAGTTGTTTCATAATATGTCAAACTGTAAGCTGCACTTTCACATAGATATTTTAAACTACCAACTGTCCAGCCTGCTCCAAAGAGAGACATTTGTCTTACATCTACTTGTGATGGAAGTTGGTTAGATTTAAGAATTGTTTCAGGGGAAGTAGCAAAGGGATTAAAGCGCATTTTTAATGTAATAGGTGAAACAGCAATAAATTTCTCATTGGAAAATTGATGAGCACTTTTTACTGTTTCAGGTTGAGCAGAAAGCGTTTCTATAAGTGAAAGATTATCAAAAGCGTGTACCTGCGGATTAATAGAATAACAAACTATATCCATATCTTCAAAAGAGGCAGTAGAACGATTCAGATCAGTAAATAATACATTTGTACCAGAACCAATTTTGATATTACGATCATATTTTTGTAAATACTTTCTAGCTAATAATATCCATTTTTTAGAAGTTGTTATCTCTTCTTTATGGAAAATGAGCCAAGTTAATATAGGAGGTTTAATCTTTTCTAATAATTTAAGAAACGCCATCAGTTCAGACTCTGCATCATTTGAAAGAAACAATGCTACCTCTAAATTAATTCCTAATTTGTGAGCATCCTTAGATGATTGGTCGAATTTTGCTTCATAATTAAGATCATATAAATTTAAATTAATTCTTTGATGAGATAGATTTAATACTTTAAGTCGCTCCAACTCTTTTTCATTGAGTGGATAATCATGACTAGCTTCATCCAACCCAATTTTTGGGAGTTTTCGTATTACTTTTTCTTTTATTAAAAAAGTAAGCTCATCATTAGCTTCAAAAGATTTTAATTCATGATCTTGATTTTTTAAAGTCAAAGAAAAGTTTTGAGAAATTTTTGTACCAGCTTTAACTTCTACTGGAGAAGGTTTTCTAAGTGGAGTACCGTAGGTTTTAAAAGAAGCATCTGTCCAGTTTCGTTGATCTTCCATTTCAAAATTGTCACCTTTAAAACGAACTTCTGCTAGTAAATTTGGCTTTACTTGATAGACAAGTGCTCGCATATTAGAAAATGGCTCAACAGGTGAAGGCTTATCGTTAATAATAAGTTGCGGTGCTATAAATTTTGGAAATGTAGTTTGTTCAATTGTTCCATCCACATGTTCAATTTTACACTCTGTACTAGCATATTCCATTGGATGCAAAATACAAAAACCAATGCGGTTTCGAAAAAACGTGGAACGTGCTTCACCATCCATACTAAAGGTAATAGTACCATTAGCTTTACCAATAATTTTTCCTTGCCAGCAGAAATCAATGTCACTTTGAATATTATTGACAGTATATGCGATGATAAAAGAATTATCTTTTATATCCATTTTTACATTTGATAAAACTGGTTCTACAGTGTCCCAATTACGATCACGCACCGCAACATAGATACGACGGATTATTTCCTTATCACCATATTTAATATAGCGAAGATCTCCTGCTTCATAAAATAAATTTAATGGTCCAGCTTTAAGGTCTATCTGTTCGGATAACGATTCATCTTTTCCATAATATTGAACGTTTTTAGATAGTTTCATTTTTTTGAAACTTTAAGCATCTAATTGTCCATTGTTACAAGTGAACCACCTTTTGCAGCTGATTGATAAGCTGCCTCTACTAGTTTTAATGTTTTTAAATTATCATCAACTGAGGTTTCTGGTTTAAGATTTTGTGGTACTGTGTCTATCCAATGACGACATGTATTTTTAACGCTATCTTGAACTACATGCCAAGGTTTTTCACACCAGTCATCAACACTTGGTTCAGCATTTATTGTTTCAACTTTTTCACCAGATCTTTTAAACATTTGGTAACCTGCTCCTAGAGTTATTGCACCATTTGTTCCCTCAACAGAGACAAGAGTTTCAGGAAAAAGATCTGGGACTTGCTTAGATCCATAAGTACATTCAACAATTGCAGTTCGTTCTTCTGAAAATCCTAACATCATTGTAGCCATATCTTCACCAGCAATATCTGAACGAGTTTTTTGAGTTCGGCAACATATAGAAGTAGCTTCTCCAAATAAAAAACGTGCGGTATCTAGAACATGAACTCCCAAGTCCATTAGCACTAGTTGATCTACTTCCTTAAGATAAGGTTGATTTGTATAAATATCGAAAGAGGTACGAAAACTTATCTTACAAAAAAGATGTTGACCAATGTTATCATTTGTAATGAAATTCTTTAGATCTCTTATAGGTTGTTGAAACCTGAAATTTTCATGAACCATCATGGGTGTTTTAGTTGTTTCAGCAAGATCAACAATTTTAGTTGCTTCTTTTAATGAGGGGGCCATAGGTTTTTGAATAATTGCAGAAATATTTAGAGACGCTGCTAGTTTTGCAAGATGGTAATGAGATGGAGCAGTTGTGACAATATCAACAACATCAGGTCGAACTTCTTTTAACATCAATTCAGCATCGGTGAAATAGGGAGTGCCTTTGGAAATATTACTTGCATTAATAGCTCGCTCTTCATCTAGATCACAAACGCCAACTAGATCTACGTCTTTAAAGTTGCTCCATGAAAGAATATGATTTGTTGCAAAAAATCCACAACCTATAACTGCTACTTTGCTTCTATTTTCATTTACCATTTTTATTTTGTATCTATATTATTATTTTCCTTTTGGTTATTTCTTGTTCATGAATGTATTGTCCTTTTTTGCATCGGACTTGGATAGCATTTTTTGGACTTTTTCAAGTGGTGTTCCTATTTGGACATTACTTGATTCTAATTGCCCATCTATTGGATCTATACTGGTGGCAAGTGATCGGTCACGACCAATTTCCCTTAAGGATTGATGTATGGAGCGTAATAATAATCCACTATCATTACCAAGAGCTAACATTTTAAAACCTTGTTCAAGTCGGTCGGTCAGATTTTTGGTACTTGTTGAGACCACACCACAATGTTTTCCAGAAGCATTAATTATATCTTTTAATTCTAGTATTTGTTCAGCAACACCAGGTCCTTCCCATTTACCTGGAAAACCAGCAGTTGATGAAAAGTCTGCAGGACCAAAGAAAAAAATGTCGATTCCATCAACCTCACACATTTTAGGAACATTTGGAATAGCTGCTATACTTTCAATTAATGGTACGATAAGAACATTTTGGTCTGCTTCTGTGGCGTGCTCTTCTAAGCACTGTCCCCAGGCTGTAGCTCTTTCTCCACCAATACCTCTTCGGCCTTTAGGGGGAAAACGACAATCTCGGACAGCTTCTTCTAAATCTTTCACATTCTCCATCCAAGGGACAACTATACCATCTGCTCCAATATCAAGAGCACGTTTTGACAAGGAAGTACTTCGTTCAGCAATACGCACAAGAACAACAGTATCACTTCGTAAAGCTGCCCTAATATGGGAATTGATATCTCTCCAATCCAAATGACCATGTTCTGCATCAATTACAACCCAATCCAATCCAAGAGCAACGGCCATATCAGTAATTGACGCTGATTCAAGAGTAACCCATAATCCGAATATAGGCTCATTTTTTTTAAGCTTTTGCCTTAGTTTTTGAAGAGCTTTAACTTTCATTTTTGTTCAATTTTATACATTATAGTCATTCTAATTTAGAACTATTAACACTTGATAATAATTTTTAATACTATTATCATTCTATCGATATGACAAATATGAGTATAATTTAATCATATTTATTTATCAAAACAAATTTTTAATACGTAGGAGGAAATAATGGTATTAAGAAAAATAATAGCTGCTGGGTTTTTGAGTGTAGCAACAATTTTTAGTTTGTCTATATCAAGCATAGCTTCAGCCGGTCAGATAGTAGTTGGCTATGCCGCACCTTCTCTTGATGGTGCACAGAAGCAAATATTTGATGGCTTTAGGATTCCAGCAGAAGCAAAAGGTTGGAAGGTAGTTTCTGTAACATCTGGGGGAGATGCTCAAAAACAAATTAATGACGTTAATGACTTCATCACTCAAGGAGTTGATGCAATTGTAGCGGTTCCTGATGATAGTGCTGGAATTTGTGTTGCAGTAGCAGCAGCGGAAGAAGCTGGAATACCTTTTTATACAATTGATAGATCTGCAGTTGGTTGCCAAATGGAAATGACTGTCCTAGCTGATAACAATCTAGGCGGAAATCAATCTGGTAATGCTGTTGTTGCGCATCTAACAAAAAAATATGGGGAGCCGAAAGGAACAGTTTTGCATATTACTGGTAACTTAGCACAAAACGTTGCACAGTTAAGAAAGGCAGGATTTGATGAAATTATAAATCAACATTCTAACATTGAACACATTACCAAAGATGGTGAATGGCAAGTTGAAAAAGGAGTTCAAATAGTTCGTGACGTTTTATCAGTTCGCGATGTTGATGCAATTTATTTACATTCTGACTGTGCTTACTCTGAGAGTACTGTTCAAACTTTAAAAGAGATGGATCAATATGCACCTAGAGGCGAAGACGGTCATATCTTTATTGCAGCAATCGATGGTTGTAGCTCTGCTTTAAATTTAATTCGAGAAGGATCAACTGACCAAGCTTCAGGTCAACCAATTCCAGACTTTGGAAGTATGGTTGTTGTATATATTGAAAAGAAATTGAATGGTGAACCAATTGAGGAAGGTCAAGTTGTTCAAGAAGGAGCATTATGGTCTCCAGCTCAACTTGTAATGACTGATGTTGGCTTTCAGCTTTTCTTAAGTACAACTGATATTTCTATAGACAATGTGGACAATCCTGGACTTTGGGGTAACCAATAGTTGGATTGAACACTACGTTTGTTGATGTTATAAAAAAAATAAATTTTGGGGGGGTTAATTTTTATCCCCTCCAAACTCGTAATTCAAAGATTATAAATATAATATAAATATGATAAAAAGATTTTGGTTGGAATTATGAAAATTCTTGAATTAAAAAATATTTCGAAAAGCTTTGGCGCAATCCATGCTTTAGAAAATGTAGATTTAGATATTAATCCAGGAGAAGCGCTTGGTCTAATGGGTGATAATGGAGCTGGCAAATCAACACTTGTGAAAATTGTTGCTGGAAATTTTTCTCCTACAAATGGAGAAATTTTTGTTGCAGGAAAAAAAACTTCAATTTCAAATCCACTTGAAGCTAGAAATCATGGTATCGAAATCGTGTATCAAGATCTTAAATTGTGTAATAATTTAACAGCCTCTGCGAATGTTTTTTTAGGCCGGGAAATAAATTCAGGTTTTGGTTTTTTTTCACGGCTAAAACACACTGCTATGAATGATCGAGCTGCAGAATTATTTGGAGAATTACAATCCGAAACACGTCCACATGATGTAGTTGAACGAATGTCTGGCGGCCAACGACAAGCAGTTGCGCTTGCACGAACACGTTTGTCTGATCCAAAAATTGTTTTGTTAGATGAGCCTACTGCTGCAATTTCAATTCGCCAAGTAGCAGGAATTCTTGCAAGAATTAAACAACTTAAAGAAACTGGTCATGCTGTAATTTTGGTAAGTCACCGAATGATGGATGTTTTTGAGGTATGTGATCGTGTCGCTGTTCTACGAAGAGGGAATAAAATTGCTGATAAACCAATCGCCAACACAAACCCAGAAGAGGTTACTGGATTAATAACTGGAGCTTTAGAAAAAGCATGAATTATTCTTTAGAGGAAAATTATGTTTTCATATAATCGTTTATTATTTCTGATTGATCATTTAATTTGGGGTATTCTAGTGCTTGTATTTGTGTTTTTCATATTTCAATCTGAGTATTTTCTTACTGAACGAAATATTTCCAATATTTTAACAGCAGCAGCGGTATTAGGTGTCTTGGTAGCGGGTCAAACTTTTGTTTTAATAAGTGGCAACTTCGATTTATCGACAGAGTCCACATTAGGATTGGCAGCTTTAGTTGGTATCTGGTTGATTGTACCTGCAGGTCCGACAACTTTTGGTGGTGGAATTTTTATGAATCCCTACCTATCAATTATTTGTAGCTTATCTATGGGAGCTTTAATTGGTTATATTATCGGTTGCTTAATAACATATGGTAATATGCATAATTTCATCGTTACTTTAGCAGCTCTTCTTGTTATTAGAGGTTTAATGATGGCCTTTACAGAGGGTGCACCAGTAAGTGGTTTTAATAATCCAAGTGCAGATGTTTTCTACTGGCTTGGTCATGAAAAAGCTTTTAAGCTACCAGGTCTTGGTAAGATTTCTGTTGCTGTTCTTGCAACAGGATTAGTTTATATTGTTTGTCATTTAATTTTAAAACATCACAAATTTGGTCGAGAACTATATGCAATTGGTGGTAACCGTGATGCTGCAGAAGCATTAGGTATAAATGTCAATAGAAGAATTAGGCAAGTGTATATGCTTAGTGGACTACTAGCTGCCCTAGGTGGTTGGATGTTAGCAGGAAGAGTAGTATCCATACAAAGCAATCTTGGTGAAACTTTTATATTTACTGTTTTTGCTGGAGCTGTCATTGGTGGTGTAAGTCTTCAAGGTGGTAGAGGAACAATGCTAGGTGCTTTAGGTGGAGTTTTATTACTTTCTACAATTGATCGGGGATTAAATTTAATGCAAGTTTCTGTCTTTTGGATAAAAGTTATTCAAGGATCAGTGATTCTAGTAGCTATGCTTATTGACGCACAACGTGTCCGTCTTAAAGAACTTAGTATTATTGCAACCAGTGAAAAAAAATAATTATTTAAATTTTAATTAAGAAGAATAGAAAGTAAGCTCTTGTATTTATTTGTATCTAAAATATGATATAATAATAACTATCTTAGATGATGTAGCCTTAAAGGATATGTATCAACACTTATTGACTAACAAAATAGGAAACGATGGCTACAGAACATTTAATCATCCTCATGGATATTTTGTAACTAATTATCTAGAAACACTAGGTTTTGTGCGTATTTCAAAGTGTGGTTCAAGTACTTTTTCTCATCGTCATGAATTAAATAAATGGAAAAAATTTAGTGATGCAAAAAATATATCTTTAACTTTGTGTTGTTTAAGAGATCCTTATTCAAGAATAATATCCTCAATACCTGAAACACTTAATAGATTATATTGTGAAGAAATTCCTGAGAGTAAATTTGATTGGACAAATTTAAAAATATCTAAAGACGTCTATGTTTTTCTTTCTAAAAAAATAAAAGCAGATCCCAAATCATTACTGTATTGTTTTCAAGAAGCAATTAATCATTTTGGTTTTTTTGATGCATGTCATGAACCTATGACTAACTTTCTTTTTTCTAAAAATGGAGATATAGAAATTAATCCTTATATGTTTACACTAAATAAAATGGATAAGATTAGCAGACTTATTTTTTCTATGTCAAATGACTTACAAAAGACAAAATTTAATAAAATAAATGTACGCGACCAAAATATTCAGCAAAAAGAATTTTATTCATTTAAGAGATATGCTCATTATCTACAAATAAAGATGATAAAAAAACGCTTTTTAATTTACAAAGAATTTTTAAAATTCAAAAAATTTGCTCTAAACAATCAACACCCTTTATCAGAAATTATAAAAAACTACGAAAGAAGTGAAAAATTATTTAGCAAAAAGAAATTACTTTTAAAGACTTACTCATTACTAAAAGAGAATAAAATTAGCCCAAGTCATATGAATGAATTTATGAAAAAAAACTATAAATCTGATATTAATATTTATAAATCAACATCTGAAAATTGTGAAAATCTTTCAATTGATAAATCTCTGTTAAATTTAAAGAAACTGACTGAAATTTAATTAAATTATTATCTAATTTTAATAATTATAAAAAATCAACAATAGTAGATTGAAAAAAGTCTCTAAAAAAATTAATAATATTTAAAAAACTAAATTTGGATTTTTTAAATTATGAATACTGTTAGAATCACTAATTCCCGTAATATTTAGAGTTGTTTTAGGCTCAGACCCAGCATTTGATCCTAAATGATATTTATCTCCCCAATAAATCATATCTCCTTTTTTCCAATTAGATATATTTTCATTCTCAATAAAAAAAGTATGACCAACCTTCCAATCTTCCATAAAAATCATATATCTGACTACATCAGCATTTTTTGGATCTATATTATTTTTCAATTTAAAATTGATAAAAGTGTCTTGGTGCATTGGCAAGGTGTTGCCTGGTGTTTGTGTAATAAAAGAGGATACAGCTTTTTTTAAGCCTGTCATATTTATTATAGGCAAAAAAATATCAGGATACTGATGGTTAAATACTTGATAAAAAACTGTATTCTTTTCATTATATCCCCAGGATTTATATAAATTTATTCTTTGATTTATTTCTTTGGTTACTTCTGATTTGTCACTCAGTGTATTTTCGTCTGTAGTTACCAAAACTTGTTTTGAAGCAACATTTTTAAAGTTTTTAATAAGGTCATCTATCTTAGAAAAATTACCCTTAACTCTTCCTATGTATGTATAATTTTTATTATTCATAATGTTAAATATGTTAGATAATGTATTGTAAAAGATAGTATATACTCATATCAGAATATTTATTATTAATAAATAAAATTTAACATATTTATAAAAAATGATAGATAGAATAAATTAATCACAAAATATCAATTTAGATTCAATGAAATACGAACAAATTAGTGATAAATCAATTAATCAAGGTCTTATTACTAAAAATGCAATGCCAATACCGCATAAAAAAATTTTGGAGTTTTGGAACAACTTAAATATTAATACCATTAACTCTATATTTGATTATGATACTATTGAAAGATATAGAAATAAATATTTTAATTGGATAATCAGTTCAAAAAGAAATAATTTGAAAAATTTAAGTGATTTCAAAGAGATAACTTTTACTTATGGAACTACAGAAACATTCAGTAATTTTTTTTCTAAATATCATAGTAAAAGATTTAGATGTTTTAAGGGAGAGTATTTATTTCATAGACTGAATTGGAGAAATAATTCAATTGCATGGAAATATATTGAAGAAGAAGATATTAAAAAAAATGATGCTGTTATAATTAGTTTACCATTTAGTGATAGTGGCGATATTCACCCTATGACAAAAATTATTCTTGAGAAATGTAATGCATTGGGAGTTCCAGTATGTATTGACTGTGCGTATATGGTCATAGCTAAAGATATTGAATTTGATTTTAATCAACCTTCCATTGAATGTATCACTTTTTCTTTAAGTAAAGGTTTTTGGGGAATAGATAAATTACGTTGTGGTTTAAGGTTAAAAAAAATAGATGAAGATGATTCAATCGATATTTACAATAAATGGAGTTGTGTCAATTTATATTCAATGGCAGTAGCTGAAAAGATATTTGAAAATTTTGATTCAGATTACAATTGGGATACATTTGAAAATAAATATTATGAAATGTGCAAAGAACTTAATCTAGAGCCTACAAAATGTATAATTTTTGGTCTTGGAGGAGAAAAATATACCAAATATAATAGAGGTGGTAATTTTAATAGAGTCTGCATTTCAAATTCTTTATCAGATAATTAATTATTAATTTTTTTTTGCTACTTTTAATAATCCTAATTATTCCACAGGAGGTATTGCATTTGTTATTATTTTTGTTTTATTCTTAGCTTTGAATTGGATTTTTAGTGCTTTTGATTAATAAAATAAATTTATATACTTGATCACATTCTGATCACGTTTGTGTTAAGAAGAAAACCTATTAACAACAAAATTATTGTGATAAATCATAGGAAATATAAGTAGGAGAGGTGGCCGAGTGGTTGAAGGCGCCCGCTTGGAAAGCGTGTATAGTGGCAACACTATCGAGGGTTCGAATCCCTCTCTCTCCGCCATAAATTAAGATTTTTCTTTAACGATTTTTCAAAAAAAAAACGTTTGGTTGCACATAGGTTGCACTTGATAGCATACTTTTTATAATCATTTTGGCAATTTAGTGATATGATATTATTTGTGAATATAATTATTTCTCTTACTTTCTTTTTATTTTTATTAACCATAAACGTTAATGCTATTGAAAATTTTGATTGTCCTAAAAAAAATTTAGGTGAAACGTTTGATCAAGCTTATGAAAGATTAAATCTTAGTGAAGAACAAATAAGGTATTGTAAAAAAGATCGATTGCTAAATAAAGATACAATAAAAAAAATAGCGGAAGATAAAAAACAATTTGAAGAATTTATGTGGATTAAAGATAGAGCCTTACCTATTTTATGGATATTAATTGCCATAATAGTAGGTCCAATAATTTTAATTAAAATTTTTAGAAAAAAATAATTTATGGTTAATGTGATTGTTAGTATTTTTTTATCCGTATTTTTTTGTATAATCGTTGCTATTGTTGACAATAATTTTACAATTCATAGTGACATAAATTTATTAAATAAATTAGAAAATTATATACCTCGAAATAGCACTTCTTATATTATTGCTTTTTTAATTTTAGGTGTGATCAACGGATCATTATCCGCATTTATTATTTCTAGATATAAAAGTTTTAATCTTGTTGCTTCAATGATTTTGCCTATTTTGATCACAATTGGTTATTTATATATTAGTTTTCTTTTACCAATTCAGCTTTATTTAAGTAATGTTGGTGGAGCAATTGGATCGATTGATTGGGGCTTAACTCAATTTCTTTTAATTTCTATTACTACTTTGTTTCTTTTTTTAAGAGATCAATCTAATTAAAATGAAAAATTAAGTTCGGCGTTTTAAAAAATATCTTATTAAACGGAAAATAATATAAATTATTAAAAGAATACCCGATAAGAAAATTAAAGCGGGTTTAGATGTATATTTTTCGTACTTTTGTTGTTCTTTAAACTCTTCAAATGCTTCCTCACTTTTTTTTGTACAAAAATCTTTTTCTTCTTGAGTTAGATCTTCCCATTTTTTGTTTGGTTGTAAATTTTCTGAATTTTCTGAAACTAGATTTTCAATTGTACCTTCAAGTTTTGAATCTATTGGTTCTTTAGGACACTCTATAGCTTTCAAATTAAAGGAAATTATCAATACAAAACAAGTAAGCAAAAATAATGCAAAATATCTCATTGAATAATCTTATCACCAATATTTAAATTATTCTTTATTAAAATAATTTTTTGGTTGCACATTGGTTGCACTTACTCACTCATTATTTGCAACTTCACGTTTAATTTTTCCTAGAAAACCTAAACTTTGTATTTAATCAGCACGCTTGGAAAGCGTGTATAGTGGCAACACTATCGAGGGTTCGAATCCCTCTCTCTCCGCCATAAACTAGGATTTTTCTTTAACGATTTTTCAACAAAAATATGTTTCGGCGCACATACGGCGCACTTACACATTCTTTTTCATCTTTGAAAAGTATGTTATTTATATTTTCTTAATTGGTTTTTTTCGGGTGTCATTAATCGGGGATATAGATTAACTTAATCTTTAATTCAATCAATTACCTATCAACATCCCTCGTGGTTGGTGGTAGGATGATTTTGAAAGTAAGAACTTATGGATAATAAAATAATAGATAAATTTTTAAAATTCATAGAAAAAGATGTAGTACCTCCTATAAAAAAAGATTTTACATGGCTGGCCAAGACTATAACTAAGGACTTGGAAAAACTTACAAAAGACAAAAAACAATCTAAAAAAAAGAATAAATCATAGGAATAAATAATATCCTCAACATTTCTCGTGGTTGGTGGTAGGAGTTTTAAAATGAATCCTCTTGGAAGAATCATTTTATTTTTTTATTAAAAACCACAGGCATTTTACCTTTCCACTGGAACCACAGATTAGGTTGTTCAATGCACTCACACATAAAATGAGCGACGTTTGCTCGTGTAGTAGTAAGTCCATTAAAAATAGTTTGAGGAGGTGTCGCTACTACTTCATAGTTCGAAATTTCAGCATTAATGAGTCCGTCTGGTCGGACCACTACCCATTCAATAAATTCATTTTCTGAACCAATGTTATCTCTCAAAAAAGCAGCGGAGGCTTCATTATCATAATGTGGTGGTATGAGGTTGCGTAACAGAGATAAAATAACTTTTTCGCTCGTGGTTACTCTCTCACCAGGATTGCGATTACCTACGGTGTTCATTAATAAAAATTTTGTTTTATCTAGAGAATGAGTAGCTTTAATAGCTACACATAGACGTTTGACTGCTTCCAGAACAAGCGTTCTGGGCTTGCCAAATATTCCTTTAAAACTCATTGTGTGACCTAAGCAGCAAGCCACAGCAGCACAACCTTTTACGGCTTCCAACATTTGTTCGTCACTCAGATCAAGCAAACTTGCTTTTATGATTTTAAGCTTTGGATTTTCAAGAAGTTCTTGTGGAAATTTATCGAGTGACCGAACAATAATTCGAAGGCTATAGCCGCGGACAAGCAGCTGTTTTACAAGAGGGAAACCTGTATTTCCTGTAGCCCCGACCACTAAAACTGTTTTAGAATTTGAATTGGTTTTTTCGGATGTCATTTATGGTTATCTTCTAGTTTTTAATTTTTTTTGCTGCTTTTGCATATTCTATATTTCTTCCGCCATAACGTCTTAGACGTATGTTGCATTGTTCGGCATGACCAAGAAAACCTTCTAAATATGAAAGTCTAGAGCCATACTCACCTATTAAGGTCGCAGCTTCATCTGTTAAAACTTTTTGATATGTGTGTGTTTTGATAAATTTACCCACCCATAATCCGCCAGTATAACGTCCGGCTTTTTTAGTAGGTAGGGTATGGTTTGTTCCAATCACTTTGTCACCATTTGCAACATTGGTTCTTGGGCCAAGAAATAATGCACCGTAAGATTTCATATTTTCCAAAAACCAATCATCTTTTTTTGTCATCACTTGCACATGTTCCGAGGCAATTTCATTTGCTTTATCAAGCATTTCTTCGTACGAATCACAAAGTATAACTGCACCGTAATCTCTCCAACTTATACTTGCTGTTTCTTTAGTTGGTAAAATTTGAAGAATTCTTTCAATCTCTAATAGAGTAGACTCTGCTAAATTTTTTGAATTTGTAATTAGAACTGCGGGTGAATTATATCCATGTTCAGCTTGCCCTAAAAGATCAGTAGCACATAATTCTCCATCTACAGTATCATCTGCAATAACCATTGTTTCCGTTGGGCCAGCAAATAAATCAATCCCCACTTTTCCAAATAATTGTCTTTTAGCTTCAGCAACATAAGCGTTACCAGGACCAACAAGCATATCAACTGGTTTTATTGTTTCAGTTCCTATTGCCATTGCACCTATACCTTGCATACCACCTAATACATATATCTCATGGGCTCCACCTAAATGCATAGCCGCAATTACTGCTGGATTAGGTTTGCTTTGAAATGGAGATGTAGTAGCTACTATTCTAGGGACATCTGCAACAGATGCTGTTACTACAGACATGTGTGCGGATGCTACCATAGGAAATTTTCCTGCAGGAACATAACAGCCAACTGATTGTACTGGAATATTTTTGTGACCTAATATCACTCCAGGTAGTGTTTCAACTTCTAATTCCTTTAATGTTGCAAGTTGTGCTTCTGCAAATTGTCTTATTTGTTTTTGCGCAAATTTGATGTCCTCAATGTCATCTTCAGATACCTTACTAATTAAATTTTGAATCTCGGAATCTATTAACCTAAAACTTGTTGGGGAATAATTATCAAATTTCTCTGACAATTCTCTAACATATTGGTCACCTTGTTGTTCTATTTTTTTTAATGTTTCTTCAACAATGTTTTTAACTTTATCATTCTCAGCTGATCGTTCTTGTTCAGCAATTCCTTTTTTCAAATATTGAATAGTCATAAGTTATTTTTTATGTATTAAATCAAATATATCAACGTCTATCTGGTTAAGTATGTGTGCAATATCAATGGGCACCCAGTTTTCTCTTATTAATCCTTCGTGATGTAAATAAAAATCCATAACTCTCATTGTTACTGATTTGCCTGTGCCTTCATATCCAAGCCATTCTTTTGAACCATGCTTACACTCTATGCTGTGCCAACCTGATGTCATCGAAAAATTGCCATCTGCAATTTCAATATAGTGTCCTATTTTCCAATAGTCTCTTTCCTTAAATGTTAGTCGAAATGGTAATTGATGATGATCAACATATCCTTTTAGCCCTCTTGCAGTACCTATACCGCTAGGACCATACCACATCATTTTAGGATGCCAGAAATCTTTTTGTGCATGATTTAATAATTTCTCTCTTATATATTCATAATTAGATCCAGGATCAGTTTCAGGTTTGATGTTTAAACTTCTTTGCATTGTTAAAGCTTGCTCCATAGATTTAATTGATAATTCATTATCCATATTTTCAAATGTTGTACCATCACCGGTTATTGGCCCTGGCCACATACCTTCCGCGCCTAGAGATTTATTTACTGGCCAAAATCCAGCCTGACGAATAAAATCTAAAGTATCAATTAAAATGTGAGATTGAATAATTTTATTATCTTTGATTTCATGCGCTTCACATATTCTAAGATGAATTGTTTTGGCATGAGCAGGAACATTAAGCCATGGATTTACAAAAGTCCCTGTTAAATGAGCTACTGTAGAAACAAAAATTTTATCTTGAAAAGATCCTCCAAGAATTAGATTATCCCTTCTTTCAAGATCAGGAAATGCATTTATAAGTGGTTTCCATAATTTTTCTGTTATTTCAGAAATTCCTTTTAAGTCATTAAGTGGATGGAATGCTCTTATTACCGCATCATCATGATACGCATCACTAATATTTTTATTAATATTTTCTAAATTGGATTCAGCTATATTTTTTAGAAGAATTCTAATTTTTTTTTTATTTGCTAAATTTATCTTTGGATCTAAATTAATGACTTCAGTACTTCCCTCTTTTTTTATTCCAGTATTAAAATTTTCAATGTTTGTCATAATTATTTAAATTTTAGTTACTCACAATTAGGCAAATTTTAAATTGATTTATTCAATATTTTGAATATTATTCATTAAAAATGAATAAAATATAATTTTTCCTAAAATGTCAATAGATATAGAAAAACGTCTAGCAAGATTTAATGATCTTATTCCCAGTAAGATCCCTTTTGTAGAAGGTAAGTTAAAAGGTCATCAGGATAGAAAAAATTATTCAATTGTCGGACCAGGGGTAAGTGAAGATTCTAAGCAAAATGTAAAAATTGCTGAAGCTCACGGATTTAATATCGGGGCTGTAAGTGCTGCCCCAATGAATGGTTCAGGATTGCATAGTCATACAACTGCCGAGGTGTTTATTATACATGCTGGTTCATGGCGTTTTTATTGGGGAGTAAATGGCGAAGAGGGCGAAGTAATTCTTAGCAAAGGAGATGTAGCATCATTTCCTACTAATATGTTTAGAGGATTTCAAAATGTTAGTGATGAAGAAGCCCTTATGTTTGTTGCGCTAGGTGAAGATGATCCAGGTGTTATTACGTGGACTCCAAGATTATTGAAAGAAGCAAATGAATCAGGAATGTTATTAATGGAAGATCGTTCATTGGTTGATCTTAATAAGCAAAAAGTGCCTGAGGGTAAGTTAGTAACAAAACCTCTTGAAGATAAGGAACTGGAAAGCTTTGACCATTATACCTCAGATGAAATTGAGAAATTTGTTATTCGTTATAATGATAATAAAAATTATGTTGATGATGAACATTATAATTCAAATTCAATAATTAATTATTTAGATTCATTTGAAATACATGGAAAAAAAATTGAACCTAAAATTCCTCACAAAACAGGCTTTGGATTGACTCTATTAAAAGGTGTTTCAGCCCATATGCATGCGTATTCTATTAATTCATCTGAAGTTTATAATTGTTTAAATGGCAAGTGGGAAGTCACATGTAATGATGAGAAAGTTATTCTCGAACCACGTGATAGTTTCTCTGCTCCAAAGAATTCTACAAGAAGTGTAAAACAGATAAGCAATGATGAGGGTAGTTTATTTATCGTTAGGCAATCAAATTAATTTATTAAAAATATGAAGGGTTTTGATAAAAAATTTAAAGATCTGCCTGATTATATTCTTAAGATTACCTATCAGATTTGGGAGGATAAAGATGTTGAGTCAATTAGGGAGTATTATGCAAAGGGAATTCCGGTAAGATCTCCTGATGGAGTTATCTACGGACCTGATAAAGTAGTAAAAGCAACTTATGCTACGCTTGACGAATTTCCAGATCGGCAACTTCTTGGAGAGGATGTTATTTTTATAGGTAATGAAAATGATGGTTATTTATCTTCGCATCGTATTTTAACAAAAGCGACTCATCTAAATGATGGAGTTTACGGAAAAGCCACAGGAATTAAAATATCTTACAGAGTTATAGCAGATTGTGCTTGTAAAAATAATCAAGTTTATGATGAATGGTTGGTTAGAGATCAGGGAGCAATAGTCAGACAGTTAAATTTAGATCCAAAAACCTATGCTAAAACATTAATTGATAAGCAAGGCGGTGTAACAAAATGCTCTATACCTTTTAATCAAAATACACCTCTAGATTTAAAATATACCCAGTTAAGTTTGCCTAAAAATAACACTGGTTATGAATATGCTGAAATATTAAAAACTATATTTCAAAAGGATTTGGATAGTATTGAAAAATTTTATGACAGATCTATTAATCAAGAACAACCTAGTGGTCTTAAAGCGTATGGAGTAGACGAGGTTAAATCTTTTTGGTCATCAATTTTTTCTTCCTTTCCTGAAGCGACATTTAAAATTGAACATGTCAGTTATCTGGATGAGCCTGCAGCATATAGAAAAGCAGCGATAAGATGGTCTTTAAATGGTATCCACTCTGGTCCTGGGTATTTTGGCAATCCTAGTCAAACAAAAGTTTATGTAATGGGAATTTCTCATGCAGAATTTGGTCCCAGAGGTATAAAAAATGAGTGGGTTTTATTTGATGAAACTGCAATATGGAAACAAATTTTAATGAAAACTGGTTAAGGATAGATAAACATTGAATACGAAAATTTTAACAACCCATGTTGGAAGTTTACCACGTTCAAAAACATTATCTGAATTTCTTTTTGCTAAAGATAAGGGAGAAAGTTTTAATTTAAATGAGTTTGATGAAGTAGTATCTCAAAATGTGCATGAAATTGTAAAAAAACAATTAGATATTGGTATTGATTTTATCAGTGATGGGGAAATGAGTAAAATCAGTTATGCTACCTATGTCAAAGAGAGAATAAATGGCTTTTCTGGAGAAAGTGAAAGAAGAGCTCCTGCTGATTTGGATGCATTTCCCGAATATAAAGAAAAAATTGCCAAAAGTGGTGGAACGCCTACTTATACCCGTCCCTGTTGTACTGGAGAGCTGTCACTTAAAAAAAATAGTGACCTTTTAAAAGATATAAATAATTTTACATCTGCTCTTAAATCAAACAACCATAAAAACGGCTTTATGAACTCTGCTTCACCAGGGGTTATAAATGTTTTTTTACCAAACAAATATTATAAAAATGATGATGAGTATCTTGAAAAACTATCTTCAATAATGTCTGATGAATATGAAACAATTACATCAAAAAATTTATATTTACAAATTGATTGTCCTGATTTGGCTTTAGCTAGGCATATGAATTTCAAAGATATGGATGAAAAAAGTTTTTTACATCGCGCTGAAAAACAAATTGAAGCTCTCAATGCTTCTCTCGCAGCAGTTCCACAGGATCAAATTAGAATTCATATTTGCTGGGGTAATTATGAAGGGCCTCATACTTTTGATGTTGCTTTGGAAAAAATTTTACCAATTGTTCTAAAAGCTAAAACTAAATACCTGTTAATTGAGTCTTCAAATCCAAGACATGCTCATGAATGGAAGGTGTTTGAGAATATTAAATTACCAAAAGATAAAGTTATTGTTCCAGGGGTTATTGACTCGACATCAAATTTTGTTGAACATCCTGAAGTTGTTTCAGATCGACTTAGACAATTTGCAAGTGTTGTTCCAAAAGATCAGATTATGGCAGGTACAGATTGTGGTTTTAGTACATTTGCTGGATTTGGAAAAGTTGACGAGAAAATTTGTTATGAAAAATTAGGCTCCCTAGTTAAAGGTGCTAAAATAGCCTCAAATATAATTTGAATTGTTAATTTTTTTATCTAGTTGTATTTCGATAAATAAATTTGCCCTGTATTACATGATTAACAGGCTCAAATTCTGGATCCTTTATATTATCATCTATAATTTGGGTAACAAGCTTTGACATTTGTCTAATAGGTTGTCTAATTGTTGTTAAATTATATGAATACCAATTTGCTGTTGATATGTCATCATATCCAATTACCTCTATTTCTTTTGGGATATTTAATTTTGTATTTTCTTTAATATAATCAAGGCAACCAAAAGCCATAGTATCGTCAGCACAAAACAATGCTGTAATATTTTTTTTTAAAAGTTTTTTTGCTGACTCGAAACCTCCTTCATATGTAAAATTTCCTTTTTCATGAAAAAATTTAATTTTGTTTAAATTTTTAAAATGGTTTTTAAAACCTTTACATCTTTCATTACTTACAAAGGATCCAGTTGGTCCTTCAACCATTCCTATATTAATATGTCCATTGGTAATGAAATGTTCTGCCGCTGCTTCTCCCCCATATCTGTGATCACAAGCTACAGAACTCAATGTGGGTATTTTCCAATTTCTATTAAAAGCGATAAGTTGAATTTGTTTGGATAAACAATTTTCTACAAATGCATCCGTAGGCTTTGTAGCCGAAACAATCGCAACTAATCTCTCTTTTAGGTAAGGTTGAATTAAGTTGTTATCAAGTTCTTCACCATCATCGGTTGTAATTAAAAGTATCCTGTACCCACTCATTCGAAGAGCCTCATGTAATTCAGTTAGGACTTCAGGATAATATCTATTGGTGATATAGGGTAATATTACGCCCACTAGCCCACCATCCACTGATGAAGAAAAAGAATGCTGAATAGTTTGATGTTTATAGCCCAATTTTTTAGCAGCTTCGATGACGCGTAATTTTGTGCGATTTGAGATACTGGCTCCTTTGGTGAAGCACCGAGAGACTGCTGACTGGGATACACCAGCTAATGTGGCCACATTCTGGGATGTTGGATTCTTTAATTTAGTTTTCATTTATGCCTTTATCCACCGAAATATTATTCATTACATTGCATATTTATTCAAAACAATGCAATATATTTATTATAAATATTTATAATATTAATTCTCTTAATATAACAATTTATTTTAAGGGTAATTAATAAGGAGGAAAAATGTTATTTAAAAAACTAATATTAGTTGGATTTATTTCCCTATTTTTCAGCTCATCTTTGTATGCAGCTGATTGTGGACCGAATGGGCAATCAATCCGAATTCTAGCAAGTGATTTTCCAGCAATTCACGCAATAGCAAATTCTGCTGAAAGTAATTGTGCAGGATCTGCTTCTGAATTCAATCGAAATCATACTACCGAAGCACGTCAAATAATGAATGCTGCTCAAACACCAAATCCAGCAGAGTATACTTCAGTTATTGTAGCTAACTCTACCCTAGTTCAATTAATGAACGATGGACTTGTTAGACCATTAGATGATTTAGTTGAAAAATATGGTGGTCACTTAAAATCTAACCAACTGATAACTATTGATGGAAAAATAATGGCAATAGCGTTTATGGCAAATTCTCAGCACATGTATTATAGAACAGATATTTTAGAAAAATCTGGGGTTGATGGAATACCAGCAACTTATGATGAAGTAATATCTGCTGCTGAAAAGATACGTGCAGCTGGTATCATGGAGCATCCACTTGTAATGAATCTCAAAGTCGGATGGAATGTTGGTGAAGTATTTAACACTATATACCTAGCACATGGTGGAGAATTCTTTAAGCCTGGTAGTGCTGAAGCATCTATTAATAATGCCAAAGGTGTTGCTGCTCTAGAAACAATGAAAGCTCTTGTAGAGTATGCTCACCCTGATCATTTAACGCAGGCATCTGATGATACGCAAGGATTATGGGAAGCTGGTCAAGCGGCAATTGGCTTTATGTGGGGTTCTCGTGGAGGAGTTATACTAGATAATGAAGGTTCTTCAGCTGAAGTGACTTCAAATACTGTTTTATCTGCAGCTCCAACTGTTACTGGTGGCTCAATACCAGGAGCAACTCTATGGTGGGATGGAATAACTATAGCTACTAACGTGTCTGACAGTGAAGCAGAAGCAACGTTTGCAGCACTTGTAAGTGGTATGACTTCAGAAATGGTTGCTGCTAATAATGATGATGCAATTTGGTTAATTGATGGTTTTAAACCTGGTCCAGCTGCAGCAGGAGTTTCTGCAACTGCTCAAGGCGGTGCTAAATCTTACCCGATGTTTGCTCAAATGGGATTATTGCACAATGCATTAGGTGCAGAGCTAGTTGATTTTTTAAAGGGATCTGAGAGCGCTGAACAAGCACTTAGTGATGTAGAGGCTGTTTACGAAACAGCTGCTAAAGACGCAGGTTATCTGTAGTCAATATAAATAAATCAGTAAAAAGGGGTTTTCAAATTTGAAAACCCCTTGTATCTTTCTATGTAATTTAAAATCGCATAATGAAGCACAGCACATTCTTATTATTTTCTCTTCCTTCATTAAGTGTAATGTTTTTATTTATTGCAATACCTATAGTTTCTGTTTTTATTCAATCTCTGCATATTGAGCATAAACAAGTAATAATTGTTACAGAAAATTGTGATCCTTTTGGATGTGAGACAACAACAGCTGTGGATACTGAAGCTTCCGCAAAGTTAAAAGAAAAAGCACCTCTTGGTAAATTTAATGGATTTAAAACATATTCAAACAGAATGCATTTTGCATTTGATGAAGTAGGAGAAGCTTGGAAGAGCTCGGATAGTTTTACAGTTTTTACTAAAAAATTATATAATTACCCCCTATATAGAGCGCTCAGTTTCACTCTTACTTACACCTTCGTAGTTACTCCTTTTGTCTTATTTCTTGGTTTTTTAGTTGCCGTTGGAGTTAATAATCTTCCAAAGATGTTTAAAGGTCCAACAATTTTTGCATCTCTTCTTCCAATGATAGTTACACCTCTTGTTGGTTCATTGATACTTTTCTGGATGGTTGACGGTGATGGTGTGATTGGGGCTACACTCCAAAAAATATTTAATGATAATTCTCTTAGCTTGAAAGCATCACCTGTGCTTACCTGGATTATGTTGATGGTATACGGTATTTGGCATTTGATGCCTTTTAGTTTTATTGTTTTTTATGCAGGTCTTCAAACGGTTCCTCAAGAAACAATAGAGGCGGCAACAATAGATGGCGCATCAAAATTTCAAAGAATACGCCACGTTGTTATTCCTCATTTAATGCCACTTGCTATTTTCATCACTTTAATACTTTTGATGGATAATTTTAGAGTTTTTGAACCAATCATAGGTTTTAGAGCAGAAGCGCACGCCACCTCAATATCGTGGTTAATATGGAATCATTTGCGAGAAAGTGCTTACCCTCTCTATAACGCCGCAGGTGCTACATCTATGGTTACTATTTTTGGTGTAGCAATTTTACTCTTGCCCGTACTAATTCGAACATGGCGAGATTTTAAAGAAAAAAATAAAGGTTAGGAATTTGTGAATACAAAAATTGAAAATAAATTAACCCCAGTTCGTATTATTGCTTTTATATTTGTGGCTCTGTGGTTGGTTATTGCTATGTTTCCTTTTATTTGGACATTGTGGGGATCTTTCAAAGTACAAGCTGATTTTTTTTCAAAAGCTGATTGGTCAAATGCAATATTTGGCTTTCATACTGAAAAACAAACAGGCGGTTTTTTTACTATGGATGGATATTATGGCTCTTGGATTGAAGAAGAATTTTGGCGTGCCGTTATTAATACAAGCATAGTAGTATTTTTTACAGTTTTAATTTCTCTTACTTTTGGAACTTTAGGTGGTTATGCTCTTGCAAGGTCTACTTATCGTTATGCCTTCTGGATTTTAATGGCAGGTCTGATCTTTCGTGCGATGCCTCATATGACTTTGATTTCAGGATATCTTCAACCTTTTTTTGCATGGAATGTTTGGGGAATTTTGCCTACAACAATAATTGTGCTTGTTGCAATTAACCAACCTTTTACTCTGTGGATGCTACATTCATTTTTTTTAAACATACCAAAAGATTTAGATGAAAGCGCTATGTGCGATGGTTGTAATAGATTTCAAGCATTTAGATATGTGATCATTCCTATAATGTGGCCAGGGGTAATCACTACTGGATTATTTAGTTTCCTTCTTGCTTACAATGATTTTACAGTTACATCCATGTTGCTTTCAGATGAAAATGAAACAATGATTCCAGCAATTGCAAGTTTTCTAGGTACTGTCCAAGAAGAAGGTAAAGTAATGTATGCTGTAGCAGCCGTTGTTTCAGCAACTGCTCCATTATTCTTTTTTGTACTGTTTTTTCAAAGACAGATTGTTAGTGGATTAACAGCTGGAGCAGTAAAAGGTTAAAAGTAATGAAATCAGAGCAATTAAAAAAATACTTTGAAGATTATCAAATAGCTACTCAAAATTTTAATAAAAATTCAATAAATAATTCTCTAACTAAATACTTCTCAGAACATTCTGTGTTTCAATTCTGTTATCCCTTTGGAACGTTTAATGGATTAGATAATTTTTTATCTAATTGTATCAATCCTCTTTTAGAAAGTATTCCAGATCTTGAAAGAAGAGATATGATTGTTATGGCAGGCACAACACCTGAAGATAAACACTGGGTAGGTACTATGGGTAATTATATGGGAACATTTTTAAAATCATTTTTAGATATTCCACCAACTGGTAATTTAGTTCATATGCGTTATCATGAGTTTTTCCAAATTGAAAATAATCAGATTATAGAAATGCAATCAATATGGGATCTACCTGAACTGATGATCCAGGCCAATGCATGGCCAATGAGTCCTCAGCTAGGATCTTTTTTATGTACACCATCTCCGATGACCGGAGACGGTTTAAAAATAAAAGGCGATGGATCAAAAAATTTTGATCTTGTGATTAATATGCTTCAAGACATGGTTTTACACCCTAGTAATCCAGATCCACAAGTTATGAATTTAGATAAGTATTGGCACCCCAGATTTAATTGGTATGGACCAGCTGGAATTGGAACTGGAAGAGGTATAGCAGGATTTCGCCATTGGCATCAAATACCCTTCTTACGTGCAATGCCGGATAGAAAGGGAGGTTCATCAAATGATAGCTTAAAAAATGAGGGATTGAAGGATATGCTAACTCATTGGATATATGAAGGAGATTATGTCTGTGAAACTGGTTGGCCAAATATGCGATCTACAATATCACAAGATGGATGGATGGGTATTGCTCCTTCAAACCAGATTATAGAAATGCGGAGTTTAGATTTTTGGAGAGTTGAAAATAATCTTATAAGGGAGAATTGGGTTTTAGTAGATCTTCTGGATGTTTATCAGCAAATAGGCGTTAATGTTTTTGATAGAATAAAAGAATTTAACAAAGCAAGAAATGTTGGTGATATTAACATTTCTCAAGGACTTGATTTAATTAAATAAATATTGATATAGAAGAAATGTATTTACAAAAATTTGAAGTCAAAAACAAAACTGCATTAGTAACGGGAGCAGGAAAAGGTTTGGGAAAAGCATGTGCTATTGCTTTGGCTGAGGCAGGAGCCAATCTCATTATATTAAGTCGTACCAAAACTGACTTAACAAAAGTTGAAAAACAAATAATAAAATTAAATAGAAAATGTCGATCAATCGTATGTGATGTAACAAATTATGAAGATGTAAAAAAAACTTTTTCCTCCATATCTAAGTTAGATATTCTTGTTAATAATGCTGGAACTAATAGACCTGAATATTTTACAAAAATTAAAAAAAAAGATATGGATGATGTTGTTGATTTGAATATTAAAGCCGCATTTCATATTGCACAATTGGCTTCAAAAATAATGCTAAGATCCAAAAATCGAAAGAAAGTTGGGGCTTCCATAATAAATATGTCTTCTCAATTAGGAAAAGTAGGAGCTCCACGCCGAAGTGTTTACAATATGACGAAATTTGGAATTGAAGGATTAACCAAAGGAATGGCTGTGGATTTAGCTAAACATAATATTCGTGTCAATTCAGTTTGTCCCACATTTGTTAAAACGCCAATGGTTGAAAAGTTTTTTAAAGATAAAGAATTTATGAAATCTGTATTAAAAAACATTCCTTTAGGCAGAATAGGTTCAGAAAGCGATATTGCTACAGCTGTAGTGTATCTAGCCTCCAATGCATCATCAATGATTACTGGCTCATCATTAGTAATAGATGGTGGTTGGACAGCAAAATAATTAAAATTTCTCGGCGCACATACGGCGCACTTAGACACCCGGTATTTACATTTTCACGTTTAATTTTTCCTAGAAACCTTACACTTTGTTTTTAATCAGCACGCTTGGAAAGCGTGTGTAGTAGCAATACTACCGAGGGTTCGAATCCCTCTCTCTCCGCCAAAAACTTAATTTTTTCTTTAACGATTTTTCTGTAATTTTAAATCTGGTCTCACATAGGTCTCATTTTAAGAATAAATAAAATATTATTTTAATACAAGGAAATACCTCCTCGATGATTAATAGTAATAGTTCCTGATAGATATTCTGCAAATGCTTCTTTTACACCAAATAGTTCGTTTACTATTGGAAAAGAAAATGCGTTTAAGACTATACCTATTGCAAAAACAGCAAGAATTAGTTTAACCGATTTTTCTAATTTTATTTCATAAGTTACTTTTTTCATTTTTAATCCTTTGTTTAAATTATTTAAAGATTACAATATTCTTTGTATTGTTTTTGTAAATTAATTTGGTCTTACTTTGGTCTCACTACCTAAGTTAAAAACTATAAATTAACCCTAAATAATCTTTGTTTTTTGTAGAAATTTATAAAATCAGCACGCTTGGAAAGCGTGTATAGTGGCAACACTATCGAGGGTTCGAATCCCTCTCTCTCCGCCATAAATTAAGATTTTCCTTTAACAATTTTTCAGCAAAAATATGTTTCGACACACATACGGCGCACTTTGCAACCTATTTTTTATCTACATTTTATATAGTTGGTGGTAATATTATCTTGATGCAAAAGTTTATCAATATAGCCATTTTATTAATGTTGTTTTTTTTTGCAAATAATGTTTTAGGAAAGACTTTAGTGGCTAAATATTATTGTATAGCAAATGATTTAGTTGGAGTTGAATACTATCCGAATAAAAAATCTTCAGTATTTAATTTAAACAATGAAAATAATCATTTTAAACTTAAAATATTTAAAAAAGAAAATGAATATTTTTTTGAGACCGGACTAGCAACCGATTTATGGTTATGGGATTCTATGAAAGGATCATCTGATCCTTATGGTCCATGGACTACTCTGAATGGATATTTAAAACTTTTTAAAGCAAGTGATAAATTAAGATTTGTTTTATTGCAAGAAACAATAGGAAAAGGTAATAATGAAGTAGATCGTTTGGCTCATTCGAATGTATATTTGTATGACGGAACATGTCATAGAAATTAAATGACCAATATAGTTAAATTAAAATACGATTATTTAATGCATTTAGAATATGTTGGTGAAGTTAAGGATGGCTTGCCCCATGGACAAGGTACATTCAATATATATGGAGAAATATTATTTAAAGAATTAATTAAAAAACTAAGAAACAAGGAATCAAAGGAAGGTGAGTACAAACATTTATCTAGCCACACACTTACCTCCGAATATCTTCAGCCACTTATAGAATTTTCTTTAAAAGAAAGTGAGCCAAAAGATTTTGACCAAGATGTTTTGGAAATGTCTATTAGGGGTAACTTTAAAGAAGGTCTTTGGGACGGACGCTTTTTCAGGATTCATTATGATGTTATAAATGGAACAGAAAGTGAAGAAGGTGAAGAAGAAGAAGATTTTGAGATACATGCTGAAGGAATGATTTTTGAAAATAATATTATGGTTGAAGGAAGATTAGATTATGATGAAGGACATTATTTTGGTGAAGTTTTATATAATGAATTGTTTAGTCACGCTTTTAGAAAACAAATTAAAAATTCTATAGAAGGCAAAAAAATAGATTCTAAAAAACTCCCTGGAACTCTTTATTATCCTCATAATGAAGGATCATATCATTATCATGATCCGAATAACGAAAAATGGATTAGGGGCACTTGGGTAAAAGGCGAATTAACTAAAATTGACTACATACATGAATGCAAAGTTTTTCCAAACAATGATATTTATGAAGGAGGTACCAAAATAGATAATATCAAAATATCTAAAGATTGGAGAATCAAGATAGATAGTTCTGGGATACCCGATGGTTATGGACAGATGGTTTCGGGAAGAAAGCACGATCAAGATGATGATGGTTCTCAAATATATTATGGAATGTGGAAAGATGGCATAATGCATGGAAAAGGAACACTGATTGAAAAGGGAGAGTATACAAATATTGGTGATTTACGAAACTACGATACACATCCTTTTGAAGCAAAAAAATATGTTGGCGAGATGAAAAATGGAAAAGCTAACGGTGAGGGAGTGCTGAGTTATATTAGAATAAAGAAAGACGTGATACCAAAAACTTTTTGGCAAAGTATCAATGACCAAGATTTTCCCCCGGAAGAAACTAAATTTTATGAGGGATCTTTCAAAGATAATTTATTTCATGGACAAGGAACAATTTTTTATCATGATGGAACATCAAAGAAAGGTGAGTGGGTTAACGGAAAATTTAAAGAAAATAATTAAAATTTCTCGGCGCACATACGCCCTACTTACACACCCGATATTTAAATTTTAACGTTTAATTTTTCCTAGAAACCCTACACTTTGTTTTTAATCAGCACGCTTGGAAAGCGTGTGTAGTAGCAATACTACCGAGGGTTCGAATCCCTCTCTCTCCGCCATAAATTTACAACTATAAAATACAAAATTAGGTTTTAATAGAGTTTTTGGCACACATATGGCACACTTGCTAAAAAATAAATTATTATAGTTTTTTTATGGACTGTTTATTAGCTTATATTTTTATATGAATAAAATTATCTTATTTTTAATTTTGATAATTCCTTGTATTTCAAATGCTCAAATGAATATTTATGAAAATAATGCAAACTATATTATTTCAGGAGTTTTAGATTATTCTTATTGCACCGATACTACTAGTTTTGATGAAGATAAAAGAAAAGATTATGAGTTATATGAAATATTTAACGCAAACTTTAAACAAATAAATCAAAATTATTTTTTAAAAGATAATCAAGTAACAAATGAAAATGTACTTAAAAAAATTGATGAAATTATAAGTTTAAAAAATAATAATTTGTTTATTTTTTATTTTGCGGGCCACGGTGTTTTAAAAGATGGAGAGCCTGGAATGTTAATGAGTGATTGCTCTGTAATTAAAAAATCAGAACTTAAAAATATTTTAAAGAAAAAAAACAATAAACAAAAAATTATATTATTAGGAGATTTTTGTTATTCAGGACTATTAGCAGAAATTGCTAGAGAACTAAATTCAGAAGGATTAGATATTAACGCAATAACTAGCGCTAGTTCAAACGTCTCAACTGGTTCATGGAGTTATACGCAAGCTTTAATCGACTCTTTTTCAGGAAGGCAAATTGTTGATAAAAACAATGATGGTCTAATAACTTTTTTTGATATGATTAATGAAGTTGAAGAAGTAATGTTAAATAGAGAAAGACAAAAATCTGACTACTTTATAACTGCAGATTTAAAGAATGTAATAATTTCTAAATCAAAAATAAAAGATAAATCTAATATAAATTATGGTTCATGGTATTGTTCTAATGAAGGTATAACTAGAGTTATAGATATAAAGAATTCTATCTATGAAGTAGAATATTATAACTACAATAAATATGAATATAAAAAATTAAGTGAAAAAGATTTATATTCAATCCACGAAACAGATTTTGAAAAAGGCGATTTAATATCGGTTGTCTGGGAAAATGATAATTATGAAGCAAAAATAAAAAAGATCGATAGAATTTTTTATAAAATCTCTTATGTAGGTTGGGGTGATGAGTGGGATGAGTGGATTACAAAAAATAGAATCACTGGAAATGAAAAAGTAGAAATCAAATCTGATAACGTTTGGTATCCTGGAGAAATCATTCAATATAAGAATAATAAATATTTTATTAGATATAAAGATTATGATTTTTGTTTTGATGAATGGGTTGATAATTCTAGAATAAGATAATTTTCTTGGCACACATATGGCACACTATCCAGATCAATAATTAATATTTTATTCTAAATAACCTTTGTAATCCCTTAACTCTCTAAAAATCAGCACGCTTGGAAAGCGTGTAAAGTAGCAATACTTTCGAGGGTTCGAATCCCTCTCTCTCCGCCAAATATTGATATATTTTTGATTAAATTGATATTATCATTAAATTAATTCAATAAAAAAATATAAAGGAGTTAAAAATGATTTACGTAATTGCTAAGTTGCCATGTCATGAAGAAGGGGCATCAAAACTTGCTGATTGGGCAAAAGGTAACGATGGATTTTCAGTAACAAGATCTCATAAGGGTTTTAAGCATATCGAACTTTTGGTTGGTGAAAATAATAAAACATGTTGGTTGTATGAACAATGGGAGACAAAAGAGGATCATCAAGCATATTTAGGCTTTAGAATTGATAATGGTTTTGAAGATTTTATGAAAGAAATATTGGAAGATGAATTTTCACTTTCTTATCTTACGAATGCAGGTGCATGATAAGTAAAGAAAGATCTAAGTTTTCAGTAGAAATAGAATTATAACATCAAATTTATGATGATCAACAATCTAATTTTTTGGCGATGAAATAATACGATGTATGATTTAGATTTGTCTTATAAGAAATATCAGAAGGATGGTTTTGTATATCCAATACCAGTTATTGATTTGAAAAATGCAACGCAATGCAGAATAAAATTAGAAGACGTAGAAAAAAAAATTGGAACATTGCATTATAAATCAAAAGTTCATACAATTCTTACTTGGGTATATGAGCTAGCTATTGATAATAATATTTTAGATCTCGTTGAAAAAATTCTTGGTCCCAATATACTTCTTCATAATTCAACTTTTATTATTAAAGAAGCTAAAACCCCTTCGCATGTAAGTTGGCACCAAGATTTGACGTACTGGGGATTTAGTCATGATGATCAAGTATCTGTTTGGTTGGCTCTTTCACCAGCTAATGAATTAAGTGGAGCGATGCAAATGATCCCAGAAAGTCATACATCTGGAATGATTGCACATATCACAACAAAAGATAAAAATAATGTTCTCTTACAAGGACAAAAAGTAGAAAGAGTAAATGAAAAGAATGCTATTCATTGCCCTCTTTTACCAGGAGAGGCTTCATTTCATCATGGATGGACGCTTCACAGATCCAAACCAAATAGAAGTGCTGATCGTCGCATTGGTCTAAATTTTCAATATTTAGCAACTCACGTTAAACAAACAAAACATAATAATGATAGTGCAGTATGTGTCCGTGGTTTTGACCAGTATAATAATTTTAAAATAGATCAACTTCCTAAACAAGATCTAGATCCAGTTGCTTTAAAAAAATTTATTATTTTAGATAAGCTATATAAAGGTACAGCAGGGAGCTAAATATTTATTTCTCCAAATGATTTTATAAATGAATAAAAAGGATAATGATATACTGGATAAATTTTTTAATTTTTTAAAACAGGAAGTTTCTACTCCAATCAAAAAAGATTTTACATGGTTAGGTAAGATAATAAACGAAGATCTAGAAAAACTAACAAAAGAAAAAAAACAATCAAAAAAAAAGAAAAAAAATCAAACAAATAACTTTTAGTCAGAGTTATTATAAATTAGGATATTTAAATTATTATGAAATCTATAAATGTTGTGGCAGCAATTATTAAAAAAGATAATCAATATTTAATTGTTCAAAGAAATAAAAATAAACACTTGGGATTAAAATATGAGTTCCCTGGTGGAAAAGTTGAAGAAAATGAAAGTTTTGAAAGTGCTTTAAAAAGAGAAATTCAAGAAGAATTGAATATAGAAATAAATATTTACAAAAAAATTGCAGAAGAAACATATAAAGATGAAAAAATAGATATTATTTTACATTATTATTTATGTTCACAAAAAAATGGTACTATTAAACTTAGTGAGCATGAAAATTTAGCCTGGGTTAAAAAAAAAGATTTTGAAAAATATGATTTTGCTGAGGGTGATGGCAATATACTTTCATCATTATGATAAAGAAATTTTTGTTTTTTAGGTTGTATTTTTTTATAATAATTCTATTTAGTTATTCATTTGCTATGGCTTATGAGGAATCTTCTTTTAAAATAGTTCATCAAACTGATAAATATGAAATTCGTCACTACCAAGATAGATTAGCTGTTCAATCAACCTATACTAATCAAAATAGTAGTTTTCGAAATCTTTTTAATTATATTTCAGGAGCAAACAAAGATTCACAAAAAATAAAAATGACTACACCTGTTACACAATATGATAACAATTCAGAATTAGTAATGCAGTTCTATCTTCCTTCTAAATATACTTTAAAAACAGCACCTATTCCTAGCGATCCTAGAGTTAAGCTTATAAATATAGAAGAAGGATATTATGCTGTGATTAGATATTCTGGCAATGCAAGAGATAAAAATTTTGATAAACATGCTCAAATTCTAAGAACATCTCTTATTGAAGATAAAGTACAAATTTTAAGTCCATCTATAAAGGCAATATACAATGGACCTTTTACCCTACCAATAATGCGCCGCAATGAAGCTATGTTTAAAGTAGAATGGAAAAAATTGTAAATATATTAATAATTAAATAAAGTGAACAAAATCGATTTAAAATCATTAGCTAAGAGACAGTGGCAAGATTATCAGCAAAATAATCCAGGCACTTTTTTTTCAATAGAAAAAAATACACTTAGTTTAGATGAAGCATATGAAGTCCAAAAAGAATGTACAAAAATTAGATGTGCTTCAGGTGATGAAGCAATAGGATATAAAGTTGGCTGTACAGGCTCTAAAATTATTGAACAATTTGGAATAGCTGGACCTATATATGGTCGACTATTTAAAAATGAAATTTATGTTTCTGGCATTAAACTAAAAAAAAATAATTTTAAAAATTTAGCTGTAGAGGCTGAGATGGCAGTTGAGATTGGAGAAGATTTAAAAATAAAAAAAGCATTTCCAGTTATTGAACTTCATAATTTTATTTTTAGATCTAAAAGAAAAACACTTATAGAATTAATTGTTAATAATGCCTTTAATGCTGGCTTAGTTTTATCTGATAAAAAGATAGCAAAGCCAATTAATCAATGGGATAGTGCGAAGCACCTTATATTAAAAGTAAATGGCAAAATCGTTGAATTTGGTAATCCTTGGGCCATGAGAGGTGGTGCAATTGAATCAGTTAAGTGGCTTCAGGAGAACTTAAATTTACATGGTTTATCCATAAAACAAAATAATATCATTTTAACAGGAACTTCACTTTCATTATATCATGTAAATGTTGGTGATTTTATATCTGTTTTCATAGATAAAGATGAATTAGTAAATTGCAAAATTGAATAATGTTTTTTTTTATAATAAGAGTTATTATTTATGAGTAAAATTAAAGTTGGTTTTATTGGTGTAGGCTTAATGGGTCTACCAATGTTACAAAATATAGCAAAAAACAACTATCCTTTATCAATCTGGAATAGATCTCAAAAAAATTTAAAAAAAATTAAAAATAATAAAATTAATATTTGTAAATATCTGATTGATATACCTTCTCAATCTCAGGTAATTATAATGATGCTATCTAATGACAAAGTTTGCTTAGATATTGCTAAAGAGATATCTAAAAAAATAAAAAAAGGACACATACTAATTGATATGAGTTCTACTAAACAAAAAACAGCAATTGAGATTGAAAAAAAAGTTAAAAGAAAGGGTGGATATTTTTTAGACGCACCTGTTTCTGGGGGAACATTAGCTGCAAAAAGTGGACAATTAGCAATAATGGTGGGTGGTCAAAAAAAAATATTTTCAAAAACAAAAAATTTATTAAAAAGTATGGGCAATCCAACTTATTTAGGCAAAACAGGATCCGGACAAATTGCGAAACTTGCTAATCAAACAATTGTGGGAATAACGATCGGAGCTGTTGCAGAGGCAATAATTATGGCTGAGGCTGCCGGTGTAGATGCAAAAGCTCTTAGACAAGCTATAAAAAATGGATTTGCAGGAAGTAAAATTTTAGAAATTCATGGCCAGAGAATGATAAACAAAAATTTTGAGGCGGGAGGAAAATGTTCTACGCAATTAAAAGATATGAATAATATTATTGAAACAGCAAAAAATTATAATGTTAATTTACCAATATCAAAAACAATAAAAAAACTTTATGAATTAACAGTTACAAAAGGTCATGCTGATTTAGATCATAGCGCGCTCTATTTATTATTAAAAAATTTAAAGAAAATTAAGTAAATAAAAATGTATCTTCACTCGAAATTACAAAATCATAAAGAAATGATTAATATCGCATTAATTGGATGTGGAAAATTTATTTCAATGTTTTTATCTCAATATAATCAACTTAAAAAAATTAATATTGATTCAATTGTAGATATAGATATTGAAAAAGCAAAATTAAATTGCATCAATAGTGGTTTAAATGAAGAAACTATTAAAAAAATTAATTTTGTAAATTCTTTAGATGATACGCTAGATAGAAATATTGAAATCTATATAGAGGCGACAGGTAATCCTATTATAGGAACGCAACATGCATCAAAAGTAATCCAAGCAAATAAAAATATAGTTATGGTTAATGTAGAAGCTGATGTTTTGTGCGGAAAATATTTATCAGATTTAGCAAGTAAGCATAATGTAAATTATTCTATGGCTTATGGCGATCAACCTTCTTTAATTTTAGAACAAATAGAATGGGCGAGATTAAATGGTTTCTTAGTAACTTGTGCAGGTAAAGGTACAAAATATCATTCTAGTTTTGAATATTCTACCCCTGATAATGTTTGGCATAATTACGGTTTGACTCAGAAAGAAGCAAAAGAAGCAGGAATGAATCCAAAAATGTTTAATTCATTTGTGACAGGTGACAAAAGCTCAATCGAAATGGCCGCAGTTGCAAATGCATCTGAATTAAAATGTCCTAATAATGGATTATCTTACCCTTCGGTAGGAGTCCTTGATATTGCTAATAAATTAATTCCAAAAGATATGGGGGGATTAATTGACCATGAAGGACAAGTAGAAGTAATTTCAAGTATTGATGAAAATAAAAAACAAATACCTAATGATTTAAGATGGGGCGTATATATTGTTATTAAAGCTCAAAATAATTATACAAAAAAATGTTTTAAAGAATATGGAATGATTACAGATAAATCTGGAAATTATTCGTCTATATGGCGTCCTTATCACTATATTGGTTTAGAGCTAGCTCAAACTATTTATTCAATTGCTTTAGATAAAAAATCAACAGGAGTAACAAAATTCTTTAATGCAGAAGTAATTGCGGTTGCCAAAAAAAATTTAAATATCGGAGATATTCTTGATGGAGAAGGTGGTTTTGCTGCAAGAGGTAAATTGATAGCTTCTAGAGATAGTGTAAATAATAATTTTTTACCTCTTGGGTTATCTGATGGAGCAACTATAAAAAAAGAAATTAAAAAAGATGATTTTATAAAAATGAGTGATGTTAATATTAATTGGAATCCTGAAGTACTAAAAGCAAGAAAATATCAGATAAATTTGATTAAAAATGATTTGAATTAAATTACTATAATAATTAAAATTAGACTAATTGATATAGTAAGAGGCAATCTTAAAAAATAAAAAACTTTTTTATTTCTTACATTTGAAAATATCAAAATAAAATCAAAAAATAATTGTGCAATCAAAAGAATCACAGACAATAAAAATAATATTTTAATATTATATGAATATAAATTTAGAATTATTAAAACAAGAGAATAAACTGTAGGTATAAAGCCATAAATAATGAGGTGATTTGGAATTTTTTTTTGCAGATTCCAATTTATAGAACCAATAAAAATACTAATAATTAATGTATAATACAAAATAAAATTTAAAAGAATTTCTTCTTCAATTCTTAAAAATATATATTTATCAATTACTAAATAAATATATGGAATTAATCCTAGATATGAAATTATATACTGCAAATTTTCTTAATATTTGTTTAAAATTTATGTATTTCTAATGTTAATATATTTTTATATATATGATAGAATAAAATAAAATGGTTAAAAAATTAAAAAAAGTCTTTTCCCTAAGTTTAGATCCTGGTTATAGAAATTATACAATTAGAGATATAATTGATTTAAAAGGAAAAAAAAAATTAACACAAATATGTGTTAATACTGCTAAAGAAGCCGCAGCCGCTGAAGAAGCTGGAATTGATATTATTTTGATAAGATTTTGCCCTGAAATAGAATCAATTCGTAGAGCAGCTCCTAAAACTTTTATGACTGCTTCAGTTCCTTTTATTAAATACTCTGACAAACGTGATGCAATTAAAGATTGTCTTGAAATTATAAGTTTAGGCTTAGATTCGTTAACTTGTGGATCATGGAATTTAAATTTCATGAAATATTTAAACCAGTTTAAAATTCCTTTTCAGGGTCATGCAGGATTAGTGCCAAGAAAATCTACATGGATTGGTGGAGTTAAAGGATACGGCAAAACTTATAATGAAGCTATTCAATTATTTAAAGATATAAAAGATATTGAAGATACTGGAGCATGGGGAGTGGAAACCGAATGTGTTCCTGAAGAAATTTTGGATGAGATAACTAAAAAAACAAGTTTAGTTACAATTTCTATTGGTTCAGGTAAAAAAGCAGATGTGCAGTTTTTATTTGCTGAGGATATTTTAGGTCACAGCTCCATACCATTACCTAGACATGCAAAAAAATATAGAAATTTTGCAGCAACATATAATAAACTTCAAAAAGAAAGAATTTTAGCTTTTAAGGAATTTAAAAGTGATGTTTTAAAAGGCAGTTTTCCTCAAAAGAGAAATAATGTTAAAGTAGATAAAATTCATTTAAAAAAATTTCAAAATTTTTTAAAAGATAATTAAACATTTTTTAAATTAAATTAAGCCACTGTTTTTTATATTCATTTATAACTTCTATTTTTGATTTTCTTACCTTAGTTAAATTTAATTTATATTTAGATTTTTTGTTGCATAACAAGAATGCGCCAACAGCAGTTCCATGACTATCTTTATTTAAAAAAATATTTTGTTTATATCTTAAAGCAGAAAGATATTTTAAAAATAAGGTGTTTTTAATAAACCCTCCGTCAATTATAATTGAATTTTTAGATTTTATTTGTTCTAAACAATAATCAGTAATTAATGCAACATATAACGAAGCTAAATTACTATATTCTTCAAAGGAGTTAATTTTTTTTTGGTTAATAATTTTTCCTTTCAAATTGTTAAAAGGATTATCTTCTCCAAATGAAGGAACAACAAAAATCTTATTTTTAAGAAAATTTTCTATAGTACTTTTTGACTTTATTTTATTTTTATGTTTTTTAACAATATTTGAATACTCCCTTCCTCCCATAAAACGCAAAACAGGTAATTTTTTTCCAGAAACACTTAATTTTGCAAATATTTTTTTCTTTTCATCAAAAAATTTTGAATTCATTGATTTATTAAAAATCACTATCCAAGTTCCAGTAGAAATTAATGTAAATGATTTCTTATACTTTTTTTCATAAAGATAATGTGCCAAACTAGAGTCATGTCCCCCACAATATATACTACAATTATCATTTAGATTTGTTTTATTTAATATTTCTTTTTTGGGGAAGCCTAATTTTTTCCAGGATTTATATATTTTAGGAATTTTTTTTTCTAAATTATTTTTATAAACAAAAGTCGAAAATTTTTTTTTTTTAAATGACCATAGATCACTATGACAACCTAAATAAGTAATTTCTGAAGCTTTTACTCCTGTTAATTTCCAAGCAAAGTATTGAGGATAAAAAATAATATTTTGTATTTTATAAAATTTTTTTTTCATTTTATTTATATTATAAAAAATTGCTTTTGAAATAACTAAACCTCTTGGTAAATTAGGTGTTAAGGTTTCAGAAAATTTACACTTTTGATATTTTAAATAATTTTTTTCAAATTTTTTATCAAAGGTATTTTCATAATCTATAACTGGTAAATAAATATTTTTATTATCATTTAAGTTAAGCACAAAAGTACTTGCATGTGCTGTAAAAATAATTTTATTTATTTTAAATTTTTTTGAAATAATTTTTATTTTTTTAATAATTAATTGAAAAATTTTATCTATTTCAATAATCTTAATTTTATTAAATTTTTTTATAAATTTTTGATTATTATTATATTCTAAAATAATTTTTCCATCAAAGTTAAATAAAATTGACTTAATATGTGTTTTACCAATATCAAAAACAAGAGTGTTGTTCACTATTTCAATTATTTATCTGGTAAATGTAGCAACATGTCCAGAGTCAATGTTTAAAATATTTCCAGTTGATTTTTCTGAAGAATCTAGGCAGAAGTAATAAATTCCTTCAGCAATATCTTCAGCATAAACAGATTTTTTTAATAACGATCTATTTTTATAAAAATTTTCTAATTCTTTTGGCAATATATTATATGTTCTTGATCTCTTATTTCTTAGCTCTTCATTCCACATATTTGAATCTTTAATAACTGCATCTGGATTTATTACATTTGAACGTATATTGTACTCAGCGCCTTCCAAGGCAATACATCTTGAAAGCTGCAACTCAGCTGCTTTTGCAGCACAATAAGAAGATACCTTTTTAGAAGGTATCATTCCATTTTTGCTTACTATAAATATAATTGATCCACCCATTTGTTGATTTTTCATTATTTTAAAAGACTCTCTTGCAACAAGAAAATAACCAGTAGAAAGAACACTAAAATTTTGGTTCCATATTTCAAGAGAAGTATTTTCAAAAGTAGCTTCTGTATTTACAGCTACACTAGATACTAAAATATCTAAGCCTCCAAATGTATTTAATAGTGTTTTAAATCCTTCAAGAACGTTCAGTTCATTAGTTACATCCATCTGGCATCCTTTGATATTATCAGAACCATATTTATCTTCTAATTCTTGAATTGTTTTATTCAGATTTTTTTGACTTATGTCTGTAAGAAAAACATTCCCTCCATGTTCTAATATTTTTTCAGCTGAAGCTTTTCCTATTGCTCCTGAACCTCCTGTTATTAAAGCAATTTTTCCACTTAGAGACTTTGGTTTTGGAAGTCTTTTTAGTTTATCTTCTTCTAAGGACCAATATTCAATATTAAATGCTTCTTTGTCGCTTAATCCTGTATAAGAAGAAACACCTTCAGCGCCCTTCATAACATTGATAGCATTTAAATAAAATTCACTTGCTAATCTCGCATTTGTTTTGTCTTTAGCAAATGAAATCATACCTATTTTTGGTATTAAAAAAATAATAGGATTAGAGTCTCTTATTTTAGGGGAGTCTTTTCTTTTATTTTTTGAGTAATATTTAGAATAAGTTTTTCTGTAAGCTTCTAAATCATTTTCAATATCTTTAATAATTTGATTATCATTCTTATTTTCAATTTTTACATTTAAAACAATAGGTGTTTTTTTTGTCCTTATAAAATGATCAGGACAAGATGTACCAATTTTTGCCATTTTTTTTAAATTAGCTGAATTTACAAACTCTAAAACATTTTTATCATCATTTAAATGTCCAATTTTTTTTTCTAAAATTGAAATCTTACCTCTTACAAATGGAATAATCTTAGATACTAGTGTTTTTCTTTTTATTTTATTAAAACTTATACTTTTTTCTTTTCCAAATGGTTTATTTTTAGAATTTTTTTGTAACCAAGATGTAGCTTGACTAATCACTTTAATAGTTCTTGTGTAGCATTCTTTATCTGATTTTCCCCAGGTAAATAATCCGTGACCTCCTAAAACCACCCCAATGTATTTTTTATTTTTTGAAATTTCTCCTAATTTTAAACCAAGATCAAATCCTGGTCTTTGCCAATTTACCCATGCAACTTTATCTTTAAATATTTTTTTTGTTATTTCCCTACCTTTTTTTGATGTAGCAACAGCTATAATTGCATCAGGGTGGGTATGATCAACAAAATCATACTCTATAAATCCATGAAGTGGAGTATCAACACTCGTAGGTCTGGTATTTAAATTAAAAAAACAGTGCGGATACATTGGTATCATATCATCTTCAAATTTCTTTCCTTTATATTTATCTTTTAATGATAGAAATTTATCCATATATAGACTCGAAAAGCCATCTAATTTTATAGTTCCTAAATCTCCTCCAGAACCTTTTACAAGCATAACTTTAGTTAATTTATTTGAAAGAGGGTCTTTTAATAATAATTTTGATGAAGTGTTACCTCCTCCAAAATTTGTTACTTGAAGATCCGCTCCAAGTAATTGAGAGCGGTATACTAATTTTTGAGATAAATTTAGTTTTTGAGTATCTTTATCTTTCCATAAATTTTTAGGAATAATATTGTTAATACCCATACAATTAATCTCCCGAAATAATCATTTTTAAGACATCATCTTTAGATACTTCTTTAATAAGTCTTTTTCCTACAAGTGCTCCATTTTTTAATACTGCAACACGATCTGAATAATCAAAAACATCATGAATATCATGACTAATTAATATAATAGTAATATTTTGTTTTTTTAAGTTATGAATTAAATCGCCAACTTTAGCAGTTTCTTCAGGACCTAAAGCTGCAGTAGGTTCATCCATAATTAAAATTTTTGCATCAAAATAAATTGCCCTACTTATTGCTATAGCTTGTCTTTGACCACCAGATAAGTTTCTTACCTCTCCTTTTAAAGATTGGATATGTAACTTGAGTTTACTAAGTACATTAGATGTTTCGTGCTCCATCGATTCATTATCTATTATGCCCATTGCTGTTGTTATTTCTCTTCCTAAAAAAACATTTGCAGGAGGATTTAAATTTTCAGCTAATGCTAGATTTTGATAAATAGCTTCTATACCATAATTTTTGGCATCTCTTGGATTATTAATAATTGCTTCCTTACCATTAATAATGATCTGACCGCTATCAGGAGTTAAAGCACCAGATAGAATTTTTATTAAAGTTGATTTACCTGCACCATTATGTCCCAATAATCCAACAACCTGGCCAGGATATAATTCAATACTTACGTTATCAAGGGCTTTAATACCTCCAAAATTTTTAGAAATATTCTTAAACTCAACTGAGGGTTCTGTCATAATATACTACTCTTAAATTTATTAATCTGCCTCTTGCATTATTCTTGGATAATCATATCCAAATAAAAGTGCTTTTAAATCATCAGAAAAATTGTTTTTAATATCTTCACCACCTGGAAATTTTGATCCTTTTTCCCAATCTTCCATAGGTTTAACAAAACCTGGTAAGTACTGACCAAGTATAGCTCTTCTGTCTCCACAGTTTTCTTTACTTTCATAAGAGCCATGCCAACAAGCTCCAGTCATCAAAAAAGCAGAACCTGACTCACCAGTAACCTGAATACATTCTTTAAAATATTTATCTGTATCCTTAGGATAAGTTCCCCATTTTTGAGATCCAGGAACTAAAGCAGTAGAACCATTATCTTTTGTGAAATCATCAATCATAATTGTTGATTGACAATTCATCAAAAAACTAAAATTTATATTTTTTGGATATCTTTCCATAGTATGCATATCAAAATATGGATAATCAACATGAGGAAGCTGAGATTTATCACCAGGATTTACAGTTCTTGCAGCAAAAGATCCAAGTACCACACTATTTCCTAAAACTTTTTTAAAAACGTCCACAACCCTTTTCTTTTGTGCCATTTTTTCAAAAATTTTACCTTTATAAACTAAATTCCAAACTATAATTTTACCTTGAACCAAATTAGCTGAGTCTTTTTTATCATCATACTCACCTTGTATTGCAGATTTTTTTCCTGCTTCTTCCAAAAGCATGTCCATGTTTTTATCGATCAAATCTTTTGCTTCTTTAATCTCTTCTTTTGTAAAAACATTTGGAATAACTACATAGCCCTTACCATTAATTATTTCATCTGCATCATTCTCTATTTGTTTTTCATAATCCATATATTCCCCCTTTTATTTTTTTCTTCTGTACATACTATCTAACCATACTGCAAAAATTAACACAAACCCAATTACAATTTTTTGTATAGGAGTAGGTATACCAATTAAAACCATACCATTTTCTAAACTTTGCATAAATAATGCTCCTAATACTGCTCCGTATACAGTTCCAACTCCTCCAGCCAAAGAAGTTCCTCCAATAACAGCTGCAGCAATCACGTTAAGCTCAGTCATTGTTCCAGTAACAGTTGCGGCTGCTCCAATTCTGGCAGTAACAACAATTGAAGCAATTGCCGATAAAAAACCCATCAAAATAAAACTCATCATAATAATTTTTTTAACATTAATCCCACTTAATTCTGCACTTTCAGGATTTCCTCCAATCGCATAAACATATCTTCCGAATTTAGTGAAATTAGCTATTAATGTCATCATCGCAGATACAGCTACAAGTATAAGGAAAGGAATGGGAATTCCAGCACCTCCATCAGTTTTTGGTCTTTGATATGAGTTGAGCATGTATGCAAATCCAAGAATAATAGATACCCATATAAAAAGTAGCATTATTTCAACCCACATTTTTCTAACCTTAAAATTATAAGAAATCCTTCTTCTTCTTATGTAAAAAGCATAAAAGATTACAATTAAGCAGGCGACTATTCCTACTACCCAGGTCCAAAATTCTCCTATAGTACCTCCTCTTCCACCACCTATAATCAAGAAATTTTCATCTAAAGGAGCTTGCGTTACTCCTCTACTGAGAGCCCAAGCACCATTTCTATAAATTAACAAACCACCTAAAGTAACAATAAAGGCTGCTATTCCAAAATAAGCAACTAATAATCCTTGAAAAATACCTATCAAAGTTCCAACTACTAACATTAACAGACAAGCATATAACCAGTTAAAGTTATTCCCATACTCTAAAATGTTTATCTGAAACATACCTCCACAGATTCCTATAAAACCTAATAAAGATCCCACAGAAAGATCAATATTTCTTGCAACAATTATAAGCACCATTCCAGTTGCCATTATTCCAACAACACTAAACTGTGCTGTTAAATTAAAAAGATTTCTAGGAGAGAAAAAAATTCCTCCAGTTAAAAAATTAAAACATATCCAAATTAAGGCAGTGGCAAAAATCAATCCAAATAATCTTGTATCAAGATCAAGAAAATTTGTTAATCTAACAAAAAAATTTTTATTTTTTTCTTTATCCATAAATAATTACTTAGACTATTTTAAACAAAATAAATCAAAAAAAAAGCCTTACTATAAAAGTAAGGCTTTTCTGATTTTATTATTTACAAGCATCAGGAGCGTTAGAAGTAACTCCTTGACAGAGTTTCTCTTTTGAGATCCAACCAGAATCAACAACTAAATTTAAATTATCTTTAGTTATTGCAATTGGTTCTAATAATCTTGCTACTTGATTATGACCAGACGGAGTTACAAATGTAGTTGTATTTTCAGGTGTCTTACCTTCAATTAAAGCTACTGCAACTCTAGCTGCTGCTTTTCCCAATTCATAAGAATTTTTCCAAACAGAAACTGTTTGATGGCCTAGCGCTACTCTGTTTAGAGCTGCTAAATCTCCATCTTGTCCTGAAACTGGAATTCCTTCCATTCCTTGAGCTTTTAGAGCTGCCACAACTCCACCAGCCATTCCATCATTCATTACTAGGGCAACATCAACACCATTATTTGTTTTAGTTAATATTTGCTCCATAGTAGATTGAGCAACATCTGGTTTCCAGTTGTCAACACACTCATCAGCTACAATTTCTATGGCCCCAGATTCTATTAATGGATTAATGACTTCTTGTTGACCTGCAAAGAATAGGTCAACTATTGGCATAGTACAATCCCCTTTGATAATAGCCCATCTACCATGTGGATGAACATCAGCTAAAGGTTGAGCTTCTAATCTTCCAACAGCAACATTATCAAAACTCAAAAAGACAGCATCAGGATGATCTATAGGAATATCGTAAGCTATAACAGGTATGCCTTCATCTATTGCTCTACCTAGTGCTCCAACTATACCATCAGAATCTTGAGGTAGTAAAATTAAAGCAGAAATACCTCTAGCAATCAATCCTTCTACGTCAGTTATTTGTTTTTGTGGATCTGATTGAGCATCTGCACTAATATATTTATAATCACCGCCTATTTCAGCTAGCATATCTTTAATGCCTGCTTCATCAATTCTCCATCTTTCTTCTTGAAAGTGTCTCCAACTAACTCCAATCAATGTTTGTGCAAATAATGGCACAGTAAATGATGTTAGAACAAAAACACCTACAAAAATTTTCAAATATTTAATCATATTTATTTCTCCTCCTAATTAATTATAGAATAACTAAAAAGGAAAATTTAATATTAACAACATTAAAAAAATATATAATAATTATTTATATTTTTCATAAAAAAAAATTTTTTTATTTTTTTTTATTAAAGAAATAAAATTTTTCTATATAAAAAGATATCTATAAAAAATTATTCTTTAAAAATTATTAATTAAAAAACGGCAGTTAATAATTCTTTTGTATAATTACTTTTGGGTGAACTAAAAACTTCTTCAGCAGAACCTTGTTCTACAATTTCACCTTTTTTAAGTACAATAATATAATCAGATACAGAACGAATAACTTTTATATCATGACTAATAAATATATAGCTCAATTCATATTTTTTTTGTAATTTAACTAGAAGTTTAATTATTTGATTTTGTATACTTACATCTAGTGCTGAAGTAGGTTCATCTAGAATTAAAAGCTTAGGTTTTAAAATTAAGGCTCTCGCTATTGCTATTCTTTGTCTTTGTCCCCCTGAAAACTCATGGGGAAAACGGTTTCGAACATCAATATAATTTAAGCCCACTTCATTTAATATATCTATTATCATTTGCTGCTTTTCATTAATTGTTACTTCTTTCATATGAATATCGAGTCCTTCTCTTACTATTTCTTCTACTGTCATTCTTGGACTTAAAGAACTAAATGGATCTTGAAAAATAATTTGCATATCTTTTCTAATTTTGATGAGATCTTTGCTTTTTAATTTTGATATATCTAAATTATTAAATAGAATCTTACCCTTAAAAGAAATTAATTTTAAAAGTGCTAGAATTAAAGAAGTTTTTCCTGATCCAGATTCTCCTACTATTCCTAATGTTTGGTTATAAAATAAGTCTATATTTATTGAATTTACTGCCTTAACATAGTCAATAGTTCTTTTAAAAATTCCTTTTTTTATGGGATACCAAACTTTCATATCTTGAATTTTTAAAATAGTTTTTTTAGAAATTATTTTTTTTTCTTTATCTATATTTTTATTACCTATTAATTCTTTTGTATAAACATGCTGAGGATTATTAAATATATTTGATTTCGTATTTTGCTCTACAATAATTCCATCTTTCATTATACAAATATAATCAGCAATGTTTTTTACTACAGCTAAATCATGACTTATAAATAAAATTGCCATTTCCAAATTTTTTTGTAATTTTTTTAACAATTTCAATATTTGTAGTTGAATAGTAACATCTAAAGCAGTTGTAGGTTCATCAGCAATTAATAGATCAGGGTTATTTGCAATACTCATTGCAATCATAACCCTTTGTCTTTGTCCTCCAGATAATTCATGGGAGTATGATTTTAATCTATTCGATAAATTTTCTAGTCCAACACTTTTTAATAATTCCTTAGTTTTAGTAGAGGCTTCAGCATAGGATATTTTTGAATGAATCATTAATATTTCATTAATTTGTTTTTCAATTGTGTGTAGAGGATTTAAGCTCGACATAGGTTCTTGAAATATTGTAGAAATATTATTACCTCTAATATTTTGCATTTCTTTATTTGATATTTGGAGCAAATTTTTATTTTGATAAGTGATTTCACCAGATTCATGAAAAGCTGAAGGATACGGTAATAATTTTAAAATACTTAAAGCTGTCACTGTTTTTCCAGATCCTGATTCACCAACTAAAGCAACTGTTTTACCTTTGGGGATATCAAAAGATATAGAATGAACAACATTATTTTTTTTATTATTCGTTTGAAAACCTATGCTTAAATTTTTAACTGAAATAATATTTGTCATAATCAACTAAATGTCTTTCTGGGATCTAAAGCATCTCTTATTGCTTCACCAACAAAGACTAAAAGACCAAGCATTAAGCCAAGAGTAAAAAAGCTAGTTAATCCAAGCCATGGAGCTTGTAAATTATTTCTTCCTTGATTGACCATTTCACCTAATGAAGCTGAACCAGGTGGCAAACCAAAACCTAAAAAATCTAATCCAGATAACGCTGTGACTGAGGCACTAAGACTAAAAGGCAAAAAAGTAATAGTCGCAACAGTTGCATTTGGTAACAAATGTCTCAACATAATTGTATTATTTGAAACTCCTAGAGCTTTAGCTGCTCTTACATAATCCAAGTTTCTTGCACGCAGAAATTCTGCTCTAACTACACCAACATATCCCATCCAACTAAAAAGAAGTAAAATTATTAAAAGCCACCAAAAATTTGGCTGTACTATACTTGCTAATATTATTAAAACATAAAGTGTAGGTATTGCAGACCAAATTTCCATAAATCTTTGAAAAAATAAATCTGTCTTCCCACCAAAATATCCTTGGACTGCTCCAGCAGAAACTCCAATAATCATTGAAAAAAAAGTAAGTGTAAAACCAAATAATATTGAAATTCTAAATCCATAAATTAATCTTGCCAATACATCTCTAGCTTGATCATCTGTACCAAGCCAATTTTTTTTTGAAGGGGGTGCAGGAGCTGGAACTTCTAAATCTCTAATAATAGTATTATATGTATAAGGTATGATAGGCATCACTAACCAACCTTTATTTTCAATTAATTCTATTACATAAGGGTCTCTGTAATCAGCTTCTGTCTCAAAATCTCCTCCGAAATTTGTTTCTGGATATTCTACAAAAATTGGAAAATATAAATTATTATTATATTTTATTATCAAAGGTTTATCATTTGCAATAAAATCTGCAAAAACTGATATAAAAAATAAAAAACTAAATATCCAAAAAGAATACCAACCTCTTTTATTTAACTTAAAATTATTTAATCTTCTTCTATTAAGAGGAGAAATTTTCATCAATATTCTCTTGTTTCAAAATCTATTCTAGGATCAATTATTGAATACATAATATCTCCAAGTATTCCCATGATTAACCCAAGCAGTGAAAAGAAATACAAAGTTGCAAATATTACAGGGTAATCTCTGGTTAAAGCTGCTTCATATCCCAGTAACCCTAATCCATCTAATGAAAATATAACTTCAATAAATAGAGAGCTAGAAAAAAGTATTCCTATAAAAGCAGATGGAAAACCTGCTATTACTATTAGCATAGCATTTCGAAATACATGTCCATATAATACTTTTCTTTCAGGTAAACCTTTAGCTCTGGCGGTCATTACATATTGTTGATTTATTTGATCAAGAAAAGAATTTTTAGTTAAAAAAGTTAAACCTGCAAAACCACTGACTACCATAGCTAGCAAGGGAAGAGTTAAATGCCAAAAATAATCTTTTATCTTTAATACAAAACTAAGGTCTTCAAAATTTTCAGAAACTAACCCTCGCAGAGGAAAAATATCATAATACCTACCACCTGCAAAAAATACAATTAGTATAACTGCAAATAAAAAATTTGGAATGGCATAACCAATAGTAATAATTGTACTAGATGTTATATCAAATTGACTACCATCCTTTACTGCTTTTCTAATGCCTAGTGGTATAGAAATTAAATACACAAGAAGAGTGGTCCATAATCCTAAAGATATAGAAACTGGCATTTTATCTAAAACTAAATCTATAACCTTTTGATCTCTAAAAAAACTTTCACCAAAATCAAAAGTTAAATAATTTATTATCATTTCAAAAAAACGTTTGTGAGCAGGCTTATCCATCCCATACATCTTTTCAATTTCTTTAATTATGTCGGGATCAAGTCCCTGTGCACCTCTGTATTTTGAATCAAAAGTAGAAGATTCAGAATAATCAAATGAGTTAAGATTCTCACCTTCATCAGCACCTGAAAATCTAGCAGTAGATTCAACTGCTGTTCCAGTCATCTGAGCAATCATTTGTTCAACAGGTCCTCCAGGAACAATTTGAACAACGGCAAAATTAATTATCATAATTCCTAGAAGGGTAGGAATAACTAGAAGTAACCGTCTAAAGATGTATGCGGTCATAGATTTTAATTATATCATTTTTTATGATTAAAAGATGATTATTCTATTAACTATTCTAAAGATTTTTTTGTTTGACGAATATTTTTTTCTTTTTCAGGATCTATCCACCAAGTATTTGTGCCAAGTGAATATTTAGGTCTTATTTCTGGCTTATCAAATATATCCCAATATAGAGTTCTATATGAAGAAATATGCCATTGTGGAATTACATAATGTCCCCATAGTAAAACTCTGTCTAAAGCTCTTGTTGATTGAATAAGCTCTTCTCTATTTTTAGCAGAAATAACTTTTTCAATTAATAAATCTATAACATCATTTTCTATTCCAATGATATTTCTAGAGCCATTAGTTTTAGCAGCATCTGAACCCCAAAAATTTCTTTGTTCATTTCCTGGTGATAATGATTGAGAAAATGTACTAACAATCATATCAAAATCAAATGAATCTATTCTATTTTGATATTGAGCACTATCAATCGTTCTAACACTTACTTCAATTCCAAGTTTTTTTAAGTTGTCTACAAACGGCAGAACAATTCTTTCAAAAGCAGGAGATACTAAAAGTATTTCAAAAACAAACTTTTTCCCTGTAATATTGTGTACTAAGTTTCCTTCTTTTAAAATCCATCCTGATTGTTTTAATAACTCAGTAGCTTTTTGTAATTCTTTTCTTATAAAACCAGATCCATCAGTTTCTGGTACATTAAACTCAGTTTTAAACATTTGTTGAGGTAGTTGATCCATATACGAATGTAGTAAATCTAATTCTTTGCCTGACGGTAGTCCTGATGATGCTAGTTCAGAATTTTCAAAAAAACTGTTTGTTCTTTTATAAGCATCATAAAATAAGTTTTTATTAGTCCATTCAAAATCAAAGGCGTATGACAATGCTTCTCTTACTTTTTTATCTTTAAAAATTTCTCTTCGAGTATTGTAAACGAAAGCTTGCATACCTTGAGGATTTTCATGACTAATTAAATCTTTTTTAATTAAATTATTTTTTACAGCGGGAATTTCATAACTTGTAGCCCACTCTTTTGAAGAATTTTCTGAAAAAAAGTCTATATCACCTGACTTAAATGCTTCACGCTCAATTGATCTGTCTTTATAGTATTCATATTGAATAATACCAAAATTTTCAGTACCTTTTTTTATAGGTATGTTTTTCCCCCAGTAATTATTATCTAGTTCATAAGTAATTGATCTTCCTGCATCAAAATCTTTAATTCTATATGGGCCACTACCAATTGGAATTTCTAATGTAGTTTCTTCAAAATTTTTATTCTCCCAATAATGTTTTGGTAATACTGGTAGCTGACCTACAATTAGAGCTAATTCTAAATTGGTATTTCCTTTGAAATTAAATCGAACTTTATTATTACTTTCTTTAATTGCCTCAACTACATCTCCATAATAATATTTATAAAAAGGATGACCTTTTTCCATTAGTGTGTTGAAAGTCCAAATTACATCTTCTGGTGTAATTTTTTTTCCATCATGCCAAATTGCTTCTTCTCGAATAGTATATGCTACCCATGAGCGATCTTCTGGCCATTCAATACTTTCTGCAATCAGGCCATATTCTGTAAAAGCTTCATCACTTGAACTTGTAGTTAGAGTTTCATATAAATTTCCAATTCCAGCAGCTGCAGAACCTTTTAAAATAAAAGGATTAAAAGAATCATATGATCCAGTACTACTAAAAGTCACCTTCCCGCCTTTTAGAGCGTTTGGGTTAACATAATCTACATGTTTGAAATCACTGGAATATTTTGGACTTCCATGCATGGCTATTGCATGTGAATTATTAATTTCTGCTTTGACAGATATTGTTAATAATAAAAAACAGATAAAATAATAAATTTTAATAAATTTCATTGTTTAAATATAATTCAAAAATATAAAATAGCTAATTATTAATGATATCAATTATTTGATTATGTAAAGCTTTATTTGCAGTCGCAAGAATACTACCATCTGAATTAATAGTTATAGGTTGCCCATATTTATCAGTTACTATTCCACCAGCACCTTCAATCACAGGAATTAAAGCCATATAATCATGAGCTTTTAGTGTATCTTCTAATACTATATCTATTAAACCCGAAGCTATCATCCCGTACATATAACAATCTCCACCTAATCTGTAATATTTCGTTTGTTTAATTATTTTATCACAACTTTTTTTAAAGTGTTCATTTTCTAAATATAAACCAGAAGTACAAAAATAACTTTTGTTTACTGAAGTAGTATTGGATGTTTTAACAGTTCCATCATTCATAGTTGTTTTTTTATCTATTATACCTATCCATCTTTCATTGTGCATCGGACAATTAATAATGCCAATTATAGGTTTGCCGTTATGGATAAGGGCAATTAAAGTTCCAAAATCTTTATGACCAGCAATAAAACTTCTTGTTCCGTCTATTGGGTCAATTACCCAAAGAAATTCTGAGTCAACATTTTGAGAATCAAACTCTTCCCCAAGTATTCCATGACTTGGATATTTTTTATTTATTAAATCCCTAATTTTTAATTCAACTTCTTTATCTGCTAAAGTGACAGGACTTTTATCCTCTTTACTTTCTATATTTAAGGCAGTTCTAAAATAATTTTTTATTAGCTTTTCTGATTCATCAGCAAGATGTTTAGAAAAGTTTATAAATTCATCTAAATTTGAAAGCACGAACAATTAATAACTTATATTTTATGGAAGTGGTACTGGATTATCAGATTGTTCTCTCATGAATAAGATTAAATTTGCTCTATCTTCAGCTTTTTTAAGTCCAGCAAAATTCATTTTAGTACCCTTAATGTAATCTTTAGGTTTATATAGAAATTTAGAAAGTTCTTCATAGCCCCATACGCCTCCAAATTCTGCTAAAGCACCAGAATAAGCAAAGCCATCTACATTTGCTTTAGGTCTATTTACAATATTCCATAAATTTGGCCCCACTTTATTTTTACCATCTTTTGTGTAACTATGACAAGATCCACATTTCTTATAAGTTTTTTCTCCTTTTTCTAATGAAGCACTGGCAAGTAATGTTAAGATAGATTCTATTTCTATTTCTGAAGTATCTTTATTTTCTTCTGTTGCAGTAGATTCTGTGATTTCAACATTATAGGCAGTTTTAGTATTTGAGTCTTTATTTGGATTAACTAAATAATCTCCAATATTAGAGATTAAAAAAACTATAAGAACTGCCATAATTATAGCAGCAAGAATTTTATTAACTTCAAGACTAGACATGTGTAAGAACCATATATAGTTTTTTTTATAAAATGAATAGAGTTCAAATCATTCAAATAATTTTTTTAATAGTTTAATTGTCGCATAAACATATGAAAACAATAATTATTATTCCAGCAAGAATGGCTTCACAAAGATTTCCTAATAAACCTATGGCTTTAATTGACGGAATACCAATGATTCAAAGGGTATGGGAAAAAGCAAAATTAGCCAATATTGGAGAAGTGGTCGTAGCATGTTGTGAAAAAATAGTTTTTGATAAAATTAATTCTATTGGTGGTACAGCAATAATGACAAACCCTGATTTGCCTAGTGGAACTGATCGAGTTTATGAAATTATTAATAACCATCCAAATGCTAATCAATTTGAATGTATAATTAATTTACAAGGAGATATGCCTTTAGTTGATCCTAATGATATTCAAAAAGTCAGTATACCTTTAATGCAAGGTTTTGATATTGGTACATTAGTTACCCATATATCTGAAGAAGAGGAAAAAAATATTAATATTACTAAGGCTAAGGTAAACTGGATAAAAAGAGAAAATATTGGGGAAGCAATAGATTTCTATAAAAAACCAAAAAAAGTTTTAAAAAATATTTATCACCATATTGGAATATATAGTTTTAGAATTAATAGTTTAAAAAAGTTTATAGGTTTAAAACCGTCAGAAAATGAATTATTTCATAAGCTTGAACAATGGCGTGCACTTGATTCCAATATGACTATCGGTACAAAATATATAGATGAATCATATTTTGGTGTTGATACAGAAGAAGATTTGCTTAAAGCAGAAAATATTATAAAGGATAAAAAATGAATACAAATTTCAAATTTTCTTTTCAAGGAGTTAATGGTGCTTATAGTGAATTAGCAGGTATTGATCTTTATCCAAACTACAACTCAATTCCATGTAAAACTTTTGAAGAAATGTTTGAAAAAGTTAGGGAAAAAAAAGCTGAAATTGCTATTGTTCCTATAGAGAACTCTAGAGCTGGTAGAGTAGGTGATACACAAAGATTAATACCTGACTCTAAATTGAAAATTATCGGAGAATATTTTTTAGAAGTAAATCATTGTCTTTTAGGTATTCCTGGTTCTACACTGCAAGAAATAAAAAGAGTACATAGTCATGAACAAGCGATTGCTCAATGTAGAAATAATTTAATTAAACACAACAAAGATATGATAGTAGCCGCTGATACAGCAGGAGCAGCTAAAATGGTTTCAGAATTAAACCGGAAAGAGGATGCAGCAATAGCTTCTGAACTTGCAGCAAAAACTTATTCTTTAGACATATTGCAAAATAATTTTCAAGACTCTGAAAAAAATGTAACTCGTTTTTTAATTATGTCTAATAATCTTAATACTCCAGATAGTAATGATGACGACTTAATGACCACCTTAGTTTTTGAATTAAAAAGTATTCCAGCCGCTTTGTACAAAGCCCTTGGAGGACTAGCAAGTAATGGGGTAAATATGACAAAATTAGAAAGCTATATAAATCCCCAAGGTTTTGATGTTGCTCAATTTTATACTGATATTGAGGGACATCCAGAGAATCAAAAGGTTAAATTAGCTTTAGAAGAAATGAAGTATTACTGTAAGCATGTTGATATACTAGGTGTTTATAAAATGTCTAATTTTAGAAAAAAATAATAAAATAGTTGTAACTGAGAGTAGGCCTTTTTTACCAATAATGTTATATTGAAGTTGGAAGGTATTGAGGGCAAATAACTTGCTAATCCAGTCAGATCTGAAAAGAAGCAGCTGTAACAAGCTTATTTGGGTCTCTTTTGCCTTCCATTAAAAAATTTGCAAATGAAAGTTTAATTATTAATGAATAATGAATATAAGGTTTTAGCGAGAAAATACCGCCCTCAAAAATTTAGCGATTTAATTGGACAAGAAGTATTAGTAAAGACTTTAACAAATTCAATATTACAAAACCGTATCGCTCATGCTTATATTTTAACAGGTGTTAGAGGTGTAGGAAAAACAACTACTGCAAGATTAATAGCAATGAGTTTGAATTGTGAAAACCGATCTGAAAAAACTTGTGAACCTTGTGGTAAATGTAACTCATGTTTAGCAGTGCTTGAAGATAATAATCTTGATGTTCTTGAAATGGACGCTGCAAGTAAAACAGGCGTTGATGATATTCGTGAAATAATTGATAATATTAAATATAAGCCTGTTAATAGTAAATATAAAATTTTTATTATTGATGAAGTTCACATGCTATCAAAAAGTGCATTTAACGCACTTTTAAAAACCTTAGAAGAACCTCCTGAACATATAAAATTTATATTTGCTACTACAGAAGTTAAAAAGATACCTATAACTATTATTTCTCGCTGTCAGAGGTTTGATTTATTAAGAATTCAGATAAAAGATTTAAGTGAGCAACTATCAAAAATATCAATAGAGGAAAAAATAAAAATAGATCAAGAAGCTCTTAATTTAATTGTTCGTTCTGCTGATGGTTCTATGCGAGATGGTTTAAGCCTACTTGATCAAGCTATAGCAAATGAAAATGACAATATAACAGCTATGTCAATTATTAAAATGTTAGGTTTAGCCAATAGAGAGGGAGTATTTGATCTTTTAGAGTCAATTTTTAATGGAGATGCACCACAGGCTATAAAAATCTATAATTCTATTTATGAAGCTGGTGCAGATGTTGTTATGATTTTTGATGAAATGTTGAATATTGTTCATTTTATTACTCAGATGAAAATTGCACCTGAATTAAAAAATGAAATTTATATTCCAGAGTTAGAGAGAACAAGAGGTCAAGAAATATCCTCTAAAATTTCAATGACATCTTTAGGTATGGTTTGGCAGGTTTTATTCAAAGGATATGAAGAATTACAATCAGGTTACCATCTATTTCAACATGGAGAGATGATAATATTGAGGTTAATACATTTATATGACGGGCCAAATCCTGATGACTTAATAAAAAAATATTCTACATCTAATATAGAAGAAAATACTGCATTGAACAAAAAAAAAGATGAATTAAATATAGCTGAAAACAATCAAGCAAATATAATTAAGAATGTTGAGCAAAAATCAACAAATATTAAGGGAATAATATCTGTTAATTCTTACAGACATTTTGTAGAATTATTTTACAAAAATAAAGAAGCTATTTTGCATACTAATTTATACAACAATGTTAAACTTATTTCATTTAAAGATGGAGAAATAGAAATTAATTCAAGCTCTATTTCTGATAAACACTTTAACAGAACTATAGCAAAATTAATTTCTAAGTGGACAGGCAGAATTTGGCAAGTTAGTAACAGCACTAGCAACCTTGGTCAAAGCTTATATGAGGAAGATTTAATTCAAGAACAAAAAGAAATTGATCAGATGAAAGATGACCCAGAAGTTAAAAATCTACTAGACTCTTTTCCAGGAATTAAAATTCACTCAATTACTAATATTAAAGAGACTATTGCAGAAGAAAATGAAACAATTCAAACCAGTACAAAAAAGGAGAAATAATGGTAAATATAGGAAATATGATGAAGCAAGCACAGCAGCTTCAAAAAAAAATGTCTGAGGCACAAGAAAAATTAAATTCCATAGAAGTTGAGGGTGTTTCAGGAGGAGGCTTAGTAAAAGTTACAGCAACTGCAAAAGGTGAAATTAAAAGAATATTACTTGATGAATCTTTATTAAAAAAAGAAGATAAAGAAATGACTGAAGATTTGATAGTTGCTGCTATTAATGATGCAAAACAAAAAGGTGAAGTTGCCTCACAAGAAGAAATGAAATCTTTAACTGGAGGATTACCTTTGCCACCTGGAATGAAATTGCCTTTTTAATATATTGATGAATAGTTCTGAGATAGATATATTGATAAACGAAATATCAAAACTCCCTGGATTGGGAAGACGATCAGCTCAGCGTATTGCTATTTACTTATTAAAAAACAAAAGTGCTAAACTCTCACCTTTAATTAAAACACTTACTGATGCCCAAACAAAGATTGTAGATTGTAATAAATGTGGAAATATTGATATGATTGATCCTTGTAACTTATGCCAAAATAGCAAAAGAGATGATAATACCATCCTAGTAGTAGAAGATGTATCTGATCTATGGACTTTTGAAAGAACAGGTTTTTATAAAGGTAAATATCACGTATTAGGAGGATCTTTGTCAGCAATGAACGGTTTAGGTATTAATGAACTTAGAATAAGTAAATTAATTGACCGAATTAAAGTACAAAAAATAGATGAAGTAATTCTTGCTTTAAGTACTACCATGGAAGGCCAAACTACCAGCCATGTTATTGCAGATAAACTTGAAACATTTAAAGATTTAACTATTACTCGTTTAGCCCAAGGTATACCTATGGGTGGAGAGGTGCATTTTTTAGATGAAAATACTTTAAATGCAGCATTTCAATCAAGAAAAAAAATTATTTAACTTTGAATGAATAAAATTCTTTATGTTCCTGATCCAATATTACGTCAAACCTCAAAAAAAATAAAAAAAATTACATCAAAAGAAATAGATATTTCAAAAAAAATGATAGATTTAATGTTGAAAGCTCCTGGAGTAGGTCTTGCAGCAAATCAAATTGGAATATTAAAAAAAATAGTGACCATTAATCTTCCAAGTGAAAATAATGAGAAAAATAAAATTTATACTTTATTTAATCCAATAATTACTTCGTACTCTAAAAAAAAAGTTATTATGGAAGAAGGATGTTTATCTATTCCAAAGCAGTTTGCAGATATTGAAAGACCAGAAAATATAACCATAGAATACTTGAATGAAAAAAATGAGCAAATTAAAGAAAAAAAACAAGGTTATGAAGCTAGAATACTTCAACATGAAATAGATCATCTGTATGGACGGCTTTTTATAGATTATCTTTCTTCTTTAAAAAGAAATATTATAATTAAAAAAGTTTTAAAATTGAAAAAGGCTGGAGATATCTGATGGCATCAAGAAGAATTATTTTTATGGGAACACCAGAAATTTCTTCTATATATTTACAATCTTTAATAGATTCCGATCAAAATATTATTGCTGTTTTTACTCAACCTCCAAGAAAAAAAGGAAGAGGAATGAAAATTCAACAATCTCCTGTTCATAAATTAGCTGAAGATAATTCAATTAGTGTTTTTACTCCAACGGATTTAAATTTGAATATTTCATTAAATAAAATTAAAGAATTAAAACCAGATTTAATCGTAATAATGGGCTATGGACTTAAAATTCCAAAAAATATTTTAGATTTACCAGAGTATGGTTGCATTAATATCCATGTATCTTTACTTCCAAGATGGCGAGGAGCATCACCAATTGAATATACTTTATTAAATGGAGATAAAGAAGCTGGAATAACAATTTTTAAACTTATTGAAAAAATGGATGCAGGGCCAATCATTTTTCAAGACTCTATAGAAATTGATAATAAAATTAATAAAGATGATCTTACTAGTAAATTAAATAATATAGGTAAAAAATCATTAATAAGAATTTTACCAAATATATTTGATAATAAAATTAAATTTAAGGATCAAGATAATAACAAGGTTACCTATACAAAAAAAATATTACCAGATATGAGAAAACTTGATTTTAATGAAAATGTTGAAACTATTCATAATAAAATCAGAGCTTTTTCAACTTATCCTTGTGCTTGGTTTGAATTAAATAACGAAAGAATTAAAATCATTAAATCTAATTTTGTTAAAGGAAATTGGCTACCATCAACTATAATAAATGATCAATTTCATATTGGTTGTACTTTTGGGAAAATTTGTCCTCAGTTAATTCAAAGAGAAGGAAAAAAACCAATGCTGCTAAGTGATTTTTTAAAGGGATATAGCTTTGAAATTGGCACTAAGATAGATGAATAAATATAAATTAAAAATAGAATATGATGGCTCACATTTTGTAGGTTGGCAAAAACAAAATAATGGTGTTTCAATTCAAGAATCTATAGAACATGCTATTTTTGAATTAACTGGTGAAAAAACAATAGTATTTGGAGCTGGACGAACAGATGCTGGCGTTCATGCTTTAGGTCAGGTTGCACACTTTGATTTAGAAAAAAATTTTAATATAGATAAGGTTCGTGATGGTTTAAATCATCATTTAAGACCTAACCCAATAGCAATATTAAAAGTTGAAAATGCTAGTGATAGTTTTCATGCTCGTTTTTCAGCTAAACAACGTACTTATGAATATCTAATAACTAATAGACGGGCACCATTAACAATTAAAAAAAATAAATCATGGTCAATTTTTAAAACAATAGAATTAGAAAAAATGAAATATGAAGCAAATTTTTTTATTGGGAAACATGATTTACAAGCTTTTAGATCCATAGATTGTCAATCTACTACTTCCATAAAAACTATTGATGAAATAAAGATATCTAAGAATAATGAAAATTTGAATATATCTATATCTGCTAAATCATTTTTGCATTCTCAAGTAAGAATAATGGTTGGTACTTTAGTGGAAATAGGTAAAGGCAAAATAACAGAATCTATTACTCAGATCATAAAAAGTAAGGACAGAACTAGAGCAGGAGTTACAGCGCCTGCACATGGCTTATACCTAGTAAAAGTTAATTATTAGAAAATTTATTTTTTAGACTCTAATAAACGTTTTTTAAATAAAGTTACCCCAAATTTTTTTTTGTTTTCATATGATTTATCAAAAGCAATTTGTTGCCATCCAGAAAGACGTTTTCGTATAGTATTCAAATTTTCTTCTTTCCAGTTGTTACTAGTATCTGGATTATTCCACTCAACTTTATCACTGTCAGATCTTCCACAGCCATAACAATAACCTGACACAGGATCTGATTTACATATTGATATACAGGGAGAAACAATTAAATTTTCATTCATTACGTAAAAGTATATTTATTTATAAACTTTTCAAATAAAATAGTTTAGTTATCAACAAAACAGTTAATAGTAGTTTTATTATGATCAATTTTAATATTTCTCAAATAAATGAGGCATATCAACGAATTCAACCATTTATTGTAAAAACGCCTTTAATTTATAGTGAATACTTAAATAATATTACTAAGGCTAAAGTTTTTTTCAAATTAGAAAATTTACAAAGAACAGGTTCTTTTAAATTAAGAGGCGCAACAAATAAAATTATTCAATTAACTTTAGAAGAAAAAAAAAGAGGTGTCGTTGCATATTCATCTGGTAATCATGCTCAAGCAGTTGCATATGCTTCAAAGCTTTTGGGGATTAATGCTAAAATTGTTATGCCAAAAAATGCACCAATGATAAAAATTAATAATACAAAAAAATATGGTGCTGAAATTGTTCTTTATGATCCTACTTCAGAAAATAGAGAAAAGATTGGAGAAGAAATAGCTAATATTGAAAAACGTATTTTAATTAAACCATATGATGATGAAAACATAATAGCTGGCCAAGGAACAAGTGGTAAAGAAATAGTAGAAGAATTAATTAATTTAGGAGAAAAACCAGATTTATATTTATGTTGTTGTGGTGGAGGCGGATTAATTGCAGGAACTTCCACATACATGAAACATAAATTTAAAAATATTAAATGTTATTCTGTTGAGCCAGAAAATTTCAATGATACTCAAATTTCTTTAATTAATAATAATATTACCCCTAATAAAAAATTATCGTATTCAATTTGTGATGCGCTTTTAGCAGAACAACCAGGAGATGTTACTTTTGCAATAAATAAACAAAATCTATCAGGAGGATTAACAGTAAGTGATGATGAGGTTAAAAAAACTATAGTTGAGCTTGCTGAAAATTTAAAAATAGTTGTAGAACCAGGAGGCGCTGTTGCTGCAGCAGCTTTGTTAAATAAAAAAATTGATGTTAAAGATCAAACTATTGTAGTTATGATTTCTGGTGGCAATATCGATAGTGAGTTTTTTTATAATATTTCAAAAGATTGTAAATGATTTCATTATTAAAAATTCAAAAATGGATGGAAGAAAACAATAAGGATGTTCTTCTCATAAATAGGACTGATGAATTTTTAAGTGAATATATCGCACCTTATGCAGAAAGGCTACAATGGTTAACGAAATTTTCAGGCTCTGCAGGAAGAGCTATAATAGAAAAAAATAAAGCATATATATATGTTGACGGTAGGTATACAAATCAAGTTAAACAGGAAGTAGATAAAAATTTTTTTGAAATCAAACATTTGAAAGAATATTGGAATAAATTAGAAAAATATAAGAAAGAAAAAAAAATTATTGCTTTAGATGAATCATTACATTCTATAAATGAAGTAGATAAATTAGAAGAAATATTTAAATTTTCTAAATGCTCCTTAAGTTTTTTAGAAAATAATCCAATTGATTTTTTTTGGAAAGACCAGCCAAAATTTCCTAATTCTTTAGCTTTTTTACATGAAGAAAAGTATGCTGGAGATAAAACAATAAATAAAATTAAAAAAATACAATATAAAATTAAACAAGCTTCAATTGACTATTATCTATTAAATACTTTAGACTCAATAGCATGGCTTTTAAATATAAGAGGTAATGATGTAATGTATACCCCTTTAATATATTGTTATGTTATAATCCCCAAAACAGGAAAAGTAGAATTATTTATTGAAAAGAAAAAAATTAAGAAAATTATTAATAAAATAGATAAATATGTTAATGTTAATTCTTTTAAAAGTTTTAAATTATTTATAAATAAAATTAAAATTCAAAAAACTATAGGAATAGATAAAAAAGAATCACCATATTCATTCAAAAAAATATGTAAATACACAGGACTAAAAATTCATTATTTAGAAAATCCCTGTCTTTATCTAAAAGCTAAAAAAAACTTAGTAGAAATAGAGGGTGCGAAGAAAGCTAATATTCGAGATGGAGTAACGATTTCAAAATTTTTATATTGGTTAAAAAACAAAATTGATATTGATAAAATGGATGAAATAAAAGCCTCTCAATATTTATTGGCATTAAGAAAAAAAAATGAATTATTTTATTCTCCTTCTTTTGAGACAATATCAGCTTTTGGTAAACATGCTGCCTTACCTCATTACAGAGTTTCGAAGAAATCAAATTTACGTTTTAAAAAAAATCAAATTTATTTGTTTGATTCTGGAGGACAATATTTTGATGGCACTACAGATATAACTAGAACAGTTATTATTGGGAAATCTAATAATGAACAAAAAGATCGTTTTACTAGAGTCCTGAAAGGACATATTGCTATTGCTTTAGTTAAGTTTCCTAAAAATTCTAAAGGCTCTTCCATTGATCATTTGGCAAGAAAATGGCTTAATGAAATAAATTGCGATTTTGATCACGGTACTGGGCATGGCATAGGTAGTTTTTTGAGTGTTCACGAAGGACCTCAAAGAATAGCTAAAAATCAAGGCCAAAGTGATGGCATCCTTAAAGAAGGTATGATTGTTTCTAATGAACCTGGTTACTATAAAGAAGAAAAATATGGAATAAGAATAGAAAATTTAATTTTGTGTGTTGTTAATGGTAAAAACTCTCTTCAATTTGAGACAATTTCTTGGGCGCCAATTGATAGAGATATGATAAAAGTTAGTTTATTAACTAAAGATGAAATTGATTGGGTTAATAATTATCACAATAAAGTTTATGAAAACTTAAATAAATATCTTGATGAAGATGAGAGGAACTGGCTATATTTAGTAACAAAGCCACTGTAAAAAAAATGATATTAATTTTAACTCAATGTTTTCCTAGCCGAATTGGAGGAGTAGAAAATTTAATAAGTAATCTTTCTTTAAGTTTAAGTAATTCTGAAAAAATTATTGTTTTTGCAGATAGTCATCATTTAACTAACGATGCTCAGTATGATAATTTATATAAAAACAGAATAACAGTTTATAGAACAGGAGGTATAAAATTTTTAAGGCGCAGGAAAAAAATAAAAGAGGTTAAGAATTTTATTGAGTCAAATGAAGTAAAGCTTATCATAGCTGATAGTTGGAAAAGTCTAGAAATTGGCATAGATTATTTTAATAATAAAAAAATACCAACAATTTGTCTTGCACATGGCAATGAATTATTATCCTCTAATCCAAATAAAAATAAAAGAATAAATCAGACTTTAAATAAGACAAATATCATCATTTCAAACTCTAATTATACTAAAAGTCTTGTAAGTAGAGTAACTAAATCACAAAGTGATATTAATGTTATATATCCCGGAGCTTCAGATTTTAGAAACTTAAAAGAAAATAAAATCAATAATATAAATGGGAATCCCATACTATTGACATTAGCTCGATTAGAAAAAAGAAAGGGTCATTTAATTATTATAAAAGCAATCAAAGAACTATTAAATGAATTTTCTAATTTAACATACCTTATTGCTGGAAATGGACCTGAAGAAAAAAGTTTAAAACAATTTGTTCAAGAAAATAATCTTCAAAAAAATATAATTTTTCTAGGTAATATAGATGACTCTCAAAAAAAATATATATTTGATAAAACAGACTTAATGATTATGCCTACACTTGATGAAACAAAAAATAATTCAATTGAAGGGTTTGGCATTGCCTATATAGAAGCTGCATTCTTTTCTATACCTTCTATAGCTTCTAATAAGGGCGGCACTCCAGAAGCTGTTTTAGATAATGTTACAGGAAAAATTATCAATAATATTAATGAACTTGAAAATTCAATTAGAGAATTAATAACAAACAAAAAACTAAGAGAAAAACTAGGAGTAAATGCAAAACAAAGAGCTGAAAATGAACTTAGTTGGAAAATTATATCTGATAAATATCTATCGTTAATAAAGAGTTTAACTAATTAATAAATTATGAAAATTTTATTTTATAATCCATGGCCCAACCAAAATAAATGGATATTATCTATTAAAAAAAAGTTTGTTGGTTATCAAATATATACTCTTAAAGACAAATTTAAATTTGAAGATATAGAATGTGCAATTATTTGGAATTTACCCGATAACATATTTAAAAAATTAAGCAGATTAAAAGTTATTTTCTCATTAGGTGCAGGTGTTGATCATATTTTAAAATTACCAAGTTATAAAGACACTCCAATTTTTCGAATTAAAGATACTAATATGTCTAAAAGAATGTTTAATCATATTCTTTCACAAGTTTTATACTATCAATTAAAATTAAAAAAATTTGAAAATGGAAAAATTAAAAAACAATGGTTAGAAGAAGAAGAAACTTTACTTAATCAACAAATAACAATAGGAATATTAGGAGCAGGTTTTTTAGGAAATGAAGTAGGAAAAAATCTTAAAAAATTAAATTATAATATTATAGGTTATAAAAATTCTAAAAATAATACTAAAATTCCATTTGAAGTTTTTACAAAAAATCAAATTGATATATTTTTAAAAAAAAGCGATATTATTGTTTCTATTTTACCGGCAACTTTAGCAACAAATAATTTTATTGATAAAACTTTTCTACAGAAAATGAAAAGACAAGGTTTATTAATTAATGTAGGTAGGGGAAATTCAATAAATGAAAAGCATTTAATTAAGCATTTAATAAAACATAAAGATTTTTATGTTTCTTTAGATGTTTTTAAAAATGAGCCACTTACTAAAAATCATAAATTTTGGGATCTTCCAAATGTTACAATTACACCCCATATTGCAGCAGTTACAGATATCGAATCTTCTGTAAATTACATTTTTAAAAGAATAAATAGTATAAAAAAAGTTAAAAAAATTAAAAGTGAGGTTAATTTAAAAAAAGGCTACTAAATTTTATTAAAATAATTTTCTAATAATTTTAGATATACTTTTTGAAGCATTTTAATATCCTCTATAAAAACAAATTCATCAACTTGGTGAAGTGTTTGATTTCTAATGCCTAATTCAACTACTTCACAATAGTCTTTAATAAAACGAGCATCTGAAGTTCCACCATCAGTAGCTAATTCAGGTTTACTATTTCTACCAGTTACTTCGGAAATTGATTTGGTTATTAACGTACTTAATTTTCCTGGTTTCGTTAAAAACGATTCTCCATTTGCTTCTACTTCAAATACGCAACTAGCTTTATCTATTTTATCAAATACATCATTAATGTGTTTTTGCATCCATTCAGTTAGGCTTTTGCTGTTGTGTAAATCATTGTATCGAATATTAACTGTTGCTTTTGCCATTTCTGGAATAATGTTAGCAGCAGTATTGCCAACGTCTATCGTTGCTATTTGAATTGAAGAAGGTAAAAAATTTTTATTTCCATTATCTAAAGGTGCTGAAATCAAATTATTTAATAATTTAGTTAAATGATGTGTTGCATTTTCTGCACGGTGAGCACTAGCCGTATGACCTTGAATGCCCTTTACTGAAAGATAAAAAGTTATTATTCCTCTTCTACCTACTTTAATTTTGTCTCCTATTTCTTGATTAGAAGTGGGTTCCCCAACAATACATTGATCTAAAACAATATTGTTTTGTTTTGACCATTCCAACATTTTTTTTGTACCATTAACAGCATCTTTTTCTTCATCACCTGTAATGATGAAAGACAATTTCCCTCCAAATTCTTTTCCATATTTTGATATAAATTCATTAGTAGCTGATATAAAACAAGCTATATTACTTTTCATATCTTCTGATCCGCGTCCATAAAGTTTGTTGTTATCAATTGTTGCAGAAAAAGGCGGATATTTCCAAGACTCTTCGTTGCCTGGAGGAACAACATCTGTATGTCCTGCAAAAGCTAAATGTTTTCCAGTAGTTCCAATTGTTGCAAATAGATTATTAACCTCATAAGAATTATCTCCTGAAAAAGGAAGTTTTTGACAATTAAAACCTAAATTATTTAAATGATTTTCAATTATATCTAATGCACCAGAATCCTTAGGTGTTATACTTGGACACCTCACAAGATTTTGGGTCAAAACTATTGGATCAAAATTTAAATTATTCATCAATCACGTAATAAGTCATTAATTGATGTTTTAGATCGTGTTTTTTCGTCAACTTTTTTTATAATTACCGCACAACTTAAAGAAGGCGCACTTGGATTATTTTTATCTGGTAATGACCCCGGCACAATAACCGAATAAGCAGGAATTTTTCCATAAGTAATTTCACCAGACTTTCTATCAACAATTTTTGTTGATTGACCAATGTACATACCCATACTAATCACAGATCCTTCACCTACAATTACTCCTTCTACAACTTCTGACATTGCACCTAGAAAAACATTATCTTCAATTATTGTAGGCAAAGCTTGCGCTGGTTCTAATACTCCCCCAACTCCACTTCCCGCAGATATATGACAATTTTTTCCAATTTGACAACAAGATCCTGCTCTTGAAAATGTATCCATCATAGTTCCAGAATCTATATATGCCCCAGTATTAATAAAGCACGGCATTAAAACAACATTTTTTGCTATGTATGAACCTTTTCTAACTGGTGAATTGGGAACCATTCTAAAACCAGCTTTTTCAAAATCTTCTTTATTCCATCCAGCAGTTTTTCCTTTAAGCAAGTGTGCTTTATCATACCAAGAACTATAAGGACCTGACAAGGCTTCCATTCCATGAATTCTAAAACTCAGCATTATTGCTTTCTTAATATATTGATGAGTAACCCATTCATTATTAATTTTCTCTGCAACACGAATTTTTCCAGCATCTAAATCTTCAATAATTTGATTTATTGAATCAATTATTGTTGCTTCTGAATTTTGATTAATATCTTCTTTTTTCCCCCATGCATCTTCAATAATTTTTTCTATTTCACTCATATTTCACCTTTATTAACTTGATTTAAAAAATTTGATATATTTTTAGTTTCATAATCTAGATATTTTTTAGAACTAGCTATATCATCACTAAAATTTTCATACCCTGCATCTATCCAAACAGAAGTAAAACCTACATTTTTTGCTGGAACAAGATTTTTAGCTATATCATCAAACATTATTGTACTTTCTGGATCAATATTAAAATCTTTTATAAATTGATTATAGGGAGATATTTCTGGTTTTGGAATATAATTAGCTTTTTTAATGTCAAAAATATCAGTAAACATATTTGTTAATTGAAGTTTTTCCAATACATCGACAGTATGCTGAAGGTTTGCGTTAGTATAAATAATTTTTCTACCTTCTAAAATTTTCAATTCTTCGTTTAAATCAATATTTGGACCAATAATTGAATAATCCAGCTTATGAACTTCAGATAAAAAATAATCAGGATCAACCCCATGATTATCCATCATTCCTCTTAAAGTTGTGCCATGTTGTTTATAATATTTACGTTGTATTTCTTTTGCTTCTTTAATATTAATATTTAAATGCTTAGAAACAAATTCACCCATTAAAACATGAACTTGTTGAAAAATACCACTATCTGCAGAATATAGTGTGTTATCTAAGTCGAAAACCCAAGTATTAATTTTATTTTTTATTTTTGACATTTATTTTTGAATAAATTTGAGTCCCTATACCATGTTCTGTAAATAATTCTAAAATTAATGCATGAGATATTCTTCCATCAAGAATAGTTGCCTCATTAACCCCTTTTGATATGGCTTCTATACATGTTGCAATTTTAGGCTTCATTCCACCAGATATATATTTTTTTTTATAAATTTTTAACGCTTCTTTATAACTAAGAGAAGATATTAACTTATTATTTTGATCAAGTATTCCATCGACGTCAGTTAATAATAGTAATTTACTTGCTTTGAGAGCTCCTGCTACTGCCCCAGCAACTGTATCTGCATTTATATTGTATGTGTTGCCATTTTTATCAATTCCTAGTGGAGCTATAACCGGTATTTTACCGTTTTTTATGGATATTAAAATTTTTTTTATATTTATCTTTGTTGGCTCTCCTACAAAACCCAAATCTAAAATTCTTTCAATATTAGAATCACTTTCCTTAATAGCAATTTTCAATTTTTTTGCTTGAATTAAATTATTTATATTGCCTGAAAAACTCTCAGCTTTACCTCCTGTTAGATTAATATCTGAAACTATCTTTTTATTGATATCTTTTGATAAAACTTTCTCAACAATTTTTACTGTTTTTTTATCTGTAATTCTTAAGCCCTCAACAAATTTTGTTTTAATATTTTTCTTTTTTAACATTGCCCCTATTTGTGGACCTCCTCCATGAACTATAATAGGATTTATTCCTACCTCTTTTATTAAACCTATGTCTTGAGAGAATTTTTTAGCCAGTGCAGCATCTCCCATTGCATGTCCACCATATTTAATTACTATATTTTTCCCAGTATGCTGACGAATGTATGGAAGAGCTTCAGCTAATGTAGAGGCTTTATTAATCAAATAATTTTGAACACTTTTTGAAAGAAAATTAAATTTCATTATTTTTTGATAAATTAAATATTTTTTTTTGTATATCTATAATACCTAAATTTTTAATACTACTCACGTTAAATATCTCTACAAAATTTTTTTTATAATTTTTTGCTAAAGAGACTAAAGAATTGCTTTGATTTTTAACAAAATTTATAGAGCACTTGTCAATTTTAGTTAAAATAATTGAAAATTTTTTATTTGTTTCTCCAATTTTATCAAACATATCTATATCAGTATTTTTTATACCTATCTTGCAATCAATTAAAACAAAGATTTTAATTAAGTTATTTCTATTAATAATATAATCTTCAATTAAAGAAGATAATGAATCTCTTTTAATTTTAGATACTTTTGCATAACCATATCCAGGCAAATCACAAAGATTTATTTTATTGTTAATATTAAATAAATTTATAGATTGTGTTCTTCCTGGAGTTTTGCTTATTTTGGCTAATTTTTTAGAATTAGTAATGGCATTTATTATACTTGATTTTCCAACATTTGATCTACCAACAAAACAAAATTCAGGTAGTTGATTTTCCAAAATCTTTTTAACATCAATGTAAGAACCGATAAAATTATTTTTAGAAAAAAAAATCTTTAAAGCTTTATTTTCTCTAGGCATTTTTTGCTAAAATTCTTCGTTGTATAAACCACTGCTGGGCTATTGATAATATGTTATTAATTGACCAATAGAGCACTAGTCCTGCCGCAAATCCGGCAAGAACAAATGTAAAGACAAATGGTAATAAAGCAAAGATTTTAGCTTGGGTAGGGTCTGCAGGTGCAGGATTTAATTTTTGTTGTAACCACATAGTGAATCCCATAAATATTGGTAAAATACCAATGTTTAACAGGGATAAAAAACCAGGAACATCCCAAGAGATCAAACCAAATATTGTAAGAATACCAAGAGGATCAGGAGCTGATAAATCATGAATCCATCCATAGAAAGGAGCATGATACATTTCAATAGTTACAAACAAAACTTTATATAAGGAAAAGAAAATTGGAATTTGTACTATAACTGGTAGACAACCGGCAACTGGATTTGCTCCTTCTTTTTTATAGAGAGCCATCAACTCTTGTTGCATTTTTTGTCTATCATCCGGATATGTTTCTTTAAGTCTTTGCATTTCAGGTTGAAGTTTTTTCATTTTAGCCATTGATTTAAATGATGCTTGTGCAAGTGGAAAAAGAATTAATCGCATCAATATTGTAAAAGCAATTATTGCTAAACCAAAATTTCCAACATAACCATAAAACCAATTAAGAGCATATGATATTGGTTTAGTTAGAAAAGCAAACCAACCCCAGTCAATTGAATCAGTAAATTTAGGTATACCATCTTCCATATAATTAGATAAGATTTTTAAACTTTTAGCTCCAGCAAAAATTTTACCATTATATGAAATATTTTGTTGTGGAGATATTTCCATATTATCTCCTACATAACCAACTCTAAAATCATCCCTACCATTGTTCCCATGTCTATAGTTTGCAGTGATGGTTTTTTCTTGGTCAGGAATAAGTGTTGCCATCCAGTATTTATCTGTAAATCCTAACCATCCACCGGTGGTAGTATCGTCACAAAATAATTTTTTTGTATTAGAAGTAGAAGAGCAGTCATCTAATAAATGATCATATTTTTTTTCTAGAAGTTTATCATTTGTTAAACTTATTAAGCCTTCGTGTAGAATGAAAAAATTAATAGTATTAGGAAGATTAATTCTTTTAATTAGCCTGTAAGGAAATAGTTTTATTTCAGATGAACTATTATTTTCAACTGTTTGAGTAACATCAAAAAGATAGTCATTATCTACAGAGAATTTTAGTTGAAATTTAATATTTTGGCTATTAACCCATGATAGAACTACAGGTTTTTCAGGAGTTAGTTCTAAACTTGACGCTGTCCATTTTGTTTCATGATTGGGAAGATCAACTTTGATTTCACTCCCTTTTAATTGATTCCAACCTAGCTCAAAGTAGTAAGGATTATTTGTGCCATCAGGAGAAAAAAGAGTAATTTGTTCTGAGTCATCATTAAGTCTTTTATTATATTTTGTTAATATTAAGTCATCTAAAATTCCTCCTGTTAAATTAATTGATCCTATTAAAGAAGAAGTTTTAATATTTACTCTATTAGATTTAGAGATAATCTCATTTCTTGATTTAATTGTTGTAATTGAAGTGCTTTGATTATCATCTATAGAACTTGAAGGTTCTATAATTTCTTGATTAGCTTCTTTATTTATAGGTTTATCAACTAGTGCTTGTTGAGGAAATAAAAGTTGAAAAATTACAATTATTGCAATTGATAAACCAATAGCCAAGAATAAATTTTTTTGTTCTCCCATTTATATTTCTTTCTTAGTATTTTTTGGAACAGGATCAAAACCCTCACCACCTAAGGGATGACAATTTAAAATTCTCTTAAGAGATAGGTACACACCTTTTATTATTCCATGTTTTTTAAGTGACTCTATTGAATATTCAGAACATGTGGGAAGATATCGGCAATTATTTTTTAATAATGGTGAGATAAACCATTGGTAAATTTTAATTAAAAATATCAAAATAGAAATAATAATTGTTTTAATTGTTTTAAATATCATTTTATAATTTTTATCAGTTCACTTTCTAGGTTTTTAAATGTTGTTTTTAATAAAGAATTTTTAGCTATTATCACATAATAAAAATTTTTTTTACCATATTTTAAAATTACTTTTTTTGCCAATTCTCTCATAATTCTTTTTGCCTTATTTCTTTTTATTGCATTCCCTAATCTTTTTGTAGCTGTATAGCCAACATTGATATTATTGTCCAAGCTCATATCTTTTAGAATTTGAATATTAAAAGAAAATGAACGTAAAAATTGTCCTTTTTTCTTAACATTTAAAAATGTTGATCGTTTTTTAATTGTGTTCAGCGTTTGGGCCATTAGGCCGCCTTTATGTACTAAGTTGCGATCTTCCCTTAGCTCTTCGACGATTGATAATTTGTCTACCAGCTTTTGTTGCCATTCGTGCACGAAATCCATGACGTCTTTTGCGCACAATATTACTAGGTTGATAAGTTCTTTTCATAAGTTTAATTAAAAAAAACCCTATTACGAATTGATGATGTATAAGTCAAATAATTACTAGAAACTATATGAAAATATTAGAAAATAAGAGAGAATTAGATGAATTATTAGCTAAAATTAGGACTAATGGGACAAAGATTGGCCTTATTCCAACTATGGGCAGTATTCATAATGGCCACTTATCTTTGGTAGAAAATTCAATGAAAGAAAATTTTTTTTCAATAACATCTATATTTGTTAATCCAACTCAATTTAATGATCTTAAAGATTTTAAAAAATATCCACAAAATAAAAAACAAGATATTGAAAAACTTAATACAGTGAAATGTGACGCAGTATTTTTTCCTCAGATTGAAGAACTTTATCCTGAAGGCATAAAAAGAAAAAAAACAATTTCAAAATATAGAGATATTTTATGTGATAAATTTCGACCAGGTCATTTTGATGGGGTGACAACTGTAGTAAAGTCATTATTTGATATTGTTACTCCAGATGCAGTCTTTTTTGGAGAAAAAGATTTTCAACAGTTAAAAATAATTAAAGAATTAATTAAAAAAAATAATTTACCTATTCAGTTAATAGATTGTCCATCTGTGCGATCAAAAAATGGCATGAGTTTATCATCAAGGTATAATAATTTTAATACTAATCAAGAAATTCTTTTCAATCAAATTTCTTTAAAAGTTAATAATTGTGTAAATCTATTAAAAAAACAAATTGATATAAATAATTTAAAAAATTTAAATCAATATTTAGAAGAAGATAAAAAAATTAAAGTTGATTATTTAGAAGTCAGAGATGATGATGAATTATTACTTACACAAAAAAATAAAAATGCACGATTATTTATATCTTTTTATATTGAAGATATTCGAATAATTGATAATTTTAAATTATACTAAGGAATTAACCAGCTAAATTCAGGTATATTATTTTTGAAGTTAATGCTCAATCTTTTATGTCCAGAGTAACTTAAGTACAACCAATCTATACTTTCTATTTTATTTTGAATTACTGCAAAGTTATTATAACCCCCCTCACTTTCATTTTTTGTTGGGTCTATGCCTTGTAAATGCTTTGGCAAACCATCTTCGGGTATATTTGTTTTTGATGAAGGTCTTTTTTTCGTTAGGTAACATTTACGACTTGATAACTGTGTTAAATCCCAGCTTTGTTTTGCTATTTCGTTTTGATTATTAATACTCGATATTGTTTTAATACGAAGCTGTATTTTTATTAAGTGATCATAAAATAAAAATGATGAATTATTATTTTTTTTTAAATCTAATATCTTTGGCGATCGAAAATCTGTATGGAAATTTAAGAATAATTTTTCCTCATCAAATTTACGCAAAACTACAATCCTTGATTCTAGAGTCATTTTCTTTGAAATATTAGAAAAAGTAGGAGTATGAAAGGAGTGTTTTCTATTTTTTGCCCCTAAATATAATAGGTTTTTTATTTCTTTAAATATAGATTCAAAATTTTTATTCATTTCAGATATCTTTTATTTTATTCATATATAGTAAAATAATTTTAATTTTAATTAAATGGATAATTATTCAATAGATTTTTTACTTAATATAGAAGAAGTAAATAAAATTGTAAGTATTTTTCAAAATGAAAAAGCTGAAATTAGGCTAGTTGGAGGATGTGTTCGTAATGCATTGTTGAATAAAAATTATAAAGATATTGACTGCGCAGTTAATATTCACCCTAATGATACAACTAAAATACTTCAAAAAAATAATATTAAATTTCAAGATTTTGCAAAAAAATATGGATCAGTTTCCGCATTTATTAATGATAAAAAGATAGAGATTACATCGTTAAGAAAAGACATTGCACAAAAAGGAAGACATACTGATGTTTTGTATACTGAAGATTGGAAAATAGATGCAGATAGAAGAGATTTTACAATAAATGCATTATATTTAACGAGTGAAGGAAGATTAATTGATTATTTTGATGGCCTTAGGGATCTAAAAGAAAATAAAATTAAATTTATTGGAAACATAGAAAAAAGAATTAAAGAAGATTTTTTAAGAATTTATAGATATTTTCGTTTTTTGGGAATTTTTGAAGAACCTAATATAATTTCAAACTATGAAGACATTTTAAATCAATATTTAATAGAATCTTTTCATTACTTGTCTAATGAGATTATTAGAAATGAAATTTTAAAGATGTTAAAGAATCCTTTCCCATTAAATTCTTTTAGCAATTTTCATAATCCTGAAAAAAAATATTATTGGTTAGAAAAAACAACCCAACATTTTTTAAAACAAAAATATCAATTAGGTATAGAAAAATGTTTAAATAAAGTTGAAGAATTTTTTTAAAAAAATTTGTTTTCTAATTTATTCCAATAAATTTTTTCTAGTTTTATATTATTCAAAAGATTTATTTGTTTTAAACCAGTAGGAGAGGTAACATTAATTTCTGTTAGATAATCACCAATTACATCAATTCCTACTAAAAAAAGATCCTTTAGTTTTAAATCTTTAGATAAGGCATTACAAATTTCTTCATCTTTTCTTATAAGTTCAGTTTTTTGGGGCTTTCCTCCTGCATGAAAATTAGCTTTAAGATTATTTTTTTCAGGTATTCTTGCAACAGATCCAGCATATTCACCATCTATAAGGATAATTCTTCTATCCCCCTCAATTATTTCTGGAATGTACTTTTGAACAATAATTGGTTCATTTAAATTTGTTTTACTTTCATCAATTCCTTGTAATTTATTATTTTCTATTCTTGATCTGAAGATGCCTTCTCCTCCATTGCCATAAAGGGGTTTTGTAACAATATCTTGATGTTCTAATAAAAACTCTTTTATAGTCACAATATTCTGAGTAATTATTGTTGGTGCCATAAACTTTTCAAATTCAAGAGGATATATTTTTTCAGATGAATTTCTAATTGAAGACGGATTGTTTAATACTGTAGTTGAAGATGATAATTTTTCTAGAAGATAAGTAGATGTAATATAATTCATATCAAAAGGAGGGTCTTGCCTGATAAGTATGACATCGGCATTTTCAAGATTAAATATTTCTTTTTTACTACTTAAATAATTATAATATTTATTTTTATCGTTAAATAATTCAACAAAATGACCTAAAGCAAATATTGATCTGTTTTTATACTCTAGATCTTTAGGATTATAATAAAAAATTTCATATCCTCTGTCCTGGGCTTCTTTTGCTAATAAAAAAGAAGTATCAAAATCCAAATCAATTTTTTCAATAGGATCCATTTGTATTGCTACTTTTTTAATTGTCATTAGAAAATATTTTCCTCATAAATTGGTAGGAGATTTTTATTCCACTTATTTAAATATTTATCAATTAATATATCTGCTGGAGATAAACCTTTTTCTAAATTTTCTTCTACAGATTGTAAGTATTGCCTTTCATCATTTTCATTATTTGAAGAAATGTAATTTCTTTTCTTAAGCCCACTTAAGGATATTTTTAAAACTTTTTTAGCGAGATCTAAAATAGTACCTTTTTTAAATTTAGTATTTAACCCATATTTTGGAACATTTTTATATAAGTAATCTCTATCATTGTTATCCCATTCTTTAATAATAGAATAAATTTCATTAAGACTATCTTGATTATATAAAAGACCTGTCCAAAAGGCAGGTTGACCACATATTTGATCCCAAGAACAAGCATCCATAGAGCGAATTTCTAAATATTTTTTTAACCTTACCTGAGGAAATAGTGTTGTTAAATGACTTTCCCAGTCATACTCGGTAGCAAATTCACCAGGAATTTTATCTAGTTTTCCATTTAAAAAATTACGAAAATTGCAACCTGTGACATCAATATATTTTTTATTTCTTTCGATAAAATACATAGGTACATCAAGAGCATAATCTACATATGTTTCAAAATTAAAATTTTCATTAAATACAAAAGGCGTTATTCCTGTTCTTTGATTGTCAGTATTCATCCAATAAAAAGATCTTAAACTTTTAAAATCTGTTAATTTATTTTTAGAAAAAGGTGAATTAGCAAAAATAGCAGTTCCTAAAGATTCCAGAGATAATAATACACGAAATTTTTTAATCATGTCTTTTTCTGAAATAAAATCAAAATTAATTTGTGTTGAGCAAGTTCTTTGCATCATATCTAAACCATTATTACCAACCTTAGGCATATAATTTTTCATAATATTATAACGTTTTTTTGGCATCCAAGGAAAATTGTCTAAATTTGATTTTGGCTCAACGCCTAAACCTAATAAAATAAAGTTATGTTTTTTTGATAATTCTTTCATTTGATTAAGGTGAGTTGTAATTTCACTACATGTTTCATGAATATTTCTTAGAGGTTGACCAGACAGTTCAAATTGTCCAGCAGGTTCTAAAGAAATATTTTGTTGATTTTGTTTTAATCCAATTATAGTTTCTTCTTTTCCCTCTATTATTGGTTTCCAACCTAAATCTATAAGACTTAGAAAAATATTATTTATTCCATTTTCTTCATCATATTTTAGAGGAAGAAATGTATCTTTGTTTAAAATAAATTTTTCATGCTCTGTTCCAATTTTTAAATTAGCATTTGATTTGATACCATTTTCAAAATATTTGATTAAATTTTGTTTATTTAACATATATTATAAACTATTTAATTGCCGACAAGCTTCACCTGCTACGATTGCTACTGAACTGCTTACATTAATAGATCTTAAACCTTTAACCATAGGAATAGTTAGTTGTTCATTTACTGACTGATGAACATATTTTGGTACACCTGCACTTTCGCGACCAAAAAGTAGAATATCATTTTCCTGAAAAGAATAGTCAGTATATTTTTTTTGAGATTTAGTAGTAAATAAAACTATTCTATAATTATTATTTTCTGACCAATTAAAAAAATTATCCCAATCTAGATGCCTTTTATATTTAATATACTTTATATAATCCATCGATGAGCGTCTAAATCTTTTATCATCAAACACATAACCAGTGGGTTCAATGATATCTATTTCAATCCCTAGACAAGCCCCTAAACGAAAAATATTCCCAGTATTTTGAGGAATGTCAGGTTCAAAAAGTGCTATTCTCATATATTAATTCAACTAATTCTAATTTAAAGACAATTATAAATATTAAATTTTCTTTAATATATCTTATAACTTGTATAATTTTCTACTATTGACTTGATTTACAGGTAAATATTTCGAGCTCATTAACCAATAATTGCGTCAAGCTGGCACATTATTTGTAGTATTTTTATCATTATTTAGGATATAAGAATTAAATTTTATGGCGGAAGTTAAGAATAATAAAAGAAGAAGTTTTCTACAGTTAAGTACTATATCTTTAGGTGCAGTAGGAACTGCAGCTTTTATATGGCCTTTCCTTAAAAGTATGAATCCTGCTGAGGATACCTTAGCTTTAGGTTCTACAGAAGTTAATATTGCTGATATTGAAGAAGGTCAGGGCATTACAGTAAAATGGAGAGGAAAACCTGTTTTTATTCGTAAAAGAACACAACAAGAAATCAGTGAAGCAAAAACTGTTAATCTAGAGGACTTAAAAGATCCAGCTATTGATGATGATCGTGTCAAAAAAGATGAATGGTTGGTACTTGTTGGAATTTGTACACACTTAGGTTGTGTACCTCTTGGTCAAAAAATTACAGACATGAAGGGTGAGTATAATGGTTGGTATTGCCCTTGTCATGGCTCACACTATGACTCTTCAGGTCGTATTAGAAAGGGACCAGCACCAACTAATCTCGCTGTTCCTCCCTATAGCTTTATAAACGATACAACAATTAAAATAGGTTAAGTATGAGCGGACCAGCTGAGCCTAAAAAATATAAGAATCCTGTTCTAAATTGGATTGAATTTAGATTACCCATTATATCTTATTTTGAGAGAGAGTATGGAGATTATCCAATGCCAAAGAACTGTAATTATTTTTGGAGCTTTGGAGCATTAGCAACTATAATTTTAGTAGTGATGATAGTAAGTGGAATATTTCTTGCTATGAATTACACACCTCATACAGATATGGCTTTTGATAGTGTTGAGAGAATAATGCGTGATGTAAATTATGGATGGCTATTAAGATATATTCATTCCAATGGTGCAGCGTTCTTTTTTATAGTTATTTACATTCATATTTTACGAGGAATGTATTACGGCTCTTATAAATACCCAAGAGAACTTAATTGGATATTGGGTGTTTTCATTTATCTTCTTATGATGGCCACATCTTTTTTAGGTTATACGCTTCCATGGGGCCAAATGTCTTATTGGGGCGCTACAGTTATTACAAATTTATTTAGTGCTATTCCAATTATTGGTGAAGGTTTAAAAACATGGTTACTTGGAGATTATACAGTAGGCAATGCAACCCTTAATCGTTTTTTTGCTCTTCATTATGTACTTCCTTTTGTAATATTTGGAGTTGTGGCATTACATGTAGCAGCAGTGCATGTGCATGGATCTAATAACCCTGCTGGAATTGATATTAAATCAAAAGGCGATACAGTTACTTTCTTTCCTTATATGTTATTTAAGGATGCCTTAGCTGTTTGTGCATTTGGCGTTCTTATTTCTGCAGTTATATTTTTTGGTCCTAACCTTATGGCTGAAGTAGATAATTATATTCCAGCTGATCCTCTAGTTACGCCAGCTCATATTGTCCCCAATTGGTACCTTGCTCCCTTTTATGCAATTTTAAGAGCTGTTCCTGATAAGTTAGGAGGAGTTTTATTAATGTTTGGAGCTATAGCCATTTTATTTTTCTTACCATGGCTAGATAGATCAAAAGTTAGAAGTTGTAATTACAGACCTATGTATAAATGGTTTATGATGTTATTTTTTGTTAATTTTTTTATATTAGGATATGTAGGTTTAAAACCAGCAGAGGGTTTATATTTGTTAATTGCTAGATTAGGGTTAATCTATTATTTTGGTTTCTTTTTAATTATAACTCCCTTTATAAATTGGATTGAAAAACCCAAAACTCTCCCAGCGAGTATTAGCGATATTTATTTAGGAATGAATAAATGAAAATTTTCATTTTGTTTTTTCTTTTATTTTTTTATACCTCAAATCTTTTCGCAGCAGAAAGTTCAACTAAAAGTTTACCTCAGCATGAATGGTCTTTTGAGGGTATAACTGGAACTTTTGATAGAGGAGCTCTGCAAAGAGGATATCAAGTTTATAGCGAAGTATGTTCAGGCTGTCATTCTATGAAATTATTGTATTATAGAGATTTAATTGATATTGGATTTTCTGAAGATCAAGTAAAAGCAATAGCTTCTGAATTTACAGTTATAGATGGACCAAATGATGAGGGAGAAATGTTTGAAAGAGATGCTAGACCTGCAGACAGGTTTGTGTCACCTTATCTAAATGACAATGAAGCAAGAGCAAATAATAATGGTGCTTACCCACCTGATTTAAGCGTTATAACCAAGGCAAAAAAAGATGGAGCTAACTATATTTATAATCTCTTATTAGGATATAAAGATCCCCCTGCAGATATGGAAGTTGGAGAGGGAATGTATTATAATATTTACATGGCGGGTAACCAAATTGCGATGCCTCAACCGATATATGATGAATCTGTTGATTATGCTGATGGAACCAATAACAGTGCAGAACAACTCGCCGAAGATTTGGTAGTTTTTTTAACCTGGGCAGCAGAACCTGAATTAGAAGTAAGAAAAAATTTAGGAATCAAAGTTATTTTATTTTTTATTATTTTAGGATTTATTATTTTTTTAGCAAAAAATCGTTTGTGGAGAGAAGTTCACTAAACATTAAATAGAAAATGCATCACATCGCCATCATTTATAATATAATCTTTTCCTTCCTGTCTTAGTTTACCTGCGTCTCTACAGGCAGATTCTCCTTCAAGCTCAACGAAATCATTGTAAGTAATTGTCTCAGCTCGAATAAAGCCTTTTTCAAAATCAGAATGAATTTTACCAGCTCCTTCGGGAGCTAATGTATTTTTTGTAACTGTCCAAGCTCGTGATTCTTTTGGTCCAGAAGTAAAATACGTTATTAAATTTAAAATATTGTATCCTGAATTAATGACCTTTACCAATGTTGTTTCTTCTAAGCCTAATTCTTTTAAGAATTCATATTTTTCTTCTATTTTTAATTCTGCTATTTGTGATTCAATTGATGCAGATACAATAACACTATTATTTTGTTCTGTTTTTGCATGATCTATCACTTTTTGGGATAAAATATTACCTTTTACAATAGATTTTTCATCAACATTACAAATATATAGCATTGGTTTTATAGAGATTAAATTTAATGATTTTATAAAATATAAATCTTCATTACTAAAATCAATATTTCTTATATTTATTTCATTGCTTAATTTTTCTAATAATTGTTCAATTATCTTTAATTGATTTTTAATTTCTTTATCTCCTTGTTTAGATTTTTTTTCTAATGAGTTAAATTTATTTTGTAGCGTTTCAATATCTGCAAGATTTAATTCTGTAGTGATAATTTTGACATCACTCAAGGGATCAATTTTTGATGATACATGTGTTATATCATTATCTTCAAAACATCTAACTACATGAGCAATTGCATCAACTTCTCTTATATGTGATAAAAATTTGTTACCTAACCCCTCACCTTTAGAAGCACCTTCAACAAGACCCGCTATATCCACAAAGTCTATATATGTTGGTATAGTTTTTTCACTTTTACTTATTTTAGAGAGAATATTTAATCTTTGATCTGGGACAGCCACTCTTCCAATATTCGGCTCTATAGTAGCAAAAGGATAATTTGCAGCTTCAGCTTTATTAGATTCTGTTAAAGCATTAAACAAAGTTGATTTTCCAACATTAGGCAAACCAATAATTCCACACTTAAATCCCATAAGTTATTTACAATGCTATTTTTGTTAAAAGTAATCCTTCATTTTGAAAAACTAAAGAAAAATATTTGGTCAGTAAATCAATTTTTTTATCTATAATTTTTCTTTCGTTCTTTAAAAATTTTTTTAAAACATATTTAGAAACTAATTCTTTAGATCCTGGATGGCTTACGCCAATTCTAATTCTTTTATAATTAACTCCGATTGATTCATCAATGCTTGCAAGACCATTATGACCACCATTACCTCCACCAATTTTAGTTTTTATTTTACCAGTAACTAGATCAATATCATCGTGTATAATTATTATTTTTTGTTTTGGTATTTTGTAGAATTTTATTATTTCAGATACTACTGGTCCAGATAAGTTCATATAATTTAGAGGTTTGCAAATAAAGCACTTCTCTTTATCTATATATCCTTGATATAATTCTTTCTTATTGTCCTTTTTTAGTACTTTAAATTTATAATAATTTACTAAGCTATCTGCTACATCAAATCCCAAATTATGTCGTGTCAACTTATGTACAAAATCTGGATTACCTAAACCTCCTATAAACCACATAACGCTTATATAAATTGTGAAATTAAAGTTGTCTTGTTATTTAGATTTTTCTTCAGAAGAGCCTTCTTTTTTGTCTCCTGTAGCATCCTTTTCACTAGCGTCTTTATCTGTACTACTAGCATCTTTTGTCTCCCCTTCAGTTTTTTCTGCATCAGCACCTTCTTCAGAGGATTCAGGTTTAGCTTCTTCAACTTCAACAGTTGGTGGAACTAGAGTAGCTATGACAAAATCTCTATCTTTAATTGTAGGCTGAACACCTTCAGGTAAATTAATATTACTGATTTTAACAGCATCACCTATTTCAGAAGAAGCTAAATCAAACTCAAGTTTTTCTGGAATGTTGTTTGCATTACAGTTTAATTCAACCAATCTTCTAACCAAATTTAATACACCACCTTTTTTTAAGCCTGGGCAAGTTTCTTTATTGAGAAAATCAACAGTAACTTCTACATTAACTTTTGTATCATCTTGAACTCTTAAAAAATCAAAATGAATTAACTTATCAGTTACTGGATGATATTGAAGTTGTTTTGGTAAAACTTTTTCAATTTTTCCATCCATATCAAGATCAATAATTTTAGAATAAAAACCGCCTTTTTCCATTAATTTTTTAAGAATTTTATTTTCAAAAGCTATTTTAGTAGAGTCTGTATTTTTTCCATAGATAATTCCTGGAACTAAACCTTTTTTTAAAAGTGATTTAGTTGATCCCAATTCTTTAGATCTAGATATTATTTTAAAGCTTTCCATTTTTATCTATTTTTTACTAATCAAACAGAGCAGAGACAGAAGAATCACTATTGATCCGTTTAATCGCCTCCCCCATTAAAGGAGCAATGCTAATATGTCTAATATTTTTTGATTTTTTTACTGCATCCGACGCTAGAATACTGTCAGTTAATACGAGTTCTTTAATGTTTGAATTTTGTATTTTTTCCAGTGCTTTTCCTGACAATACTCCATGTGCAATATAAGAATAAATTTCTCTTGCTCCATGATCTTTTAGAGCTTCAGCAGCATTACATAATGTACCTGCTGAATCAGCAATGTCATCTAGCAAAATACAAGTTTTGTCTTTGACTTCACCAATTATATGCATTACCTCAGATTCTCCGGCTTTTTCTCTTCTTTTGTCAGCAATTGCAAGCCCTGCATTTAATCTTTTGGCAAAAGCTCTAGCTCTTACCACTCCACCAACATCTGGAGAAGAAATAACAAGATCACTATTTCCAGCAAATTTTTCTTTCATATCTTTTATGATTGGAGGGGCCGAAAAAATATTATCAAGAGGGATATCAAAAAATCCCTGGATTTGTCCTGCATGCAAATCCATTGTTAGGACTCGATCTGCTCCGGCTGAAGTAATTAAATTTGCGACTAATTTTGCAGTTATTGGTGTTCTTGGTCCAGTTTTTCTATCTTGTCTAGCATATCCGTAATATGGCATTACCGCAGTTATTCTTTTTGCTGATCCTCTTTTTGCAGCATCTATGCTTATTAATAATTCCATTAAATGATCATTCGCAGGGTGGGAAGTAGATTGAATTATGAAAACATCTTCACCACGAATATTTTCATTGATTTCAACAAAAATTTCATCATCGGCAAATTTACGCATGGATGCATCTGCTAAATTTACACCTATATATGAGGCAATTGATTTTGCTAATTCTTGATTACTATTGCAAGAAATAATCTTCATTATTAAGTTAATTATTTCTTATAGAAGAAATTGAATAGTGCAAGTATAAAAAATTGATTAGTTATTTCCTAAAACCAATTATGTTAATCATTCTTCCCGTGGGTAAATTCTTCAAATGGGTAGATCTACGGTGACTAAAAAAAAGCTGTACATTTGAGTAAGTATCCTCTTTGATATCTTCAATATTATTAATATTTTCATCTTTTAGCTGCTGTCTGATCAAAGCTCTCATATTAAAGAGGCTTTTATTTCCTCCTAAAATATCCTCAAAAAATGAATTATATAAAGGGTTTTTTTTAAGAAAATTAATCTTAAAAATTTTATCAACTTCAAAATTTTTTTTACCTAAACAAGGCCCTATGATACTTCTTATTTTTTTATTGTTTGGTTGAATTTTATTTATTTTTTTAAAAGCATTTTTAACTATATTTTTATAGACTCCTCTCCATCCAGCATGCAGACATGCAATAAATTTTGAGTCAATATCAAAAATAAAAATTGGACAGCAATCTGCTGTTAGAATAGCCAAACTAATATTGATATCTTGTGTAATCATTCCGTCACATTCAATTTTCTTATTTAAATTATTATTAGTAATTTCTAATATTTTATTAGAATGAATTTGTTTTACAGTTTTTAAAGAACTTTTTTCTAAATGAAGTTTTTTTAGAGCTATATTTATATTTTCTTTAACTGATTTTTGATTATCTCCAGAACTTAAGCTACAGTTCAAGGAAGAATAATTATTTTTTGATATACCTCCAAAACGAGTAAAAAATCCAAATTTAATTTTAGATTTAGAATAATTTTTCGAGTAAAAACTTTTTTTTTTTAATTCCATTTTGATAAAACTAATACCTTAAATAAATTTCCCATATCTCTTTTATCTGTAATTCTTTTTACGCCTTTTTGGATCAAAATTCTTTGTTTATTATTTGCAACCTTCAAAATCTTGTCCTCTCTTTCTTTTATTCCATTATTTAATAAAAATTCTCTTTGTGATGAAAAGTATTCAACTTTAAGGTAATTTTTTTTGCCTAAATCAATTAATTTATTGAAGTCGACTAAAGAGCTGATGTCTTGTTTACCTATGTTATCCAGCAAATTTGATTTTTTATTATTATAGACTGATTGTAATGTGAAGTGTCCTGGATGATTTTTATATCCATAATCAATAACTATTATCATGCCTCCAAATTTGAATATATGCTTACAGATTCTATTAAAATATTTATCTCGAGAATTAGAAATTTCTAAAACTTCAGAATTTTTATATTGATCTAATTGTTTTAAGGTTTTTTTGTCATTAATTATGACATCTTTAAATTTTATTGAAGATTCATTATATTTTATTTCTATCATTTTTTCATACCAAGTTTGATTTTTTTTAAAAAACTGTCTTACTGGGAAGCAGTCAAAAAATTCATTAGCAAAAATTATATTTGGATATTGGTTTTTTTTCGAGAAATTTTTTAACCAGCTAATTTTGTTAGGATTATAATTAAAACTTAAGATATTGCTTTTTTGCACTTCAATGAGTTTAATATTTTTTTCTATTAGATAAATATTCATAGATTTTTGAAAATCATTAAATCTTTTAGTTATATTCAATAAATCAATTAATAATGTTCCTTTTCCTGGACCAAGTTCATAAAAATTAAATTTTTTTTTTAAATTTATTTTCCAATGATATAAAATAAACAAACCAATTATGTCTCCAAATAATTGAGAGATTTCTGGAGAAGTAATAAAGTCACCTTTTTTACCAATCACATTTGAATGATTATAATATCCAAATTTTCCATATAGACAGGCTTCTGTGAATTCTTCTATTGAAATAATTTTTGACTTAAATTTCTTTTTAATTATTTCCTTTAATATTTTTTCTTTATACATTTCTTTTTATTAATAATAAAAAACCAAACAATAATAGGGGTAGGCTTAATAATTGCCCCATGGATAACAAGTTAAAAAATAAACCTAAATTTGCATCAGGCTCTCTAATAAATTCAACTGAAAATCTAAATAATCCATAAAATAATAGAAATAATCCTGATAGTTTTCCTATCATTTTTTTGTTATAAAATTTTATAAAGAAAAAATATAAAATGAAAAATAATATTAATCCTTCAAAAAAAGCTTCATATAATTGTGACGGATGACGAGGTAAATTATCTATGGTTGAGTATATTACTGCTATAGGAAAAGTAGTAACTTTACCTATTAATTCTACATTAATAAAATTAGCTATTCTTCCAAAAAAGAGTCCAATAGGAGCAACTAATGTAATTAGATCGGATAAATAAAAAAAACTAATATTTTTGATTTTGGAAAAAAAATATGTACTTGTTATGATACCTATTAACCCACCATGAAAAGACATTCCTCCTTCCCATATGTAAAAAATGTAAAATGGATCATTAAGAAAAATTAAAGTTTGATAAAATATTACGTAGCCCAATCTGCCACCTACAATTACGCCAATTATTGACCAGATAAAAAAATCATCAATTATTTTAGTATTTATATTATCTTGAATTTTATTATTAAATCTTTTCATCAATTGAATTCCTATGAGAAAAGCGGCAACATAAGCCAGTCCATACCAACGTATTTCAATACTACCCAAAGAAAAAATTACGGGATCTATTGAAGGATGTAAGAAAATCATTATATTAGTTTAAACTATTATTATAATCATGGTTAATAAATCAAAAATTTTATCTGATCTATCGAAAATGGCTGTAGATGCTATGGGCACTTTTTCAGGTTTAAAAAAAGAAGTTGAAACAATTGTAAGCCTAAAAGTCAACAAGGTAATTAACAAAATGAATCTTGTAAAAAGAGATGAATTTGAAGTATTAAAAAAATTAGTCCAGAAGTTAGTTGAAGAAAATGAAAAATTAAGACAGAAAAAAACTTCAAAAAAGAAGACTTCAAAAGTTATTAGAAAGAAAGTAAAAGCAAAAAAAAGTATAAAAAAATAAGGTTATTCACAATAATTTTATACAAATACCTAATTTCCTTGCTAAAATCTAAATCAATTTAGTAAACTAGATATAGTATATATCAAATAACATATACTATATAGAGTATGGATAATTTTACATTAAATCCCATAGATGTAGTTGAAGAGGTAATATATTCGAAAAAATGGACATTTAGTAGGGCTGATGATTATGAGTTAGTAGCTGAAATTGCTTCTAAGTGGTGTCAATATAGATTGTATTTTACTTGGTCAGAGCAAATAAGAGCTATAAGCTTAACTGTTACATTTGATTTAAAATTTCCTTACGCAAAAATTAAAGATGCTCAGGAATTACTAGCTTTGATAAATGAAAAACTTTGGATAGGGCATTTTGATATAACTTCAAAAAATGGAATACCGGCATACAGACACACTGTATTATCATTTCCAGAAGATGAAGTTTTACATTATCAATTAGAAAATTTAGTAGATATTGCTATTTATGAATGTGAGAAATTTTATCCTGCATTTCAACTAGTTTTATTTGAAGATAGTAATCCAAGTAAAGCCTTAGCTATCAGCACTTTTGATACAATAGGAGTAGCGTAATACTTTACATTTCTGAGTTATATTTTATTCATGAAGAATGAATAAAATTTTACTAATAGGTTGTGGACATATGGGCTCAGCATTATTGCAAGCTTGGTTGCTACAAAAGAATATCTATTTTTATGTTGTTGATCCTATTAACTATAAAAAAATTAATAAAAAAAAATATAATAAAGTTAAAGCTTATAAAAGTTTATTAGATATAAAAGATATATCGTCAATAGATATTGTAATTTTCGCTATTAAACCTCAAATAATCCAAGAAGTTTTAAAAGAAGTTTCTTTTTTTAATTTTAATAAAAAAACAATTTTTGTTAGTATAGTAGCAGGTATACAAATGAGTCTTTTCAATAAATTTTTAAAAAAAAACAATCAATTTATTAGAGTTATGCCAAATATGCCTGCTTTAGTGAACAAAGGTATGTCGTGCTTGGTAGCAAATAAAACTATAACAACTAAAAATAAAAATAAAATAAATTCATTGTTTTTAAAAGTTGGTAAAACTCTTTGGTTAAAAAAAGAAAAAGACATTAACATAGTTACAGCTATTTCTGGAAGTGGACCAGGTTATATTTTTTTATTAGTAGATGCTTTTGAAAAAGCTGCATTAAAATTAGGCTTAAATGAAAAAGATTCTAAGGAATTAGTTTATCAAACTTTTTTTGGATCTATAGAATTACTTTTAAAAAATAATAGTTCAGCTTTAAAATTAGCTAAAAATATTGCTGTTAGTGGTGGCACAACTGAAGCTGCCTTTAAAATTTTTCTTGATAAAAAAATACTTCACAAGACTTTTGAAAGAGCAATAAGTGCTGCTTATACAAAATCAATTAAATTAAGCAAGTAAGCAATTGTGAATAAGGATTATAAAAAAATAGCAGAAACAACCTTAAAAATTTTAGATAAAAAACCTTGGCTTGATATTACGTTAAAAGAAATTCAAACTAAATCTAAAGTTGAAAAATTTAATTTATTAATTAAAAATAAAAAAGATTTATTAATAAAATTAAATAATTATTTTGATTATAAAGTTTCATCTAAAATTTCTAATATTGAAAATAGCAATTATAAAGATATGATTTTTGAAGTAATTATGATGAGATTTGATGTATTGCAGGAGAATCGCAAGGGTATAAAATCAATTTTCGATTCTTTTAAAAGTAAACCTAAATTGTTATTTTTTTTGTTACCTGAATTATTAGATAGCATTTTAATTATGGTTAAATCTATTAATTTACCTATAAAAGGTGTTCTGGGACAGTTAAAAATTAAAGGTATTTTTATTATCTATGTATCAAGTTTTTTTGTTTGGTTAAATGATGAAACTATAGCTTTAGATAAGACCATGACAGCTTTGGACAAGTATTTAGATCAAGCTAATAATATTTTAAAATTTATGAATAAATGAATAATATTTCATTTGATGATTTTATGAAGGTTGAAATTTGTGTAGGAACCATTCTTACTGCTGAAATAAACAAAAATTTAAATAATCCTGCTATAGTTTTAACAATTGATTTTGGAAAAAAAATTGGTATCAAAAAAAGTTCTGCACAACTAATAGCTAATTATACATGTGATAGTCTTATAAAAAGACAAATTCTTGCAGTTGTAAATTTTGCTCCAAGACAAGTTGGGAAAATTATTTCAGAAGTACTGGTACTTGGGCTGTCTGACAATAATAATCAGCCAGTTTTAATCTCACCTGATTCAAATATAAAAAATGGAAAAAAACTATATTAACTACAAAGGTAAATATAAAAGTATTTTTAAACCATTCATTTTTGATTTTGAAAGTTTTATTTCTCCTCCGTGAGATCTTATTATATCTCTAGTAATAGTTAATCCTAGTCCACTTTCTCCTTTAAGTTTATTGCGCGAAGGATCTAAAGTAAAAAAAGGTTTAAAAACATCTTCATAATTTTTTTCTGGTATACCAGGACCATTATCAGCAATTTTAATATATAATTCATTATTTTTAGTTCCTAAATCAATTTCTATTTTGTCAGCATATCTTTTTGCATTATCAAAAATATTTTGAAGAGCTCGTTTTATTTGAATAGGTCTACATAAAGTTTTAATATTTTTTTCAAAATTATATTTAATTGTAAAATTATCTGATGAATTTGATTTGCATATATTTTCAATAAGTTCATTAATATTTGTTTCTTCAATTTTCTCCGCAGCTTCACCTCTAACAAAGCTTACGTAGCTATTCAGCATAGCTGTCATTTCATTGATATCATGTTCAAGTTCTTTTTTTGCACTATCATCTTTCATTAAAGATAATTGCAATTTCATTCTGGTTAATGGCGTTCTCAAATCATGACTGACTCCTGCTAGCATTTCAGTACGCTGTTTTAAAAATCTTTTAATTCTATTTTGCATTAGGTTAAAAGCATTTGTTGTTTGCCTAATTTCCAATGATCCCGACCCTTTTAATTCAGGTGCATCAAGTCCTCGGCCAAATGTTTCAGCAATAATTGCTAACCTTTTCAAAGGTCTCATTTGCCCTTTCATAAAATAATAAGCTAGAAAAAGTAATATTAGTGATGCAAAAAACATCCAAATAAGAAAAACAAATGCTGATTCGCTATACAATCTATCTTTATCTACAGTAATTTGAAGTAAATTTGTATTTATTTGAAGTGAAATAATTGCACCCTTGTCTAAATTGGTTAAATCATAACTAAATGGAATATTTATTTCATTTAGTGCTTGTTTTAATCTTTTAGAAAGAATGCCTCTTTGTTCATAAAAAATAATATCATTAAGATTTGCATTTTCTTTTAATTCAACTTTCATTTTAAAATCTTCCTTTGCTAGTTTTATAGCAGTTAACTTTAGATCTTGATCAATAAGTTTAACAATTACATTTATATCAGCGACTACTGATTGAGTGAGACGTTTACTAATGATATTCCAAGAAGTTTGATAAAATATAAATGTTGTCAATGTTACTAAAGTAATAATTGGAATAAAAACAATAATTAATGATCTTCCTAGCAAAGATGATGGTATTATTTTTTTAAATTTCATAGTGCGTTACATATTAATTTATAACCTTTTCCTCTTATTGTTTTCAAAAAATGAGGTTGCTTAGGGTTAGTTTCTATTTTTTGTCTTAATCTAGTTACTTGTACATCAACTTTTCTTAATTCACTTTCATCATAATCTTGTTCAGCAAGTTCTTCTCTTAATACTATTTCATTCTTTTTATTTATTAGTTTAATCAAAAGTTTGTTTTCACCCTCAGTTAGATATATTATTTTATTTTTTCTTTTTAATTGTAGATCATTAATATTGTATGTAAAATCGCCAAAATTAATTATTTCAGAATTTTCATTAATATCACTAAATAAATTTAATAATTTTTGAATTCTCAAATATAATTCCTCTGGTTCAAAAGGTTTTGCCAAATAATCATCAGCACCAATTTTTAATCCTTCAATTTTATTTTCAGGCTCTCCCATAGCAGTAAGTAAAATAATTGGCGTGTTACTTTTTTCTTTAATAATATTAACTAAATTAATACCATCTCCTGATGGCATCATTCTATCTACAATCACTAAGTCAAAAATAAAATACTCAATAATTTCTTTACCGGAATTAAAATCATCACAATGATAAATCTTATAATTTTTTTCTGTCAAATATTCATCGAGTAATTCTCTTAATCTTTCATCATCATCGATAATCAAAATATTTTTTAGCATTTATTTTTACTCATTAAGTTTATTAAATATTTTTTTTGATTTTTCATCAATCATTGAATATAAAATTTTTTTAAAACCATTTATATCAGACTCTTTTGCGTTATTAATTATACTTTTTATTTTATTAATTTGTATTTTGGATAATTTTGCTTCTAGATCTAATCCTTTTTGAGTAAGACATAATTTTTTAGTTCTTTTATCTTCGCCAATTGAAACAAGAATATATTTTTCTTTTACTAGTTGATTCAATACCCTTGAAAGACTTTGCTTTGTAATTTTTAAAATTCCAAGAAGGTCTTTTATCGTAATATTTTTTTGCTTTCCTACGAAATAAATTACTCTGTGGTGGGCTCTACCATAATTAATTTTATTTAAAATTTCATCTGGACCCAAAGTAAACTCTCTATATGAGAAAAAAATCAATTCAATTATTTTCTTTATTTCTTTTTCGCTTAAAAACAAAGGTGTTAACAATTTATTTAGGTCAGTCATATTGACTTAATTATGCATCACTGATAGTCACTTGTCATTAAAAATTATAAAATATAATGAATAAAACCTTTGATGATAGAGAGGGATGGATATGGATGAATGGTTCATTTGTCCCTTGGAGAAATGCCACTATACCTATTGTGACGCAAGGTTTACATTATGCTAGTACTGTTTTCGAAGGTGAAAGAGCATATAATGGTAAAATATTTAAATCTCTTGAACATACTAAACGTTTATTTAGATCTGCTGAAATAATAGGAATGAAAATTCCATTTAGTGAAAATGAAATTGAGCAAGCTAAAAAAGACTTAATAAGTAAAATGGATTTTAAAAACTGTTATGTTAGACCAGTTGTATGGAGAGGATCTCAACAAATGGGCTTATCGACAGCTAAAGCTGATATAAATGTTGCAATTGCCGCGTGGGATGATTGGCATTCTTATTTTAATGAAAAAGATAGACTTGAAGGCTTAACTCTTGTTACTTCTCCATGGAAAAAACCAGCACCAGATACAGCTCCTTATGAAGCTAAAGCTTCAGGCCCATATATTATTTGCACTATGTCAAAACAATTTGCAGAAAATAAAGGCTATAAAGATGCCTTAATGCTAGATTATCGAGGTTACGTAGCTGAGGGAACAGGTGCAAATATTTTTTTTATTAAAGGTGATAATATACACACGCCAATTCCTGATTGTTTTTTAAATGGAATAACTAGGCAAGCAGTAATTGAAATTGTTAAAAATAAAGGCTTCAAATTGATTGAAAAACATATTCTTCCTGAAGAAATTGATCAATATGATGAGGCTTTTCTAACAGGAACTGCTGCCGAAATTACTCCAATTAAATCTATAGATAAAATAGAATACAATGTTGGCAACAACACTACAGGTTATGAATTGATAAAAGATTTTACTAATTTAGTTAATTCAAGTTTATAATATTAAAGCCAGCTCGACTCATCGTCATAAAATTCTTTTTTCCAAAAAGGAGCTTCTTTTTTTAAATAGTCCATTATATAATTACATGATTTGTTGCTGTCCTTACGATGCTTTGCAAAAGTTGCTACTAAAACAATTTTTTCATTTACTTTTAATTTACCAAAACGATGTATTACTAATGTATCAATAAGATTCCATCTTTTTTTACTTTCATTGCATATTTTTTCTAGAGATTTAAAGGCCATATTTTCATAAACTTCTAAATATATTGAATTTACTTTTTTATTTTGGTTTATGTTTCTTACATAACCAACAAAAGTAGAAACAGCACCAATTTCTTTATTTTTAGACTTAATTAAATCTATTTCTTTATCTAAAGAAAAATTATTTTTTTGTATTTTAATCATTATCCACCACTTACAGGAGGAAAAAAAGCTATCTCATCAATTTCTTTCAATTTTTTATTACTTTGTATATATTCTAAATTAACAGCTATTCTTATCAGATCTTTTTGTTTAATATATTTCTTAAGTTCTGGATATTTTTCACATAAAAAATTCTTTAAGTTTTCAATATTTTTAATATTTATGTCAGAAATATTTTCCTCATCAATTTTAGTTATTTTTTTTAACCAAGAAAAATATTTAATTTTCATTTAAAAATGTTTAAATCCTGACTTCAAATAATCATAAGCAGTATAAAGCGTTAAGATACCTGCAGCCCAAAGAGCTATTTTACCAATAAACAAAATTGGAATTATTGAAATACCACTCTCGCTTAGAATAAGAATAGCTAATGCTATTAATTGAAGAGAAGTTTTTAGTTTTGCTATTTTAGAAACAGGAACGCTTATCTTAATTCCTGCTAAATATTCTCTTAATCCAGAAACTGCAATTTCTCTCAAAAGAATTATTAAAGCTGGAATAACTTCCCAGTCTGTAATTACTTCTTTCGAAGTTAAAATTAAAATTACAGCTGCAACTAATAATTTATCAGCAATAGGATCTAAAAAAGTTCCTAGATTTGAAACTTCATTTCTTAATCTTGCCAGATATCCATCAAAATAATCAGTAATACTAGCTAAACAAAATAATATAAAAGCTGTCCATCCATACCATGGACTTTTCAAATAAATACAAGCAACTATAATAGGTATTACTATAATACGAGTTAAAGTTAGGATATTCGAAATATTAAGCCTCATCTAATCAATTTTTTAGACTAAGTTTAATTTAATGACTATTAAAAAAATCATAAATTTTGTTTATTATTGCTTTTGGAAGCCCATTTACTAATTCCAGTTCTTTTTTAGAGGCTTTCTTTATTTTTTCAAAAGAACCAAAGTGTTCCATAAGCTGTTTTTTTCTTTTTGCTCCAACTCCAGGCAATTCATCAAAAACACTTTTTAGAGTATTTTTATTTCTTTTAACTCGATGTGTAGTAATTGCGAATCTATGTGCTTCATCTCTAATTCTTTGAATAAAAAATAAAAGAGAATTATTTGGCTCAAGGTTAATATTTGTATTTTCTAAATGCAAAATTTCTCTACCAGTATTTCTTTTTATACCTTTAGATACACTTAATAAATTTATATTTAATTTTTTTTCCTTAAGAATTTTATGTACTGCATTATATTGACCTCTTCCTCCGTCGATAATAATAACATCTGGATAAACCGCATCCAAAGAATTTGGATTTTTAAATCTACGATTTAATACTTCTTGCATCATATAATAATCATCGACTTTGGAAGATTTGGATTGATCATATCGTATATTATATTTTCTATAATTTTTTGGACTAAAACCCTCTTCATCTACAACTATCATTACTCCAACTGATTCTTTTCCAAAAGTATGGCTATTATCATATACCTCTATCCGTTTTGGTTGATCATTGAGGTTTAGTAAATCTTTTAATTTTCTTAGAGCTAACTGATGATTTTGTAAGCTAGCCTTTTTAATCTTAATACTTTCATTAGCATTTTTTTCAGCTAATTTTATATGTTTAAACTTTTCACCAGTTAAAGGTTTTATAATTTTTATTTTAACACTATTTTTAGTATTTAATAATTTTTCAACATTTTTAAAATGTAAAGGATCTTGATTAATTAGTATTTTAGGAGGAGCATCTTTGTTAGAATAAAACTGAAATAAAAAAGATTCTAGTATCTCTATTTCGGTAGCATTTATATCATGATTAGTAAAAAAAGATTTGTTACCATAGTTACTACCATTTCTATAAAATTTCCCATGAATGCAACTTTTTCCATCAATAATTTTAACTGCAAAGATATCAATATTTCTCATATCTTTTACATATACTGATTGATATTTTTGAATTTGATTAATTGATTTAATACGATCTCTAATTCTAGCAGCCTCTTCATACATTTGTTTTTTACTTGCTAAAGACATTTCTTTATTAAGTTTATTTTCAATCTGTTTTGTATTTCCAGATAAAAATTTTTTTGCGTCATTGATAGATTCAAGATATTTTTTTTCATTAATATACTCCACACACGGAGCACTGCATCTTTTAATATCGTATAGAAGACAAGGTCTTTTGCGATTATTAAATACTGTTTCAGAGCAACTTCTTAATAAAAACGCTTTTTGTAAAGATAATAATGTATAATCTGCTACAGAGGGAGAAACAAAAGGGCCAAAGTAATTTCCTTTTAATTTTTTAGCTCCTCTGTATTTTTGAATTCTTGCAAATTTAAATTCTTTGTTAATCAATATATAAGGAAAAGATTTATCATCTCTCAAAATTATATTAAATCTAGGCTTGTGTCTTTTAATAAGGTTACATTCTAAAAGCAGTGCTTCAATTTCAGTATTAGTTACAGAAAAACTCATGTTTACTGTTAAATTAACCATTCTTTGTAATCGTCTAGTTAAATTATTTAATGAGGTATAATTTAATACCCTTTTAGATAAATTTTTTGCTTTTCCTATATAGAGAATTTCTTCTTTTTCATTTTCCATTTGATAGACACCAGGTTTTTTAGGTAGGATTTTTGCAAAAGACTTTATAACTTCCAGTCCCTTAAAATTCGCATTTATTTTATCACCAGGAAAAGCGTCATTTATTTTAGGTGCGTTTAAAGGTTTAGTTGCTTTAGCCATAAATTTCTCTAGATAATATAGATATAATATTATAATCGAAAATTTAAATTAAACAGATTAAACTAGGCATATTAAATATATAAATTAGCAGGAGATAAATAAGATGGCAAAAATGACAACTGAAGAGGCTTTTATAAAGGTATTGCAAATGCATGGAATAGAACATGCTTTTGGAATTATCGGATCTGCATTTATGCCAATATCTGATTTATTTCCTAAAGCTGGGATAACTTTTTGGGATGTAGCACACGAATCAAATGGTGGACTAATTGCTGACGGATATACAAGATCTACTGGTAAAATTGCTATGTGTATAGCTCAAAATGGACCAGGAATTACTGGTTTTGTTACACCTATAAAAACAGCGTATTGGAATCATACGCCTATGCTTTTAGTTACTCCTCAGGCAGCTAATAAAACTATAGGTCAAGGTGGTTTTCAAGAAGTTGAACAAATGAATTTATTCAAAGATATGGTTTGTTATCAAGAAGAAGTTAGAGATGCTTCAAGAATGGCAGAGGTACTTAATAGAGTTATTGAAAAAGCAATTAGAGGATCTGCTCCTGCACAAATTAACGTTCCAAGAGATTTATGGACTCAGGTAATTGATATTGAATTACCTTCAATTATCAGAATGGAAAGACAAGCAGGAGGAGTAGAAGCAATAAATAAAGCGACTGAACTTTTATCTAACGCTAAATTTCCAGTTATATTATCTGGAGCCGGAGTAGTATTAGCAAATGCAATTGAAGATTGCGTTAAATTAGCAGAGAAGCTTGATGCGCCTGTAGCTTGTGGCTATCAACACAATGATAGTTTTCCTGGTAAACATCCATTAGCTGTTGGACCACTTGGTTATAATGGATCAAAAGCAGCAATGGAGATTATTTCTAAAGCTGATGTCGTTCTTGCTTTAGGAACAAGACTTAATCCATTTTCTACTTTGCCTGGTTATGGAATTGATTATTGGCCTAAAGAAGCAAGCATTATTCAAGTTGATATTAATGCAGATAGAATAGGCTTAACAAAAAAAGTATCCGTTGGTATTTGCGGTGATGCTAAACTAGTAGCACAACAAATACTTTCCAAATTGGATTCTAAAGCTGGAGATATAGGTCGTGAAGATCGTAAGTCCTTAATTCACCAAACTAAATCAGCTTGGTTACAAACTTTGACAAGTCTTGATCATGAAGAGGATGATGAAGGAACAACTTGGAATAAAGATTCACGAGAAAGAGATCCTCACAGAATGTCACCGCGTATGGCTTGGAGAGCAATTCAGGCAGGACTTCCAGAAGACGCTATAATATCAAGTGATATAGGAAATAATTGTGCAATTGGAAATGCGTATCCAACTTTTGAAAAAGGAAGAAAATATTTAGCACCTGGTCTTTTTGGTCCATGTGGATATGGTTTTCCTTCAGTATTAGGAGCTAAAATTGGTTGTCCTGATACCCCTGTTGTTGGTTTTGCAGGAGATGGAGCATTTGGAATTAGTATGTCAGAGATGACATCTTGTAACCGAAAAGAATGGCCTAATATTACTATGGTTATCTTTCGTAATTATCAATGGGGTGCTGAAAAAAGAAATTCTATTTTATGGTATGACAATAATTTTGTTGGAACTGAATTAGACCCAGAACTTAGTTATGCTAAAATTGCTGAAGCATGTGGTTCTAAAGGTGTGCTTGTTAAAACACAAAATGAATTAACTGAAGCAATAAGAGTTTCATGTCAGGAACAGCAAAAAGGTATAACGACTTTTATTGAAGTCATTCTTAATCAAGAATTAGGAGAACCTTTTAGACGTGATGCAATGAAAGCTCCTGTAGAAGTAGCAGGAATTAATTCTGCCGATATGCAAAACTAGTTTTTTTGATCTGCTAAAATCAAATCAGCAGCTTTTTCTGCTATCATTATTGTAGGGGCATTTGTATTACCTGAAGTAATATGAGGCATTACAGAAGCATCTACTATTCTTAAACCTTCTAATCCATGAGCTAACAATCTGTCATTAACAACAGCTTTGTTGTCATTTCCCATTTTGCAAGTGCCTACAGGATGAAATAATGTATTGGCATATTTAGAAATTTCTCTAATTATTTCTTCATCACTTAAATCTTTCCCTGGTCTCATTTCTTCAGGCATATAAGGTTTAAAAGCATTTGATTTTAATACAATATCACGGGTAAGTTTAATGGATCTTACTGCTACATCTATATCTTCTTTAGTAGAAAGATAATTTAAATTTATTTCAGGATAAATTCTAGTGTCATTGTTTTCAATGCGAACATAACCTCTGCTTGTAGGCCTTACATTAGTAACTGTAGGAGTAAAGGCAGGAAAGGTATGAAGTGTAGTTGCTCCAAGAGTATCCATGCTTAAGGGAGCTACATGAAATTGTAAATCAGGAGTTTCTAAAGAAGGATTGCTTTTAGTAAATCCGCATAATTGTGAAGGACCCATTGTCATTGCCCCAGAGCGAAAGAATAAATATTCAAGTCCTACTAAAAATTTTCTATAATAACTGTGATACAATTGATTAAGAGTATCAATATTTTTTACAGTGTAAACAGGACGTAACATAAGATGATCTTGTAAATTTTCCCCAACATTTTCATTGTCTTTTATTACTTCTATACCTTTTGATTTTAATAAATTTGGTGAACCAACACCAGATGCTTGCAGAATATGAGGAGATCCTATTGCTCCAGCTGAAAGTATAATTTCTTTGTTACATTTTATTTTTATTAATTCGTTATTTTGCCAGTATTCAACTCCAATAGCTTTCAAACCATCAAAAATGATTTTTTTGATGTGAGCTTTAATTTCAATTGACAAATTCTCTCTTTTTTTTGCAGGGTTAAGATAACCAACTGCTGTACTACATCGAAGTCCATTTTTTTCTGTTACATGAAAGTACCCACAACCTTCGTTTGAGCCAGTATTAAAGTCAGAAGTGTGAGGTATTCCAAACTCTTTTGCTGCTTCTATAAATGTATCAAGTAACTTAAGTTTAATTCTTTGATCACTAACAGAGAGAGGCCCTCCAGTTCCATGAAATTCATTTTCACCATGCTCAAAGTTTTCAGCTTTTCTAAAATAAGGCAATACATCTTCCCAGCTCCACCCAACATTACCTAATTGTCGCCAATAGTTGTAGTCATTTGATTGACCACGAATATAAAGTAACCCATTAATGGATGAGCTTCCTCCCAAAACTTTACCTCGAGGAAAATTCATGATTCTATTACCTAATCCTGGACCACTTTTAACCTTAAAGCACCAATCAACCTTGGGATTGTGCATTGTTTTTGTATATCCAACAGGAATATGTATCCAAGGATAATTATCTTTTTTTCCTGCTTCTAATAACAATACTTTATTTGATTTATTAGCTGTTAATCGGTTTGCTAACACACACCCAGCAGAACCAGCACCAATAATTATATAGTCAAAATTACTCATTTAAAATTTAGTGTATCAGAATTAAATCTTAAAATTAACATATTTAAATCACGAACTTGTCAAATTTAATAAATAAAAATGTTTTATGGTATTGGGGCGAAGTTCTTTTTTCATAATTATTCTCACTGTTATAATTACCTCTATTTCGCCCCTTAAAGCCAATGATGATCCAGTTGGTTTAGGTGTTGGCACAAGAACATGTTCTAATTTTATTATTGAAACGGTAGAAATTGGAGATGATGGTGATCTTACTGAAAGAGCTTTGAAAAGACGATTAGTATATCTGCAATGGGCCAATGGTTTTATGACTGCTTTAAATATCCGCTATTTTGAAAAGAATAATGAATTTAAAAATTTAAATACTGTAGTAAATCATAATGATTTTTATAATCAAATTCTTTCTAGCTGTAATTACATAATAGATGAGGGTGATTATAATGATTTCTCCATAGCAACATTTGTTTTGTTTGATAATATACCCCAAGAGGAAAACAAAGAAGACTAAGTGTAATAAATAATTATATAGTCAAACTCATTCATTAATTTATAAGACTCAATAAATAAAATAAATAATTATTAATGTTTATAATTTTGTTATCAATAATAGGTGGCATCATTTCTTTAGGTATTGGAGCTGAAATGATTGTCAGAAGCTCAGTTAATTTAGCTAACATTTATAAAGTTAGCGGATATTTTATAGGTTTTACTGTTGTTGCTTTAGGAACAAGTCTTCCAGAATTAGCTGCAACTATACAAGCTGTAAGTGTAGTTGATAGCATGGAGATAGCTTTAGGTAATATTATAGGATCTAATATTGCAAATATTCTTTTAATATTAGGTGTGGTTTCAATTTTACAGCCTATTATTTTTTCAGAAAAAAAAGGACAAAAAAATCAGACTATTATGGTTCTTTTAATTACAATCATTGCAGCTGTAATTTTTTATATTGTAACAAATATTCCAAGTTCTAATCCTTTTATTTTTGGAATTATTTTAATTGCAATTTTTGTTTTTTTCTTATTTTTTCAATACAAAATGGAACTTGATTTTAAAAATGAAGAAACATTTTCTGCTAAATACTCCCAAATATTTTCTTATATCTTATTACTTATTGGACTTATTTTTTTATATTATGGATCAAAATATTTTATTTTAGGTTCAAATGAGCTTGCTATATATTTTCAAGTTCCTGAATCAATCATTGGTTTAACCTTGGTAGCTTTTGGAACATCTTTACCAGAACTTGCAACAGGGGTTGTAGCTGCTCTTAGAAGGCAATCTAATATTGCAGTAGGTACAATTTTAGGTTCTAATATATATAATATAGTTGGCATTTTTGCTCTTATACTTTTCCTAAAGCCAGAAGGTTTACCTGCTAATTCTGGTATATTATTAACAAATGTAATTCTGATGACTTTAGTAACTTTATTATTTGTTTATAAAGTCAGATTTGGGTTTCAATTATTCAAAATAAAACCCTTTCATTTAGGAAGATCTAGTGGAATTTTATTTTTAATTTTATATCTTTTGTATAACTTTTATAATTATATTAACTAAAGTTTATTGTTTTCTTCTAATACTTTTCTTGCTACACGAAAACATTCTAGTGCCTGAGGAACACCACAATATATACCTATGACATGTATAATTGCTCTTATTTCCTCTTTACTAACACCATTTGTAATAGCTCCTCTGCAATGAATTTCCCATTCCGTCATTTTTCCTAGGGCGCCTATCATTGATAAATTCATCATTGATCTTGTTTTTACATTTATTGTTTCATCTCCCCAACCAAAACCCCAACACCATTCTGTCATAGCTTTTTGAAAAGGAAGAGTAAAGTCATCAGCATTATCTAAATTTTTTTGTACATATTCAGATCCTAGAGTGGCTTTTCTTTTTTCTAATCCTTTTTTAAATAATTCTTCGTCCATATATTTCCTTTTCTAATTACTTCTTTATATATCTTATTTCACTTTTTTGTTACATATTAAGATGAATATTTAGTTATATGAATATGTTTGAAAGTAAAAAAATAGATAGAAAAATTGGACCTAAATTTGGTGATGAAGACAACAACGGCGTAATTAATCAATTCAAACCAAAGCTATATGAAGATCAAATAAATTTTGATCGTATGAGAATGTATCGATTAAATAGGGTAAGGGAACAACTTGAAAAAAACAATATAGGTGCATGTATTTTATTTGATCCAATCAATATTCGTTATGCTACCGATACTAGAAATATGGCTGTTTTTTCTTTTCACTTAATGACACGTTATGTTTTTATTCCTGTGAATGGACCAGTAACACTATTTGAGTATCCAAAATGTGAACATATCTATGAGAATAATTGTACAATAGATGAGGTAAGAGAAGTACTAAGCTGGGACCATTTTTCTTGGGGCAATAAAGTTTATGATCAAGCTGTTGAGTGGTCAAAGATTATTGATGATCTAATGAAACAATATAGTTCTGAAAATAACAATCTTGCCATTGATGTTTGTGATCCTGCAGGAATTAATGCTTTAAATGATAATTATAATTACAAAATAACTAACGCTCAAAAATTTTTAGAAATTGCTAGATCAATTAAATCAGAAGATGAAATAATATGTATGAAAGCTGCTGTTAAAACAGCTGAAAAAGGTATTTCATTAATGCATGAGAGTTTGCAAGCAGGAATGACGGAGGAAGAACTTTGGTCTATCCTTCATAAAACTAATATTGAGAATGGAGGTGAATGGTTTGAGACTAGGTTGCTTAATTCAGGTCCTAAAACAAATCCTTGGTTTCAAGAATGCAGTAACAGAATTATTCAAAAAGGTGAAATAGTTGCTTTTGATACAGATATGGTTGGTCCTTATGGATATTGTGCAGATATTTCTAGAACATTTGTTGAGGGAAGAAAGTTGAGTAATTATCAAAAGAAAATTCACAGCTTAGCGTATGAAAATGTAAAATATAATGCAGAATTAATTAAACCAGAGTTATCTTTTAGAGAATTTGCAGAAAAAGCTTGGAAGCTTCCTGAAAATTGTTTTGATAATCATTATCCTTGTCAGATACATGGAGTTGGTATGAGTGACGAATGGCCTTTTATTGCTTATCCAGATAAAGATTATACTAACGGAGATTATAGCGGAATATTTAAAGAAAATATGGTTATTTGTGTTGAGAGTTATATTGGAGAAGAGGATGGAAATGAGGGTGCAAAGTTAGAGGATCAGTATTTAGTTACTAAAAACGGTCTTGATAAATTAAGCAGCCTTCCTCTTGATCTAATATAGTTTTATAATAATTTAAGAGATGAATAAAATAAAAACTATTGGTTTATTAGGAACTGGTGTCATAGGAGCGGGATGGGCAGCACGTGCTTTACATACTGGCATTAATGTTGTTGCATCTGACATAGATCCAAAAATGGAAGATTGGATAAATGAAGCTGTAGAAAATGCTCTTCCTTCTCTTCAATCTCTTACAGAAGGCATTACTTTGCCACCTAAAGGTAAATTAACTTTTACAACTGATCCTATTTCTATGTCTCAGCAGGTAGATTTTATTCAAGAAAATATACCTGAAGTTTTAGATATAAAAAGAAAATCTCTTAAATCTATTGCAGAAGTAACAAATAAAGAGATTATAATTTCTTCTTCAACTTCTGGTTTTATGCCAACAGAATTACAACAAGGTATGACTTTCCCTGAACGATTTATAGTCGGACATCCTTTTAATCCTGTTTATCTTTGTCCACTAGTTGAAATAGTTGGAGGAAAAGAAACTTCCGATAAAGTTAAAAAAATTGCTAAAATTTTTTATGAATCAATGGGTATGCACACTTTAATGCTTCGAAAAGAAGTCCCAGGACATATTTCTGATCGTCTACAAGAAGCAATGTGGCGCGAAATATTACATGCTTTGAATGATGATATTGCTACAACCGGAGAGCTTGATGAAAGTATAGTTTATGGACCAGGTCTGCGTTGGTCAATTATGGGGATGAATCAAATTTATATGATTGCTGGGGGCAAAGGAGGGGCTAGACATTTTATAGAACAATTTGGTCCAGCATTAAAATGGCCTTGGTCACACTTAAAAGCTCCAGAATTATCTAATGAAATTATAGATCGATTCGTAGAGGGTGTAGAGGCTCAATCTCAAGGAAAATCCATTAGAGAAATGGAAAAAATTCGTGATGAGTGTTTAGTTGCTATTCAAAAAGTATTATCAAAACATAATATGGGAGCTGGGAAAACTCTTAATGAGTTTAAAAAAAAGATAGAATCTATCAACAAGAAATCTTAACGCTTAATAATTTATTGTTGTGTCAATAAAATTCTAGATTTACCGAATTATATATTAATAAAATTGATGATGATGAAAAAAGAATTGTCTTATTTTGTAAACCTAAACGAATTTCCTATTCATGATAGTGATAATTCAAAATATAAAAAAATTGTTCAAGAAGCTAGAGAGGCTTTAAGTTTAGATGGTTGCTATGTTTTAAAATCAATTATTAATATGGAAGCAATTTATGAGATGCAAAAAGAGGCTTCTAAGATTGAAAATTTAGCACATTACACAACAAACAAAGTAAATGTTTATTTTTCAAAAGACGATCCATCGTATCCTAAAGATCATCCTAGGCGTTTTTTTATGGAACGCAGTAACGGGTTTGTTTCAGGCGATAAATTTCCTAAGAATTCTATAATTAAAGAATTATATTATTCAAAGATTTTAAAAGAATTTATAGCGGACTGTTTAAATGTTAAAATGTATCATTATGCAGACCCACTTGCCTCTCTAACAATTAACGTCAATAAACCTGGGGATAGATTTTCTTGGCATTACGATACAAATGAATTTACAGTTACTATGTTGGTGCAAGATTGTGATGAGGGCGGTGTTTTTCAATACGTACCAAATATTAGAAACAAAGAAGACGAATGCTATGATGAAGTTTTAAAATTACTTAAAGGAGATCAGACGCGAGTTAAAGAAATTAAATTAAATGAGGGTGATTTACAGTTATTTAAAGGGAGATATGCTTTACATCGTGCAACAAGAGCAGAAGGTAATAAAACTCGTAATTTAGTTGTATTTACTTATACTGAAAAAGAGAATGTCATAGGGGCAAGTTATAGATCAAATGAATTGTATGGAAAAACTCTTGATGTTCATAATGAAAAAAGAATTAGAAGTGATAGTTTGACTGATTAAATAATTAAAAGTGGAGTTTAAATTATGAAAAAGATTGGAGTTATAGGATTAGGCAATATGGGTAGTGCTGTAGCTCGCAATATACAGAGAGCTAATTTTCCTCTTTATGTTCATGACATTAGAAAAGATGTTGGTAAAAAATTAATTGAAAAAGGTGCAATTTGGAAAAATTCACCTAAGGAATTAATGGATGATGTTGATATAGTTGTTTCTATGGTTTTTGGACCAAAAGAAATAGAAGCGGTAATGAAAAATGAAAATGGAATTCTTCAATCTTCATGTAAAGATAAAGGGTGGATTGATCTTACTACAAGTAGTCCTTCTCTTATGAGAAATTTGGCTAAAGAATTTGAAGCTTTAGGAGGTTTTGCCGTAGATTCACCTGTTACTGGTTCTTTAGATGCAGCAATTCGAGGTGATATGATTATGTTTGTTGGAGGATCTGAAAAAGCTATAAGTAATGCCAAGGAGGTTCTCGAAGTTATTGGAGAAATTAGATGTGTTGGAGATTATGGTAATGGATATGTCGCCAAATTAGTAAATAATCAGTTGTGGAAAATTCATGCCACGGCTATTGGAGAAGCAATGGTATTGGCTAAAAAAGCAGGTCTTGAGCCTGAATTATGGTGGAAAGTAATGAAGGGCGGTGCGGCTGATAGTTTTGTTTTACAGCATGATGTCCCTTCTATTTTTTCAGGTCATTATGATCCTTCTTTTCGTTTAGAGCTAGCTTTAAAAGATTTAGATTTAATTCAAGATTTAATTAAAGAACATGGAACTCGATCAGAATTAACCCAAGCTTGTCATGAGCGTTTTCAAGAAGCTGCTAACCGGTATGGAGATGAAGCAGGTGAAATGACTGTTTGTAAATTAATAGAAGAAGATGCGAACATAAATCTTAGAGTTAAGGGTAATTGGATAGCCCCTTGGGATGTAAAACATTCAAGTGAAGAATAACTTATTGAATATGTATCCATTTGACATTCAAAAAAATAAACCAAAAGGATTTCCTTCAATAAAAAAAGAACCAGTTTTTAATTCAAAAACAGATTTGCAATTAGAAAAACCTAAGAAAATAAAAAATCTTAAAGAATTAGGATATTCAAATAAAGAATTAAAAAATCTTTCTACGCAGTTTGCTTTTTCATCACCAACAAGAATTTTAAGTGAGGAGGGAATAGGAAAGTTATATGAAGTAGTAAAATTATTAGAACCTTATGCAAAATCCTCTGAACGTATTCCGAGAATGGTTAGAGGTGGTGTTTACCAATCTAAATTTCTTAGAGATTTTTCTTTATCTGAAGATATAACTAAATTTTTTTCAGAAATTACAAATCTTGAATTACAACCTCATACAATTCCTCATCAACTTGGACATATAAATTATAACCCTTTAAAAAAAGGTATAAATATAGATAAGTGGCATACAGATACCCTTCGCTATGATTATGTTTTGTTTGTTACTGATCCTAATAAAGTTACTGGAGGAGAGTTTGAATATTTTCTTGGAACAAAAAAACAAATAGAAAAAATACATGCCAAAGGTGTTAAAATTCCCTCTAAAAAAATAATTTCCATAAAACCACCTGCACCCGGTTACGCAATTTTCTTACATGGAAATATGGTTGTTCATAGAGCAAAAGGTATAGATTCTAATGGAGAAAGAATAACACTTGTTAACGGATATGTTGCAAGAGATATGGTTAAAAACCCTGATTTTACAAATTTTGAAGAGTCTTATTTAACTGAACCAAAACATGTAGGAACATCTGAATTTGCAAAACATACTGCTTTAATTGCTAGAGAGCATTTAAACAAATGTATAAATGACGTTGAATTTTCTGAAGACAGAGAAAAATATATCAAAGAGCTTGATAGTACTTCTAAAATTTTAACTGAAGCTATAAAAAAAATTAAAAAAGTAGGAATAAAAGCTAAAAGTAAACATTTTGGAGATTAATTTTTTTTAGCAATACAAAGCCAAGCTTCAATCTCTTTATTAACTATGTAAGAGCATTTTGATATATCAATAATATCCCATAACTTATCATCTGATAGTTGTTTTATTTTTAAATCAAATTGATACTTTTTATAAATTCCCTCATTTATTGTAAAACAAATTAATCCTTTTTTCTTTAAAATACGAATTAGTTCATTTAATGCATTAGCTTTTACATGACCGTAGGTAAAGGTACCTACGCAAGTAATGGCATCAAAAAAATTATCCTCGTATTTTAATTTTTCATTTAAATCTATTAATTCTAATTGATGATAAATATTATTAGGAATTAAATCGAGCATTTCCTGCGAAAAATCAGCTCCTGTTATTTTAGTATATCCAAATTTTTGTAATTCAATTCCTACGAGACCTGATCCACAACCAGCATCCAAAATATTTATATCTTTATTTGGTGCATGTTTATCAAAAAGTTTTACAGTATTTTGTGGAGCTTGATAATTCCACGAAATCATATTTTTGTTATATTCACCCTTCTTTGTCCAGTTAATATAATATTTTAAAACTTTTTCTTTAGAATCTAATTGATATATTGGGATTTTATTATCTATATCTTTAGTATTCATGGCAATTTATTTGCATAAAGAAGTAGCTACCCATTTATTAAAATGGTGAGTAGGATTATCTAATACTGGAGAAAAATTACCACCATTATAGATAGGTGAATTACGTCCTTCTTGCATACCTTCAATAATCATTAAGTCTTCTGATTGAATACTATGCCACTGTTTGAAATTTTGTTCTCGTAAAGGTTTGTATTTTTCTGACAATGCTGCCTCTTCTCCCACATAATATATTTCCATGTGTTCTTTAGTATAATTATGGCTCACGGGTTCCAGCCAATATGCATAGTAATGATCTTTATGTATACCTAACATAACATTTGGGAAGAGAGCTACATACTCCGCATGTACTACTTTATCTTCAGCCCAACCAGGAAAGGTAGGAAATTCTTCATTATTTTCAAAGCGAGGATTATAAACAACGGTACCTTGTCCTGCAAAACGATTAGGTAAACCTTGTATATGATAATGATCATCAATTTTTGAATATTCATTTAATCCTGGATGTACAAAAGGTAAGTGATAACTTTCACAATAGTTTTCTATAGCAAATTTCCAATTGCATTTTGCCTCTAACGAAAAGTGCCCATAGTCTTTGGCATGACAAATCATTTCTTGATCTTTTTTTGTCCAAAATGAAGACCATCTATCTTCAAGTGGTTTAATATATTCTTCAAACGAAACTTCATTATTAGATATATTAACTAATATTAAATCAAGCCAGACAGCAGATCGCACTTTTTTCAAACCACTTTTAGATTTATGAAATTTTTCATGGTCATGCTTATTAATTCCTCCTAGATGTGGAGTAGCAACTAAATTTCCCTCAAAGTCATAAGACCAGGAATGATATGGGCAACGTAGTACATTTTTTAAAGAACATTTTTCATTAACAAGTTTGTAACCTCTGTGACTACAAACATTGTGAAATACTCGCACTTTATTTTTTTTGTCCCTTATAATAATTAGAGGAATTCCTAGTAAATCAAATGGAATTGTATCTCCTGGATTGGGGACTGAACTAGCAGTTCCTATGGTGACCCACTTATCTTCAAATATTTTTTTACGCTCAATCTTGGTATACGGACCTTCTAAATAACATTCATTAGGAAGACCATGCGCTTTTTCAATAGATTCACTAACTATATCTAGCTTTTGTTTATCAATAATATTAAATATTTCTTCAGTCATATATAACTATCAAATCTTTATTTTAGGTTTTATAAAAGTCAAATAAATTTATGATCGATAATAATAAAAATTTATTAATAGATGTATCAAATATAGCATTAAATGCTGGCAGAGAAATAATGAATTATTACAATTCTAATTCTCATGTTCTTACAAAAGAGGATAAATCTCCTTTAACGGAAGCTGACTTAGCCTCAAATAATATAATTATTGAAAAATTAAGATTACTAAATGATGATATCCCAATTCTATCTGAAGAATCTTTAGTTGAATGGGAAGAAAGAAAAAATTGGAATACTTATTGGCTTATTGATCCTCTAGATGGAACAAAAGAATTTATAAATAAAAATGGTGAATTTACTGTCAATATTGCTTTAATAAAAAATGCAAAACCGATTTTAGGAATAATATATTCACCTTTTTTATCAGAATTGTATTTTGCTCAAAAAGATCAAGGTGCTTATAAAATCAATTGTTCTGACACAATTAAATCTCTAGAAAATTCTGTAAAAATTTTATCAAATAATAAAAAAAATTCTGATGAAATTATTATTATTGGTAGTAGATCTCATTCTAATAATAAATTTAATGAATGGATAAATAAAAATTATAAAAATTATCAAATACTCCAAAAAGGAAGCTCATTAAAATTTTGTGAAATAGCTAATGGAAATGCTGATCTATATCCAAGATTTGGACCTACTTCTGAATGGGATATTGCAGCTGGTCATATAATACTTGAAGAAGCAGGTGGTTTTTTAAAGACTTTTGAAAATCAATCCATAAAATATAATTCTAAAGAAAGCTTAATTAATCCAGAGTTTCTTGCTTCTTGCAAAATTATTTAGTTAAAAAATAGTAGCTCCAAATACTTTAATGGCATTTTCTTCCACTCCTAATACAAGTCTTCCTAAAAATTCACCTGGTAGTTTAGTGCTAGTTTGTTTGTATAATACACTGACATAAGACCCTCTTCTTAAACAGCCTAAACAAGTTTTATCACTTGATAGATTTACTAATAATTCATTAGTCGACCATTGTTTTCCTATTTCAATTTCATTTGCGCCATAAAGCATTTCAGCTGAGAAATCTCTGGTAAATCCGCTGTAATCTTTTTTGTTAGAACTAACTATTAAATTATTCCAAAATGGTTCAGCAATTTTTATAATTTCTTCATCAGTTTTTTCAAGAAGATTCATTATTTAATAATTTATATTAAGAGGCAGCAAACTTTTTTTCTTCATCATCTATTATATGATACACAGGCATCTTTTCCATAGTAAATTTACCCGTTTTTGGATCACGTCTAGATACAGTTAAGCAATGCCAATTCTCATCATCTAATTTCATATGATCACCTCTATAATAATACCCAGGCCATCGCGTTTCTTCTCTGAATAAAGTGTGCTCTGTAACACATTGAGAAGTAAGAGTTCTATGTTTCAATTCCCATGCTCTCATAAGTTGATGGTAATCTTCAGCTCCAACATGCTCTAAATCTTCTTTTAATAAATCTAATAACTCTAATCCTCTTTTAAGAGTATTTTCGTTTGTCATATAATTAAAAGAAATACCCCCTACATATTCATCCATAATTTTTTGAAGACGTTGTAATCCCTGAAGTGGCAAAATATAACTCGGAGAAACTGTTCCTGCAGTAATTTCATTTCTTCCCACTTTATAATTCTCTAAAGGCTTATAAATTATTTCTCTAAAGTTTTCGCATTGTTTTTCGCTTACATCTATATCTTCTGCTTTTTGATCTTGGATATATTTCACTGCTGCTTTTGCTGCTAATCGTCCTTCAGTAAATGAACCTGAAGAAAATTTATGGGCACTTCCGCCTACAGTATCACCAGCTCCAAAAAGCCCCTCAACTGTTGTCATTCTATTATATCCCCAAAAGTATTCAGGTGGAGATAAATCCTCTGGCCCACTTACCCAAGCACCTGAACATGTTGCATGTGAACCCATTACATACGGTTCAGAAGTAGTTAATTCAGGATTTTGATATTTAGGATCAATATTTTGAGAGGCCCAAACTACTGCTTGCCCAACTGTCATTCCTAAAAAATTTTCCCAACCAATGGTTTCCAAATGAGGATCTTGGAAAGCTTCTTTAGTCACCATATGAATTGGACCACGTCCAGCCATAACTTCTTGTATAAATGCATGGTTACGTAAGCATGTAGGAGTAGGATGGTGATCTATGTATTCACCTACCAACTCTTTTGTTTGGTCGTACCACTTTTTTTCATAATTTTCTCCATTTGCATTTTGTGTATATGTTTTAAGATGTAAAAAATATGCTCCAACTGGTCCATAACCATCTTTAAATCTACACAATACAATACGATTTTCCATTTGTGTCATTTTAGCTCCGACATCAATTGGTAATGCATATGCTGAACCATTGCTCCACGGTGCATACCAAGTTCTTCCCATTCCTTCTCCTACTGCTCTAGGTTTAAAAATGTGGGATGCCCCACCTGCTGCTACAATTACGGTTTTTGCTCTAAAGACATGATAATTTCCTGTTCGCATATTAAAACCAACTGCTCCACCAACTCTATTTTCTTTAGTTTCATCCATTAAAAGATGAGTAATCATAATTCTATTATAGATTTTATCAGCGGATTTTTTTGCTGCTTCAGCAACAATAGGTTTGTAGCTTTCTCCATGAATCATTATTTGCCATTTACCTTCTCTTTGGTATCTGCCGGTTTCTTCATTACGCATCATGGGGAGTCCCCATTCATCAAACATATGTACAGTTGAATCGACATGACGAGCCATATCATAACCCAAATCTTCACGAACAAGTCCCATTAAATCATTACGAGCATAACGAACATGATCTTCAGGTTGATTTTCACCCCATTGCATTCCCATATAACAATTGATTGCATAAAGACCTTGTGCAACAGCACCACTTCTATCTATATTGGCTTTTTCTACACAAATTATTTTTAGATCTCTTCCCCAATGCCTTGCTTCAAAAGTTGCCCCCGTTCCAGCCATTCCGCCACCTACAACTAATACATCGCAATTTTCATAAACTGTTTTATTTTTTGGCATTAGTAGTAAACTCCTTTTTTAAAAGAGTCCTTATTTATTGTTGGCAATTCTTTTTTTGTATTTAAACCTTCAGGTTCAGAATATAAAATTTGTGAATTGATTTCTCCTTGATTAGGTAGATCTGCTTCAGCTAATTTTGGAATATATTCCCCCCAAGGTTTAGTTGTAATTGGAGAGACAAAATTTTTTTCTGTTCCATTTCTAAATTTAATTCTCCAAGAAATAGTTCCCTTTTCTTCTTCTCTAAGAACTCTAACACTATGTCCCATTGGAGCAAAGTCAGCATATCCTCTAGCATCAATAGCTTCATTTGGACATGCTTTAACACAGGAGTAACATTCCCAACACATATTAGGCTCAATATTTACTGCACGTCTGGTAGTTGGATCTATGTGCATAATATCTGATGGACATATATCAACACAATGACCACAGCCATCACATTTAGTCATATATACAAAAGTTGACATTTTAATTTAACTCCTTTTTTATTTTATTTTTTCCTTTTTTCATATCTAAAATCAATAATGTTTTGGAGCTTCTCTTTTTATACCTAAACCAAATTGTTTAGGTTGATCAGAAGGCTCAGGTAGATTATCTCTAGAACCATCTGCTTCAGCTAAATTTCTTTGAATTGCAGCTCCAGGTTTATAAAACATATGTGCAAACTTTGACCAATATACACCTCCAAATAAAACTAAATTAGATAATCCAAATAAGATAAGAAAAAATATACTCCAACCTATAACATTGTATGATTGTAAGAAAGACCATAAAAGAGCAAAAGTAGAAGTAATTACAAGTGACAGAACAAATAAGTCAGCTTGAATTATACGGTACCATGGATGAGCTTCAGCTGAAACATCTACCCTAAGAAAAAACCAAAACCAGTATCCACCTAAACATGTCATAATTGCACCAACATGCCAAAGAATTGGATATATAATAGGAGTCTTTATAGTTGAGGAGGAATAACAAAAAATCAAAATAACAGATGTAGCCCAAAAAAGTAAAGTGCCGTACATCCCTAATAAATGTGCTACTCTTCTTTTACCTGCGCCTAACTCTGAAGTTGTTAAAATTTCACTTGCAAAAGTTTTAGCTATTATTGATGTTTTTTCATTTGAAGATAAATTTCTTTTTGCTTGGGATTTGGCTTTTTTTGCATTTTGAAAAAAATATTTTACATTTTTTTTATGTATAATATCAAACAATGTACCTAAAATTACTAAAACAACCATTAAGATAACAAATACTTGCATTATAATTGAAGGCAAAAATACCGAAAGTGTAGCAAATGGATTATTTGAAATTATCAAGACTGCTCCTTTTATGTAAATCTAATATTAATAAAATAGCTATTTTTACAATTCTTCAAGTAGTCTCTTAAAGTTTTTTTACCTAAAAACAAACATTTATTGCTTATTAAAAATAAATACTTAATAAAAGATTTATGAAAATTTTGATATTTGGATTGCCTGGATCTGGCAAAACTTGGTTAGCTGAGAGGTTGGTTAAAGAAATAGATAATTGTGCTTGGTATAATGCTGATTTTGTAAGAAGATATGCCAATGACTGGGATTTTGAGATTTCAGGTAGGATAAGGCAAGCGAATCGAATGAAAACCTTTGCAGATTTTGAAAAATCACAAGGAAGATGGGTTATTTGTGATTTTGTTGCACCTACTGAGGAAGCTAGAAAAGCTTTTGATGCAGACTACTTAATATGGCTTGATACATTTGATGAAGGTCGAGTCGTATCATCTAAATTAAAAGAATTAAAAAATATTAAAAATTTGCCATTTGATGCAACTAATCTTGCTAAAAGTAAAAAATTTGATGACACTACTAAGATGTTTGAAAAACCAAATAACGTAGATTTTCATATTACTAAATTTTTAAACAATAAAGAAATAGAAAAATTGGCTGATAAAATAAAAAATGTTTAATTGGAAAAAACCAACTGTAGAAATGTTAGGTAGGTGGCAACCTTGGCACGATGGGCACACTGCACTTTTTAAAAAAGCATTAAAAAAAACAGGACAAGTTTGTATTATGTATAGAGATGTTGGGGGTGTTGATGCTGGTATAGAAGGTCAGTCTGATAATCCTTTTGATTTTGATGAAGTTAAAAAAAATATTATTGAAGGTTTAAAACCTCATGGATTTGAAGAAGGAAGAGAATATATTGTTTTAAAGGTTCCTAATATCGTAGATATTTCTTATGGAAGAGGAGTGGGATACACATTTACGGAACATGATCTTGGTGAAGAAATTCATAAAATTTCTGCAACAAAAATTAGAAAAGAAATGCGTAATAAGGGTGATTTAAAAAACAATTAATTGATAATCGCTCGATCTGCTTGCACAGGTTTGTTTGTTCCTCTTTTTTTAAATGTTTCTCTATAAGTGATATATACAACAGAGAAAAAGATTATTAATCCTCCAATCCATGTCCATAAATCAGGTATTTCAGAAAAAACAAAAAAACCAAATAATGAAGCCCAAATTAATTTTGTAAACTGTAAAGGCATCACAAAAGTAGTATCACTTAAACGAAAGGCTTGAGTTAAGCACCAATGTGATAATAAACCAGCGCCACCTATAAATATAAAAATAAATAATTGATTGATATTTATATTTTGCCAATAAAATATTGATAGTATGAAAAATACTGGTGTTGAAATTAATAAATGATAAAAAATAATAGTTAGGCTTGAGTCAACAGAAGAGAGTTTTTTAACAAAAATTAATACAAAAGAAAAGCTTAGTGATGCTATTAGCATTAAAATTGTGCCAGTTTCTAAAGGAATATAACCTGGTCGAATAATTATAAAAATACCAATAAAACCTATTATTAGTGCAGTAGTTCTATGAAAACGAATTACTTCACCAAGTAAAATTACTGCTAATATTGTTGTAAAAAGAGGAGTAGTAAAACCTAATGCGGTAGCTTTTTCTAAATGCATTGTTCCTAAAGCAGTAAACCAACAGATCATAGAAATAATATTTATCAAAGCTCTTATAAATTGAAATTTATAATTTTTTGATTTTACTGCAGCAAAGTTATTTTTAATAATAAAGGGAGAAAGTAAAATCAATCCTGCAATACATCTAAAAAAACATATCATTATTGGATTAAGATCTTTTGATAAATACTTGACACTTAAAGCCATAAGAGCAGCAAAAAAAGTTGCAGCAATTGCTAAAACAGCAACGTATAAAGTTTTATTATTGAACACTTATTGTGCAGCTATTATGGAAGCAGCAATTGAGGCTAATCTAGAAGCTGTGTTATCAGCTCTACTTGTGACAACAACAGGTACTTTACCTCCAACTATAAATCCTGCAGCACAAGCTCCCATAAAATATACCATGATCTTAGATAATGAGTTACCTGTTTCTAAATTTGGAACTAAAAGAATATCAGCTTTTCCAGCTACTTCATTGTTAATCTTTTTTATTTTAGCTGCTTCAGGAGAAACAGCATTGTCAAAGGCTAAAGGTCCATGGACAAAAGCATCAATGTTATCTTTGATAGCTCTTTCCATAATTGTTTTTGCATCCATTGAGCTTGGCATACTTTCTATAGGATCTTCAGTTCCAGATAATATTGCTACTTTTGGTTTTGTAATATTTATTTTTTTTGCAAACTCAACTACGTTGTTTAATATATGCATTTTTACATCAACTCTTGGAGAAACATTCAATGCTCCGTCAGTGATAAATAAAGGTTTAGAATTTTTTGGTGTAGTCATGTGCCATATATGACTTAGTCTTTTTGTTCCCAATAAACTAAAATCTTTTTTTAAATAGGTACGCATAAGTATGTCTGTGTGAATATTACCTTTGATTATAACTTTTATTTGATTTTCTTTAGCAAGACTTGCTGCTTCAATTACAGAGTTTTGATCATTTTCACAGTCAATAATTTTAAAGTTATCAATATCCCAATTAATTTTTTCTGCTTTATTAATAATTTGTGATTTGATGCCAATAAAAATAGGATCAATTAAATTTAAATCATAAGCTTGTTTTGCTGATTCAATTACAGACTCTTGATGAGCACACACAATAGCTACAGGAACTTTTGGTGTTTTTTTTGCTAATTGAATGAGACTTTCCGGGACAATGGCTTTTATATTAGATAACATTACTAAATCTGTTTCTATACTAGGGTACCATTTTTTCCTATGAATTTTACTTTTTTTTGAGATTTCTTCTTGGACTAATCATTTCTATCATGTACTGCTAAGAAAAAATTCAATATTTAGGAATATTAGTATGAGTACAGAGAACAGATTAGAACTTCCAAATTCTTTAGAAGAACATTGGATGCCATTTACTTCCAATCAGGATTTTAAAGAAAATCCAAGACTTATGGTAAAGGCGGAGGGAGTTTATTATACAGACCATTACGGAAAAAAATTAATTGATGCAAGTTCTGGATTATTTTGTAGTCCGGCTGGTCATGGAAGATCTGAAATCAGAAAAGCAGTTTATGATCAACTTGAACGTCTAGATTATGTTCAACCTTTCCAACAAGGTTATAATGGTTCTTTTGAATTAGCACGTAAAATTTCTCAACATACACCAGGTGATCTTAATAGAATTTTTTTTACTATATGTGGATCGTCAGCTGTAGAAACTGCTATTAAAACAGCCATTGCATATTTTAAAGCAAAAGGCGAAGGACATAGATCACATATAGTTGGAAGAGAAAGAGGTTATCATGGCATGAACATAGGAGGAATTTCTGTTGGTGGAATGATAGCTAATAGAAAAACTTTTTCAAATATTTTAATGCCTAATGTCCATCATCTTCGACACACACATTTACCTGAAAATCATTTTGTAAAAGGACAGCCGGAAACGGGAGCAGATTTAGCAGATGATTTAGAGAGAATTGCAGGACATATAGGGGCTGAAAATATTGCTGCATGTATTGTAGAACCAGTAGCTGGCTCAACAGGGACATTAGTTCCACCTAAAGGTTATTTACAAAGATTAAGAGAAATTTGTGACAAACACGGAATACTTCTTATTTTTGATGAAGTAATTACTGGTTGGGGTCGAATGGGAGAACCATTTGCAGCTCAAGCTTTTGGAGTAACTCCTGATATGATGACTATGGCAAAAGCTGTTACTAATGGCGTAGTTCCTCTAGGAGCTGTTGCTTCTAGTGAAAAAATTTATGATGCAATGATGGATGCTGCACCTAAAGGAGCTATAGAATTTTTTCATGGTTATACTTATTCAGCAATTCCTTGTTCTGTTGCTGCTGGTTTAGCTATGCAAGATATTATAGAAAAAGAAAATTTATTTCAAAGAGCAAAAGATATGTCTCCATACTTTTTAGATGGATTATTTAGTCTTAAAGATATCGACGGCATAGTTGATATTCGAGGTTATGGAATGATGGGTGGAATTGATATTCGTATGGATGAACGACTTGGTAAAGCAGGATATGCTTGTTTTAAATCATTGTTTGCAAATGGATTAAGTCTAAAAGCCACGGGAGATTGTTTAATTGTAGCGCCACCTTTTATATGTGAAAAAAAACATATTGATGAAATAATTGAAAAACTTAGAACAGGTATTACAAATTATTTTAAATCTAACTAATGAAAATAGGAGTTCCTAAAGAAATTAAGGCTCAAGAATCTCGAGTTGGACTAACACCTATAAGTGTTCAAGAGTTAACTAATCACGGTCACGAAGTGATAATTCAAGATAATGCAGGTTTTGGAGCAGGATTTGAAAATACTGACTATGAAAAAGTAGGTGCAAAAATAGCGCCTAGTGCTGGCGATATATTTAATGATTCAGATATGATTGTTAAAGTTAAAGAACCTTTAAGTAATGAAGTTTCAATGCTTCGAGAGAATCAGATTCTCTTTACTTATCTCCACTTGTCTGCAGCTCCAGATTTAACAAAAGGTTTAGTAAATTCAAAATCTATTTGTATAGCTTACGAAACAGTAACGGATGAATATAAACGTTTACCTTTATTAGCACCAATGAGTGCTGTTGCTGGTAGAATGTCCATACAAGCAGGAGCTCGATCTCTAGAAAAACCTTTAGGAGGAAGGGGTTTATTAATAGGTGGCGCACCAGGTGTAAATCCAGGATCAGTTTTAATTTTAGGAGGAGGAGTAGTTGGAGAAAATGCTGCAATTATAGCAGCTGGAATGCAATCAAAGGTTTTTATTGTAGATAAATCAGAAGAAAGATTGAATCAATTAAAGTCTAAATTTGGAGAAAGCGTTAAAACACTTCTTTCTAATGAAATTAAATTAGAAGAACTTGTTGAAGACTGCGACCTATTAATAGGAGGTGTTTTAATACCTGGAGCAAATGCTCCAAAATTAGTTTCCAAAGAAATGATTAAAAAAATGAAACGCGGATCTGTTATTGTAGATGTGGCAATTGATCAAGGTGGTTGTGTTGAGACAAGCAAACCAACAACTCATGCTAATCCAACTTATATTGTTGATGATGTAGTGCATTATTGTGTAGCCAATATGCCAGGAGGTGTTCCAATGACTTCAACTCTAGCTTTAAATGCTGCTACGTTACCTTTTGTATTAAAACTTGCTCAAGAAGGTTATAAAAATGCTTTAGCAAGTGATGCTAATTTTCTAGCTGGTCTTAATGTTTGCCAAGGCAATATTACTTATAAGGCAGTAGCTGATGATTTAGGCTTAGAATTCATTGACCCAAGCAAGGCAATAAACTAATTGATTAAATATGACTGACTCAAATGATGAGTTAATGATGGAAACAATGTATTGGTGGGGAATACCAACATTGTTTCGTTGTGAGCATAATAAAGATTTATCAAGTTGTGACATTGCATTAGTAGGTGTGCCTCATAGTACGGGAAATGGAACAACAGAAAGAGATCAACATTTGGGCCCAAGAGCTGTTCGTCATGTTTCAGCTGGACTTAGAAGAGTTCATTTAGATTTTAATATCAATCCTTGGAAAAAGAAAAAGATTTTTGATTTAGGTGATGTTGCTTTACCCCATGCAAATAACAATGAAAAATGTATTGAAGATATAACTAATTTTTATAAAAAAATTGCTAATGAAAATAAACCTGTTGTTTCTATAGGTGGCGATCATTCTATTACAGGGGGAATTTTACAAGGCTTAGGATCTAATAGTTTAGAAATGACTAAGGGAAAAAAAATATCCTTTTTGCATATTGATGCCCATACAGATACTTTCAGTCAACTTGATCATTTTATGGGAGCAAAAAAAAGTGCTGCTCACTGGGGAGCTTATCTAGTTGAACAGGGCATTATAGATCCCAAAACTAGTATGCAAATTGGTATGCGAGGTAATCCTCGCACGCTAGATTGGTTACAGCCAAGTTATGATCTTGGATATAACGTAGTTACTATGGATGAATTTCAAAAAAGAGGTATTGATGATGTTATAAAAGAGACTTTAGATAAAATAGGAGACAATCCAGTTTATATTACTTTCGATTTAGACTCATTAGATTCATCTGTTGCTCCTGCAGTTTCAAATATAGAACCTGGTTTTACTGGCTTTACAATTGATGAGGCTAAATCTTTAATTCAATCAGTGAAAAATAAAAATGTAATTGGTGGTGATGTTGTGTGTTTAATGCCCACCAAAGATCAAAAAAATAATATTACTGCAATGGTGGCTGCATCAATTATGTTTGAAATAATAAGTGTCATTGCTTTTAAGTAATGAAAAATAATTCTCAACATCCTAAACCTGAAGATGGAGAAAAAAGAAAATTAAAAAAACCGGTTATTTGTTATCCAAATAAATCAATAAAAATAGATCGTTGGTCAGATTATCAGGTTGCTAGAAAAGATTTAGATAAAATAGATGAAATAATTATTCCTCCAAGAGATGCTAAATGTTTTGAAGTTAAAGCAGGAAATTTTTTTAGAATAGAAAGTATCGATGGACCTCAAGTTGGTGATCTTAATTTATTCAATTTAGATAATTATGATGAAAAATTCTATTCTGGCAAAACAAGAGCTCTTCATGGAACACACCTTTCATCAAAAGATCAAATGTGGAGTTCATTTCCTTATTTACGACCACTTGTAACAATTACATATGATACATTAGATTGGTATGGATTTGATCAAGATGGAGGTTCCGTTCATGATGTAATTGGAACGAGATGTGACCCATATACTAAAAATTTACTTTCAAATGATCAGTATCATTTTTGCTGTCACTCAAATTTAACAAGAGCATTAGTAAATGAAAAAAACCTTGAACAAAAAGAGGCGGAGAGCCTTGTCCATGACGTGTTAAATGTTTTTATGTGTACAGGATTTACAAATGATACTCATCAATATTTTATGAAGGCCAGTCCAGTAAGACCCGGAGACTATATTGAATTTTTTGCAGAACTTGATTTGTTGGGAGTATTATCAGCGTGTCCAGGAGGAGATTGTAGCGCTGAACATTCTTCAGATGCAGCTAATTGTTATCCATTAAAAGTGTCAATTTTCAATTCTAATTCAAATGTTTTAAAAGATTGGGAATCTCCACCAATTTCTAAATATAACCAATCTCATGGCTTTTAGGCTATTTAAATTTTTTTGCTGCTAAAGACATAATTTTTAACTTCTTTATCGCAAGTTCTCTACTTAAATGGCCAAGGCCGCAATCAGGTGCAACAATTAATTGTTCTTTAGAAATAAATTTTAATGTCTCTTTCATTCTATTTTCAATTTCTTCAACTGTTTCAATTTTAGAACTGGCAATTTTAATGACCCCAAAAATTATTTTAGTATTTTTGTAATTTTTTAGTAATGATAAATCATTATATCGATGTGCGTCTTCCAGAGATACACTATCAATTTTGGAACTATCAAGAGCCTTAGCAATTTTTTTATAAGAATCTAATGGTGCTTTAGGATAATTTACTGCATCTATTTTATCTGGATAACCGCAACAAATATGCGTTATTTTTTCAACATTATTTTGATTTATTCCTTCAAAACATTTTTCTAAATTTTTTATTCCAAAAGCTAGAGCATTATCAGGCTTTCTGGCAAATAAAGGTTCATCAACTTGAATATATTCACATCCTGCATCTACTAATCTTTTAATTTCTACATTAATAGCAATTGCTAAATCGTAGCCCATTTCTTCATCTGATGTGTAATGCGTATTAGCAATAGTGTCTGTAATTGTCATAGGTCCAGGAATAGTAACTTTAACTGGTTTATTCGAAAGACTTTGATTACTTTTCCATTCATCTACTAAGAAGGGATCTGCAGCTGAAATTTTATTAGTTATAGTAGGTAACCAACATTTATAATTTCCTGTTCTTGCTACCTTTTCTGTAAGTGTATTAAAATCAACTCCATTTAAATGCCTACAGTGATAATGAATATAATTTTCTCTTTTGATTTCTCCATCTGTAATAATATCTATCCCACAATCTAATTGATCTTTAATAACTTCTTTAGCCGCTTTATCAAAAATTGCTTCAGCATCTACTCCCATTTTTTTAATTTCGTCTTCATAAAACTTTGTTGGAGTAGCAGTGTCAGTACCTCCTTTAGCATTAAACCAGTCTGTAATTTTTAGATAGTCAGGTTTAGGAAAAGCACCGATAACTGTTGTTAACATTTGTTTCTAATTATTTAATCTTCTTGTATTAGGCCCAGAATTTATTTTAACTCCTTTTGAAGATAACATAGTGTTAGATAATTGTCTTTCTTGATGAAGCATTCGGTGACTTAATAATTTGGATAAAAGATCATTTTTAATAGATTGATATTCAGGTAAGTCAGCAAGATTTATGACTTCATTAGGATCATCTTCCATATTAAATAATAATGAAGAAAGAGAAGGAAAGTGAACATATTTCCATTTTTTAGTTCTAATAACTGATAAATTACATTCTTCAGGAGCAAGTTTTTCCTCTGCAACAAATGAAGTCCATTCTCTAAAATCATAATCAAAAACTACATAATCTTTTGGTGAAATTTCACTTTTTAGATTATTTAAATAAGGCACTAACGATCGTCCATTCCAATCAACAGGTATATCGCCCTCTAACCATTCAAGAATAGTTGGAGCAAGATCAACAGATTCTGTCATTTCATTTACTAAACGTGGTTGTTGACCTGGGATATGAATAATAAGTGGAATACGATAAGATGAGTCCCACCAACCTAATTTTCCCCATAGATTATTTTCACCTAACATTTCTCCGTGGTCACTTGTAAAAATAATCATAGTATTATCTAGCTTTCCTGATGATTTTAAAAATTTTAAAATTTTTCCAATATTATGGTCTACTTCAGCACACATTCCAAAATAAACACTTTTAATATTTTTAATATCTTTCTCTGTAAGTTTTGAAAATTTTATTTCTGTAAAATTTTCTTCATTAAGAAATTTTTTTGAAATTTCTTTTAATAAAGGATGTTTTGTTGAAAGTTCTTCCATTGAAGTATTAGTAATCGGTAATTCAATATCTTCTGGATTTATTTGATTAAACCAGGGATCAGCAACATGAAAAGGAGGATGGGGTTTTAAAAAAGATACATGTTTAAAAAAAGAATCATTAACTAATGCTAAATCTTCAATTGCTCTATCTGCTAAAAAAGCTGTATCAGAATGTTCTGTAGGAATATGATAAGGTTTATAAATAAAAGCCTCTTCTTTTTTTGCTGGGCGGCTTTTATACAATTCACTTGCGTGATTAATTTTAAAACCTTTCTTATTTAAATATTCGGCCCAGGCCTTTGGTTCACTACCTGGCAAAAGACATTTCGTATTGAATCCTTCCATAGGTGATTCATATGTAAAATTTTTTTCATCTTTTTCATTTAAATATCTTGGGTCCCATGACGTATCGGTATAACCATATAAGTCTGGTTCATATCCAATTTTTCTAACTTCTTTTGCAATGTTAGTAAAACGTTTATCTAAGGGGGCGCCATTAGTAACAGAACGATGAATAAAAGGATAAAGACCCGTTAGCATTGTTGTTCTAGCTGGTCCGCATGGAACAATTCCAGTGAAATGTGAAGTAAATACTGTGCTTGTATTTGCTAAAGCATCAAGATTAGGAGTTAAAACATTTTTGTGTTTCATGAAACCAAAACAATCCCATCTCCACTGATCTGCACATATGAAAAGCACTGATTTTTTCATAATTCATTCGATGATTACTAAATATTTGTAACTACATATAGTAAAAAAACAAAGGTAATACACAATATATTCAAATTTATGTAACAAATAGTTCAAAATTTTTTTGTATTTTAGGTCTATTCATGTAATGACTTTGTCATTACTTTAAATTTAAAGAGGAGAAAATAATATGTTTAAAAAATTAATTTTAGCTGTTGTCTTTTCTGTTCCACTAACTTGGAGTGGTTATTCTTTTGCTGGTGCTTGCGCTGGTAATGGTTCAACTCAAAGCAGTCCAAATGGTGTTGATGCAGGAATGTACTCACAACAGTATGAATTAGCAGAGTTTGAACAATTAGCAGGTTGTGAAATGCAATTTAAAGAAAATCCAAATATTGCAAGTATCAATGCTAGTATTCAAGGTAATAAAGCTTTACCTCCATTAGCTGAGAGACTTCCGGAAGAACCACTAGTTGTTCGACCATATGATTCAATTGGTAAATATGGTGGTACTATTAAATTCTTATCAAATGCAACTGAAGCTGGTACTTCGGATATGTTATCAACTCGTCACGTAAACTTAGTTCGTTTTGCTGATGACTTATCTACAATAGTTCCAAACGTTGCTAAAAGCTTTGAGTGGAATGCTGATTTTACTACTTTAACCTTTACTCTTAGAAAAGGTCATAAGTGGTCTAATGGTGAGCCATTTACTGCTAGAGATGTAGAGTTTTGGTATGAAGATTTAATGATGAATCCTAAAATTAGAGAAAAACCTTATCCATATCTTCTTGTTGGTGGTGAGCCAATGACTGTAGATGTAGTGAATGATACGACAGTAAGATTTAACTTACCTTCTCCATTCCCTGGATTATTAGCTACTTTAGCATGGACTTATAACCAAGCTTTCATGCCAGCTCATTTCTTAGAACAGTTTCATCCAGAAATAGATTCTAACGCTGATGCAAATGCTCAAGCACTTGGATTTACTGATGGTTGGGATGCTCTTGCAGCATACTACGGAAACTCAGGTTGGACTGATACTCCAACTCCAATGTTAAGAAACCCTGATTTAGTTGCAGGCTTAGAATATGCAGCTTATCCTTCTTTAGAAGCTTATATGACAATTGAAGATACTACTGAAGGAAGAGTGTATGCAGCTAATCCATATTTCCATCAAGTTGATACTGCTGGAAATCAATTACCATATATTGATTATCAAAATGAAAGATATATTAATGAAAACGAGATTAGACTTTTAAAACTTGTTAATGGTGAAGTTGATTATAAATCTCAGTCTGTACAGCTTGAATCTGCACCTCAATTATTAGATGGTGCTGACTCTGGCGAATATAGTTTGCAAATCAACCCAGGTTGTGGTGCTGCATTATTTAGCTTTAACGTTACTCATCCAGACATGGAAAAACGTAAAGTTTATGGTGATATTCGTTTCCGTCAAGCAATGTCAATTGCTCTAGATAGAAATGAGATCAACGATGTAGCTTATTACGGAATGGGTGTAGTAGAGCAGTTTGTAGGTATTTCACCTGCACCTGACTTTGTTTCAGATGAAATCAAAATGCATATGACTGAATACGATCCAGCTAAAGCTAACGCTTTACTAGATGAAGTTGGATTGAAAGATGTTGATGGAGATGGATTTAGAGAACTTCCAAACGGATCACCTTTTGCAATGAACATTGACTATGCTACTCAAGGTATAGGTGGTGTTGAAGTTGAATTAGTTGCTCGTATGTGGAACGATGTAGGGGTTAAAACTTCTTTTAAAGAGGTAACTCCAGATGAATATCGTGGATCTCAATCATCTAACGCTCTTGATGTACATGCATGGGATAAAGGACAACCATTGGCGATTATTGCAGGTAACCCTGAAACATTTAAAGCGCCTTTTGGTAACTACTTTAACCATACTCAAGGTATGCTGTGGGCAGCTTACATTGATAGTGGAGGAACTGATGGTGTAGAACCTCCTCAGTGGGTATATGATTTAAGTGATGGGATTGATAAATTCCAATCATATGAATTAGGTACTGCTGAATCAAATGAGTGGGGTGAAAAAATTACTACTATGTTAACAGAACAAACTTTGTTAATTGGTACTGTAAAAGCACCTTTCCCAACATATCATAGAAATGCTTTGAAAAACTTCACGCAATTCAAAACAACTTCTTATGAGTATTACAGAACTTATCCGTATATGGCTACACAGTGGTGGCTTGACGAATAAGTTGGGTAGATAAATATCTTTAAAAAAGCGGCAATTTTATATTGCCGCTTTTCTTTTTTTAATTATTCTTATCTAGCAATTAACAGATTTTAAACTATGATTAATTTTATACAGTTTACAATAACAAGAGCTTTTTTAGCCATAGTAACATTACTCATAGTTTGTTTTATTGTTTTTTCTTTAATGGAATTAGTTCCAGGTACATGTGCGGAAAGATATTTAGCTTTTAAGAATACACAAGGTTCCCAAATAACATTTGAAGATATTGAAGCAGAAAAAGTTCGCCTAGGTTTGGATAAACCTTTTTTCTATAGATATGGAAAATGGGTTTCAGATATTGTTGTTAGACAAGATTTTGGAGATAGTTGCATTCTTCGAATGAACATTAATGATCTTCTTAGTGGAAGGTTTGTTCTCTCACTGACTATTTGTTTAGTAGCTTTAATTTTTTCTTATTTAATAGCGATTCCAGTTGGTATTATTTCCGCCACGACAAAATATGTTTCTTTAGATCAAAGTCTAAAATTTATTAGTTATCTAGGTATCGCATTACCTAATTTTTTAGTAGCATTATGTATTATGCTTTTTATGACAGTATATTTTGGAGATACTATGACCGGTTTGTTTTCTCAAGAATATGAAAATGCTCCATGGTCTGCAGCTAAACTAAAGGATTTTCTTGGTCGAGCCTGGCTACCTATTTTTGTTTTAGGTTGGAATGCAACTGCATTTGCTTTGCAAACAGTTAGAGCTCTTATGCTTGATGAAAATGATAAACTCTATGTAATGGCAGCTAGAGCAAGAGGTATATCAGGTATGAGTTTATTGTGGCGTTATCCTGCAAAACATTCGTTAGGACCAGTAATTAATTCTATTGGTTTTGATTTAAATAGAATTTTTAGTGCTTTACCAGTCGTCGCATTGATTTTAATTTTGACAGAAGCTGGTGCACTATTAATTGAAGCATTAGCAAGATCAAATGACCAACAATTGGCAGGTGCTATTATTTTCTTACTTACTGCGACAATAGTTTTTGTCAATTTTATTACTGATGTGCTTTTAGCAATTATGGATCCAAGAATTAGAAAAGGAGTTATGGGTGGAAGTTAGTTCAAAAAAGAAAGAAGCTTATTATACCGCTACGCAAATGCAGTTAGTAAGAACTCGTTTCTTTGGAAACAAGTCAGCTATGATTGCAGGATCTATTCTCTTGTTCATGATAGTATGTAGTTTATTTTCAGGTTTTTTATCTCCTTATGATCCTACAATTGCTGGTCGTGATAAAGATTATGAAAACGGCGCTCCTCAAATTCCAATGTTTTGGGATGAAAATGGATTTTCCCCAAGACCTTTTTTACATACTTTAAGTAAATATAGAGGCGCAGATACAAATTTTAGATGGGAATATAAAATAGATACTAGCAAAAGAAGATATGTATATTTTTTTGTCAAAGGCTGGGAATATAAATATTTTAACTATAGTGTTAATCTTCCGGGTAAGGCATTAGATTTTAAAATTCCAGGCATAACTTTTGATACCCATTTATTTGGAGTTAAGGAAGGTGGTATTCATCTTTTTGGAACAGATAAAGCAGGAAAGGATTTATTTAGTAGGACGCTAAGTGCAATTTATATTTCTCTAGCTGTTGGTACAGTAGGTGTATTTATATCATTTGTTTTATCTTTAATTATTGGAGGAATATCAGGTTATTATGGAGGCTGGATTGATAGCTTATTACAAATGTTTACTGATGCTATAAGGACGGTGCCTCCAATACCATTATTTATGTGTCTTGCAGCATTTGCGCCCTTGGAGTGGAGTTCAGAGTTAAGGTTTTTCTTTATATCATGTTTATTAGGATTAATTTCCTGGCCTACCTTAGCCAGACGTGTTCGTACTCATTTATTAAGTGAGAGAAGTCAAGAATATATTTTAGCTGCTCAAATGTGCGGTGCTTCTTCTACTCATATAATTATTCGCCATCTATTACCAAGTTTTACAAGTTACATAATTGTTGATCTTGTTATTAGTTTTCCCTACATGCTTCTATCTGAAACAGCGCTAAGTTTTATAGGTTTGGGTTTAAGAGAGCCCGTTAATTCTTTAGGAGTTCTTTTACAAAATGCTACTAAGGCTGACGTTTTATTAAATTATCAATGGTACTTCATACCAGTCTTCTTCTTAGTAGTATTAATTTTAACATTTGTTTATGTTGGTGACGGCCTCCGTGATGCCGCTGACCCTCATAAAACTAGCAATAAATAATATGAAACATTTATTAGAGATAAATAATTTGGATGTTAAATTTGATACTGATGAAGGTCGTATCACAGCCATAGAAAATGTATCTCTTACTCTAGATCAAGGAAAAGTTCTTGGTATTGTTGGAGAGTCTGGATCTGGTAAATCTGTTACAGCAAAATCTATCATGCAACTTAATCCAGGAAATACCATTTATAATGATAATGCTGAAATAATAATTGATGATGAAAATGTTTTAAAATTTACTTCTAAAAATGATTTAAAAAAAATTAGAGGAGGTAAAGTCTCAATGATTTTTCAAGAACCAATGGCTAGCTTTGCTCCAGCCATTAAAATTGGAAATCAAATGGTTGAACAACTTATGATTCACAAACCTCAAGATAAAAAAGAAGCAAAAAATATATCAATAGATATGTTAAATAGAGTAGGGATAGCAGATGCAGAAAAAAGATTTAACCAGTATGCATTTGAATTATCTGGAGGCATGAGACAGCGTGCAATGATTGCTATGGCATTATCGACAATGCCTAAATTATTATTAGCTGACGAACCTACGACTGCTTTAGATGTAACTATACAAGCTCAAGTAATAAATTTAATGAAAGATATTATTAAAGAATTTAACATGGGTGTTATTTTTATTACTCATGATTTAGGTGTAATTGCTCAAGTAGCCGATGATGTTGCAGTGATGTATTTAGGTAGCGTTGTTGAGCAAGGCCCAGTAAATGAAATTTTAAAAAATCCAATGCATCCTTATACAAGAGGTTTAATTAATGCCCTTCCAGATATAAATAATTTAGATGCCCCGCTTACACCTATACCAGGTAATATTCCTAGTCCTTTAGATCGGCCAAGTGGGTGCGTTTTTAGAACAAGATGTCCTCATGCTTCACAAGAGGGAAAAGAAGCAGATATTAAGATGGGTTTAGTAGAAGTCAAGCCAGGTCATTGGCTAGATAATTGTGGCGTTAACTGTGGTAAAGTATGAGTGAAAATATTGTATCAGTAAACAATCTTTCGGTATCATTTGATTACCAAGAAAATTTTTTGTCAAAGAAACAAAAAATTAAAGCAGTAAATAATATTAACATTAAGATAAAAAAAGGATCTTTCTTTGGTCTAGTTGGTGAGTCAGGGTCTGGTAAAACTACTCTTGGTAGAGCAATTTTAGGTGCAAATAAAATAAGTACAGGCAATGTAATTTTTCATGATGAAGAAAGAGATTTTGATTTAACAACCATTACTCCAAAAGAAAAAAAGGAGTACAGAAAAAAAGCTCAACTAATTTTTCAAGATCCATATGCAGCACTTAGTCCTCGAATGACAGTTAGAGATATAATTGCTGAACCACTAGAGGTAATGAAGATAACTAAATCTAGAGAAGAAACTGATGCAAGAGTTCGTGACATTGCTTCTAAATGTCGTTTAAATCTAGAGCATTTAAGAAGATTTCCCCATGCTTTTTCTGGAGGCCAACGTCAACGTATTTCTATAGCAAGAGCCCTTGTCAGCAATCCAAAATTTATTGTAGCTGATGAAAGTGTAGCAGCTTTAGATGTTTCAATTCAAGCAGATATTTTAAATCTTTTAAAACAACTTCAACACGAGCTTAATTTAACTTATTTATTTATAAGTCATGATCTAAGTGTAGTAGCACACGTCTGTGATATTGTAGCAGTCATGTATCTTGGTCATATTGTTGAGATGGCGCCTTCCAGAGAGCTTTTTAAAAATCCAAGACATCCTTATACAAAAGCATTATTATCCTCTATTCCATCTATTGATCCTGAAAATAAATCTAAAGCTATCGAACTTAAAGGAGAAATACCAAGCGCAATGAATCCTCCTTCAGGATGTGTTTTTAGAACAAGATGTCCTCATGCTTCTCAAGAGGGAAAAGAAGCAGAGATTAAGATGGGTTTAGTAGAAGTTGAACCAGGTCATTGGGTAGATAATTGTGGTGTGAATTGCGGCGCCTGAGACCAAAATCATAACTTTGAAAAATAATCTTTTTATTGCAGTTTTATTATCTTTATCTGGTTTATTTCTAATGGATTTAATGGGGATCGCTATTAAATATTTAAGAAATGATTATCCAGCAGCACAACTATCAGTTTTCAGAAATTTATTTGGGATGTTGCCATGTTTTATTGCTCTTTATTTTTCTAGAGATTGGCATACTAATGGTAGAACAGTAATCATTAAGGAATGGCGCTTAGGATTATTAAGAGGAGTCTTTGTATCACTAGCCCAACTTTGTCTTTATACATCATATTTTTATATCCCTTTCGCATTGGTAGCCACAATGGAATACACTGGACCAATGATGGTTACATTACTTTGTATTCCTTTATTAGGTGAAAAATTTGGATGGTTTAAAATGTCTGCAGTAATTTCTGGATTTATCGGAATTGTATTAATCATGCAGCCCTGGTCTTCTGATTTTAATATAATTATTCTTCTTCCTGTTTTAGCTGCTTTTGGATATTCGTTAGCCAGAGTAACAGCTTTAAATTTTCCAAGAGATGTTCCCACACCTCTAATTAATCTTTATGCTCAAGTAGGAACAATTATAGTTTCTATGATTTTAGTTATTACTTTTAATATGTGGTCAAATTTTAAAAATTTTGAAGACTTTATAATTGTTTGTTTAATGGGTTTAGCTGGAGGGACTGGAACTTTACTTTTAATTTATGGGTCACGAAAAGCAGAATTAAGCAAAATTATGCCTTTTGACTATATTGAAATCTTTTTTGCTTTGTTGCTAGGTTGGATCTTCTTTAGGGAATGGCCAGTTGATCAATTGTTTCCAGGAGCTTTATTCATAGTTTTAGGAGGATTGATTATATATTGGCGACAAACTAACAAAAGTAGAACAAGAGATAGGAAAGCACAATGAAATATGAAAGCAAAAAAATAGCTAGTTATAAAAATGAAGATATTTTTTCTGTTTCATTAATTAATGATAATAATTTTAAAATAAATTTTTATAATTTTGGTGGTCATATACATCAAATTAATATTCCTTATCATAATAATATTGATAAAAATGAAGATGTTGTCCTGGGGTATGGCAATTTCAATGATTGTTTAACTGAAAAAAATTATCTTAATTTTATTATCGGCAGAGTATGTAATAGAATTAGTAATTCAAAGTTTATAATTAATGATAAAGTTCATAAGCTTTATGCCAATACCCCGCCTCATCATTTACATGGAGGAAAAGAAGGTTTTAATAAAAAAATTTGGAAAATTAATAATATTAATGAGAATAAGAATGAAATTGCTTGTGAATTAGAATATCTCTCCCCTCATTTAGAAGAAAATTATCCTGGTAATTTACAATGTAAGGCAATTTATTCTTTTAATAATAATAATGAATTAAAACTAGATTTCCATGCTATTTCTGATTGTGATACCATTGTTAATATCACTAATCATAATTATTGGAACTTTCATGGACATGGAAAAAATTATCAAAATATTACAAATCATTCTGTTCAAATAAAATCCAAAAAAATATGTGAAATAGATAATGAATATGTTCCTACTGGTAATTTAATTACTGTTAAAAACACAAAGTTTGATCTTAATAATCATTTTAGTATTACACAAGATTTTTTAGATCAAGGAGGCATAGATCATAATTATGCATTACAAAATAACAATTTAGAAGATGCCGTCGTTATTGCTTATAGTGAGCTTACTGGGATGGGTGTCGAATATTACACCAATCAAAAAGGAGTACAGTTTTATTCAGGAAATATGATGCAGGAAAAATATAATGGGAAATACTCTAAATTTTATGGAAAAAATTATGGAATGTGTTTTGAAACACAAAATTATCCTGATTCTATTAATCAAAGTAATTTTCCTTCCACTGTATTAAATAAGAATGAAAAATATCATTCTCAAACAATAATAAAACTTATGAATAATTTTTAATTTGAAAATTGTTTATTATTTTAATTACTTTTTGTCATAGTACAAAGTATTTCAAATGCTATTGTTGCCGCTACTAATGACGTCATATTATTAACATCAAAAGGAGGAGATACCTCCACAACATCTGCTCCTACGAAATTTATATTTTTTAAATGTCTAATTATTTGTTGAGACTCTCTAACATTAAAACCTCCAACTTCAGGTGTTCCTGTTCCAGGTGCATGAGTAGGATCTATGCCATCTATATCAAATGTTAAATAAGCTTCAGTATCACCAATTGTGTCTTTAACAATAGACATTACTTCTTCCATTCCCATTTTATAAAAATCATCTATTGTAATAATTGTAACACCTTGTTGCTTTGCCCAAGTCAAATCATTAGGATCATACAAACCTCCTCGAATTCCAACAATCACATATTTTTTTGGATCTATAAGGTTTTCTTCAATAGCTCTTCTGAAAGGTGTTCCATGAGTGTATTTATATCCTCCAAAATATGAATCCCAAGTATCTGAGTGAGAATCAAATTGAAATAGAGCTAAGGGTTTATCTTTAGCTAAAGCCCTTAATATAGGTAACGAAACCAAGTGATCACCACCAATAGATAAAGGAATTGTTTTTGAGGATAATATATTAGAGTAAAAATTCTTAATTTTATCTAATGAATCCTCTAGATTAGCAGGGTTAACAGGGCAGTCTCCAATATCTGCTACATTATATTTATCATATGGACTTTTAAGCGAGACAGGATGATAAGTTCTAATAAGAGATGAGGCATTTCTAATTTCTCTTGGTCCATGCCTTGCTCCTGCTCTATTAGTTGTTCCTCCATCCCAAGGCACTCCGCATATACAATAATCTAGATTTTTTAGATCTTTGATTATTGGTAGACGAAAAAAAGTTGCTACATCAGCAAATCGTGGATTCGACATACCCGATATTGGTTTTATTGTTGCCATAATATTTATTATAATTAATACAATTATAACTAATAGTGATGAATTTTAAAGATTTAACTGATAATTTATTAAAATCTGAAAAAGATGATGATTGTAAACATTTACTAAATTTTGAAATTCCTGATATTTCCCTGCCAAATCAGAACGGTAATTTATTAAATTTACATAGATCAGATTCATTTAGAATAGTTATTTATTGTTTTCCTATGACAGGAAGACCTGATCGACCTTTACCAAAAAATTGGAACAAAACTCCAGGAGCGCAAGGCTGCACAATACAAAATTGTTCTTTTAGGGATAGTTATGACCAAATAATTATTAATAATGCCCTTCCAATAGGTATTTCAACTCAGTCTATAGAAGATCTACAAGAAATGACTCAAAGACTTAATATTCCTTACGATGTTTTAAGCGATCAACAACTCAAGTTTTGCTCAGCATTAACATTACCTAATTTTTCAATAGAAGATAAAAAATTTATTAAAAGACTGACTTTGATAATTGAAAAATCAGTGATAAAACATGTTTTCTATCCAATTTTTTCACCAGAAAATCATATAAAAGAAGTCTTAAATTGGTTAGAACAGAATTAGTTATGAAAAAATTTTTAATTTTATTTATTTTTATATTTTTATCTGGATTAGTAAAAGCTGAATCAGATATTGATCAATGGATTGATAGCCAAAAAACTTACAAAGATTTAATTAATGAAGGTTTTGAAGTTAAATCCTATGATACAACTACTATTAATGCTCAAGGTGGAATAATAATAATTTTATTTGTTACAGTTTTACAGAAAAATACCGATGTATTTGAGTGCCAAGAATATCAAACTTTAGATGGGAATATGCAAACTCTGGACCTGTCTATTGTTTGCAGAGAATTAACTCAGCCATATCAAAGAGGAGTGGGCACATAAAATGTCAAAAGCATTGTTTGGAGCAGGGTGTTTTTGGGGCATTGAAGAATATTTTAGTAAAATAAATGGTGTAAATAATACAGCAGTTGGATATTCAGGAGGAAATACTGAAAATCCGACTTATGAAGAAGTGTGTCAAGGCGGTACTGAACACGTCGAAGTTGTTGAAATAAATTTTGATGAAAATATTATTAGTTATGAAAATCTACTTGCACATTTTTGGAATTGTCACGATCCTACTCAATTAAATAGACAAGGACCTGACGTAGGTAGACAATATAGGTCAGCTATTTTTTATTATTCAGATAATCAAAAAGATATAGCAGAGCTTTCAAAAAAAGAAAAACAAAATGATTTTAATAATATGATTGTAACTGAAATAGTTGAAGCACAAACTTTTTATTTAGCAGAAGAGTATCATCAACAATTTTTAAAAAAAAGAGTTTAAACTGAAAAAAATTATTTCTATTGATATTTATTCAGATACAATTTGTCCTTGGTGTTACATTGGTCTTCAAAAATTGAAAGATGCTATAAGTGATTTTTCTTCAGACAATTTTGATTTGATTTGGAGGCCCTTTCAATTAAATCCAGATATGCCATTAGAAGGTATGGAGAGAAAAAAATATCTAGAATTAAAATTTGGAGGTAAAAATAATTATAAAAATATTTATGAGAATATTTATAATGTAGGTTTAGAAAATAATATTCATTTTCAATTTGAAAAAATAGCCAAAACACCCAATTCATTTGCTTCACATAAACTGCTTGCATTAGCTTATAAGTCAAAAAAACAAACTCAAGTTGTTGAAACTCTATTTTATAATTATTTTATTGAAGGTGTAGATATAGGGGATATTAAAGAACTTGTAAGAATTTCTAAGCAACATAATATTTATCAAGATGATATTTCTATATATTTACAATCCAAAGAAGATAGAGACAACTTATTAGCTGAAGAATCTCATGCCAAAGAGCTTGGAGTCACAGGTGTGCCTTGTTTTATAATCAATAAAGAATTTGTTTTATTTGGTGCACAAGAGAAAAAAAATTTTCTAGAAATTTTTAACTCAATAAATAATGTCAATTGATTTTTTATATGCTTTAGTGACTGGCTGGAGTATTCTTTTATTATTTTGGTTGATAATATTAATATTTATTTCCATAAGAAAACCGCCAAAAGCAAAATTAACATTAAGAATAGTAATTAATTCATTAGTATTTTTTATTATTGGATACGTTATCTTGTTTGTTTTTTCTTAACCGATTCGTTTTTATAATTAGATTTTTTAAAATTTATTACTATATATAGTATATCATAATATTTATTGTACTAACATATTGATATTTAGAGCTTTTTTATATTTCATAGTTGATTCATTAATAATCTACAAATATAAAGTCACTGATTTTTAATATTTTCCAAGCTAATACAAGGATAGAAGATGTCGATTATAAAGAATTATTTAAAACAAAATAAAACAACTCATACTTTCTCAAGCTGCCAATGGCCAATTGGAGATCCTCAAGAAAAAGATTTCCACTTTTGTGAAGCTACAAATGTTGTTGGAAAACCATATTGCCAAGAACATTGTGATATTGCTTATATTGATGAAAGAGAGTTAAAAAAAGAAAAAGAAGCTCAAAAAAACAGAAGAATTGCAGCTTAAATTTTTTTTATATTTTAAAGTTATTAAAGGCTGCTTTTAAGCAGCCTTTTACTTTAGTTGACATTAATAACAGATATCTTAATATTAAAAAAAATTTATAATTAATGCTTTTTACAATTTTAA
>CACFOQ010000003.1 GCA_902567855.1 uncultured Alphaproteobacteria bacterium
ACTAACCCGTGCCAAAGTTTTTCTTTTAATTTCAATAACTTTTTCTTAACGGCACGGATAGAACACCCTTATTCTATTTAATTTCACTTTAACGTATAGGAAAAAACAAAATCAAATTCAAATGGGGTGTTCTCGTGTTCCCCGTGCTGAGCAATCGGCTGTTAACCGTTTTCTCATTAGGTTGGTAATATCCACATCAAAATATATATGAGGCCAACCCACCAAATAATATTTCCAAGTAACCAACAAATCATAATACCTCCTAACCAAGTTTAGCGACAAGTTTCTCGGGGTTTAATTTTGTGTAAGTGTTTAACAACACCATAGGATTTTTATGTCCTGAGATTAATTGAACCGTAGGAACGTCTAATCCCTTTTCTTCGAACATAATTGTAATTGCATGACGTCTTAGGTCATGCCAACGTAGGCCTTTTATCTTTGCTCTCTTTAATGCTTGTCGCCACCAAAACTTTAATGAGTGTCTAGTCATTGGAAACATACGTCCATTAAATTGTCTTGGAAGAGAACATAGAATAGTAAATGCTTTTTGGCTTAACGGTATTGTTCTATCTTCGCCGTTCTTTGTGTCATACAAAGTTACTAATCTTTTCTTAAAATTAATATGCTCGTATTTAATCTTAAGTAATTCGCCCTGGCGTACTGATGTTTCAATAGAGAATTGGACCATAGGTTTTAAATAAATGTTTTCACTTAACGCACACGCCTCAATCAAACGTGATTGTTCATCATTTTCTAAGACCCTTTTCCTCGGCTTATCTTCCGTTTCTCTCTTCATCATCTTACAAGGGTTATGAGGAATATAAATACCCCAATCATTGATAGCCGTTGAAATAACAACACTAATAAAATTAAAGTCCTTGTTGTATGTTGCTGACTTAACTTGATCGCAACGTCTATCTCGAAATTCGGCTAAGTGTTTAGTCGAAAATCTAAGTAGGTTTATATCGCTAATAGTATCTTTTAATAATTGGCCTACTCTATATTCTTCGTTACGCCATTGTTTCTTAGCTTTATGTTTATTCTCTCGAATATAACGTTTAAACAAATCGCCTAACGTATTCTTACTCGCTTCGCTATAATCGGTTGTTAACCCGGTATCTATATTTCGTTCTTGCTGACGTCCCCACTTAGACGCTTCAGCTTTAGATTTAAAAGATTTTGTTAACGTTTTAAAACCTTGTCGGCGCACAACCGTTTGCCACTTTTTGTGATGCTTTCTAACGTGCATTTCATCTCACTTTCTGAACGTGAGAGTGTCGAGAGAGTGTCGAGATTACCTTTTCACTACCTACTTACTAAACTATTTGGCTTAAACGCTATGCAAACAAGGAATCAAAAATCTTGTTACACGACTTTGGCAAGGTTGCGCTCTACCCCTGAGCTACGCCCGCTTTAAAAAGAAATAACATTAATAAAATTAATGAAATTTAGTTTAAAAAAACATAATGTTTATTTCAAATTATATATAAACACAAATGCTTAGTGAAAAAAAATTACTCGATTTAATTGACAAAAAAGGCATAAATTCAAAGGTATATACTCATGAACCATTGTCTACTGTGGAAGAATCAATGAAACACAGGGGAGAAATAGAGGGCGCACATTCCAAAAACCTGTTTTTTAAAAATAAAAAAAATGAATTTTTTTTATTTTCTTGCCTAGAAAATACTATTGTAAATATTAAAAAAATTTCAAAATCTCTGTCTCTTGGAAATGTATCTTTTGCAAATGAACATTATTTGTCTTTATATTTAGGTGTAAAACCAGGAGCGGTAACACCTTTTGGATTATTAAATGATATTGAAAATAAAGTTGTTTTTTTTTTAGATAGTAATTTTTTTAATTACAAAATTGTAAACTTTCACCCCCTTACCAATACATCTACTATTAGTATGAATATTAATGATTTTATAAATTTTCTTATTGAAAATAAAAAAAAGGTAAATATCTATGATTTTAATAACTATTCTCGTATAGAGTCTTAATATAAACGATATGAATGAAAATTTAAATATTCTGGAAATTAATGAAGCTGATTTTGATGAAAAAGTCCTTAAAGACTCATCCGTTTCTTTAGTATTAGTTGATTTCTGGGCCCCTTGGTGTGGACCTTGCAAACAATTAACTCCTCTTCTAGAAAAAGTAGTTAATAACTCCAGTGGAAAAGTAAAACTAGTAAAAATAAATATAGATGAAAATCAACAAATCGCTGCCCAATTAAGAATTCAATCAATTCCTGCAGTATTTGCATTTAAAGATGGACAACCGGTAGATGCCTTTCAAGGTGTTATCCCAGAAAAAAAAATAATTGAGTTTATAGAAAAATCTTTAGGAGAAAAAATTGAAGAAGATCACACTGAGTTTTATAAATCAGTTAAAAGTTTAATTGCAAATAATGAATATAATGAAGCAAAAAATTTATTAGAAGATTTTATAGCAGAATATCCTAAAGAGTTTGAGAGTTTTGCCCTATACATCAACTGCCTTAGTGGACTTGAGCAATTTGATAAGGCTGATGATTTTTATCAATCTTTAAGTGAAGAAGCTTTAGAAAATAATGAGGTTAAAGGAGCCATAAAGAAACTTTCAATAAAGAAAAAAAATTCTAAAGGTCCCACCCTAGAAGAACTAATAAATAAGTTAAAGAATAATCCTTCAGACATTAATATTATTATGGATTTAGCTGATAAATATTTTGCAAGTGATATGATTGATGAAGCTTTTAATCTATTGCTACAGAACTATAAAAATCACAAAGATAAAATTAAAATTAAAATTATTGAATTCTTTAGCGCACTAGGAAATGATCACTTAAAAACAATAGAGTATCGTAAAAAGTTTTCTTCCATAATGTTTTCTTGACCTCAAAATGTCTATAAAATTTGATTTACCAATATTTCCTTTAAGTGGAACAATACTTTTTCCTGAAACTAACCTGCCGCTAAATATATTTGAAAAGCGATATTTAAAAATGGTTGATTTTGTATTATCTACTAATAAAAAATTTGGAATGATTCAGCCAAAAGATAGGGGCGGTTTATATAAAATTGGATGTATTGGCAAAATCATATCATATGAAGAAACTGGTGATGGAAGATATTTAATTAATATTCTGGGCGAACAATATTTCCAAGTCTTGAATGAAAAAAAAACCGAAAATCTTTTTAGAACAGTTGAGGCAAAAGAGTTTGCACCTGATAAATCAGAAAAAAAAATAACAATAAATGATCAAACTAAACGCTCTCTTATACAAAAATATGTTAATTTCGTTAAGTCTTCAAAATATGAAGTTGATTTTACTTTTTTAGAAAAAATTGAAACATTGGCTCTAATAAAATTTATTGCTATGGCAGCACCCTTTGGAGCAGCAGAAAAACAAATGTTGCTAGAGACATACCATTCTGATGGTTTGGTATCCAAGCTTATCACATTGTTTGATTATTATAGTAGTAGTAATAATAACAAATCTTTAAACTAAAACTAAACTCCCATGGCATATTTGGTAATTTGGTTTTTTATTTTTTTTGTTTTATTTATAAAAAAGAAACCACTTTTTCTAATAAGATTTATTTTTATACTTTCATCTAAAAAAATAGAATTTAATTTATCGGTGACTTGATAAAGTGAATATGCATGATGATGAGAAAGGTTATGATAATTTTTACAAACAAAATCTATTCCTAAATCTAAGCCATTCTTTTTAGCATCGGTAATAATTTTTAATAAATTTTTTACATCTCTTACACCTAAATTCCATCCTTGACCTGCAATGGGATGCAAAGAATGAGCAGAGTCTCCGACATATACTAACCTTTTATCATAAAACTTTGTATTTATATGTGCAGATAAATCAAAAACTTTGGTATCAAAAAAATTAATTATTTCTCCAGTATAATCAAAAATTTTTTCTTCTAATATTTCTTTTCTTAAAGTTGGGTTTGTTTTTAAAAGATTTTTAGAAAAACTACTTGGATTGCTCCAAATTAATGATGAGTTATAAGTATTATTTTTTAATGACTTCATTGGAAGTAAGGCAAGCGGGCCTGATTTTAAAAAAATTTCATATGCTATATTGTTAAGGTTTTTTTTATGACTAAAATTTGTAACAAAGGCACTATGATTATATTTCTTTTTGAAAGCAGGTGTTCCAAAAATTTCTCTAATAAAACTATTTTTTCCATCAGCACTGATTAAAAGCTTAGAAACAATTTTCTTATTACCAGAAAAAACTATTGTATTTTCTTGATTTGTTTCAATTTTTTTAAGTGGGGTATTTTGTAAAATTCTGAGATTGTGTTTTAATTTTAATAATTTGATTAATTCATATTTAATTTTACTATTTTTAACTACATAACCCAAGTTTCCTAAATTTTTTGAATTACTAAAATTTATCTTTCTAGATATATTGCGATCAAAAACTTTAATGGTTTTTATTTTTTCACAGTGTTTATAAATACCTTTCCATATGCCTAATTCTTCAAAAAATAATTTTGAACCTTCAGCAATAGCAGTTGTTCTAAAATCTTTTTTATTTAAATCTGAAAAAATAATACCCTTATCAATTAACAAAATCCTTAATTCAAGGGAACTTAAAGCACAAGCTGTCAAAAGGCCGGTCAAGCCTCCACCTACAATTACTACATCAGTTTTAATTTCTTTCATAATTTCCTTCGAATTACCTTAATCTATATATAATACAAATAAATAATATTTACTAAGTTGCTGTAATGCGTCTATTTATAACTGAAAAAATAAAAGCCCTTATTTTTATAATTTTTTCTATATTTTCTTTTATTTCACTCATATCCTTTAGCCCTAACGATCCTGGAATAAATTTTGTAGGCGATAACGATGAAATAACCAATATGATGGGCATATTCGGAGCATACTTTGCCAGTATTTTGTATACTTTTTTGGGTTACTCTAGCTACTTACTGCCAGTTTTTTTTATTACTCATGGTTCTATTTCTCTCGCAAGAAATAAAAGGGGGGTAGTTGCAATAAAATTAATAATTCTCTTGTTTGGAATAATTTTGTTAAATTATAGTATTTATGTTTTAGATAATAGTTTTTCTCTATTAAGTATCTTTTTAAATGATGTTTCTAGTTCTTTGTTCGAAGAAATATTTGACTCGAAATTTTTTAGTCAAACAATATCAGTTGTACTAGGATTATTTTCTATACTTTTAATAATGTATAGCATCAATATAAACTTAAAATATTTTTCAAAATCGAGTAAATTTATCTACAATATAACTATAATAATTGCGCTACCAATAAAATTAATTTTATTGCCCTTGAAAATATTTAAAAATAAAAAACCAATTGATAATTTAACAATTAATAAAAAAAATAATAAACGAAAGGTCGAGCCAACAATTTTAACGGGTTTTAAAAATAAAAAAGTTTTTTCAAAACATAGTGTATCTCAAAAAACTTTTGGTGAATCAAATTATATTTTACCAAATATAAATTTATTAAAAAAATCAGTTCAACAAAAATTATCTTCAAGGGAATTAGAAAAAATTAATTTAGATCTATCTAGAAAATTAGAATCAACACTAGAAGAATATGGGGTAGAAGGAAGGATTGTAAACTACAAGTCTGGACCTGTGGTAACTTTGTTTGAGTTTGTGCCAGCGGCAGGTGTTAAAACTAGTAAAATTGTTGGTTTATCTGAAGATATTGCTAGGGCTATGTCATCAATAAGCACAAGAATAGCGGCTCAGCCAGGGAAAAATAGTGTTGGCATTGAAATTCCTAATCAAAAAAGAGAAGCGGTTCTCTTAGGCGACCTAATAGATGATCAATACTTTAAGAATAGCGAGGAAGGATTAATTCTGGCTTTAGGAAAAAACATATCTGGTGAAAAAAAATTTACAAATTTAGAAAAAATGCCCCACTTACTAATTGCTGGAACAACAGGATCGGGTAAATCTGTAGGTATTAATTCAATGATTATTAGTTTGTTATACAAGTTTACTCCTAGTGAGTGCAAATTAATTCTTATTGATCCTAAAATGCTTGAGCTCAGTGTATATGAAGATATTCCTCATTTATTGACTCCAGTTGTTACAAATCCAAATAAAGCTGTTTATGCTCTTAAGTGGGTAGTTAGAGAAATGGAAACTCGTTATAGATTAATGAGCTCACTAAATGTTAAAAATATAAATTCTTTTAATCTAAAAATCCTAAAAGCTATCTCTAGTGGCAGAAAACTTTATAGAGAAGCTCAAACAGGAATAGACAAAGAAACGAGAAAGCCAATTATTGAAAAAAAAGAAATCAGTCTTGAAAAAATGCCATTAATAGTCGTTATAATTGATGAAATGGCTGACCTAATGATGGTTGCAGGCAAAGAAGTTGAAAACCTTGTTCAAAGATTGGCACAAATGGCAAGGGCATCAGGGATACATATAATAGCTGCTACTCAACGGCCAAGTGTTGATGTAATCACAGGAACAATAAAGGCCAACTTTCCAAGTCGAATAAGTTTTAGAGTGGCTAGTCGCTTTGACAGTAGAACAATCTTAAATGAAATGGGGGCCGAGCAACTCTTAGGTAGTGGAGATATGTTATTCATTGAGAACGGCGCAAGCCTAAATAGAGTACATGGTGGTTTTGTATCTGAAAATGAGATTGAATCTATAGTTGAATATATTAAATCGCAGAAAACAAATGAAACCCAGGAAGATATAACTATAGAGAATTATGAAAATGATAAACAAGCGGGCTTAGAACTTGAATTTGCAAATAAAAATGTTGATGAATTGTATGAAAAAGCAGTAAATCTTGTAATAGATCAACAAAAAGTTTCTACTAGTTTTGTTCAGAGGTACTTACAAATTGGATACAATAGAGCTGCAAGAATTGTAGAAAAAATGGAAGAAGATGGCATAATAAGTGAACCAAGTAATGCAGGAAAAAGAAATGTGCTTACTAAGAATAAGTAAAAAAAAATTAATTTTTCTCTTACTTTTTTTGTTTATAGCTTTTTTGCTACCAAATCAAAGTAATGGAAATCAAACTATTCTAAGTTCAAAAATATCAAATTATTTTTTTAAAATTAATAATTTTACTTCAAATTTTATTCAAAGTGATTCTGATGGAATTCAAGAAGGAAATATTTATCTTAGCAACAAAGTTAAAAGAATAAAAATTCATTATAACAAACCTTCGAATATTGTTTTTGTTTTAAAAAACAACAAGGCAATGTATTTCAATGTAGACTTAGAAGAGGTTGAGTATTTTAATACTAAAAATTCTATAGCTGATATTTTTTTTAAGGTTTTTTATGACGAAGAATTTTTTTATAATTCAACAATTATTGAAAAAAATAATACAATAGAAATAAAAAAAAATATTATTGCAAATGAAGAAGAAAAGGAAATTCTTATTTTTTTTGAAAAGAATCCACTTATAATAAAACAAATAAAAATTAAGGAAAATGAGGGTTATAGGGTTATGACTTTTGTTGATCCAAATTTTAATATTTCATTTAAAAAGAATTTTTTTAGTATTGCTAATCCGTTGCTAAATTAACTTTTTAATCTTTAAACTATCATTTTTAACAGAAGATATATTAAGCCCACTATCTATAGACAAAAACTTATTTCTAATTCTTGTTAGATGAGAATCTAAAGATTTTGTATCTACAATTTTTTGTAAATTTAAAATTTTCTCTTGTATGTAATCTTTTTTAATCACTTTATTTTTAAAAAAAATTTTAATTATCTCAAATTCTTTTTCTGTAACATATATTTTTTTTTGATTGTTAGAATTAATTAGAAAACTATCTTGTGACAAATGAATATCTTTATATGAGATATTTGTTTCTTGATATTTTTTTGTCAATATTTGAAATGTTGAAATATTTGTTGGATAAAAAATTACATTATAGATTGAAGGAATTTTATCTTGCAAAGATTTATGAGCAAAGACTTGAGAATTTTGGTTATTTGGATTTTCTAAAATTTTAGTGAGATTGTTTTTTGATATATCTTTTTGTAAAATTATTAATTTTAAATCATTAAACTCATAAGGTTTTTCCATTTCAATAAAATTAAAATTAAAATTTTTTTCTAAAAAAATTATTATGTTATCCTTGTTTGTTAAGTTGCTTGCAGAAAAATTAATTTTCATAATTTCTATTTCCAAATAATAATGTTCCAATTCTAATATATGAGGCCCCACATTTAAGTCCGTCAATGTAATCATTGCTCATTCCCATGCTAAGATGAATTAAATTATTTCTTTTTGCAATATCATTTAGATTTTTAAAATAAAACTTAGGATTTTTATCTATAGGGGGTATGCACATCAAGCCAGTAATATTTAATTTTAAATCTTGCTTACAATATTTTATAAAATCATCTGCTGCTTCTGGCAAAATTCCACTTTTGGTTTTTTCTTTGCCTATATTTACTTGAATAAAAAAAAATTTATTTTTAATTAATTCTATATGTTTACTAAACTCTTTGGCAAGTTTTTCTCGATCAAGGGTTTGGAATGAGTCAAATATTTTAATAGCGTTTTTAACTTTATTGGTTTGAAGCGGACCTGTTAAATGGAGCTCTAAGTCTTGAAAGTTGTTTTTTAAATTCAAAAATTTTTTTTCAGCTTCTTGAACTCTGTTTTCACCAAAAATTCTAATTCCGTGATTTAGAGCTATTTTAACAGATTCAGCTGAATGATTTTTAGAAACTGCAACCATTTTTATATTTTTAGTACTATATTTGCTTATATTTTCTAATATCTTCTGATAATTTGAGGAATTAAAGGTCATTTTATGTTGCAAAAATACAACATTTTTTAAAAAAAAACATAAATTTTGTCTTAAAATTCGAAAAAGGTTGAGTTTTTGTGTAGATGTTCATCTGTGTAAAAATAACTTTTACACTATTAATGAATATTCATTAACTCAAAAGGAGTAAATTATGAAAAAAGAACTATTAATCGCGTCTGCTCTAGTTGGATCTTTGGGTTTAGCTGGTGTAGCTGAAGCGGCTTCTGCTACTATGTCAGGACACAATCGTGTTGGTGTTGTAGGAAAAGATGCTGATAACGCAACAAATGGATCTACTAACGCTTCAAGCAGACAGTCTACTTTTTCTGTTAGCTTATCTGAAACTACTGATGGTGGTATTGGAATCTCTACTGGTTTTGACCTTTCAGAGGAAGCTCAAACTTTGGACCAAAGTGGTATAACTCTTACTTTCACAAGTGGTGCTAAACTGGACTTAATTGAAGCAGGTAATGCTGCAAATACTCATTTAGCTTCAGTTCCTGGTGCTTCAGGTGAAATGGGAATTTCTGCTGCTACTGATACTAACGCTCCAACTACCCTAACTTTTGCTAGTGGTGGTGATAACGTTGGTTTTGAATTCCACACTGCTGCTGATGCATTCGGTGTTGATGGTTTAAAAGCAAGTGTATCTTTCTCAGATAACAGTGATGCTGCTAACACTACTGCTAATCATACTGACGCAGGAATGATGTCAGTGGGTGCTTCATATGTTACAGATGCTGGTGATACTACAGTAACTATTGGTGGTGGTTTATACCAAGGTACTACGACTTCAACTACTTCACTTTATGAAGATGAAGGTTTTGCTATTGCGCTTTCTGCTGTTACAGGCGATTTAACTGTAGGTGTTGGTTATGCTGATGGTACTAACGTTGGACAAGCTACTTCAGCTGCTAATGTCGATGGTCAAACTGATGGTTATGCGGTAACTGGTGCTTCAGTTGTAAAAGCTGGTGCTAAATATGTAAGCGGAGATATTACTTTTGCTGTAGGCGTAACTGCTGGTGAAGGTAACGATGGTGACATCGCTGCTGCTGTTTCAGGATCTGATGACTCTTATGATGCAACAAGTGCAAGTATTTCTTACGCTGTTGCTTCAGGTGTTACTGCAGTTCTTGGTTGGACTGATGTATCTCGTGATGACAATGGTTCAGCGGCATCTGATGCTTCTGGATCTTCATGGTACGTTGGAGCAACTGTAAGCTTCTAATATACCTATAAAATTTTATATAAAAGCGGCCTTAGGCCGCTTTTTTTTTGTTTATTTTACTCAAGCATTATTATACTAAAGACTATTGATGAATAAATTTCCGCTTACATTGCTGTTATTAATTGCCCTATTTTTTTTCACATCTTGTGCTGGTGATAAAGAAAAAAAAGATACTTCTGAATTATATCAAAAAAGCCAAACTCGTGGAGCAATTATTGAGAGGGCAGGTGTAACAATGGGAAGCGATACCACAGCAAAAGGAAGAAAGCTACAAATGGAAGTTGCAGAAAATAAACTGCAAAGTGGGGGGGGATTGTTTGGAAAAAAAGGTGGTCTTGACTTGCTTAATCAAGATAAACAAACAGCCTCAATAGGAGTTGGTATGCCGATCAATCCATATTTGTGGAAAGCAAGTCTCGAGACAATAAGTTTTATGCCTTTGTCTTCTGCTGATCCTTTTGCAGGACTAATCATTACTGATTGGTACTCGCAAAATAAAACAAATGAGCGATGTAAAATTAACATTTTTATAAGAGGTGTAGAACTGAAAACTTCCAATTTAAAAGTTAATTCTTTCTGCCAAACACTTTCTGATACAAATAATTGGATTGGTGATGAAACAGATATTGAGATTAATGCTCAAATTGAAAATGCAATTTTAAATAAAGCAAAAAAACTCAAACTTTCAACAAATTAAATCGTGTCTTCTCGATACAATCATAAAAAGGCTGAGGCTTATTGGCAGGAAGTATGGGATCAAAAAAAAATATTTAATGTCAAAGCTGATAAAAACAAAAAAAAATATTATGTATTAGAAATGTTTCCGTACCCCTCTGGGAAAATACATATGGGCCATGTTAGAAATTATGCTTTAGGTGATGTAGTTTCAAGATATAAAAAGATGAATGGGTTTAATGTTCTCCATCCAATGGGGTGGGATGCTTTTGGTTTGCCAGCAGAAAATGCAGCATTAGTTGAAAAAAAACCCCCTTCAAAATGGACATACAACAATATCAACGTAATGCGTTCTCAATTAAAATCTATGGGTCTTTCACTAGATTGGTCAAGAGAAATAGCTACATGTCATCCAAAATACTATCAACATGAGCAAGCTTTTTTTATAGATCTATTTAACAATGGATTAGCATACAAAAAAAAATCTTTAGTAAACTGGGACCCAATTGACCAAACAGTTTTAGCAAATGAACAGGTTATTGATGGCAAAGGTTGGAGGTCGGGGGCTCCAGTAGAGTCTAAAGAGTTGTCTCAGTGGTTTTTAAAAACAAGTGCATACTCTGAAGAACTTTTAAGCTATTTAAATGAATTAGATAGGTGGCCAGAGAAAGTTAAAATAATGCAATCTAACTGGATAGGAAAGTCAGTAGGTGCAGAAATAACATTTGAGATATCGAATTCTAATAATTATTCTACTAACTTATTAAAAGTATTTACCACTAGGCCTGACACTATTTTTGGAGCAACCTTTTGCGCCATATCTTTAGAACATCCTTTGGCTAAAGAAATTATTAAAAAAAATCCTGAGGCTAAAAATTTTCATACATCTTGTTCAGGCGTTGATATTGAAAAAGAAAAATTAGGATTTAAAACAGAAATTTTAATAAAACATCCTTTTATAGAAAATAAAAAAATTCCCTTATTTTTAGCTAATTTTGTTTTAATGGATTACGGTTCGGGGGCAATATTTGGGTGTCCAGCCCACGACCAAAGAGATTTGGATTTTGCTAATAAATATAATTTAGAAGTTATTCCTGTTGTTCTTCCAAGTGGAAAAAAAGAAAACGATTTTAAAATAACAAATGAAGCGTTCGTAGGAGAAGGAAGGCTAATAAATTCATCTTTTTTAAATGGCTTAGAAATCGAACATGCTAAAAATGAAATTATTAAAAATTTAAAAAATATTAATTGTGGTAAAAATAAAACAACCTATAGACTAAGAGATTGGGGACTTTCTAGACAAAGATATTGGGGCTGTCCGATTCCTATGTTGTATAGAGAGGATGGCAAAATAATACCTGTTTCTAAAAAAGATCTTCCTATAACATTACCGCCAATCAGTGGGTTGGGGGGAATTAACAACGAGCTTAACAATATAGATTCTTGGAAAAATACTGTATGCCCCGAAACTGGAATGAAAGCGACAAGAGAGACGGATACTTTTGATACATTTTTTGAATCTTCATGGTATTATTTAAGATATTGTAATCCCAGAAACAGCAAACCTTTTCTTAAAGAAGATATTAATTATTGGTTACCAGTTGACCAATATATAGGTGGAATTGAACATGCCATACTTCATTTATTATATTCTAGGTTTTTTGTTAAGGCGCTTAGAGATTTGGGGCACATTAATATTGACGAACCGTTTGAAGGTCTTTTTACCCAAGGTATGGTAACACACCAAACTTATAAAAGTAGAGATGGTGGTTGGCTTGCTCCAGAAGAGGTAATTAGAGAAAATGACAATTTCATAGATTTAACAAATAATCATGTAAGTGTTGGCAAGGTTGAAAAGATGAGCAAATCTAAAAAGAATGTTATAGATCCAAGCAAAATCATAGATATGTATGGGGCAGATACAGCAAGATGGTTTATGCTATCTGATAGCCCCCCAGAAAGAGACCTAGAGTGGACAGAATTTGGTATTTCTAGTTCTTATAGATTTATAAACAAAATATGGGAACTTTCTTCAGTGTTGTTTTTAAATAATTATAAAGAAGAAAATGGCTCTGATGATAATAAAATTAAAACTGATATTAATAACACAATAAAAAAGGTAACTGATAACATTAATTTGTTTCATTATAATAAGGCTATTGCCAATATTCATGAGTTTATTAATAATGCACAAAAATTTATTATAAATAAAACTGTATCCAAAAAAGAGGCAGTTAATTCTTTTAAAAAGCTTTCGTTAATTATTCAGCCATTTATACCTCATTTAAGTGAAGAAATTTGGGAAAAATTTGGTGGAAATGGACTAGCAATCGAACAAGGATGGCCAAAAGTAAACGAAAGTTTATTGGTAAAAAATTTCAATATTGCCATACAAATAAATGGCAAAACAAAAGATGTTCTTTCAGCAACAAAAGAGCTAGATAAAGATAGTGTTGTTAACATTTTAAAAGAAAATAATAAAATATCAAGATTGCTAAAAGATAAAAGGATTGTAAAAACAATATATGTTTCTGGAAAAATTATTAATTTTGTTACAAATTAAAAATATCAATAAATGCATTCTATTTTTTTTATTTTTTTTATATTCATGTTCTAATTTTGATTTTGTTTATAAAAATAATGGAACAGGCAATGAGATATCTATTACAGAAATTTTAATTACTGGTTCAAGTGATGATATAATTAAAAAGATCCTATCCAATAAATTTTTATTAAATGATGAATCTGATGGTTATAGATTGTCAGTAAATTCAAAAATGGAAACAAAAAGCATCGTCATAGAAAATGATCAAACTGCAAGCACAGTAGAAATAAAATATATCTTGAGCTATGACTTATTTGATCATAAAAAGGACTGTATAGTATTTAAAGAGATTATTGGTACTCTATCAACTTACAATTCAAGAGCTGAAAGTTATAATTTTGGGTCTGATTTAAGCAAAGAACAGGTAGCTGAACAGGTTATTCATGATAATATAAATAAATTCACATACCAAATAAACACAAAAGGAAATGAGCTCGAGTGTATAAATGAGGGTTAGGCCTGAAGAGATAATTTTACAGAAATATTCTATTGATAAAAAAAATGGCTTTTTTTTATTGTGTGGAAATGAAGATACTTTTATTGATAAAATAAATGAATTGATAATAGATAAATTAAAAAAAAATGATTACCCAGAGGTTATAAAAATTAATGAAAGTGTAGATTTAGAATCTACTTTAATTTCTAATACTGCATCATTATTTTCAGAAAAAAAAATATTCGTTCTAAGCAATCAACTAAAACTTGATTTGGATACTATAAAAAAAATTGATCTAACTGATAAGGTAATTATAATTATAGATAAAAAAATTAAAAATTCCTCAAAAATAAAAACATACATCGAATCTCACCCTAATTACGTATGCATAACATGCTATAAATTATCCCGTGAAAGCAAAAAGTTAATTTTAGAGTATAATCTTAAGCTTAATAAAATTGAAATTGAAAGGGATGCATATTGGTATTTTGTTGATAATTCAGATGATAGATATAAATTGTTTGAAAACGAAATAACTAAAATTATAAATTTTGATAATAAGAAAATATTTTTAAACGATCTTATTTCTTTAATCTCAAAAAACTCAAATGAAGATATTGATAAATTATTTTTTACAATTTTGTCTCCTCAAAAAGAAATTATTTACACATCTCTTGCAAACATTAACTCTTCAGGAGATAGTTTTGTTCTCATACAGAGAATTAAGTATTATCTGAATTTGATAATGTCTATAGAAAATGTAAATGATATAAATATAGTTTTTCCTAAATATCTTTTTATGAAAAAAGACAAATTCGTTGAAATATACAAAAAGTTAAATTATGAAAGAATATCGAAGATTATAATTTTAATCAAAAAAACTGAAATTTTACTGCGAAAAAATACTGCGATGCATCTTATTATAACCCAAAGATTTTTGTTAAATTTAAAAAAAACTATTAGTTAGTTTATTTTTTAAGTCTTTTCATTATGTCATCTAGCTGATCAAGATCTGAATAAAATAATGTCAAAGACCCCGAGGACCCTTCTTGGTTAAAATGAATAGAAGTTTTAAGCCCAATTTTTTCAGAAAGTTCATTTTCTAAATCAGCAATATTAGGATCTTTAAATTTTTTATTGCTTTTGTTTTTTTTATATTGTGAGGTGTTTTTTTCAGTTTCTCTAACGCTTAATTTTTTGTTAATTATTTCTTTTGCAAGAACATTTGCATTGGGAACGCCAATTAGAGCTCTAGCATGTCCCATAGATAGTTTTCCTTCAATTATATAATTTAAAATTTCATCGTCTAGCTCTAAAAGTCTAAGTGTGTTAGAGATGTGACTTTTGCTTTTACCAATAACAGAGCTTAAAGAGTCATATCCTGTATTTTTATTATCTAAAAGTTTCTTGTAGGCTTTGGCCTCCTCAACAGCGTTTAAATTTTCTCTTTGTATGTTTTCAATTAAAGCTGCTTCCTGAGCTTCATTGTCTGTCATTTCTTTAACAAGTGCTGGAATTTCATGCAATCCTGCAATTTGAGCCCCCCTCCATCTTCTTTCCCCTGCAATTATTTCATATTGTTGTTCTGATTTTTTTCTCACAACTATCGGCTGTAAAACTCCTTGAGATTTAATTGAACTAGCAAGTTCCTCGAGTTCTTCTTTTTTAAAATCTTTTCTGGGTTGATCTTTGTTGGCCTTTATTTCAGATATATTAATAAGCTTAAAATTTTGGATATTTTTTTCATTTTTACCAGAAGAAAGTAATGCCCCCAAACCTCTTCCTAGTTTTTTATTTTCTGAAATCATTTATTTATTATTGGTTTAAAATTACCTCTTTTGCAAGACCTATATATGCTTGAGAACCAGCACATTGGGTATCATATAGCAAAACTGGTTTGCCATGGCTTGGTGCTTCAGAAATTCTAACGTTTCTTGGTATAACAGTCTTGTAGACCTTGTTTTTAAAATGACTTCTTACATCTTCTTCAACCAAGGAACTTAATGCATTTCTTTTGTCAAACATGGTTAGAACCACCCCTTCCAAATCAATATTAGAATTCAATCCTGATTTAATAGTGTCTATAGTGTTAGTAAGTGCGCTTAAACCCTCTAGAGCAAAGAATTCACACTGCAATGGAATAATTACTGACTTTGAAGCAACTAGTCCATTTATTGTTAAAAGCCCAAGTGCAGGCGGACAATCTATGAAAATAAAATCATAACCAGTTATTTTTGATAAAATTTTTTTTAGAACTTCTTCCCTATTTTCTATCTCAGCTAATTCAATTTCAGAAGCAGCAAGATCTATTGATGAAGATATTATGTCTAGTTTTGGAATAGAGGTTTTTTTAATACTCAAAACATCAAACTCTTGATTGGTTAATAATTGATATAATGAAGGTTCTCTATTCTCTTCTAAAATTCCAAGACCAGTACTGGCATTTCCTTGAGGATCTGCGTCAACTAACAATACTCTCTTATCAATAGCAGCCAAGGCTGTTGCAAGATTTATAGCAGTTGTTGTTTTTCCCACTCCACCTTTTTGATTAGCAATTGCTATTATTTTTGTCATATTATAGTTTCTTTAGATTTCGAATAACAAGTAAGCTTCCCCCCTTATCAGAAAGACTAACATGTTTTTGGTATTCAAATTTCCAAATTTTAGTTGCATCTAATATTTCATCATTAACAGTTTTGCCTTTTAAAAAAATAAGAACAGTATTTTTTTTTAAAAAATTATGTGAGTAAGTAAAAAGTTTGCTTAGATTTGCAAGTGCACGTGATGTTATAATGTCATACTTTTCTTTTTCTTTATTCTCAACCCTATCGAGTACTATTTTAACTTTTAAATTCATCTCTTTTTTTGTTTTTTCTAAAAATTTTATTTTTTTATTATTTGAATCAACCAAGGTAACGTTTTTGCACCCCATAATACTTAGTAGTAACCCAGGAAGTCCGGCTCCGGTCCCCATATCTAAAATAGAACAGTTATAATTATTAAGTGTTGGTAAAATTTGTAAACAATCAAGAATGTGTCGGTTCCATGTATCTTCTAATGTTGAACTACCAACTAAGTTGGTGTGTTTATTATATTTTTTAAGATTAAAAATATATGTATCTAATAATTTTTCTTGGTGACTGTTGATATTAAATTTTTTTATTATTTCTTCTTTAGTCAAGTTTTATGCCGCTTTAGTATTTTTTTGTTTTTTTACAAATCTTAGTAAGGCAATTATTGCGGCAGGTGTTACACCAGAAATTCTAGATGCAGCACCAAGTGTTGGTGGTTGCGTAGTTGTAAGTTTTTCTATGATTTCATTAGAGAGGCTTCCCACTTTTTTGTAATCTAGGTTAGTTGGAATAATTAATTCTTCTTCTTTTTTGAAATCAATTATATCCTCTCTCTGTCTGTTAAGATATCCAGAATACTGGGATTCAATTATTATTTGTTCAGATATTTCTTCTTCAATTTCTTTTGTTTCTGGCCAAATTTTGTTGATATGCTTGAATGATATATTTTTATAAGAAAGTAATTCAAATGCAGTTCTCTTTTTTCCATCGTGATTTATTTTAATTCCTTTTTTAGACAATTCATTCGGAGATATTTTTTTAGACCTAACCAAACTAAAGCTACTTTTAATTTTTTCAATTTTTTCTTCAAATATAGTTTTTCTTATTTTACCAACACAACCAATTTTTATACCTAGTGGCGTAAGCCTTTGGTCGGCATTATCTGCTCTTAAGAGAAGCCTATATTCTGATCTCGATGTAAACATTCTATAAGGTTCTTTTGTTCCCTTAATAACCAAGTCATCAATTAAAACGCCAATATACCCATCTCCTCTATCTAAAACAAAGGTTTCTTTATTATTACTAACCAAAGCAGCATTTATTCCAGCCATAATTCCTTGGGCCGCCGCCTCTTCATAGCCTGTCGTTCCATTAATTTGTCCTGCAAAAAAAAGGTTTTTGATCTTTTTGGTTTCAAGGGAGTGATAAAGCTCTTGAGGACTAACATAATCATACTCTATTGCGTAACCGGGTTTAATTATTTTTGCTTTTTCAAGCCCTCTTATTGAGTGAACGAACTCTTCTTGTACAGCTTCAGGAAGAGATGTTGATATTCCATTTGGATAAATAACCTCACTTTCAAGACCTTCGGGCTCAAGAAATATTTGGTGACTATTTTTATCAGAAAATTTTCTAACCTTGTCTTCAATAGATGGGCAATATCTTGCCCCCATTGATTTAATCTCTCCTGAATACATGGGGGACAGATGGATGTTGTTATTTATAATTTTGTGAGTATGATCATTTGTATTTGTTAAAAAACAAGAGATTTGTTTAATGTGTATAAGTTTGTTGATAAAAGAAAATGGTTTAATAACTGAGTCTGGTTTCTGTTCACTTAAATTGTTGAAATTTATAGATTTTTTATCAATTCTTGGTGGTGTACCAGTTTTCAATCTGCCTATTGAAAACTTTAGTCTTTCTATTGATTTTGCTAAATTTATTGCAGGTTTATCTCCAACCCTTCCTGCTCCATAGCTTTTTTTGCCTATTCTGATTAGGCCTCGTAGAAAGGTACCCGTTGTTAAAACAAGTGTTTTTGATTTAATTTCTCCAATATTTTCAACTAAAACACCCTTTAATTTGTTGTTAGTAAGAATAATATCTTCAACTGAACCCTCCAAAATATCCAGACTTTCTTGTTTTTTAACAATATCTTGTATAGATTTTTTATATAAAACCCTATCTGCCTGGGCTCTAGGGCCTTGTACTGCTGGCCCCCTGCTTAGATTTAGCATTCTAAATTGTATACCAGAATTATCGATTGCCCTGCCCATTATTCCATCAAGAGCATCAATTTCTCTAACCAAATGGCCCTTTCCAAGACCTCCAATAGCAGGATTACAAGACATTTCACCTATTTTTTCAATTTTATGAGTAATTAACAAGGTGTTGCTTTGCATTCTCGCAGAGGCACACGCTGCTTCGACTCCAGCATGACCGCCTCCAATAACAATTACATCATATATTGTGTTTTTAATGTTTTTTTTCACGTGAAATTACTTTCCTATACAAAAATCAGAGAATATTATATCCAAAATATCCTCAATATCAACATTTCCAAATAAATTTCCTAATTCTTTTATAGAAATTCTAATATCTTCTGCAATCAGATCTATATTTTTGTCATTTTTTGCATTTTTTAGTTGCATATTTACCTTTTTAATACACCTTAAATGTCTTTCACGTGAAATATAGCCTTCTTCTTTCAAGGTTTTCGGAGAAATTTTTTTGTTTATAATTTTTAAAAGTCTATCAACGCCAAAGCCAGTTTTTGAAGATATATTGTAAAAATTACCATTAATAAATTTTGATTTTCTTAAATCTTGTTTTGACTTTACAAAAATAGTATTTTTAAAATTTTTGAATAATACAATATCTGATTTTTTTTCAACAAATACTAAGTTTAGATCAGCTTCTTCTGCCGCTTTAAATGCCAGCTCAATTCCAATTTTTTCTACTTCATTTAATTTGCTTAATTTTTTATGCACAGATCGTATGCCAGCTGTATCAATAAATCTTATTGGTAGTCCATTTATATCAAGAAAAGATTCAAGAAGATCTCTTGTAGTTCCTGGGATGTTTGTTACAATAGAAATATCTTTGCCAGAAATATAGTTTATAAAACTTGATTTACCTGTGTTTGGTTTGCCTAAAATAACAACAATAAAACCATTTCTTATTGACTTTCCAATGTTGGCAGTAGAAATAAGAGAGTTTGTTTCTTTAATATTGTTCTCTATTTGTTCTTGAATTTCTTTATATAAATTTTCTGGAAGCTCTTCGTCAGCAAAATCTATTACTGCCTCTATATTCGCTAAAGTTTTTTTTAAATTATTAAAAATTTTTTTTGATTTGGCAAAAAAAAATCCAGACAGATGGCTAATCGCTTGCTTTCTTTGCATTTCTGTTTCAGAATTTACTATATCAGCAATTGCTTCGACTTGAGTCAATTCAAGCTTATTGTTTTCAAATGCCCGTCTGGTAAATTCACCTGGTTTTGCCAACCTTAACATGGACCTCTTTTTTAGTTCTTCAAATAATTTTTTTACCACGGCATTTCCTCCATGGGTTGATATTTCTACCATATCTTCACCAGTATAGCTTTTTGGCTTTTTATAAATTGTTGTTATAGTTTGATCAATTAACTCACCAGAACCAGAGAAGATTTTGGTTAGTTTTGCTTCTCTTTGTTTCTGGATTTTTGAAGCTGATAAAGAGTTTATTATTTTAATACTACTTGGGCCAGATATTCTTATAATGTTAATTGCTGCCTTTCCAGGACCTGAAGCTAAAGCAAAAATTGTATCTTTTTTTTTCATTTAAGGTGAAGTGAAATAAACCTTAATTTAATACAAGTCTATAATTTATAAAATTTGATATATGATTTTTATGTTTTTAATTTAGATAGCCAAATTTTTTCATTGTTTCAGCAAAGCTTTTTTCTATATCTTGGGCATGTTCGATAGATAAGTCTTTTTTCCATTGGTTTTTTTTACCAACATTAAAAAACTTTGTTCCATATATAGATTCTTCAAACCCCAATTCTGTTTCCATTTTCTTTAAATTGGTAAAATTTGTGCTTTTCGTAACATTTATAATTTTTTGATCTGTAAAAACACCCTCTACTCCAACACTTTTTAAAAACATGATAAGCTGCATTATTGTCTGCATCGGTTTGTCAATCATGTCTTCATATTTAAGAACAATTTTTGGATAATTGGGAATTAACCATGAACTTACGTGATAATCCCAACGTGACCAATGTGTAAAATACTGGTTTTCTTTATTTTTTACAGTAAATTTTTCATCTTTTATAATTTTAACCACATCATCAATTTTTAAACCTGAAAATTTAGAATATGACAAAACAACGTCTCTTGGGTCTCTAACGATATAAATTGCACACTTTGTTGTTTCTTGATTTGTATAGTCATAGCCATCTATTTTAATGTTTGCAGCATGGGTTTTAAAAAATTTTAGGGTATTTTTTTTATTAAATATTTTTTGAGCCTTAATTCTAAGCTTTGCTAAAGTTGTAAGATCATATGTTGATATTTTTTTTTCTTTAGTGACTTCATCAAAATAAAAAGGTCTATCAAAAGTGTTTATTTTCTTTAGTGTGTTAAAATTAAAATTACCGTCATCTGTATAAAACAAACTACACAAAACTGATCTGACCCAAGTATTCCCACTTTTTGGATACGAAGCAATCCAGATAATGTTTTTATCCATCTGGTTCTATTAATAGTAAAGTATAGTTAAAAAAAGAATAATTTTAAGATTGGTTTTTGGTGCCCATGCTTTGAAAGAAATCATTATTTGTTTTAGAATCTTTCATTTTGTCTAAAAGAAACTCCATAGCCTCAGTTGTTCCCATTGGAGCTAAGATTTTTCTAAGAATAAAGGTTTTTCCAAGCTCATCTTTGTCTAAAAGTAGCTCTTCTTTTCTTGTAGCAGATTTTCCAATATCAAATGCAGGGTATGTTCTTTTTTGACTTAATTTTCTATCAAGTACAATTTCACTGTTGCCTGTACCTTTGAATTCTTCGAAAATAACCTCATCCATTCTACTACCAGTTTCAATAAGGGCGGTAGCAATAATAGTTAATGATCCTCCTTTTTCTACATTTCTAGCAGCACCAAAAAATCTTTTTGGTCTTTGAAGTGCATTAGCATCAACACCGCCTGTTAATACTTTACCGCTTGATGGAACAACAGTATTATAAGCTCTTCCCAACCTTGTTATAGAATCTAATAAAATTACAACATCCTTTTTATATTCAACCAAACGTTTTGCTTTTTCTATAACCATTTCAGCAACCTGAACATGTCTGGATGCAGGCTCATCAAAAGTAGAACTAATTACTTCTCCATTTACTGATCTTGCCATATCAGTTACTTCCTCTGGTCGTTCATCTATTAAAAGAACCATAAGCCTTGTTTCAGGATTGTTTTTAGTAATTGCATTAGCAATTTTCTGCATTATAATTGTTTTTCCTGTAAATGGTTGAGCAACAATCAATTGTCTTTGTCCTTTACCCAATGGTGCAATAATATCTATAATTCTTTCTGTTAAATCTGGCATTGGTTTTTCTTGTTCAAGTTTAAACCTAGATTCAGGATATAAAGGAGTTAGATCTTCAAAATTAATTCTGTTTCTTACTTGATTTGGATCCTGATCATTAATTGAAATAATTTTAATGAGCGCAAAATAACGCTCTCCATGCTTGGGAGCTCTTATTTCCCCCTCAATACTATCACCGGTTCTAAGACTAAACTTTTTTATTTGACTTGGACTAACATAAATATCGTCAGGTCCAGGTAAATAATTTGATTCTGGAGACCTTAAAAAACCAAAGCCATCTTGCATAATTTCTATTGCTCCTATTCCAGTTATAGTTTCACCATCAATTGCTATTTTTTTTAAAATAGCAAACATCAAATCTTGTTTTCTTAATGAAGATGGATTTTCAATACCAAGTTCATCAGCTTGTTTTAATAAGTCTTCTGGCTTTTTTATTTTTAAATCTTGTAAATTCATAATATTTTTAGTGGGGATTGTTTAGATAAGAAAAATTATTAATATTTAAAAAAAACTATAAAGTCAAAATAATATTATAATATATTTAAATATGTTGTTTTAGTTGGCAGTATTAAAAAGAATAATAATTTTTTTTGCTTATATTTTGAGGAAAATTATACAATATTAATAAATTAACCAATAGGGTATGAAAAACCTTAAAAAAAAAGATAAATAGCTGTTTTTATTAAGTTTTAGCTCATTTCATATGTTTATAACATGTTTGTCGAAAAATGATAAATAAACAAATTAACAGGTATTAATAATTTTAGACTTATAAAAAAAATTATAAAAAAAGATGTATATAAAAATGATAAAAATTTTAAAAAAAAAAAAAAAAATAATACCGTGAATAAAACACCCAGTTATTAACATGATTTTTAACAATAAATTTGTATTAGCCAGTACTAGCAAATCAAGATATATTATATTAAAAAATACCGGCCTCTCTTTTTCTAGACATGCTCCACTTTGTGATGAAAATAAACTTAAAAAAGAATTGTTAATAAAAAAAACTACACCAAAAAAAATTTCCTTAGAGCTAGCAAGGTTAAAAGCTTTTAGTATAAGTAAAAAAATAAAAAATAAAACAATAGTAGGCTCTGATACCGTAATATTTATAAATAAAAAAATTTTAAATAAAGCCAAAAATCTTAGAGAAGCCAAAAACAAAATAAAACTAATGGCTGGGAAAAAACACTCTATATATTCGAGTGCGTCTGTTTTTTACAACAAAAAAGAAATTTGGAACAAAACCCAAAAAACAACCGTTAAAATAAGAAAGTTAACAGATAAAGAAATAAATATATATTTATCAAATGCAGGCACGCAAATACTAAGCTCTGTTGGTTGTTATCAGATAGAAGTGGGGGGAGCAAATATTATTGAGAGCATACAAGGTGACTATTTTAATGTAATGGGTTTCCCACTTTTTCCTTTTTTAAATTTTTTAAAAAAGCTTAATATAAAAAAACTAAAATGAAAAAAGCATATGTTATTGGAAAAAATGCAAGCAAAAGCTTGTCACCAACAATATTTAATTATTGGTTCAAAAAATACAACATTGAAGGAGAGTATGGATTTAAAGAGATCGATGAAAGTAATTTTAACAATGTTGTCTCCACCACACTAAAAGAGAAAGATCTTTGCGGGCTTAATATTACAATTCCTTTTAAAGAAAAAATTATTGAACATTTACATTCTATTGATAAAAATGCGGAACAAATAGGCGCTGTTAATTGTGTTAGCAAAACAGAAGAAGGGTTTGAGGGCACCAACACAGATTGGATAGGTTTTGAAGAATCAATTAAGTGGCAAGAAAAAAACGGAATTAGCAAAATAAATAAAAAAGAAATCGCGCTTGTGATTGGATACGGTGGTGCAGCTAAGGCGATTATTTACTCATTAATAAAAACAGGATTTAAAAAAATTAGGGTTTTCAATAGAGATTTTGCAAAAATTGAAAATTTAAAAAAAATAACCCCCCATAAACTTGAGGAGTTTGAAAATTATTTTAAAGAAGCCGATCTTGCAATAAACACCATACCTATAAACTTTAGCAAGGACCTTAAGCTAAATATACCAACAACTATAGCTGATGACAATCAATCAACCCCACATGGTTTTGATGCATGCTACAACCAACAAACATTTTTTCTAAATCATATTAATTATAGAAAGCAGTTTTATGGTTATCATATGCTAATCCACCAAGCTGCCCCATGTTTTCATAGGTGGTTTGGTATAAGGCCTGAGATTGATGCTAAATTGGTGAGCCTTCTTGAAGAACTAATAAAAACATGACAATATTTGTAGGAATAACAGGGAGTATAGCAACAGGAAAAAGCACAATAGTAAAGTTTTTGCAAAAAAAAGGATATAAGGTTCATGATTCTGATTTAATTGTTAACAAAATATATTCTCAACCAAATAAAAAGCTTTTTAGTACTTTAAAAAACATAGGATTAACTAATTCTATTAAAAACAAAAAAATTGATAAAAAAGTTATCAGAGATGAAATATTTTCTGATAAAGCAAAGAAAAGGGAATTAGAAAAATTTATTCATAAAGAAGTAAGAATATCACGAAATCTTTTTATAAAAAAAAACAAAAAACAAAAAAACAAAATTATATTTTTTGATATACCACTTCTTTTTGAAGCAAAGTTAACTCATGTTTGTGATTATATAATATTGCTTTATGCACCTAAAAAAATAAAAATTGAAAGAGCCCTAAAAAGAAAAAACATTAATAAGGAAGATATTATTAGAATATTAAAGAGTCAAATTGATGATAAAATTAAAAAAAAGAAGTCAGATTACGTTATCAACACATCGAAACAAAAAAAACATTCTTTTAAAATGATTTTAGAAGTTATTAGTAATATATTGAAGCAAAATGCGTGAAATAGTTTTAGACACTGAAACGACAGGATTAAACTTTGACCAAGGAGATCGAATAATTGAAGTTGGGTGTGTTGAGTTATATAACCATATTCCAACAGGAAAGACTCTTCAATTTTTTTGTAATGTACAAAAAAAAATCAGTGAAGAAGCATCAAAGATTCATGGAATTACAAATGATTTTTTAAGCTCCCACCAAACATTTAAAGAAAATGCTAACAACCTAATTAATTTTCTTAAAAATGATACACTTGTTATTCACAATGCTTCTTTTGATATAGGTTTTATAAACAATGAATTAAAAATAATTGGCCTACCAGAACTCAAAAACAAAATCATAGACACCGTTTTTTTAGCAAGAAAAAAACTAAACACAAGAATTGCAAATTTAGATTATCTTTGTAGAAGGTTTGAAATTGATTTAAGTGAGAGAAAGTTACATGGGGCACTTTTAGACTCTCACCTTTTGGCTGAGGTATATCTGGAATTAAATGGAGGAAAGCAAATTTCTATGGAGCTTTATGACACTGACAAAAAAACAGGAAACAAAGAAACAAACAAGACCAAAAAAAGTCATAAATTCATCAAAATTCAATTAAATCAAGAAGAGTTGTTGCGGCATAAGTTAAATTTAAAACAAATAAAGAACCCACTTTGGGAAAAATTTACTACAAAAAACAACTAAATTAACTATATATATTTTATGGTTTATGAAGGCTTTCAATTTTTTGATATAATTGTATTTGCTGGCATTGCAGCTTTTTTAATTTATAGACTAAGAAATGTTCTTGGGAAAAGAAGTGGTTTTGAAAAAAAAATAGGCAAACCTCAACCAAGAGAAAAAGAAATTAATTCCACAAAAAATATTCCTCAACTTAAAGAAAATGAAACCAAGCTATCTAAAGCATATGAAGTTTTAACTGATTTCGATCATAAAAAATTTCTAGAAGGAGCAAAGTTTGCTTTTGAAACAATAATTAATGCCTTTAACAATAGTGATAAAAAAACTTTAAAAAATTTATTAACAAAAGATGTTTTTTTAATTTTTGAAAACGCAATAGAGGAGAAAAAAAACAACCCAAATTATCAATTCTATTCAATCGTAGTAGACGAGGTAACTAATGTGTCAGTAATTGATAGTTTAATAAATATAACAATAAAAATTACAAGTGAGCAATTTAAAGACAACGACGAATCAACTATATCAAAAAAACAAGACACTTGGACCTTTCAAAAAAAAATAAACAGCAATTCACCAATCTGGTTATTATCATCAACTTAAATCATTTTGGAAAAATTTTTATCACTTAAAAAAAAAATAAAAAAAAATGAAGGCTTTAGAAATGAGGCCTACTTAGATTCTCTTGGTTATCCAACTATTGGTTACGGACACCTGATAACCAAAAAAGAAAAGAAAATGTTCCAAGCTAAATTTTCAAAAAAATTTCTTTCAAGATTGTTTGATAAAGACTTTAAGAAAGCTTTAACAGCCTATAAAAAAAATTTTAACCACAGAAAACACTCAAAAGATACCAAAGAAGTTTTAATTGAGATGATTTTTCAACTTGGAATAAAAAAACAAAAAAAATTTGTGAAAATGAACAGCCATATACAAAACAATGATATGTTTTTAGCAGCTCTAGAAATGAAGAACAGCTTATGGTACAAACAAACACCAAAAAGAGTAGATGGATTAATAAAACTTCTTTTAAAAAAAGAATATGAGAAAAAAAGATAAAGAAGCCTTTTTAAGATCAATAACAGGAACAAAACCTATTCAAAAGAAAGATAGTATAAAAAAAAGTATTTTAAAAAATGAAACCCCAAATACAGAAAACATAAAAACAAAAAAAATTATTATAAAAAACTTAGTTAAATCAAATGTTACAACCACAGGAACAAATAAAAACAATAAAAACAAAATAGAAATTACTAAAATAAATAAAAAACTAAAAAAAGGAAAAATACCCCCTGACCAAAAAATTGATTTTCATGGACTATCTTTAATTGAAGCTGAGGAACTACTATGTAATACAGTGACAAATTGTTATAATATAAATAAACGATGCATACTATTTGTAACTGGAAAAGGTGTTAACAAAAAAGAGACTAACTATAGAACTGAAACAAAGCTTTATTATGGAAAAATAAGGAATGCATTTGATTCTTGGATAAGAAAGCCAGAAATTGAAAAATACATACTTAGTGTAGAGCAAGCCAGCATGGAATATGGGGCGGACGGCGCATTTTTTGTTTATTTAAGAAAAAAACCTAGGGCTTCTTAACAGTAAAAATTGAGCCTTTAAATTTTATATTTATTTTATACGGAAGTTTTTCATCAGAGTTTTGAAATATTTCTAAATACTCAAGGTCATTCTTATTATGATCAGCCCATATATTTATATAATTTTTTATTAATACTTTAGTATAATTATTATTTTTGTTAGGCGATAATACATATAACCTTCTCCCATCAATTGTTTTAGAATCTAAGTTATTTAAAAAAATATTTAAAAAAGATGTCAGGGGATCACTATGGCTCTCTAATCCTAAAAAATTAATTCTTGCAAATTCTTTTTCTTCAGGTTGAATTTTTAAATCCATAATTTTATTGTTTTCAAAGACCAGATTAATATTTCTTTGTTTATTTTTAGTTTTCCATTCCTGAATATATTTTTCAGGAACTAAAATATCATTTTTTATAATACCACTGGTTTCATAATAACCCCTAAATTTATAAACTAAAGAAAGCGGCCCCTTGCTTTTAAGATTTATAACAGTTGTGTAAGAGTCTTTTTCTAATTTTAATTGCCAATCTAAATTACCAATAGTGATTCCCTTAGTTTTTACAGCATAATTTTCCTTAAACTCTTTTGCCTCAATGGATTCAAAGGCAATAAATAAACAAACGAAACTAAAAAGTAACTTCATATATATTAATTGGGATTTTGTTAAACAAGACACTTATTGTGTCTATTTTGTTTATTTTTTTATTTTTTTTAAGATAATCTAGTTGAGTTTTGTTACCTATAAACAAAAAATCTTCCGAAAAATTTTCATTAAGAGGATTTGACATTTGAAAATGATTAGAAATTTTATTTTTTGGATTATGTGGCATATACATTTTTATTTTTGATTTTCTAAAAATATATCTTAGATTAGAATAAAGCATTCTATCTTCAACAACCAATTTTTTATTATCTTTTAGGTGTTTTTCATCAATTAGTTTTGCAAAAGAAGAGACTCCATTTATTCTATCAAAAAAAGATAGTGAAGAAGATGATGCAATTAAAAAATAAAAAACTAAACAAAAAATAAAATTAAACAAATTATTAATAAAAATTATTTTTTTTGAAGAATCAAAAACTTGATTAATCATTAAGATAAAAAAACTAATTAAAGCAACCGCTGCCCAATTAGCATTTGCTCTAACAAGTATGCTTTCTAACAAAACAATTAAAAAAATTGGAACAGAAAAAGACAATAAAAACTTTGTTTCAAAGCTAGGTTTAATTTTTTTTATTATAAAAATAAAAATTATAAAAAGCAACGGGCTTAGCATTAATATTTGTGATAAAAGGAATTCAAACCCATGAAATAAATTTATTGTTGCTCTATTTAATCCAGCATTTTCTGATGTGTGCATGAGGGTTAACCACCCAACATTGTTATTCCATATAATATTAGGCAACAAAACCAAAATCAAAGAACTAATAAATATTAACAAATTATTTTTTTTATTACAGAAAATAAAACGAGTTTTTTTATCTAAAAATATTAATACCAGTATAGAGATTAAGAAATATACAGCCGCATATTTTGTTAAAAATGAAATACCAACAAAAATTCCTAAGATACAAAAATTAATTTTTAAGGGATTTTTAATAGACTTTAAAAAAAAGAGTAAACTTATTGACCAAAAAAATACCAAAAAAACATCTGTTGATAATAAAAAAGAGGAAAAACTAACTGCGGGCATCAAATAAAACGATGCAGCAGTTAATACCGCTTGGTTTTTGTTGTTAAATAGTTCTAAAGATAACAAATAAACAACATATCCAGATATTATATAAAATATAATTGGGATTGTTTTAATTGTTGCAAATGTATTACCTAAAAAAAAAGTAAAAAAACTTATTATCCAAGCAACAAAAGGAGGCTTTGAATAATAACCAAAATCTAAATTTTGAGACCAGATCCAATATTGAGCTTCATCACCAAAAAGATCAAAATTTGTAAAGTATATAGCTATTAATTTTATCAGCAAAGATAATGATAAGATAATAAATGTGCCCTTAATGTACATTTTTAAAATCTTTTATTATATATTTTAAATTGTGCGAAGCTTAAGAAATAAATTATTAGTCCTGACATTAAAATATCACTGAAAAAATGCCCACCCTCCGATATTCTTACGGCGCCCAGAATTGTCCCTGACAACAAAGATAGCCAAAAAAACAATCTTTTTTTAGTTATTAAATAAAGGACTATTAATGAAAAACCTACGGAAGCATCACCAGAAACAAAAGAACAATTTGCATTACATGCATCGGAATATTGAAACCATGCTGAAAAATTTTCTCCTCCCCCAAGCTCTAAGATATCATTTGGTCTGGCCCTTCCCCAAAAACCTTTTAACAACAAATTAACAACAATAATTAAATTAAAAAAAACTGAAGAAAAAATAAAAACTATATCTTTCAAAATAAACTTAAAACCAAAAAATATATTTTTTACAGGTACATATAATGAAACAATAGGACAAACAAAAATATAGATAATCAACAGTGGAAGAAATATTTTTCTAACAATAACTGAAGTTAAACTAAAACTCTCAATGAAAAATTTTTGATTTCCTTCATAAAAAAGACCACTAATATAAATATCTATACTGCTTCCAACACTTACATAAAACACAGATATTAAAAAAACAATTATTGATAAAAAAAAGTAATTTGAATTAACCGCTTTAATTTCAAAAATTTTTGATTCAATTTTAAACTTTTTAAAAATTAATAAAGTTAATTTTATTCCTATAGATGCAATAACTATACCTCCTATTACATCAGTTAAAAAATGAGCGCCTACTATTACTCTACTTAAACCCACAATTAATGCAAAAAAAATATAATAAATTTTAAGTTTGGGGGTAAGCATTGATAAAACAAGGGCAACTATAAAAATTGTTGATGTATGGCCAGAAGGAAAAGAGTGCAAAGAAGATTCTAAACTAAAAAATTCAAATCCAAATAAGTCACTTTTTGAAGAGTAACTCGGTCTTGGCCTACCAATAATATGCTTTATTAATTGAGTTAAAGCACCAGTTAATAATGTGGCTGTAAAGAAAAAAATAAAAAAAGTTTTTAAATTTTGAATAAATTTATTTTTTATTATAGATTTAGATAAAAAATAACTAATTAAAAAACCTAAAATAGAAATAACAAAAAACCATAGTGAATCCCCTATTTCAGTAATATTAACAAAAAATTTTTTTAAATAAATATTGTTCAAAGAACCAATATATTCATAAAATAAGCTATAGATCTTTATATCTGTATTTCCTAAAATGAAAATATGTATCAACAAAAGAGCTATAATTATTAACTCAATTTTTATTTTTTTTATCACGCCTGATGGTTAGGCAATGTTTTTTTAAAAATCAATTACTAAAGAATAAATTTTGAAAGATCCTGGCTTTTAATAAGCTCTCCCAGGTTTTTTTCTACATATTCTGTATCTATATTTATGCTTGTAGGCCCAATATCTGAGGCAGTGAAACTAATTTCTTCTAATAGTTTTTCCATTATTGTATGAAGTCTTCTTGCTCCAATATTTTCTACATTTTGATTTATCTCTGTAGCTAATTCAGCAATTTTATTTATACCGTTATCATCAAAAATTAAGTTCACTTTTTCTGTACCCAATAAGCCAACATATTGTTTTATTAAGCTGTTTTGAGTTTCAGTAAGTATAAGTTTAAAATCTTCTTTTGACAAAGAATCTAACTCTACTCTAATTGGAAGTCTTCCTTGAAGTTCAGGTAGCATATCAGAGGGCTTTGATAAATGAAAGGCCCCAGATGCAATAAACAAAATATAATCAGTTTTAACTGTTCCATGTTTGGTAGCAACAGTTGTTCCTTCAATTAGTGGAAGAAGATCTCTTTGTACCCCTTCCCTCGATACATCCCCAGACCTTTTGTCATTTCTAGAGGTAATTTTATCTATTTCATCAATGAAGACAATACCGTTTTGTTCAACCTCTTGTAGAGCATTCTTAATAATTTTATCATTGTCTAATAATTTTTCTGTTTCTTCTTGAAGTAAAAAGGCATGAGATTCTTCCACTGTCATTTTTTTATTTTTTTTAGGTTGTGGAAATGATTTTCCTAAAACATCTCCAAGGTTAATCATTCCCATTTGAGAGCCAGGCATCCCTGGTATATCCATTGTTGGCATATTAAAAGAGTTGCTTGCAGCGATTGCTATTTCAACTTCTTTTTCATTTAATTCACCGCCTCTTAGTTTTTTTCTAAAACTTTCTCTAGTTGCTGGACTAGAAGATTTTGATACCAAAACATCCAATATTCTTTCTTCAGCATTTTTTTCAGCTTTCGCCTTAACTTCTATTCCCATTTGAATTTTTGTTTGGTTGATACTAATTTCAACAAGATCTCTAATTATTTGCTCAACATCTCTTCCAACATATCCAACTTCAGTAAATTTTGTAGCTTCTACTTTTATAAAAGGGGCGTTTGCAAGTTTTGCTAATCTTCTAGATATTTCAGTTTTGCCACACCCTGTAGGACCAACCATTAAAATATTTTTTGGAAGTATTTCTTCTTTTAGATTTTCAGGTAATTGTTTTCTTCTCCATCTATTTCTTAAAGCAACTGCTACAGCTTTTTTTGCATTTTTTTGACCAATGATAAATTTATCTAATTCAGAAACAATTTCTCTAGGACTAAAACTTGATTCCATTTTATAAATTTATTTCTTCAATTACAATGTTGTGATTAGTATATATGCATACATCAGCAGCAATATTTAAAGATTCTTTGGCAACCTCTTTTGCTGAAAGATTTGTGTTTTTTATTAATGCTTTTGCTGCACTAAGTGCGTAAGGACCACCTGAACCTATGGCCAATATACCATCATCAGTTTCTATAACATCACCAGTCCCAGAAAGCAGAAGACTAACATCTTTATCGGCTACGATCATCATGGCTTCTAATCTACGTAAATATCTATCTGTTCTCCAATCTTTAGCTAATTCTACACAAGCTCTTTTGAGTTGACCCTTATATTGATCTAATTTTGCTTCTAATCTTTCAAATAAAGCAAAAGCATCTGCTGTAGATCCAGCAAACCCAGCTATGACAGCATTATCAACTCCTAATCGTCTTACTTTTTTTACATTCGCCTTCATTACTGTATTTCCAAGACTTGCTTGTCCGTCTCCTGCAATTACAACTGATTTGTCTTTGCGAATACCAACTATAGTTGTTGATTTTATTAAGTTTTTTGCCATTAATTACCCAATCTTATAGATGGTTATTTAAATTATTTTATCAAGTAATTGAACTGGAATATAATAACATTCGCTGATAAAGAGCATTTTATTATGAGAACAGCGAGCATAGAAAGAAATACAAAAGAAACTAAAATTTCTTGTTCAGTTAATATTGATGGAGCAGGCAAATCAGAAATTTCCACTGGAATAGGTTTTTTTGATCATATGCTTGAGATCGTATCACACCACAGCTTAATTGATATAAGCATAAAAGCAGATGGAGATATACATGTAGACCTACATCACACAGTTGAAGATGTTGGATACTCTCTTTCTCAATCAATTCTAAAAGCACTTGATAAAAAATTAGGCATTAAAAGATACGGTTTTTACTACATCCCAATGGATGAGTGTTTATCAAGATGTGTTTTAGATTTTTCTGGAAGACCTGAGCTGGTTTGGAAAGTCAATCTAGATTTAGAAAAAGTTGGAGAAATGGATACAGAACTATTCCATGAATTTTTTAAAGCGTTTTCAAATGAAGCTAAATGCAATTTGCATATTGAAAACTTATACGGAAAAAATAATCACCATATAATTGAATCATGTTTTAAGGCTTTTGCTAGAAGTTTAAGAATTGCCGTTGAAATCGATGAAAAAATTAAAGACATAATTCCTTCATCAAAGGGTGTTATTTAACTTTTTAATGAAAAAAAAGGTAGCTATAATTGATTACGGTTTGGGAAACATTGTATCTGCCCAACAGTCTTTTATAAAAGACGCAAAGGAACACAACCTAAATGTTGATGTTGTTATTACAAATGATGTAGAAACAATAAACAGCTCTACCCATATTGTTCTTCCGGGACAAGGGGCTTTTAAGTCATGCATTGAAGGCCTAAAGTCCATTGATGGAATGATTGATTCTCTTGAAAAAAATGTATTAAATAAAAAAAAACCATTTTTGGGTATATGTGTTGGTATGCAACTTCTTGCTGAGGAGGGCAGAGAAAATGGAAATCATGATGGTTTGGGTTGGATAAAGGGTTCTACAAAGAAATTAAAACCAAGCAATTTAAAACTTCCTCATATGGGGTGGAATAATGTTAATGTTATAAATAAAAATTTTGATATGGATTTTCCTATAGATAATCTAGATTTTTATTTTGTTCATAGTTACTACTTTGATTGTTTTGATAAAAAAAATATTATTGCAACAACAGATTATGATCTGAATTTTCCTTCTATAGTAGGTAAAGAAAATATATATGGTGTTCAATTTCATCCTGAAAAAAGCTCAAACCAAGGACTAAGATTAATTAATAGTTTTTTAAAATTATGACAACAAAACCTCAAAAAAAAATTACAATTAAAACCGAGATATTAAAATCAGTTTCTGAAGAAGATCTTGCCGATTTATGCAATATTACTGAAGAGGCTATTAAAGCAGGAGGTGGCTTTGGTTGGATAAAAGTACCCCCAAGAGAAGTGTTAAATAAATATTGGAAAGGGCTTGTTGTGGTGCAAAACAGAATATTAATTGTTGGTAGACTCAATGAAGCCATAGCAGGAACATTGCAGTTAGCTCTGCAACCAACAAATAATGAGGCACAAAAAAAAATAATCAATGTCTCTTCTCATTTTGTAGCACCTTGGGCCAGAGGTTATGGTCTTGCTAAAAATATGATAGATTATGCGGAAAATACTGCAAAAGAAAAAGGAGCATCTTGTGTTCAGCTTGATATTCGTGAAACACAAGAAGCAGCAATACAACTATTTAAATCTAAAGGATATGAACAATGGGGATCTAATCCAAGTTATGCAATCGTGGAAGGCAAAACTATTTCAGGTTTATATTTTTATAAAAATATTTAGTGAAATTTATTCCAGCAATTGACCTTAAAGATAACAAGTGTGTTAGACTTAAGAGGGGCAAGGAAGAAAACCTAACTATTTTTAATGATGATCCAGTTAATCAAGCTATGTTTTTTGAAAAAAATGGATGTGAAAGAATTCATATTGTTGATTTAGACGGAGCCTTTGGGAGAGCAGAGGTAAATAAAAAAACTATTCTTAATATAAGAAAAAATACAAAATTAGAAATCGAACTTGGTGGAGGCCTAAAGAATGAAAAGGACTTAGATTTTTGGATTAATCAAGGTATAGATTTTTTAATTGTAGGCTCCTTGGCCGTTAATAATAAAATATTAATAAAAGAAATATCTAAAAAACTTAAAAACAAATTATATGTTGCTCTAGATGTTTTGCATAAGCATATTATGATTAAAGGCTGGGTTGAAAGTTCACAAGTTACCATTGATCAAGTTTTGAAAGATTATGAACCTACTGACATTAAAGGTTTTATATTAACAGACGTTGATAGAGATGGAATGCTTGAAGGTTTAAATGTTGACTTAATCAAAGAAAATATTCTTAAAACCAATAAAAATATTATTGTTGGTGGAGGATTATCAAACTATGATGATCTTATTAATTTAAAAAAAATTTCATCTTCAAACTTAGAGGGAGTTATTGCTGGGAAATCTTTTTATTCAGGAAATATTGAGATTACCAAAGCAATAAAGATACTTGAAAACAATGCTCAAAACTAGAATAATACCGTGTTTAGATGTTAAAAACGGCAGAGTAGTCAAAGGAATAAATTTTTTGGATTTGATTGATGCGGGAGACCCTGTAGAACAAGCAAAAGTATACTCTGAAGTAGGTGCAGACGAGATCTGTTTTCTAGATATTAGCGCTTCAATTGAAAAAAGAAAAACTATGATAAATATTGTAGCCAAAACAGCAGAACATGTCTTTATACCTCTGACAGTTGGTGGGGGTATTAATGAAATTGAAGATATTAGAGCATTACTTAAATCTGGGGCTGATAAAGTTTCAATTAATACAGCTGCTATTCTTAATGAAAATTTAATCAAAGATTCATCACAAAGATTTGGTAGTCAGTGCATAGTAGCTGCCGTAGATGCAAAAAAACAAGATAATGACTGGATTGTTTATTCTCATGGAGGAACCAAAAATACGGGTATAAAAGTTTTTCAGTGGCTTGAAAAACTTCAACAGTTAGGAGCAGGAGAAATTTTATTAACCTCCATGGATAGAGATGGTACAAAAAATGGATTTGATTTAGAATTATTAAGAAAGTCTACCGACTTATTAACCATCCCAGTTATTGCTAGCGGAGGGGTTGGCAATCTTACACATTTTGAAGAGGGGGTTACAAAAGGAGGAGCTAGTGCACTTTTGGCTGCATCTGTTTTTCATTTTGCAGAATTTAGTATAAAAGAAGTTAAAAAATTTTTAGATGATAAAAAAATACCAGTTAGGATCAATTAAATGAAAGAGGAAGTATATTTTTTGCAAGAACTTTTTTACACAATTCAAAAAAAATCTAAAAGTAAAGAAAAAAAATCTTATACAAAAGCATTATTAAAAAGTGGAAAAAACAAAATTGCTCAAAAAGTTAGTGAAGAAAGTTCAGAGCTAATTATTGATTATTTAAATGGATCTAAAAAAAGAACAATAGAAGAAGCCTCAGATTTAATTTATCATCTTTTTGTTTTGCTGCATTCTAAAAATATAAAACTTGAAGATATAAAAAAAGAATTAAAAAATAGAAGCAATGTACGACGAAAATAATATTTTTGCTAAAATTTTAAGAAAAGAAATACCGTGTAAGCCAATATATGAGGATGATAAGGTATTTTTTTTTAACGACATAAATCCTCAAGCCAAAATACATATTTTGGCAATACCCAAAATGTCAGTAACTGATTATAATGACTTTATATCAAAAGCTGACAATGAAATGATAAAATATTTTTTTGATAAAATTAATGAAATTGCAAAAAAGCATGGATTACTTGATAGTGGATTTAGGCTTGTAACAAACAACGGCAGAGATGCCAATCAGGAGGTTCCTCATTTTCATATTCATATTTTAGGTGGAGAAAATTTAAAAGGAATAAAATAATTACTCTTTTATAACCACATAATTAACTATTTCTTTTACCCCCTTAATAGTTTTTGTAACCTCAATTATTTGATCTAATTGTTCTGGTCTGCTTGTAATACCTGCTATATAAACTTTACCCTTAATTGTTTCAAAATTATAACTTAGAGCTCTTAAGCCAATTGTTTTAGCAGCCATACCTTTAACCTGAGTTGTAATCCATAAATCATTTGCATATTCTTTTATTGTGGTTTTACTTCCTATCTCAATTTCATTTATGACCTCTCTAACCCCATCAACTTCCCAAACTTTTCTTACAGCTTCAATTCTTATTTCTTGCGTATCAACTATTCCAGTTAAAAGCACTCTTCCTTCAATAACACTTGTGTTAACATTAACAAAAAGATTGGTACTTGAGCTTAATAGATTTGAAGAAATATTAATTTTTATAGTTGCATCATCAACAACGGTTCCTAGTGTTCTATCTCCTTCAGCAACAACCATAGTAGTAGCTCCTCCGCTTGCAAGAACACCGCCTGGCGAACAACTATATAGAGTTGACAAACTAAATAATATGAAAACTGAGAAGAGTATTTTAATCATCTTTAATCAATAATGCAGCACTATAAATTTCTTTTTTTGAAATATTTGTTAACTTATGTACTATTCCAACGACTTCAGTCAAAGAAAATTTTTTCAATAACTTTTTCATTTGTTTATTTATATTATTACTTATCCTAATATTATCTCTTGATTTAACTTTTGCTGCTATTATCACAAACTCCCCCTTTAATTTCTTGGTGTCTTTAGAAATAATTTCTATAATTTTTTTTGGAGTGCCTCTATAAACAGCTTCATTTTTTTTAGTAATTTCTTTACAAACTGATACATTATAAGCATCATTTTTTGATAATAATTCTAGAAAAGACAACAATCTTGAACCAGAGATAAACATCACCCCAGTAATTGAAGCTTCTGAAATTCTTTTAATTAAATCTTTTGTTCCGCCTATATTTTTTGGAACAAAACCATAAAAAATAAAATTATGAATGGGTAATCCGGATAATTGCAGAGATGGAATTATAGAAGAAGCACCTGGAATTGTAGTAATCATTAAACTTTTATCAATATAATCTCGAACTAAGTTATATCCTGGATCTGAGATTAAGGGAGAACCTGCATCTGAAATAAGTGCTATTGAGGAATTACGTTGATATTTCTCTATTCTCTTAATAAGCGATATTTCATTATAATCATGTAACGATAGTAATTTCTTTTTAATGCCTAAGTTGTTAAGTAGTTTAAGAGAATGATTTGGGTTTTCACATATAACAATGTCTACTGATTCTAAAATTAATTTTGCCCTTGTGCTTAAGTCCGCCAAGTTGCCTATAGGTGTAGAAACTATATATAATCCTATTTCTAAACTATTCATCTCCTTTATATTTATATTTATCATTTCTTGTGCGCCAGTAAATAATTCAACAAATTCATCTTTGATAAAAAAATATCCAAACAAAGTTGAAGAAAAAAAGGAAAAAAAACCACTAACTAAAAAAAATATTACCGAAGAAAGGCCTATAAAAACTTCTCAAAATATAATTTTTAATGAAATGGAAATTCTTCTACCAGAATTTTTGGATGAAATTATTTCGAAAAATTTGATAAATTCTTTTGAACTATCAATTTATAAAAAAGAAATAAACAATATTCAATTAAATATAAATAAGTACTATAATCTTGATGAGCTAGAAAAAATATTAGAAAAAAAAGCTACTTCGGGAAAAATATTTATAGGAACTTTTGATTCTGATTCTACAAAGCTCATAAAAAAATATTGCAACAAAGGCATAATACTTTTTTCATTTACAGTTGACGAAAGTTTGTCTGGAGATTGTATATTTTTAATAAATTTCTTTCCAAAAGATGATCTTGAAACAATCTTTAATTATTTTCCTAATGGCTCAAAGATAGCGTTATTGTATCCTGAAAATTTTTATGGATTTCATATCAATGAAATTATTGATGATGTGGTTTCTAAAAGTAAATCAATTATAGTCGCCAGAGCTTCTTACAATGAAGATCTTTCAAATGCGAGAAAGGCTATAAAGCAATTAGGTAAATACGAGTTAAGAAAAAAAGAACTAGAAAGACAAAAAAATATTTTAAAAAATAAAAATGATGAAATTTCAAAAAAAGCTCTTAAAAAAATAGAAAAATTTGAAACTGCAGGCAATGTTGATTTTACACATTTAATTTTACCTGATTATAGTATTCGGCTTTTAGAGATTGCTCCATTACTTCCTTTTTATGATATAGATCCACAAAAAGTACAATTTGTTGGAACTGGCGTTTGGGATGATAAAGCATTTTTTACAGAACCGGCTCTACAAGGTGCAATATTTAGTGGAATAGAAGAAATGCATAGAGACGAATTTTTCTCTGACTACACCTATGTTTACAAGGAAAGACCCCTAAGAACCGCGACTATACCCTATGATTTAGTTGGAGTTTTGTCATATTTAGTAAATGAAAATTTTAGCATTCAAGAAACTTCAAATCTTTTAAATAGTGGAAAAATCAAATTTGATGGAATTGATGGAAAATTTTATTTTTTAAATAATGTTATTTCTAGAGAGCTAAACATTTTAAAAATTCAAAATGGATATGTTAAAAAATTAAATTGAATTTGTTAAATATTTTGATAATTTTTTTATTGCAACCGCTCTATGGCTTAATAAATTTTTTTGTCTAAGGCTCATTTCACTAAAAGTAAGACTCATACCGTTTGGGACAAAAATCGGATCATATCCAAAGCCATTTTTTCCTTTAATTTTTAGAGATATTTTTCCATAAACCCTTCCCGTAAAAAATAATTGTTTATTTATATTTAATGTTAGGCATATAGAAGTTTCAAAAAAAGCTTCGTATTTATTTTTATTTTTTACCACATCAATAATTTTATTTAAAACTGAATTTATTTTATTATCTGATTCAAGATATTTTTTTGAATTAATGCCAGGCCCACCATTTAATGCATCAATACAAATTCCAGAGTCATCAGCAAAACATATTTTATTAAATTTTTTAAAACCATAAATAGATTTTATTTTTGCATTATCTTTAAATGTTTTGCCGTTCTCTATAGGTGAAACTGTATTTTTATAATCATTAAGGCTCAGTAGTTTATAATTAAACTTTATAAAGAGATTAGAAATTTCTTGGATTTTATTTTTATTATTAGAAAAAAAAATAATTTCTTTCACTATATTATACTGACAAACATTTTTTTTGTTTCTCTATTATTTCAGAGACTCCTTCAGATGCAAGGTCAAAAAGTAAATTATATTGTTCTCTACTAAAAAAGTATTCCTCGCCTGTTGTTTGAATTTCAGCGATTTTTCCACTTTCACAAATAACAAAATTTCCATCTACTTGTGCTTTAGAATCTTCTTCATAGTCTAGATCTAAATTAGGTTTATCATCAATAATTCCAACTGAAACTCCAGCTATAAATTCTTTAATAATGGTTTTTTCAATATTGAAATTTTTTTTAACTAAATCTACTGCTTGATAAAGAGCTACAAATCCACCACTAATAGATGCAGTTCTTGTTCCTCCATCAGCTTGTATAACATCACAATCTATTTTTATTTGTCTTTCTCCTAAGTTTTTTAAATTTATTATTGATCTTAGGCTTCGTCCAATTAATCTCTGAATTTCCTGGGTTCGTCCTGCTTGCTTACCTTTTGCTGCCTCTCTATCAATTCTTGAATTTGTTGATCTTGGCAGCATACCATATTCAGCTGTTACCCAACCTTTTCCTGAGTTTTTTAACCAATGAGGAGTTTTTTCATCAACTGAAGCAGTGCACAAAACATGAGTATTGCCAAATTTTACCAAACATGAGCCCTCTGCATGGATGTTTACACCAGTTTCAAAGGAAATTTCTCTCATTTCTTTAAAGGTTCTTTTTGCTCTCATTTTATTATTTTAATTTTTTTTTTGTATTTTTTTATTATAGAGTTATTTTCTATGTCAGAAAACCTTTATGTAAAATTAAATGACAGATCAAAACAAATTTTTAAAACTGTTGTTGAGACTTACTTGGAAACAGGCTCCCCTTCTGGATCAGAAAAAATATTAAAAAAAGGATCAATAGATATTTCTTCAGCATCTATTAGATCAATTTTAGCTGATTTACAGAAAGAAGGTCTTTTGTATGCCCCTCATACTTCTTCTGGAAGGCTGCCAACTGACAAAGGTATGAGATTATTTGTAGATGGTTTATTAGAGTTTGGAAGGCTTACAAAAAATGAACAAGCAAACATAAAACAAAAATGCTTATCAAAAGGAAATTCTTTTCAAGAAGTTCTAAGCGAAGCTTCAAAATTGATATCTGGCCTATCCAGTCATGCCGGTATAGTTTTAGCACCAAAATACCAAAATAATATAAAGCACATTGAATTTATAAGACTAAATTCAAGTCAGGTTATGTCAATTATAGCAAGCACTAATGGGCAAATTGAAAATAGAATAATTGAAGATGAAGGAAAGTTTAACGAAAGTATTTTGAGAGAAATATCAAATTTTTTAAATTTTAAATATAAAAATCAACCTATGGAAGAAATACAAAAAAATATTCAACAAGATATTAATTATTCAAAAGGAAGGCTGGAAATACTATCAAAAAATTTAGTTAAAAAAGGAATTTTAGAACTAACTCCTGATTTAAAAAATCCATATATATTTTTTCATGGCCAATCATCCCTCTTAAATGATGAAATAGTTTCTAAAGATTTAGATCAAATTAGAAAGTTGTTTGATGATATTGAAAATAAAACAAGTTTTTTAGATATACTAGAAAATACCAATTCTGCTAAAGGAGTACAAATATTTATTGGGTCACAAAATTTTTTATTTAAACACTCTGGTCTTTCTATGGTAATGGCCCCATATAAAGATAAAGAACAAAAAATTATAGGAGCTATCGGAGTTGTTGGTCCAACAAGGTTAAATTATGCTAAAATAGTACCTTTGGTTGACTATACATCAAAAATTGTTGGAAAGGTTTTAAGTTAATGCAAGATAAAAAAGAAAACAAAAATTCAACTCTAGAAGATGAAGCAGATTTTTTAGATTCAACAAAAGATAATCAAAAAGAACAAAAAGACAATACATTAGAAGAAAAAGAAATTGCATCAGAAAATCAGAGCCTAGAGAATAATGATAATGATGAAATTGAAAAGTTAAGTGAAGAATTAGAAAAGTTGAAGGAAGAAAAATTAAGACTACTTGCTGAGATGGACAATCTTAGGAAAAGATCAGAAAAAGAAAAATTAGACTCTATAAGATATGGTAGCATTAATCTTGCTAGAGATATTTTATCACCTGGAGATAATTTAACACGTGCTCTAGAAGCAATCCCAGAAGATGAAAAAACCTCAGAAAAATTTAAAAATTTAATTGATGGGTTAAATATGGTTCAAAAAGAATTTTCCACGATTTTAAGCAAGCATGGTGTAAACAAAATAGAGGCAATTAATACTAAATTTGATCACAACCTTCATCAAGCTATGGTTGAGCTAGAGGATGATACAGTGGATGAAGGAACTGTTGTTCAAGAGATGCAATCTGGATATACCATGCACGATAGGTTATTACGTCCATCGATGGTCGCAGTATCAAAAAAACCTGCAAAAAAAGATAATAGTAAAAAAAATGACTAATTTTTAATGTTTTTTTAGTCTTATCCTTGTAATTTTAATCTTATTTCCCATATTTCAACTAGAATATTGAAAAATTCAAAAAATATTAATTAATTCAAAAAGGACAAAAGAAATTATATGGCAAAAGTTATCGGTATAGATTTGGGCACTACAAACTCTTGTGTAGCTGTTATGGAAGGTAAAGAGGGAAAAGTAATAGAAAATTCAGAAGGTACAAGAACCACTCCTTCTATGGTTGCATTTACTGAATCCAAAGAAAAACTAGTGGGACAATCTGCAAAACGTCAAGCTGTCACTAATGCTGAAAATACTTTATTTGCTATTAAGAGATTAATTGGAAGAAGCTTTACTGATGAAATAGTTACAAAAGATAGTGGCTTAGTTCCCTATAAGATCATAAAGGGAGATAATGGAGATGCTTGGGTAGAAGCTCGTGGTGAAAAATACAGCCCAAGTCAAATAAGTGCTTTTGTTTTACAAAAAATGAAAGAGACTGCTGAAAGTCATCTAGGAGAAACTGTTACGCAAGCAGTAATAACTGTTCCGGCTTATTTTAATGACTCTCAGCGTCAAGCTACTAAAGACGCAGGGAAGATTGCCGGATTAGAAGTTTTAAGAATAATTAATGAGCCAACAGCTGCTGCTCTTGCTTATGGTTTAGATAAAAAAAAGACTGGCACAGTTGCTGTATATGATCTTGGTGGTGGAACATTTGATATTTCTATTTTAGAAATTGGAGATGGAGTATTTGAAGTTAAATCAACTAATGGAGACACACACTTAGGTGGGGAAGATTTCGATTTAGAAATTATTAATTATTTAGCTGATGAATTTAAAAAAGATAACGGCATTGATTTAAGACAAGATAAACTAGCCTTGCAAAGATTAAAAGAAGGTGCGGAAAAAGCTAAAATTGAATTATCAAGTAGTACAGAAACCGAAGTTAATTTACCTTTCATAACTGCTGATCAAAGTGGACCTAAGCATTTAACAATAAAACTATCTAGAGCAAAGCTAGAAGCTATTATAGGAGAACTTTTGACTAAAAGTTTGAAACCATGCGAGATGGCACTTAAAGATGCGGGCCTTAAAGCTTCAGACATTGATGATGTAATTTTAGTTGGTGGTATGACTAGAATGCCTAAGGTAATGGAATTAGTAAAAAATTTTTTTGGTAAAGAGCCTAACAAGGGGGTAAATCCAGATGAAGTGGTTGCAACAGGTGCAGCTATTCAAGGAGGTGTTTTACAAGGTGATGTAAAAGATGTTCTTCTTTTAGATGTCACACCTTTGTCTTTGGGAATTGAAACTTTGGGCGGTGTTTTTACTCGTTTAATTGACAAAAATACAACTATACCAACTAAGAAAAGCCAAGTATTTTCTACTGCTGAAGATAACCAAAGCGCTGTTACAATTCGTGTATTTCAGGGCGAAAGAGAAATGGCCGCTGATAATAAGCTTTTAGGTCAATTTGATTTAGTGGGAATACCCCCTGCTGCTCGTGGAATGCCACAAATAGAAGTCACATTCGATATAGATGCAAACGGAATAGTTAATGTATCAGCCAAAGATAAAGCTACAGGAAAAGAACAACAAATTCGCATTCAAGCTTCAGGAGGTTTAAGCGATGAAGATATTGAGCGAATGGTTAAGGAAGCTGAAGAAAACGCTGAATCCGATAAAAAGAAAAGAGAATTAGTTGATACAAGGAATCAAGCAGATAGTCTTGTCAATGAAACTGAAAAAAATATTAAAGAACACGGTGACAAAGTTTCTGAAGAAGACAAGAAAAAAATTGAAAGTGATATTGAAGAATTAAAAAAAGTCAAAGACGGAGAAGATCTAGAGGTTATTAAATCTAAAACAGAACAATTAGTTCAATCTTCTCTTAAACTCGGCGAAGCTATTTATAAACAAAACCCTCAAGGTGGAGCACCACAACCTGATCCTTCCGGAGATGAACCTTCTTCAGATAAAAAAAATGATGAAAAAGTTGTTGATGCAGAGTTTGAGGAAGTGGATGAAAATAAAAAAGATAAGTAAACTTATAAATATATAAGGGCTAAATGGCTGATAGAGATTTTTATGAAATTCTTGGTCTTTCCAAGAATGCTAGTGATAGTGAAATTAAAAAATCTTACAGAAAACTTGCTATGAAATATCATCCTGACAGAAATCAGGGAAATAAAGAAGCTGAAAAAAAATTTAAAGAAGCAAGTGCGGCTTATGAAATTTTAAAAGATCCAGAAAAAAGATCTGCTTATGATCAGTTTGGCCACGATGCATTTAGACAAGGTGGACAAGGTGGAGCACAAGGATTTGGAGATTTTGCTGGAGGTTTTTCAGATATTTTTGAAGAATTTTTTGGAGGAGGTTTTGGACAAAGTTCAAGACAAAGAGGGCCTGCCAGAGGAAGTGATTTGCGTTATAATATGACCGTTTCATTACAAGAAGCATATAATGGAAAAAAAACGGAAATAAGAATTCCAGGATACACAAGTTGTAATGCTTGTAATTCAACAGGAAGTACAGACAAGTCTGGTCCAAGTACATGCTCTACATGTGATGGGCATGGTAAAGTTAGATCAACGTCAGGTTTTTTTTCAATAGAAAGACCATGTCCAACATGTGGTGGTGAGGGTTACTCTATAAAAAATCCATGTTTAAAATGTAATGGATCAGGTCAAGTAAAAAAACAAAAAACCATCTCTGTTTCTATTCCAGCAGGCGTTGATACTGGCACAAGAATAAGAATTTCTGGTGAAGGAGAGCCTGGCCAAAAAGGGGCTGGCAATGGTGACTTGTACATTTTTGTACAAGTTCAAAAAGATAATCTTTTTGAAAGAGAGGAAGAAAACATATTTTGTCAAATACCCATTTCTATTACTACAGCTATACTTGGAGGAGAAATAGAAGTTCCTACAATTGATGGAAAAAAAGCAAGATTGACTATTCCTTCAGGCACTCAATCTGAAACACAGTTCAGATTAAGAGGTAAGGGCATGAGTATATTAAGACAAAGCAGAAGAGGAGATATGTACGTAGAAACAAATGTAGAAATTCCAGTAAATCTTAACTCAAAACAAAAATCGATATTGAAAGAATTTGAAAATGAGGGAGGTACCTCCAAATCACACAACCCCAAATCTCAAAGTTTTTTTAAAAAAATTAAGGAAGTTTGGGAAGATTTAACTTAATCCCTTTTCAATTCTAGCTCATCAAAGTATAAGAAGTTTTAATGACAAAAATAAAAATAGCAGTAGCAGGATGCCTTGGCCGAATGGGACAAGAACTATCAAAAAAAATAATTGCTAACAATAAGTTAGAATTTGTTGGTGGTTTTGAGCACAAAAAACATAAAAATATAAATAAAGAATTTAATAAAGTCTCTGAGATTCAATCTTCAAACTTAATTCACTCAAATCCAACTCCTTCTATTAAACTTGCAAATGTTTTAATTGATTTTACAACACCTCAATCTACGTTGGAGAATATAAAAATTGCTTCTTTAAATAAAACTGCTGTAGTAATAGGTACAACTGGCATCTCTGGTGCTCAGAAAAATAAAATTAAAATTTTTTCAAAAAAAATACCTATACTTATGTCTTCAAATATGAGTCTTGGAGTTAATTTACTTTTTAATCTTGTTAAACAAACCTCTTCAGCATTAAAAGAAACTGATTATGACATTGAGATAGCTGAAACACATCATAAGCATAAAAAAGATGCTCCTTCAGGAACAGCCCTGTCTCTTGGAGATTATGCAGCTCTAGGTAGAAAAACTTCATTAAATAAATCAAAAATTTTAGACCGCACTAAAAAATTAAGCTTAAGAAAAAAAGGTGATATTGGTTTTTCTGTAACTAGAGGTGGAGAGATTGCCGGAGAGCATACTGTTAGTTTTATTGGTGAAAATGACAGAATTGACTTAGTTCATAAAGCAAACAACAGATCAATCTTTGTAAAAGGCGCTCTTGATGCCGCTATATTTCTTAGTAAAAAGAAATCAGGATTTTATACAATGAATGATTTATTATTTAATAAATAATATTCTTTAAAATTTTTATTAACTCAAATCAAATTTTTTATAACAATTTTCAATATTTACTTTTTCTTTAATTAAGTTGCCTTTTTCATCTCGCATTTCAAAGTAGTTAACTTGTGGCATAGGTATAGTAGAATTGAAAAACAAAAAAAGCCTACATGTATCACTATCAAAACGCATAGTTTGTGTATTACCATCTAGCCTAAATAAATTAGGGTCACCTAGGCGCATATAAATTTCATTTATAGTTTTGCCAACAAAGTTTATTTTAATTACCTCTTTTTGTTTTTTAACAACTTTTTTCTGACGTGTTTTTTCCACTTCTACAATTTCTTTTTCCTTTTTTACAGCACTAACTTTTTCCTCAAGACTAATATTTTCATTTATTGATTCTTCTTCTTTTTCTTCAATTTCTTCTTCTTTTTCATTTTTTCCAGCGATTTTTTTAACAGATGTTTCAATGCTACTTGAGACTTTGGATACCCCCTTAGCCACCTCAATTGTAGCGCAACCGTTTAAAATTAAAATAAATGTAAAAAAGAAAAATATACGCATTGCTCTATAGTTAAATTAATTATAATAAAAAACACATAATGCTTACATTAATCAAATCTCCATTCCTAGAATATAAATTAACAATTCTTAGAAACAAAAGAACAAAAAATTCTCTTTTTAGACAAACAATGAATGAAATAAGCTATTTAATTGCTGCAGAAGTACTAAAACATATAAAATTTAAAAAAATAAAGATACAAACCCCAATACAAAATACTAGCGGTAACGAAATTTCTAACCCCCTTATAATCATTCCAATTTTAAGAGCAGGACTTGGTTTAGTTGAAGGGTTCGTTAAATTTTTACCAAATGTAGAAAAAGGTCATATTGGTCTCTATAGAGATGAGCAGACATATCAACCTGTTGAGTATCTATGCAAATTGCCAAAAGTAAATAATAAGACTATTTTGGTCCTTGATCCCATGTTGGCAACTGGAAATTCCTCATCAGCTGCAATAGATCTTATAAAAGAACGAGGAGTAAAAGTGAAAAATATTAAACTTATATCTTTGTTGGCAGCTCCAGAAGGTATTAAAAATATTCGTAAAAATCATAAGGATCTCCATATTTTTACTTGTAGTCTTGATAAGGGACTAAACAAGAAAAAATATATTGTGCCAGGCCTTGGAGACGCTGGTGATAGGTATATGGGTACCTAATTACAAATTTATTCAATTTATCCACTATCTCTTTTTTTAAATAATTTTTTTTTGCTATAAAAATGTTATCAGGGTGTATCTATAAATAATTCAGAAAAGGGAGACTTTTGGTATGAAAAAATTTTTAAATATTTTTGTTATTTCTTTTGCACTTGTTTTCTCTACAAGTACATTTGCTAACAAAATTGGAGTAATTTACGACTCTGGTGGTAAATTTGATAAATCATTTAACGAATTAGCATATAATACTGCTGTAAGAGTACAAAATGAATTAGGCTGGGACATGATTGAATTTGAGGCAGCTAACAACACTCAAATTGAACAAGGTATGAGAAAAGTTGCTGATAGAGGTGCTACTTTAGTTGTTGCAATGGGTTTTGCTCAAGCTGATGCGGTTGCTGCTATAGCTCCACAATATCCTGATGTTAATTTTGTTGCGGTGGATGTATGTTGGGTAGATGATCCTGCAGGAAATATTTATCAAGCTTGTTACTTAGAGCATGAAGGTTCATTTCTGGTAGGGGTAATTGCTGCTATGGCATCAAAAACTGGAACAATAGGCTTTGTTGGTGGAATGGATATTCCATTGATCAGAAAATTCCAAGGTGGTTATGAACAGGGCGCTTTATATGCTAATCCTGATATTAAAATACTAGCAAACATGACAGGGACAACTCCTGAAGCTTGGAACAATCCAACTAAAGGTGCTGAGCTTACAAAAGCACAAATTGATGGTGGCGCAGATGTTGTTTACCAAGCAGCTGGTGGAACTGGTATCGGAGTTCTTCAGGCTGCTGCGGATGCTGGAATTTATGGCATAGGTGTTGATACTAATCAAAACTGGATGCATCCAGGAAGCATGTTAACTTCTATGTTAAAGCGTTTGGATCTAACGATCTTTGAACAAGCTGAAAGAACTGCTGCTGGAACTTTTGAGCCAGGTATTAATATTCTTGGGCTTGCTCAAGGAATGGTCGGATATGCTACTGAAGATGGTCAGGTAACTGCTGAAATGGCTGCAGCTGCCGATGCCGCTGCTGCGGGTATTAAAGACGGCTCTATAACAGTTGCAGACTGGTCACAAGAGTAATTTAGACAAAACATTTTGGTGAGACCTAAATAAAATATATATTTATGGTCTCACCTATTTTAGAACTAAAAGATATAAATAAATCTTTTGGCCACGTTCACGCTAATAAAAATATTAATTTACAAATAAATAAAGGCACAATCCACGGAATAATTGGTGAAAATGGAGCAGGTAAATCAACCTTGATGAGCATTGTTTTTGGTCTTTATCAGGCTGACTCAGGAACAATAAATATTAACGGAAAAGAAATTAAGTTAAAATCACCACGTGATTCAATTTTAAGTGGAATAGGTATGGTGCATCAGCATTTTATGCTAGTTGAAAATTTTTCAGTTTTAGAAAATATTATTTTAGGCTTTGAAGGTGAGTTTGTTTTTGGAAAAAATTTAGACAAAGCAAAAAAAGATTTAAAAAATTTATGTGATATGTATAAACTTAATATTGATCTTGAATCTACCATCTCTGATTTATCAGTAGGATTTCGCCAAAGAGTTGAAATTCTTAAATCTTTGTACCGAGGCGCTGAAATACTTATTTTGGATGAGCCTACTGGTGTATTAACTCCTCAGGAAGTAGACGAACTTTTTAAAATTTTGCGTTCTTTAAAAGAAGAAGGAAAAACAATAGTTTTAATTACCCATAAGTTAAATGAAATTATGGATTTAACTAGTGAGGTTTCTGTTATGCGCCAAGGGGAGATGGTTGGTCACAAAAAAACAGAGTCTACTAATAAAGAAGATTTAGCAGAAATGATGGTTGGAAGAAGTGTTTTACTAAGAATAAATAAATTATCTACAAAGCCTGGTAATGCAGTTTTTAGTGTAAGGGATTTAGTAGTCAAAGATGATTTAGATGTTACTAGAGTTAAAAATGTAAATTTAGATATTCATGAAGGAGAAATATTAGGACTTGCCGGAGTTACTGGTAACGGGCAAACAGAATTACTAGAGGCTTTGTCAGGTATAAGAAAAATTGAATCAGGTGAGATTCAGCTTTTTAATGAAACTATTTCTAATAAAAATAATTTTTTTGATCCTAAAAGTTTAAAAGAAAAAGGTTTGGCCCATGTTCCCGAAGATCGCCAAAGAATGGGACTCGTTACTGATTTTAAAGCATATGAAAATTTAATTTTTGGCTATCATCATCAAGAACCATTTTCAAAATCATCTGTTCTTAAAGAAAAAGAAATATTGTCTTTTTCAAAAAAAGTGATGGAAGAATATGATGTAAGACCAAGATCACCCAATTTAATTACTTCTAATTTTTCTGGCGGCAATCAACAAAAAATTATTTTAAGTCGTGAGCTTAATGAAAATCCAAAGGTTTTATTGGTTGGCCAACCAACAAGAGGTGTTGATATAGGGGCAATAGAATTTATTCATCAACGACTAATCGATATGAGAGATAAAGGCGCGGCTATACTTTTAGTTTCTGTTGAGTTGGAAGAAGTATTATCTTTGTCAGATAGAATTATTGTCATGTTTGATGGAAAAATTGTTGGAGAAAAAATCAACAAAGATGTAACTGATCGAGAGTTAGGATTATTAATGGCAGGAGTTGCTTAATGGCAACTGCAGTTGATAAAACAAAAGTTCCTTGGTGGGTTGCAAACTTAATTGTTCCTCTTGTAAATTTACTTTTGGCACTTTTAGTTTCTGGACTATTTATATTTATTGCAGGCGAAAACCCCTTTCAAGCTGTTAGACTTATAATTTATGGATCATTTGGCTACATAGAAGGTTTTGCCTACACTCTCTATTATACAACAAATTTTATTTTTACTGGATTAGCATTTGCCGTAGCTTTCCATTGCCGTCTTTTTAATATAGGGGGTGAGGGACAAGCATATATAGGTGGCTTGGGCGTATTCCTTGTTGCAATAAATTTTAGTTTTTTACCTGTTCCTGTAGTATGGTTATTGGCTACAGCAGGAGCAGTAGTTTTTGGTGCAGCTTGGGCATACATACCTGCTTATCTTCAGGCAAAAAGAGGAAGCCATGTTGTAATTACAACTATTATGTTTAATTTTATAGCTTCGTCTTTAATGGTATTTTTACTTGTTGATGTAATTAGGGATTTTAAACAAATGGGTCCCCATACAGTAGCACTTCCTAAAGAATTATGGTTTCCGACTTTTAAAGAGTTAGCCCATTTATTTGGAGTAAAGATAAGATACTCACCGCTGAATCTATCTTTTTTAATTGCAATAGCTGCTTCTTTTTTTGTTTGGTTTTTAATTTGGAAAACAAAATGGGGATATGAAATGCGAGCAGTTGGACACAATACGAAAGCAGCAATCTATGCTGGAATTTCTCCTCACAAAAATATTATTATAGCCATGTTAATTTCTGGAGGTCTTGCGGGCATGTTAGGGATCAACGAAATTCTAGGCGTACATCACAAAATCGTTGCTGGATTCCCAGCAGGATATGGATTTACAGGAATCGCAGTGGCTTTAATGGGAAGAAATCACCCTGTAGGAATATTTCCTGCAGCTTTTCTTTTTGGCATTTTATATCAAGGAGGATCGGAAGTGACTTTTGATATGCCTAATATTACAAGATATATGTTTGTTGCTGTACAAGGAGTAATTATTTTATTTAGTGGTGCTTTAGAAAACTTATTTAGACCCCAGATTGAAAGTTTTTTTGTAAATCGAATTAACAAAGAGGAAATGGCGTAATGGACAGTTTAGCGGATATTGCTTCATTATTAAATTCAACATTTAGAATTTCTACACCATTGGTGTTTGCAGCAATGGCTGGACTTTTTGCTGAAAGATCTGGTGTGATAGATTTTGGATTAGAAGGAAAGATGCTTGCAGCAGCTTTTGTTGCGGCTGTTGGTTCATATTTTTTTGGATCCCCTTGGATGGGACTACTTTTAGCGATTTTAGCTTGTGTTAGTCTTTCCATGTTACATGGTTTCGCTTCAGTTACTCATAAGGGAGATCAAGTTGTATCTTGTGTAGCAATAAACATTTTAATGATTGGTTTAACTACTGCATTAGCTGCAGCTTGGTTTGGCCAAGCTGGACTGACGCCTACGCTTACAAGTGATCAAAGATTTTTAGAAATAACCCTACCTTTTGCAGACGCCTTACAAGATATCCCAATCATTGGTTTAATTTATAGTGATATCATAAGTGGTCATTATATATTTGTATATATCGCCTATTTATCTGTTCCTATTGTATTTTGGATTGTATTTAAAACTAGTTTTGGGTTAAGGCTTAGAGCAGTAGGCGAAAATCCAAGTGCAGTTGATACTGCAGGAATAAATGTATTTTCAATGCGATATAAGGCGCTTATGGTAAATGGAGTTTTAATTGCTTTCGCTGGGGCACATTTATCGACTGCAGTTAATGCTAATTTTTTTAGAGAAATGTCTGCAGGTAGAGGATACTTAGCTTTAGCTGCTTTAATTTTTGGAAAATGGCATCCTAAAACAGCTTTAATTGCTTGTTTATTATTTGGTTTTACTGATGCTCTGCAAATTAGGTTACAAGGAGTTGAGTTACCAATGATAGGGACTATACCTGTTCAATTAATCCAGGCAATACCATATATTTTAACAGTGGTTCTTCTCGCAGGATTTGTAGGAAAAGCAATTGCGCCTAACGCAATTGGCCAACCATATATTAAAGAGAGATAAAATTTCATGATATTCCAAAACGTTTTAGATAAATCTGGAATTTATTTTTTTTTTCACTATATGTTCAAGTAATATATGAGCTTAAATACTGTAGATAAAAATTTCCTTCGTGAAAATGGTTTAAAGCCAACCGCACAAAGATTAGCAATATATAAAATTTTATTTAGTGAAGGTGACAAACATTTTACAGCAGAAGAAATAAAAAAACTTGCTATATCTAAAGGCTTTAAAATTTCAGTTGCAACAATTTACAATAACCTAAATCATTTCGTTGAAGCTGGTCTATTAAAGAAAAGACAAGTCGATAATAACCGATCTTATTTTGATAATAATGTAAGCGATCATTTTCATCTTTTTGATGAAGAGACAAATACGCTTACTGATATTCCGCCCTCTTCTGTAAAATTTGCTAAACTACCAAAATTACCTAAAAATAAACAAATAAAAAATATTAATTTGGTAATAAATATTAAAAAAAATCCAGTTTAGAATTATTCTAGTCTATTGACATTTTTAATTATAGACTTAAATTAAATGAAAAAAAGAGGACAACATGAGTAGTATTGAAAAATGCCCTGTAATGCATGGCGCTATGACTAGTAACAAAGATACAGGAACTTCGAATAGAGACTGGTGGCCAAACCAGTTAAATCTATCAATTCTTCATCAGCATGATCAAAAATCTAATCCAATGAATAAAGATTTTGATTATAGAGAAGAATTTAAGAGCATTGATTATACTGCTTTAAAAAAAGATCTTACAAGTCTCATGACAGATTCACAAGATTGGTGGCCAGCTGATTATGGACATTATGGTCCTTTTTTTATTCGTATGACATGGCATGCGGCTGGAACTTATAGAACTGGAGATGGAAGAGGAGGTGGAGGAACTGGTGCACAGAGATTTGCCCCCTTGAATAGTTGGCCTGATAATGGAAACCTTGACAAAGCACGAAGGTTGCTTTGGCCTATTAAACAAAAATACGGCAATAAAATTAGTTGGGCAGACTTATTAATATTAGCAGGAAATGTTGCAATAGAATCTATGGGTGGAAAAACTTTTGGTTATAGTGGAGGCCGTCCAGATATATGGGCCCCTGAAGAAGATATTTATTGGGGCGTCGAAAAAGAGTGGCTAGAAAATAAACGATACAAAGGAGAGCGTGAATTGGACAATCCATTAGCTGCAGTTCAAATGGGTTTAATTTATGTTAATCCTGAAGGGCCAGATGGTAATCCTGATCCTCTTGCTAGTGCAAAAGATATTCGCGAAACTTTTGGTAGAATGGCTATGAATGATGAAGAGACTGTAGCGCTTACTGCAGGTGGCCACACCTTTGGTAAAGCACATGGTGCTGGAGACCCTTCTCTTGTCGGGCCTGAACCAGAAGGTGCAAAAATTGAAGAAATGGGCTTTGGATGGATTAGTAAACATGGTTCTGGTAAAGGTAGTGATTCTATAACAAGTGGAATTGAAGGAGCTTGGACGACCAATCCTATCAAGTGGGATAACGGATATTTTGATCTTCTTTTAAACTATGAGTGGGAACTTACCAAAAGTCCTGCTGGAGCAAACATATGGCATGCAGTAAACCAAAAAGATGAACACAAAGCTCCTGATGCAGAAGACTCTTCGAAACTAGTTCCAACAATGATGACAACTGCTGACATGGCGATGCGTGAAGATCCAGCATACCGAAAAATTTCAGAAAGATTCCATAAAAATCCTGATGAATTTCAAGATGCATTTGCTCGTGCTTGGTTTAAACTTTTACATCGTGATATGGGACCAAAAACTCGTTACATGGGCCCTGAAGTGCCAGAAGAAGAATTAATTTGGCAGGATCCAATCCCAAAAGGAAATACAGATTATAATATTGATTCCGCTAAGGCAAAAATTCTTGAAAGCGGACTATCTATTCAAGAAATGGTAGAAACAGCTTGGGCTAGTGCATCTACTTTTCGTGGAACAGATATGAGAGGCGGAGCAAATGGTGCTCGTATACGTCTTGAGCCTCAAAAAAATTGGGAAGCAAATAAACCAGATCAACTTTCAAAAGTATTAAGTATATTTGAAGATATAGCATCAGACATAGGAGCTAGTGTTGCAGACATAATAGTTTTAGCTGGAAATGTAGGAATAGAAAAAGCATCTGGAGTGTCTGTCCCTTTTACTCCTGGTCGTGGAGATGCTACACAAGAAAATACCGATATTGAATCTTTTACTGTTCTTGAACCTGAAGCGGATGGTTTTAGAAATTATTTAAAGAAAAATTATACAGTTACACCAGAAGAGTTAATGTTAGATAAAGCTCACTTATTAGGTCTCACTGCGCCCGAGATGACAGTATTAGTTGGAGGAATGCGTTCACTTGGTATTAGCTCTGATGACCGAGGCATTTTCTCTGATAATTCAGAAAAGCTCACTAACCAATTTTTTACTAAACTTTTGGATATGTCAGTCAAATGGGAGGCAACAGGCAGCAATTCCTATCAAGCAACTGACCGTAAATCTGGCTCTAAAGCAAGACGAGCATCTAGAACTGATCTGGTTTTCGGTTCCAATTCACAATTACGAGCATTGGCTGAAGTATACGCACAATCTGACTCACATGATAAATTTGTAACAGATTTTGTATTAGCTTGGAATAAAGTGATGAATGCAGATAGATTTGATTTAAATTAAATTTATTAAAAATTATTACATTTAAATAAAGTTATGTTTTTAATTTTTATTGGATTAATTTCATAAATCCATCTAGGATATTTTGAATCAATCAATTTACAATTATTTTGTGAAGAAAAATGTTTTGATGTGTCAAAGTCTTTTGTTAAAATTAATACATCAGAATTAATTTTTAGCTTTTTGGTTAAAGATTGAATTTCATCAACGTTATCAGATTTAATTAAGTGAACAAAAAATTCATTTTTTTCAGTATTTTTTAAATTTATTTTAAAATTAATATATCCATTGTTGTTTTTCCATAAATTGTGTTCAAATTTCACACAATCACTTTTTTGACAAAAACTATTCCTTAGTAATATTTCTTTGTTACCAACTTTTTCATAGTAAGATATTTCATTAAATTTAAAATAGTAATTAGTTGATATATTTTTAATATTAAATGGATTTAGAGATTCATAATATTTAACAGAATTAGTAGAGTTAATATAATATACGTCACGTATGTCACTAAAATATATATTTTTTAAAATTTTTAATTCTGAAGTTTGACTAGTAAAAGTAAAAAATATTAATCCAAAAAAATTTAAGACTAAAGTTATTCTAATAATAACATTTTTGATTTGTTTATTGATTCTAGTTTTATCAAGAAAATAACAAATAAAAAAAGGAACAAACACCAAAACAGGATAAATATATCTTAGTTCCTTATGAGGAACTAATGAGTGGATAATAAAATAAGGTAAAGTTGCCCAAACAATAATATTTCGGTAACCAAAAAACCAAGTATATAAAAGGCTTATAACTATTAAAATACTAATTGGTGGAAAATACTTAAATAGAGTTAAATAAAAGTAACCAAAAAAAGGATGATTAGACCAATCTGAGCTAGAATAGAAATCATTACCACTTCCGTATAAGAAAAACTGAATTGATGGTGTTTTATCAATTATATAATTTAAATCAAAAAAATTTATTTTAGTTATAAAATTTTTTCCTTCTAGGCCCCAGAAATTAGTAAGCTGTTCTATGAATATTAATATAATAATTCCAAATATTATAAAAATTAGATTAGATATTTTTTTGCTAAGAAAATTATTTTCAAAAAATAAAATCCAAAACAATATAAAGGCTATAGATACTCCTACATTATATCTAAACACAAATGCACAACCTAGAAGCATCCCAAAGTTTATTAGTTTTGTTATGTTTAATTTACTCGTGTTTATTAAATAGTAGGATAAGGCAATTATTAAAAAAGATGTTGATAGATTTTCTGCTGAAGTTCTAGCATGTAAAAGTGGAAAAAACCAAAAAAGAAAAATAAATATAAAATAAAATTTTTTTATATCGTCGTCTTTAATATATTTTTTTGTTGCTTGATAAAAAAAATATATTGCCCCAAATCCCAATAGAGAACTAAGCAGTTTTAGAATAAATGTGATTGAAAAGAAATTTGTTAGATTAAAAAATAATAGTATTTTTGCAATAACAAAATATATAAAAGGTTGAAACCAGGATCTAATTATTAAGCTAGAACTATTTACAGAATCTTTATCAGTATTAAGAAAACAAGGATCTGATTGATAGCCTAATTTAAAATTAACATACTCCAAAACACATGACTGCTCATCTGCATTTAGCCAACCTGTACTAAAATAACTTGCCAAAATATGGGAAAAAAAAGAAATTAAAATTATTAAATTAAATTTACTTTTTATTAAGTTCATTTATCTTTAGAGTAAGTTTATAAATTTTATTATGAACACTATCAAACATACGAATAAAAAAATATCTATAATTGCACCTTTTTTCAATGAAGAAGAAAGTTTACCAATTTTTTTAGAAGAAGTTTTAAATATTGTTAAAGAACTGGTTGGGTATAATTTTGAAATTATTTTTATAGATGATGGAAGTACTGATAATAGTCTTGTTTTTCTAAAGGAAAAGGCCAAAGAAAACAAAAATATTATTGTTCTTGAGCTATCAAGAAATTTTGGGAAAGAGGCTGCTTTAACTGCTGGGATAGATATGGCTATTGGATCAGCAATCATTCCAATAGATGTTGATTTACAAGATCCCCCGATATTGATCAAAAAGATGATAAAACAATGGGAGTCTGGATCAGATGTTGTTCTGGCAAAAAGGGAAAATAGATTAAATGAAAATTTTTTAAAAAGAATATCTGCAAGTTTTTTTTATAAAATTTATAGTTTCTTTGTCGGTAATTCGAAAATCTCAAATGTAGGTGATTTTAGACTGATTGATAAAAGAGTAGTAGATAATATAAAAAATTTAAAAGAAAAAAATAGGTACATGAAGGGCTTATTAAGTTGGCCTGGATTTTCATCTGCAGAAATCCCCTATACTCGCAACAAAAGAAAAGCAGGAAAGTCAAAATTTACTTTTTTAAAATTGTTAAACCTGGGTTTCGAGGGAGTTACTTCTTTTAGTATATTACCTTTAAAATTTTTTACGACTATAGGTTTTATAGGTATTATTTTTTCTTTCTTTTTTGCAATTATAATTTTGCTTCAAAAAATATTTTATGAAAATTTTATTGAGGGCTACGCTTTTTTGATTCTATTAATTTTATTTTTTGGAAGTTTACAATTATTAGGTATTGGAATTCTTGGTGAATATATAGGTAAAATATACATAGAGACTAAAAACAGGCCAATATATATTATTAAAAACAGATATAATTAGAGATAGTTTTGGATTCAGAATCTTTTTTAGAAATGTCAAGATTTGAAAAAAATCATTGGTGGTTTTGTGGACGTAGAAAAATTATTGATTTGTTTTTAAAAAAAATAGAATTAAAAAAAAATGCTGAAATTTTGGAGATTGGTTGTGGCACTGGCTCTAATTTAAATATGTTAAAAAATTATGGTTTTGTTTCTGCTATAGAACCAAGCGAAGAAGCTATTCATTATTTAAAAAAAAAGGATCTTACTTCAGTAAATTTTAATAAAGGCAAGTGTCCAGAAGATTTGGATTTTGAAAATAGATTTGATTTAATTTGCATGTTTGATGTTTTAGAACATATTGATGAGGATAGTGAAACTTTATCAAAAACAATTAAAGGTTTAAAAAACAATGGTAGATTATTTATAACTGTCCCAGCTTATCAATGGTTATGGAGTCAGCATGATATTAATTTAATGCATAAAAGAAGATATAACAGCAATACATTAAAAAATTTAATAAAAAATTTTGATATTAAAATAGAGCATATAACTCACTTTAATACTATTTTATTTCCCATAGCATTATTGGATAGGATGACTCAAAAAATTATAAAAAATAATAATAAAAATAACAAATTTCCCAATTATTTTTTAAACGTTTTATTTAAAATAATCTTTAATTTTGAAAAAACATTGTTAAAGTTTTTTTATTTCCCTTTTGGTCTTTCATTGTTGCTAATTGTAAAGAAAGTTTAGTATGCGTCTCGTGTACTAGGTTGAGCTCCTAACCTCCAGATCCGTAGTCCGTTACCCGTGCACTAGATTGTAGTACATATACGGAATTACGGGAAAAATCATTCGTTAAATGAAAAAAAATGATTTTGAAGTGTTCCATAAGTGGTCCATAAAATTATTTGTTATTGAATAGACAATAATTTTAAACTATGAAATTATAAAATGAGTTTTATAAAAAAATTCTTTAATATTATTAAGAAAATATTGTTGATAATTTTTTCTTCATATTTTTCTGTAATGACTATATTTTGGTTATTAAAGTGGTTCTCATTACCCGAAAATATTTCCGCTACAAGTTCAGGATTTTTATTTGGTAAAATATTAGGAAATTTAATTCCAGCTTTAATTCTTATTTATTTCACTCGAAGATCATTTAAAAAGTAATTTTTGAATACGGAGTGATCCGTAAGTATTCCGAATTGATAATTTATTTTCGGAACAGTAATTAAAAGTGGCTTGTACCTTGGCGCGCCCGAGAAGAGTCGAACTCCTAACCTCCAGATCCGTAGTCTGGCGACCATTCTTTTGGTGCTAATTCAAAATCTTTGTAATCAAAGGCTGGAGCAACAGTACATCCTATTAGGGAGTATTTCCCATTACTTTTCATACTAAACCATGAACCTGCCTTAATAATCAAATGATTATTCTCATCCTTTTCAATATTGTGTCCAAGAATTTTGGTCACTGAACTTTTTCCGTCTTCTGAAATAAATACAGACAAAGTGTCTCCACTATAAAAATGCAATATTTCATTTTTAGTTAATTTATGCCAATGGGAGTTTTGATCTTTTTTAAGTAAATAATAAATTAAGCTAACATTGTTATCTTTGTCACGAAATGATTCTGAAAAATATCCTCCTTCAGGGTGGGGAATCATTTTTAATTTTTCAATTAATTTTTCTGGATCACTCATAAATAAAACCTGGTATTATTATATTAAATGACCAAGTTTTTTTATTTTTGTTGATATATATTTCTCATTATATTTATTAGTGTCTGAAGTAATAGAAACTCGTTGATTAACAACTATACCCATATTTTTTAATGCATTTATTTTTTTTGGATTATTTGTCATTAAATCTATTTTTTTTATTCCAAGGAAATTAATCATATCTGAAATATTTTCATATTCCCTTTCATCTTCTTTAAATCCTAATTGATGATTTGCTTCTACTGTATCAAATCCTTTATCCTGAAGATTATAAGCCCGAATTTTGTTCGATAATCCAATTCCTCTTCCTTCTTGTTGCAGATAAAAAACTACACCACGACCCTTTTCAGCAATTTGTGTCAAAGATTCTGTTAATTGATACCTGCAATCACAACGCATACTAAAAAATGATTCTCCTGTTATACATTGAGAATGTACTCTACATAGAACAGGTTCATTAGTTAATAAGTCGCCCATACTTATTGCTAAGTGATCTTTAGAATTCTCTTCATCAGTAAATGCATGAACTTTAAATTCACCTAGGTCAGTAGGCAGTTTACTTGTTTCAATAAATTTCAATTTTTTTTCCATTTTTAACTATGCTTTAATCTTTTATTTATTTTTGTAAATAATTATAATTTAGTAGGATTGGGTGAGTCACCATAAACATCTTTTGGATCAAAAACCTTTTCTCCTTCTTCAAATTTTAGCTTTATTTTCTTAAAATTTTTATTTTCAATAGAAATACTTCTATAAAAACATGATCTATAACCTACATGGCAACTAGCCCCCCCTTTAACTTGCACTTTGAGCCAAACACTATCTTGATCATCATCAATTCGTATTTCTTTTATCTTTTGGACAAGCCCACTTGTTTTTCCTTTGTGCCAAATAGTATTTCTACTTCGAGAATAATATACGGCCTCACCAAAAGTAATTGTTTTTTTAAAAGCTTCCTCGTTCATAAACCCCTGCATTAATACTTCTCCTGAATCGAAGTCAGTTGTAACAACAGGTATTAATCCATCTTTATCAAACTTGGGAGCTAGGTCAGTAGATTCTTCTACTTGTTCTATTGATTTTCTTTTTTTAAATTCAATTTCAGACATAATTTTTTATTTCAATTTTTTTGCTATATCTTTTGCAAAATAAGTAAGTATACCATTTGCACCAGCTCTTTTAAAAGATAAAAGGCTTTCCATAATAACCTTATCTGAATCTAACCAATTCTTTTTAATAGCAGCCATTATCATTGCATATTCTCCAGATACTTGGTACACAAACGTGGGTATGTTAAAAGTATTTTTTACTTTATGAACTATATCTAGATAAGGCATTCCTGGTTTGATCATTACCATATCTGCTCCTTCTAATATATCTAACTCAACTTCTCTTATAGCTTCATCGCTGTTAGCCGGATCTAGTTGATAGGTTGATTTTGTTGCTCCTGCTAGTTTTGAACCGATTGCATCTCTGAAGGGTCCATAAAATCCTGATGCATACTTTGCTGCATAGGATAATATTTGAGTATTAATAAATCCTGCTTCATCAAGAATTGAACGAATATGCCCTACTCTTCCATCCATCATATCTGAAGGAGCAATAATATCACATCCAGCTTGCGCTTGAATTAAGGCTTGTTGTCCTAAAACTTTTAATGTTTCATCATTATTAACTTCATCATTTATGACTAAGCCATCATGTCCATGATCAGTAAAAGGATCTAGAGCAACATCAGTAATAATTCCTAGGTCAGGGAATTCATTTTTTACTGCTGTAATGGATCTACAAACCAAGTTATTGTTATCAATAGCATTTGATCCTTTTGAGTCTTTTAATGAAGAGTCTATATAGGGAAAAATTGCTATAGCCGGTATTTTTAATTTAACAGCTTGTTCAGCTTCTTTAATTAGTTCGTCTATAGAATTTCTATAAATTCCTGGCATTGAGGAAATTTTATCTTTAATTTTGTTTCCTTCAGTTACAAATAGAGGCCATATTAAATCATTAGTTGTTAAAATATTTTCTGAAATAAGTTTTCGTGAAAATTCTTTCATACGGTTGCGCCTTAAACGTGTAGAAGGAAAAGAAAAGTTACTTAAAGATTTTTTTTTCATAATTAATTTTTATTTAATGTTTCATTTTTTAATGATTTAATAAATTCATCTAATTTATAAACCTTAGATTCTTGACTTCCTAATCGTCGAACAGAAACAGTTTGTTCTTCTGCCTCTTTTTTACCGATAGCCAAAATTGCTGGAACTTTTAAATTGCTATGTTCTCTAATTTTATAACCAATCTTTTCGTTACGAGTATCTATTTCTACGCGTATTTTTTCTGATTTCATTTTATTTAGTACTTCGTAACCATAATCATCAGTATCAGATGTAATCGTTGCTATAACCACTTGAACTGGGGATAACCAAATTGGTAAATGGCCAGCATAGTGCTCTATTAAAATACCAGTAAACCTCTCTAAAGAGCCAAAAAGAGCTCTATGTAACATTACAGGAGTTTTTTTCTGACCATCCTCATCAACAAAAGTAGCACCTAAACGTCCTGGTAAATTTAAATCCACTTGCAAAGTACCACATTGCCAATCTCTACCTATGGCATCTCGAAGAACAAACTCTAATTTTGGTCCATAAAATGCACCCTCACCAGGGTTCAAAGAATATTCCAAATCAGTTGCTTCCATAGCATCTTTTAGTGCCTGTTCAGACTTATCCCAAACCTCATCATCACCAACCCTTTTTTCTGGCCTGTCAGAATATTTAATTCGAACATCATTAAAGCCAAAATCTTTGTATATACTTAAAATTAAGTCACAAACTTTTTTACTTTCACTAGTAATTTGATCTTCAGTACAAAAAATATGTGCATCATCTTGAGTAAAGGCTCTAACTCTCATTAACCCATGTAGCGCACCTGAAGGTTCATATCGATGAACTTTTCCAAATTCAGACATACGAAGAGGAAGATCACGATAACTTTTTAAGCCTTGTTTATAAATTTCTACTGCACCTGGACAATTCATAGGTTTAATAGCAAATATTTTTTCTTCTTTGGCTTCTGTTGTAAACATATTCTCACCAAATTTCTCCCAATGTCCTGATTTTTCCCATAAAGATTTATCCATCATATCTGGGGTGTTAGTTTCAACATAATTTTCTTTGTCTTGTCTATCCCTCATATAGTTTATGAGTGATTGAAACAGCGACCATCCTTTGGGATGCCAAAAAACAGCCCCAGGCGCTTCCTCTTGAAAATGAAATAAATCCATTTCTCTACCTAATTTGCGATGGTCTCTTTTTTCTGCCTCTTCAAGTTGATGCAAATAATCTTTAAGTTCTTGGTCATTTCTCCATGCAGTACCATAAATTCTTGTTAACATAATATTACTTGAATCACCTCGCCAATAAGCCCCAGCAACTTTCATAAGTTTGAAACTTTTACCAATATGTTTTGTTGAAGGCATATGAGGTCCTCTGCACAAATCCAACCACTCACCTTGTTTGTAAATTGTAATTACTTCATTTTTTGGCAAGTCATTAATAAGCTCAACTTTATAATTCTCTCCCTTTTTTGTAAAAAATTTTATAGCCTTTTCTTTAGACCATTCTTCTCTTACAAAATTTTCATTTTTATTAATTATTTCAACCATCTTTTTTTCAATTTTTTTAAAATCATTTGTGGTAAAAGGTTCTTTTCTCGCAAAATCATAATAAAAACCATTTTCTATAGATGGTCCAATTGTAACTTGAGTACCTGGGAATAATATTTGTACTGCTTCTGCCATTACATGAGCGCAGTCATGTCGAATAATATCTAGAGCATCACTATTGTCTTTAGTTAAAATTTGAATTTCAGAGTCATCTTCAATTGTTCTTGATAAATCTAATATTTCTCCATTAACTTTAAAAGCTATAGCTGCTTTAGATAGAGACATTGAAATTTGTTTAGCAATATCATGGCCATTTAATCCTTTCTCTATCTTGCTAGATTTTCCATCAGGAAATTTAATATTTATTAAATCAGCCATTATATACTTCTCCAAATAGTACCCTCGGAAGTGTCTTCAATTTCAACTCCTTCTTTTTTAAGTTTTTTTCTAATTTCATCTGCCGTATCAAAATTTTTGTTGCGTCTAGCTTCATTACGATCTTTTATCAACCTTTCTATAGTATCTTGATTAATATTTTTTGATTGACCATAACCAAGCCAAGTATCTGGGTTTTTCTGGAGAATTCCAAATATTTTTCCTATCTCCAAAAGATTGAACTTAATTTTTTGTTTTGTTTTTACATCAGCATTATTAATACCATTAGTTAGCATATTGAGCTCAGCAATAACTTTAGGTGTATTGAGGTCATCATATAGCCCGTTTATAATTCTTTCTTCTATTTCATTTTTTTCTGCATAGGCATCAACCTTTTCTAGATCCTTTAGGGTCCTATAAAATCTATCTAACATGGTACTATTTTGCTTAATGATATCTCTTGTCCAATTAAGAGGCTGGCGATAGTGAGCTGATAGCAGAGTTAATCTTAGCACTTCGCCTTTATATTCTTTTACCAAGTCATGAACCAATTTAATATTACCAATGGATTTGGACATTTTTTCTCCCTCTACATTTACAAACCCATTGTGAAACCAATACTTTGCAAAGGATTTTAAATCATCATTATTTTTATGGGCCGCACATGTTTGCGCAATTTCGTTTTCATGATGAGGAAAAATTAAATCAGCTCCCCCACTGTGTATATCAAATGGTAAGCCCAAAGTTTTTTCTGACATAGCTGAACATTCTAAATGCCATCCTGGCCTTCCTAGTCCCCATGGAGACTCCCATCCCGGTAAGGGTGAAGGACTTGGTTTCCATAAAACGAAGTCTGTAGGATCTTTCTTATATGGTGCAACCTCAACTCTGCTTCCAGTAATTTGTTCATCTCTGTTTCGGCCAGATAACATGCCATAATTTTTAAATGATGGAACATGAAATAAAACATGACCATCCTTTTCATAAGCAAAATTATTTTCAATTAATTTTTCAATAAGATTAATCATCTCTTTAATATAATCAGTTGCTTTTGGTTGTATATCTGGTTGCTTCACACCTAGAACAGACATGTCTTCATTATAAATTTTAGTATATTTTTCAGTTAATTCTTTTATTGGAATTTTATTTTTCTGAGATGCTGCAATTATCTTATCATCAATATCTGTGATATTAGAAACATAAGTAACTTTTGGATACAAAGTTTTCAAAAAGCGAATTAACAAATCATTTACTACTGCCATTCTGGCATTTCCAATATGAGCGTAATAATAAACTGTAGGCCCACATGCATATACCCGAACATTTAAAGGGTCTATTGGCTTAAACTCCTCTAAATTATTACCTAGGGTATTATGAATTCTAAGTGTTTTCATAAAATTAAAATTCACCTTATATTATCCATAAAGGTGTTTTAAACTTTTATTTAAAAAAAAGGATTATATGCCCATTGTAGCAAAGCTTGCCGCTGTTTTTTTCTACAACTAAAATATTTTTTTGGACAGTTTTTTTTAATTCCACCAATATGTCTTGGCCCAAAAGCTTTCCATCGCATTATTTGTATTCTATCTATCTTGGGAATTCTTCTACCAATTGAAAAGCGACAGTACCACTGAAACCACCCTCTAGGATCTTCTTTCATAATCCATCCTTTAGATTGCCATTCTTTTAAGCTTTGCCCAGACTTAATTTGAAAGTAGTTTAAATTTACATCAAATGATTTGCTGATTTTAGCTTTTTTAAACCATGACTCTGGAAATTCATTAATTGTATTTCCTAAATATGAACCACCAAACACACCGTACTCTAACATTTTTTTTGGACTTAATTCTGGTTTGAATTCTAAATAAAAATCCTTTTGTTTCTTCATATAAGAAAACTAATTAATTAATTTATAAAAAAATCTTTTGGCTGTTTTGAAATTTGAATAATATTTTTCTTTAATTTTTTTAAGGCAGCTGATTCTATTTGTCTCACTCTTTCTTTGCTAATATTTAATTTTTTTCCAATTAGATCAAGTGTTACTTTTTTATCATTTAAGTTTCTTGAAAGAATTATTTCTCTTTCTCTACTATTTAATAGTTCAATAGATTTTGCTAACCATTCATTTTTTAATTTATTATCATTATTTTTTTCTACAACTTCGTCAGGTGTAAGAGAATTAGCTTTTAATATAGATAATAAATCTGGACCATCTTCGTTATCTATAGTTTTGTTTAAAGATAGATCTCCTAAAGCAAGTTTATTTTCCATATGTTGAATTTGCAAAGGTTTAACATTTAAAAAATTAGATATTTTTTCCACTTCTTCTTGGCCCATAAAATTGTGGGAGTCAAAATTGATTTGTTTTTTTAATTTATTTAAACCAAAGAATAATGTTTTTTGTGCAGCATTATTACCATTTTTTACAATTGACCAATTTTTTAGAATATAGTTTTGAATTGTTGCTCTTATCCACCACTGGGAATAAGTTGATAATCTAAAACCTTTTGATAAATCAAATTTTTCTAATGCATGCATAAAACCTATTGTACCTTCTTGCATTAAATCAAAGTGACTTAATCCATAGGAAGAATATTTTTTAGCTATGGAATTTATTAATTTATTGTAGGCCCCTATTAATCTTAATAGAGATTTTTGATCATTATCATTTTGCCATTTTGTAATTAACTCATATTCTTCTTTTTTTTCTAATGATTTTTGATTCATAAAATCCAACCTACTATTTTTTTTTAATCTATTAACCTGTAATGACATTAGAATGATTCTAATGTATTAGCCATTAAAAAGGGTCATATGTGACAATTTGGCAATAACACCTATTATTTTAAGTAGTAATTTTAAATAATATAAATTTACATATCTTGCTATTTGTTAATTACGCCCTAATTAGAAACCTAAACAAATTTTTATAAAACTTATGGAATATTTTTTACAATCGACGGATTATGTAGGGGTATCATTTTGGCTAGTTTCTGTAGCAATGGTAGCTGCTACTGTTTTCTTTTTATATGAAGGTATGCATGTGAAAGAATCATGGAGAGTCTCTATGCTGTTAATGGGATTAGTGACATTAATAGCAGGAATTCACTATTACTATATGAGAGATTATTGGATAGCTTCTCAAGAGTCACCTATAGTCTATCGATATATAGATTGGCTACTTACTGTGCCACTTCAAATGATTGAATTTTATCTTATTTTGGTTGCTGCAGGCTTGGCTGCAAGATCAGGTATTTTTTGGAGATTATTAGTTGGCACTTTAGTGATGCTTCTTGGTGGATATGCAGGAGAAAATAATTGGATTCACCCAACATTAGGTTTTGTTATTGGTATGGTTGGATGGATTTATATTGTTTATGAAGTATTTAGAGGAGAATCAAGTGTCATTGCGAGTAAAAAAGATTCAATTAATAAAGCATTTAAAGCTCTTGGATTAATAATTGTTTTTGGCTGGGCTATTTATCCTATTGGATATATTTTTGGTCTGTTAAGTCCAATGATAGGAATGGGCACAGTCAATATAAATTTTTTAAATGTCACATATAATCTAGCAGACTTTGTTAATAAAATATTATTTGGATTAATAATATGGGACGTGGCTAGAAAAGATTCTTCTAAAGATTTACAAGATGTCTAAAAAGAAAATAATAGTAATCGGTGGGTCAGGCTCAATAGGATCAGCTATAGCACGAGATTGTATAAATGATGGTTTTGATGTTTGTCTTATAGGCAGAAACTATGCATCATTAGAAAAAGTATCAAAAGAACTTAATTGTACTTTTGAAAAAGCAGACGTTACTCAGAATGAAGAATTAAAAAAAGCTATTAGTAATTGTGGAGACAATATTTATGGACTGGCATACTGTGTTGGTTCAATAAATATGAAGACTTTATCTTCTGCTCATGAAAATGATTATATAGATAGTTTTAAAATCAATGTTCTTGGAGCTATCATAGCTATTCAACAGTCTAAAGATATGATTCTAAATAACAAGGGATCAATATTATTGTTTTCCTCTGTAGCTGCTCAACAAGGTTTTATTAATCATACCGTGATATCAACTGCGAAAGCTGCGGTTGAAGGTTTAACTGTTTCATTAGCTGCAGAATTATCTCCTAAAGTGAGAGTAAATTGTATTGCTCCCAGTTTAACAGAATCAGGTATGTCTGAATCTATTCTATCTAATGAAAATATGAAGAATGCTATAGCTTCTTTACATGCTATACCAAAAATTGGCCAAGCTGATGATCACAGTAAGCTTGCATCTTTCCTGCTTGGAGAAAAGAATGCATGGATAACTGGGCAAATATTTCACGTTGACGGAGGTCGATCTACCGTTAGAAAAAAAGGGTAGTCTTTAGTAATTTAGCTCAATTGTAATTGGCTCACCATGAATAAGATTAATAGAAGCTTTAGAAAATTTTGGTGGACCTTTAGGTTGGTAGTTATTGCTAAAAGCAAAGCCCTCTTTAGGCCTCCAAAAAAGTCCAGTTTTTAGCTCATTATTTGAATCCTCATCATGATAAACTACTACTGCTATTTTTCCTTCGTGAATTTTTGTTAAGGGAATTATAGTTTGTCCTTTAACAGCTTTTTTTCTTACAGATTCAATTGCAAGATCTTCTTTTAAAAAATTTTCTTTATTATTATAAATCTTAAGGTCTATATATCCTTCATCATGTTCAACATTTGTAATAATTATTGTCCCATGAGCATATACTGTAGTAGGTAAAAAAAATATAAAGAGTATTAACAAACGCACAAAAAACCTTTTCTTATTAAATTCAAAGATATAATACTTAACTTTGTTAAATAATAAAGAATATTTAGAACGTCTTTTTGACTCCGATAAACCCATAGTTATATACAGGGTTACAAACGGATTTGATGTATATACTGATTTTTCAAAAAGAATTAAACTGACAAAAAAAAATGCAAAACAGTTTTTTGAAAAAGAGGTAAGAAAAAAAAATCCTAAAAATAAATTTTTTGATGGTTATGTTGGTTTTTTAAGTTTCGAACTTCAGTGTAAGTTAATAAATGTTAATCTACCTAAACAGAAAACAAATGGTTTCAAAGACAGTATTTTTTATAAACCAAATACACTAATTAAAATTAGGAAAAATATACAAGTTTTTAAAACCACAATTTATAGTACAATTAGTAAAGCCGAAAGAGAGAAAAAAATTTCCATTTCTAAAAAAAAATTTTTTTATGATAAAAATTTTAATGTAAATATTTCTTTAGAAAAATATACAAAATTATTTAATCATTTTTCAAAAAAAATTCGTGAAGGCAAAACTTATCAAATAAAAATTTGTCAAAAATACAGAAATAAATCAAATATTGATGCGGTTCAATTTTTTTGGAAACTAATGAAAGTCAATACTTCACCGGAGTCATTTATGATTAGGGATAATAATTTTTCAATTATAAGTTGTTCCCCAGAAACGCTAATTGATAAAAAGAAAAATATAATTATCACCAAACCAATTGCAGGAACTTTAAAAAAAAATAAAAATACATCACTTAGATTTGCAAAGAAATTTTTTGCTAAAAATTTAAAAGAAAGCAAAGAACACAATATGATTGTGGATATGGAAAGAAATGATTTATCAAGAATTTGTAAAGTTGGAAGTGTTAAGATCAAAGATTTAAAATCTGTTGAGGAATATAAGGATTTATACCATTATGTAACTACTATTAAGGGAATCTTAAAAAACAAAATTTCATCATTTGATATCATAAAAGCGATGATGCCTGGTGGATCAGTTATAGGTTGTCCTAAAATAAGTACTTTAAATTTATTAAATTTTCAGGAAAAAGATAGTCGCAATATTTATACTGGAAGTTTTGGCTATGTTAAATCTAATGGAGATATGAGATTTAATATCATTATTAGATCTCTTTTAAATTACAAAAATATATCAGAAATTGCTGTAGCAAGTGGTGTGATATTAGGCAGCACTGCAATTAAAGAATATAATGAAAACTTTATAAAAGCTAAGTCCTTATTGGATATTTTTAAATCATGATTTATATTATAGATCACGAAGATTCATTTACATTTAATTTGGCTCATCTGCTTGGTGCTTATGATACTGTTCAAGTATCTAATTTTTATGAAATTAATAAATCACAATTAAAAAAAGCTGATATGATTGTTTTATCTCCTGGGCCTGGGGAGCCTAAAAATTATCCAAGAACAACAAAAATATACCATGAATATAAAGGAAAGAAAAAAATTCTTGGAATTTGTTTAGGATTCCAGCAAATATTATTTGCAGAGGGTGGTCAAATTGTACAACAAAAAAATATTTATCATGGATACCAATCTACAATCAATGTTTTGCCAAAAAGTTATTTATATAAACATTATAAAAAATTATCAGTTGGAAGATATCATTCATTAAAATTAAAAGAACCTTTTCAATCGTCTTTAATAGATATAACAATGCGATGTCAAAAAACTAATGTAGCTATGGCCCTGGAGGATAAAAAAAATAAGATATTTGGATTTCAATTTCATCCTGATTCTTTTTTAACAAAAAATGGAAAAAGTATTATACAAAAAATCGTATCAGCTTAATTCTTTCGCACCAAAAAGATACGATGATCTTTTGGGTAAGAGGGGTATTTTTTCAACTATTAGAGTTCTAGGAAAAAAACCTAAATTCATTTTAATAGATTATCATATAAAAAATATGAATATAGCTTTGAAAAAAATGAACATTAATTTTTATATTTCTAAAAAACTGATTTTAGATTCTTTGCAACCCGCATTTAATAAATTGAATAATAAAGATAGCTTATTGAGAGTGGCTATTAATTCTAATACAATTTCTTTATCTTTAAGAGCTAGACCAAAATACTATAAAAATTTTATCGGTGTATTTTCTTTTTATAAACGTCCAATACCTCATGTAAAAAATTTATATTATAAAAAGGTCATGATGCTTATCAATTCAATTTATCCTAGAAAACAAGAGATAATTTTATGCAATAAAGGTCTTATATTAGAGGGGTGCACAACAAATGTTATATGTATAAAGAATAAAAAAATCTATATTCCTAAAGAAAACTATTATAAGGGCTGTACTATTAGTTACCTATTAAAAACTACTAAACGTCAAATACAAAAATCAAATATTGCCATTAATAACCTAAACAAATATGAAGAAATTTTGTTAGTAGGGTCAGGAAAAGGAGTTGTTAGTTTATCTGCAATACCTGAGATAAATTGGAAATCTAAATCTACTTTAATTTACAAAGAATTTATGAATTTATATAAAAAAATATTATGAAAACCATGATTTTAAATAAAAATAAATTTAATTTTCAATCTCCTCTAATTATGGGAGTATGTAATGTAACAAAAGATTCTTTTAGTGATGGGGGAAAAAATTACAAAACCTCAGATGCATTAACAAATATAAAAAAAATGTGGAAGGATGGAGCATCTATTATAGATATTGGCGCAGAAAGCACCAGACCAGGAAGTGAGCCAATAACATATAAAAAAGAAATTAAAAAACTAGAACCTATTTTAAAAAAACTACCTAAAAATAAATTTATTATCTCTGTAGATAGCAATAAAATAGAAACACAAGAATTTGCCTTACAACAAGGCGTTCATATAATTAATGATATATATGGAGGAAATGAAGATTTATTTTTTTTATCAAAAAAATATAAAAATGGTTTAATATTGATGCATACGCCAGCTCCTCCAAAGTCTATGCAGCTAATGACAGGAAGTTACAAAAATATAATTAATGACATTAGAAAAATTTTCTTATCTAAATCAAAATTATTAAAAAAATATAAAATTCCTCAATCTAAAGTTTCTTTTGACCCAGGAATAGGTTTTGGAAAAAATCTTAATCAAAACTTAGATATCATAAAAAATATTAATAAATTTAAGATTGAAAAATATGGTTTATTAGTTGGTACCTCAAGGAAGAGCTGGATAAGTAAAATCGATAATTCTTTAATCAACCAAAGACTGGGAGGTTCGATTGCATCAGTTATATATTGTCTTGAAAAAGGAGTTGATATATTTCGAGTACACGATGTCCAAGAAACCAAACAGGCAATCAATATATATAAAAAAATTTTATGTTCGAAGTAGAAATAAAAAACTTAAAAACTAAAGCAAAAATAGGAATTAGCTCTAAAGAGAGAACAAAATTTCAAACATTGCTAATTACTTGCCGTTTTAAATATTCAATAATTAAAAAAGAAAAAATTGATGACATTAAATATCTAAAAGATTATTCTTCTATAGTTAAGTTTTTAAAAGAATTTGTCCAAAAATCTAAATATAAAAGCATAGAACGATTAACTTTTGAATGTGCTAATATTCTAGAAAAGAAATATAAATTAAAAAAAGTATTTATAAAAGTTAACAAAGTTGAAGTAGCAAAACGATATGGATGTGAGTCAATAAGTGTCTCAAAATAAGGTTTTTCTCGCACTTGGCTCAAATGTAGGAAATTGGAAAGTTAATTTTAATTCTTGTCTAATGGAATTAAAAAAAATCTCCAAACTAAAAGCCATTGCAAATATTTATGTTTCAAAACCTTATGGCTATAAAAAACAAAATGATTTTTATAATACAGTTGTTGAAGTGAAAACACGCAACAATCCATTTCAATTAATGAACCAAATTAAAATAATTGAAAAAAAACTTCACAAAAACAAAATATTGATCAATGGACCAAGGCGAATAGATATTGATATTATCTTTTTTAATTCCTTAAATATTTCTTATAAAAAATTAATTATTCCACACCCAAGAGTTAGTGAAAGAGATTTTGTCTTATTGCCTTTGTTTGATATTGATCCTTTTTTTAAACATCCACAATCTAAAAAATCTATAAAAGCATTAACGACTGCACTAAAAACGACTTATATCAAAAAAAGTATTAGGCAGCCGAAAGAGATGTTTGTAATTCATTAAGTTTTAATAAAGATATATCATTATTTTCATCTTTAAGACTTCTTGAGACATCTAATCCATTTGGTGAAGCTACCTTTACTATATTCTTAGCATTATTATTATTAATGCCGCCCCCAATAAATACAGGAATATTGAATGTCTTTAAAAATTGAATGTGATCTAAACAATCATTTAGCGGATATGTAATTATTTCATTATCTGTATAAACATTTAAATCATAATAATAAATATCAGTTAATGAGTGAATATCGCTAAGATAGTTTTTATCAAATTTTTTTGGATTAATAGCAATGCCTACTTTTAATTTTTTAAAAATAGATTTAAGTGATAACAAATCCTCTTTAGGAAAAAAATATGAACACGAAATAGTTTTAGGTTTAGTAAAATCTATTTGAGTAATTAATTCTTTAAGTGTTTGATGGCGTGTTAATAGAACTGACTCAATTTTATAATAGTCACATTCTTCAATTAAATTTTTAATTTCTTCATCATTACATGTATTGGGACCAGGAAGGTTATTACTAGCGAAACCCAATAATTTCACATTATTTTCTGCAGCAATTTTTATTGATGAGACAGAAGTAATGCCGCAAATTTTTAAATTAATGTTCATACTTACTAATATAGCAGATTTTGCCAAAAATTATTCAAGATTTAAATTATTTTTCTACATTCAATGTGTATTTTGATGTTAAATAGAACTAATGATTTCAGAAAATTTTAATAAGTTATTTGAGGCTGCAAAAAAAGTCCGAGAAAGTGCACACGTCCCATATTCAAATTTTAAAGTTGGTGCTGCTTTATTGGTAGAAAATGACGCTATCGTTGTTGGGTGTAATGTTGAAAATGCCGCTTATCCTCAATCACAGTGCGCTGAAGCTAGTGCTATTGGAAATTTAGTTAGTCAGGGATTTTCTAAAATTAAAGAAGTAGTTGTAATAGGTTCAGGATCTTTATTATGCTCACCTTGTGGTGGCTGTAGACAACGTTTAAGAGAATTTGCATCATTAGAAACACCAATTCATATGTGTAATAGTGACGGTCATTTAAAAACTTCTACACTTAAAGAATTATTGCCTGACTCTTTTGGTCCAGAAAATTTATAATGCATAACTCCGCTAAAATATTTTTAGAAAAAACAAATAATATTAATCCAGACATAGCTGTTATTTTAGGAAGCGGTCTAACTAATTTTTTTGAAGATAAAAATATTATCAACTCAATTTCTTATGAAGACCTTCCAGATTTTCCAAAACCTACTGTTAAAGGTCACGCTGGTAAACTCGTTATAGGAAAAATTAGTGAAATGAATATTGTTTGTATGTATGGGCGCTCTCATATTTATGAAGGTCACGAACCACAAAGTTTAGCAAAACCCATTAGGGTATTGAAAGATATTGGATGTAAGTTATTAATTGTTACAAACGCTGCAGGAAGCCTTGATCAAAATATGCCTGCTGGAAGTTTAATGGCCATTACTGATCATATTAATTGGAGTGGATTTAATCCTTTAATTGGTATTAATGCTGATGCTTATGGACCGCGCTTTAATGATATGAGTGATGGCTATCATAAAAAGTATAGAGACCAATTAATTAAAACAGCAAACAAAATAGATCAAAAGGTATATGAAGGAATTTACTGTATGTATTCTGGACCAAATTTTGAAACACCTGCTGAAATCAATGCTCTTAAAGTTATTGGAGGAAATGCAGTAGGAATGTCAACTATTCCAGAAGTCTTAGTGGCTAATCATTGTGGTCTTCCAGTGATTGCGATTAGTGTAATTACAAATTTAGCAGCAGGAATGAATAAAACCAAACTAAGCCACCAAGAAACATTAGAAAATGCTGCACTAGCAGAAAACAATATAATAAATCTTATTAAAAACTTTATTCACGATGTAAAATTAGATGATTCCTCAGGAAATAATTAGAAAAAAAAGAGAAGGCCATTCTTTAACAGAAGAAGAAATTAAATTTTTTGTTAATGGTCTAACGGACAAATCATTTTCCGATATACAGATTGCAGCTATGAGCATGGCAATCTTTTTAAATGATATGTCATCCGAAGAAACTGTATGGATGACGCATGCTATGAAAAATTCAGGCGATACTTTAGAGTGGGAAAAAATAGTAGATAGTGATTTAGTTTGTGATAAACATTCTACTGGAGGTGTTGGAGATAAAACAAGTCTTTTGTTAGCACCAATTTTAGCTGCCTGTGATTTATTTGTCCCTATGATTTCTGGAAGAGGACTTGGGCATACCGGAGGGACACTTGATAAGTTTGATGCAATACCAGGATATAATACTCAGCCAGATATTGAAACTTTTAAAAAAGTTGTCAGGGAAGTTGGGTGTGCAATTATTGGACAAACTTCCAACTTAGCTCCTGCTGATAAAAAATTATATTCTATAAGAGATGTTGTTGGGACGGTGGAGTCACTTCCACTTATCACCTCATCTATTTTGTCAAAAAAAATTGCATCCGGAGTTACATCTTTAGTTTTAGATGTAAAAGTAGGCAATGGAGCATTTAATTCTACAATACAAATTGCAGAAAAATTAGCAAAATCCTTAGTGAATGTTGCCAAAGGTGCTGATCTAAAGTGTGAAGCTCTTATTACTGATATGAATCAAGTTTTAGGAAAAAGTGCCGGTCACTCCTTAGAGGTTATTGAATGTATTGAATATTTAACAACAACAAAAAGAGACAAGAGACTAGAAATTATTACCAATGATTTAGCATCTTCCCTTTTAATGATGATAAAAAATATTTCAAAAGAAGAAGCTTTAAAAAAAATAAATTCAGTTTTAGATAATGGATTAGCTGCAGAAAAATTTGAAAAAATGGTTCATGCATTAGGGGGTAGCAATTCTTTTTTAAGCACATATGAAAAACAATTAGCCGGCAATTCTTATTCTGAAGATATTTTTTTAAATAAAAGCGGCTGGATTAAAGAAATAGATACACGAAAACTTGGCTTAACCCTTATTCAGCTTGGGGGAGGAAGAAAAAAAGTAGATGATAAAATAAATTATCAAGTAGGTTATAATAATATTTTAGGAATAGGTGAGTATGTTGAAGAAAAAAAACCTGTATTAAAAGTTTTTGCTGATACTGAAGACTCTTTTAAACAAATTAAAGATCAAATTATCAACTCTTTTGTTTTAACGAATCAAGAAGTAAAAAAACCTAAAAATATATATCAAGTGATAAATTAAATGAGTACACAAATAGAAATAGATAAAAAGCTTACAAAATATTTACAAGAGATAGGATATAGATCTGATAAGATAATTGATGAATTAGTTGCTGAAACACTTGCATTAGGAAATGTTGCACGTATGCAAATTGCTCCGGAGCAAGGCCAATTTCTCGAAATCATTGTCAAAATTTCTCAAGCTAAAAATTGTTTAGAAATAGGAAGGTTTACTGGGTTAAGTTCTTTATGCATTGCAAAAGGTCTTCCTGAAAATGGGAAGTTGGTTGCCATAGATAATTCAGATGAATTTCTTTTAATGGCTGAGAAGTATTGGAAAATGGCAGAGGTAGATTCCAAAATAGAATCTATTATTGCTGATGGGGTAGAGGCAATGCAAAGTATGATTGACCGCAAGCATTTTTTTGATTTTATATTTATTGATGCTGATAAAAATAACTATCCTCACTACTATGAACTATCATTACAACTACTTAGTCCAAACGGAATTATCATTATAGATAACATGTTATGGCATGGTGATGTAGCTGATGATAAAAAACAAGATACGCAAACCAATACAATCAGAGAACTTAATCTAAAAATACAAAAAGATGACAGAATAAATTACTCACTTTTACCTTTATCTGACGGTCTGTCTTTTATTCAAAAAAAATAGTTCATCGTCTTGAAAATTATATAAAAACTCCCACATTAGTAATGTTGGTATGCCATTATGGGTGCTAACAAATTAACTTGCTTATAAAGGAGTTTTTATGACTAGAAACCTATCCGTATGGAATTCGCTAAGACCATTTTCAGTAGGATTTGACTCTATTTTTGAAGAGTTTGATCGTATGTTAGAATCTACTGAGCGATATAATTCTAACTACCCACCTTATAACATTCGTAAAATAAATGAGAATGATTATAAAATTGAAGTTGCCCTTGCTGGTTATAGCAAAGACGACATAGAGTTAGAATTAAAAGACAGCACATTGACTGTTCGCAATAAACAAAAAGAAAAAGTTGTTAATGATGATTCTAATGGAGTAATCCATAAAGGAATTTCCACAAGACAATTTGAGCGAGCATTTACAATATCTGAAGATATTAAAGTAAAAAATGCTGAACTACAAAATGGTCTCTTAAATATTGATTTAGAGCGTATTATTCCAGAAGAAAAAAAAGCACGATTAATTAACATTAGTTAATTACATGGATAGGGGCCTTGAAGGCCCCTTTTTTTTATTTATATAAAGCTAAATGTTTTTTCGATTAATTATTATCATTTTTTTTTATTCGAGTTCTCTCTATTCATTAACCTTAGAAAAATTTAATGTTGATCTAAGCTATCCCTGGGGAATGACGTGGGTGGATTCAACCAAGCTTTTGATTACACAAAAAAAATCTGCAGAAATAGTTTTAATTGACCTTACAAAAAACACATCAACAATTATTGATCATCAAATTCCTGTAGCGGCCTTTGGACAAGGTGGATTGCTTGATATTATAAGTGAAGGTAATGATATTTGGATTTCCTGCTCAATTTTAAAAGAACGCCATCTGACAACAGCTATATTTAAATCTAGATTAGAAAATAATACTTTAGTTGATTCAAAATTAATTTTTGAAGCTGAACCATATTTTATGAATGCTAAACATTTTGGATCAAGATTAGTTCTAAAAGATGATTATCTATTTGCTAGTATTGGTGAGAGAGGTGAAGGGATGATTGCGCAAGATCCAAGCAACGCTATAGGAAGTATTATTCGTATTCACAAAGATGGAAATCCTCCAAGTGATAATCCCTACGTTGAAAATTCCAATTGGTTACCAGAAGTGTTTCAAGTAGGAGTTCGAAATCCGCAAGGAATGAGCTTAGACCCTTTAACTAACACAGTGTATATTTCTAATCATGGTCCAAAGGGGGGAGATTTTATAGGTCCTGTTTTAAAAGGTACAAATTATGGATGGAAGCGAGTTGCTTGGGGTGGAACAAATTATTCAGGAACGAAAGTTGGAGATGGTAATGCATGGGAACCGGGGTTACTTAAACCAGATTATATCTGGGTTCCTTCTATTGGTGTAGGAGGTATAAAATTTTATGAAGGTGATTTATTTCCTGAATGGCAAAACTCCTTATTAGTTGGTTCTTTAAAATTTAAATATTTATCTATTTTACACAGATCAGAAGATGGCTTTACAGAGGAAGAAATTATTTTTAAAAATAAAATTGGCCGAATAAGGGATATTGAAATTAATCAAAAAGGAGAAATATTTTTATTAGCTGACGAACCTAAAACTAGTTTATATAAACTTACGCCTTAAATAAAATGTGGTATTTATTGATTAAAACAATACTTACAGCAGTTGTTGTAGTTCTAGTTGCTGAAATAGCTAAAAGGTCATCGCTTCTGGCAGGATTACTTGTTTCTATTCCTCTTACATCTTTCTTAGCTTTAATGTGGTTGTACTTTGATACAAAGGATAATCAAAAAATAATTGATCTATCTAACGCAACATTTCTAATGATTATTCCTTCTTTGGCTTTTTTTATTTTTCTACCTATTTTAATAAAGCTTAATCTACCTTTTTTTCTATCTATGGCAGCCTCAGTTTTATTAACAGCTGGGTGTTATTGGCTTTATGTAACGATTTTAAGCAAATTGGGGTATGCTGGATTTTAGTATTGTTATCTATAAAAATTACTGTTAATTTTCTTCTTTAAAAGTAACATGAAACTGCTGCTATTTATTTTATTTTTATTCTGTATGCCTTTGCAGGCACACCAACCAAAGTTAATTAATTATTCTCCAACAATTGATAATCCTCATGCTGTTATTTTTCCTGAAATATCAAAAGCTTATTACAGCAAACTAACTGGTCAGCCACATTATTATGTCATTAATAGCGAAGATGATTTTTTATTTTATACAAGTATCTTAAGTCCAAAAATTAATGAAGAGCCCTCGAGGTTTTCTCTAGAGGTTTCAGATGGAAATCAGAATATTGTTTATAAAGTTGATGGATCAAATTTTGAATGGACAGCCTGGTATGAACCTTATGCCCGTGATTGGTATTGGAAGGGACCAGAGATTGGTGTTGAAAGTGGAAAAGAATTTCAAACAAGTTTTACTATAGACGCTGGCACCTATTACATAAAAGTTTTTAATGAAAATAATATAGGACATTATTCACTGGCTGTTGGTGAAGCAGAATTTTTTGGATCAAATTTATGGGAACAAATATTAACATGGACACCTATTATTTTATATATCGGTCCATATATGGATATAGTTCATTGGCAAAAATTTGATATTAGAGCATTTATTCCACATATTGCATTATTGGTTTTAATTTTTATAATTTATTTTTTAATAAAAAGAATATTTTTTAGAAAAAGAAGATACTTTGCCAGTTAAAATTTTTTTATTTTTATTTTTACTATCGTTTCCTGTAAACGCTCATACTTTCACTGGGATGATTGGTTTTTATGATGGACTCTCCCATCCTGTTTTAGGCATTGATCATTTTTTAGCCATGGTAAGTGTTGGTATTGTTAGTGCACAAATAGGCGGAAGAGCTATTTGGACGGTTCCTAGCACTTTTGTTGTCATGATGATTATTGGTGGAATATTAGGGATGGTTGCAGAAATATTTTTATTAAATATTACTGAATTGTTTATTGTAATAGTTGAGATTGGAATTGTCTTATCAGTTATTCTACTTGGATTAGCAATCGCTATTGGAAGAAAATTATCGTTAACTATAATGATGTTTTTTGTCAGCATATTTGGATTATGTCATGGGGCAGCACACGGGATGGAAATGCCATGGGCAGCTAACCCAATACTTTTTGCACTTGGTTTTTCTTCAGGTACCGCAACTCTTCATTTATTTGGTGTCATTATAGGTAGTCTTTTAATTAAAAATAATTACTCATTATTCCTATTGCGCTTTATTGGTATTGCTTCTGCTTGCTATGGAGCTTATCTTTTTATTTAGATATTTATTTTTACGTCAACTTCATCAGATAAAGAATTAGCAACAAAACAGTATCGGTGTGAACGATCTTGCATTTTTATCATTTCTTCCTTTGATACTTCAAAATTATTTGCAAAAGTGATTTGAGGATTTAATTCAATTTTAGTTACACACATCTTACCTTTTGAGTTTTTGCCAAGAAAGGCAACAGCTTTATCTTTATAATTTATAACGGGCCACTTCATTTTAGCGGCCAGAGCTAAAAAAGTCATCATGTGACAACTGCTAATAGAGGCTGCTAGTCCTTGTTCAGGATTTAAGCTATTTTTATTTCCACCATAATCAGGAGCTGCACTAGATGGCATAGATATATCATCGTTTACAAAGATCATATGATCTGGAGAGTACTTGCCTGGCTCAAAATCTTTACCTGCTAAATCCCAGTTTAAATTAATTGATAATTCTTCCATAAAAAAATCTCATAATCATATTTTTAAAATATTACAATAAACATTTATAAATTAATTTTTCGCTAAATTTATATTTAGAATAATTCTAATAAACTTCATATTGTCATTTACGTACTGTTTTTTTTTAAAATAGTATTTTTTTTTAAATTTTTTTATTAAAAATCATTAATTTTTTTAACTAATGCGAGGACCTAATTTATGAAATTATTAACTTTATTACTAATTACAATTATTGGATTTACAAATATATCTATTGCGAAAGAGGTAAATGTTTACTCATATAGGCAACCAATACTTATAGACCCTTTTTTTGAAGAGTTTACAAAAACTACTGGAATAAAAGTAAATGTTCTTCATGCAAAAAAAGGCCTGTTAGAAAGAGTAGTTGCAGAAGGAGCTAATACACCTGCAGATTTGGTGTTGACAGTTGATATTGCAAGATTGAGCCAATTTGTACAAAAAGATTTATTGATGGAAGTGAATTCTGTTATTCTTAATAAAAATATACCTCCACATCTCAGAGACAGTAATAATAAATGGTTTGCGTTATCAAAGAGAGCAAGGATATTAGCAGTTTCAAAAGACAGAGTTTCTAATAATTCTATTAAAAATATAGAAGATCTTGCTGATCCAAGATGGAGAGGGAAAATTTGTACAAGACCCGGTAGCCATGACTATAACAGATCTTTATTAGCATCAATTATTGCTGCTAATGGAGAAGAAAAAGCAGAAGAGTGGGCATCAAATTTAGTTTTAAATTTAGCAAGAAAACCAGAAGGAAATGACAGAGCGCAAGCTAAGGCAGTTCACGAAGGAGTTTGTGATATTGCTGTGATGAATACTTATTATTTTGGTAAAATGAAATTTAATGAAAAGAATCCAGAACAAAAAGAATGGGCAAAATCCATTAACTTAATATTTACTAATCAAGATAACAGAGGAAATCATATAAACGTTGCAGGTGGGGGTGTTGTAAAATATTCAAAGAACAGGGATAATGCTATTGCTCTACTTGAGTTTTTGACTCAACCTGAAGCACAAATATTATATTCAAAAATGAACTATGAATATCCAGTTAATCCAAATGTTGAGCCATCTGAAGAGCTAAGTTCCTGGGGAGTTTTTATAGAAGATCAATTACCTGTTGAGCGACTTGCAGAACTTGCTCCTACTGCTCAAAAAATTATTGATAGAGTTGGTTGGTAGCCTATAAGTAGATCTTATTGTGTCTAGTTGGAATATTTGGTCAGTACCGGTTGGAATTATTTCTTTATTTATAATTTCACCAGTACTGGCTATTTTTTATTCTGCACTTTTGGGAGATACAACGTTATGGCCACATCTTTTTTCAACAGTCTTACCAAGATATCTTGTAAATACTTTATTATTAATGCTAGGTGTTGGAAGTTTAAGTTTGCTCTTTGGCATATCTACTGCATGGTTGGTATCGAGATATGAATTTCCAGGAAGATCTATTTTTGAATGGGCTCTCTTATTACCTGCTGCAGTTCCAGCTTATATAATTGCTTATACTTATACAGATCTCCTAGAATATGCTGGTCCTGTTCAAGGATATTTAAGAGAAGTTTTTAATTGGCAAAATTCACAAGATTATTGGTTTCCTAATATAAGGTCAATGGAAGGTGCTATTCTAGTTATGTCATCAGTTTTGTATCCATATATTTATTTATTAACTCGGGCATCATTCATAACTCTTCCTATTTCATATTTTCAAACTAGCGCAATCTATGGGCGAAAGCCTTTTTTTGCAGTTGCTCTTCCATTAGCAAGACCTGCAATAATTGCTGGTTTAGCTCTTGTCTTGATGGAAACAATTTCTGATTTTGGCACAGTAGATTATTTTGCAATAGAAACTCTAACACTAGGCGTATTTAACGTGTGGCTTGGAATGAATAGTCTCTCTGGCGCTGCTCAAATATCTTCAATATTATTTTTTATAGTAGTAATACTTTTAACATTAGAATTAATAGCAAGGCGAAATCAGAGATTTTATGAAAAACATAGCAGGCAAGAAACAATAGATTTAGACAAGATTTCAAATTATCAAAAAATATTATTTTTTATAACTTGCTTAATCCCACTAATACTTGGCTTTATTATTCCAGTATCTGTATTATTAAACTTTGTTTTAAAAGGGTATTCCGTTGTTAATATAAGTGAAGTTGTAGATACGGCTATTACAAGTATCACTATTTCATTTGTTGCATCTACAACGATTATGCTTTTATCTTTTCTTATGGTAGTTGTTGCAACTTACAAGTCTAACACTTTTCAGAAATCACTAATTTTTTTAGCATCTTGTGGATACGCATTTCCTGGAACAATTTTAGCGGTTGGAGTTGTTGTTTTTGTAGGATGGTTAAATGAGATTTTCTATTTCCACATAAATTATTTTATTGGTGGATTTATAGTATTAATTTTTGCTTATACATTGCGTTTTTTAGCAATTGGTAATGGATCAATCAGATCAGGCATTATGAGAATTAATCCTAATCTTATTGATGCTTCGAGAACAATGGGCAGAAGTTTTTTAACAACAATGAAAAAAGTTATATTACCTTTGACTTATACAAATATATTGGTGGGGGGAATTTTAGTTTTTGTAGATATTTTAAAAGAACTCCCAATTACTCTTTTATTAAGACCTTTTAATTTTGAAACACTTGCTACATATGTCTATCAGTATGCATCAGATGAAATGTTGGAAGAATCATCTTTTGCAGCTCTAATAATTGTAGTAGCGGGTCTGGGCCCTGTTATTTTTTTAAGCAGAACAATAAAAAAATATTCTAATAAAACAAATTAATTAGCAGGAAAAATAAAAGTCTTCTCTGTATCAATCTCTATGCCTACTGCACTGGATTGGTTGGGTAAAAAATTTGGGGGCATATGACTATGAACGTGAACAATTTCATTATCATTATTTAATACTGATAAATGAATAAAACTATAACCCCCCATTAATTTTGATGCCATCACCGTTCCTTTAATTCCATTAACAGGAGTTTGTTCTTGATTTAATTTAACTGCCTCAGGTCTAATGTATACATTTACATTTTTAGACTCTAGGCTTTCATCGACTTTAAATTCTCCGACAGGTGTTTCAACAGTTTTGTTTTTTACCATTCCACTAAATTTATTTGTTTCTCCAAAAAAATTTGCAACGTATGATGAGTTTGGCAGATTATATAATTCTTTTGGAGATCCAGATTGTACTATTCTACCTTCTTTATTCATAATATAAATTTTATTAGAAATAAACATAGCTTCAAATGGATCATGTGTTACAACTAAAACTGAAATATTAGACTTTTGAAGCAAGTGTAAAGTATCATCCCTAACTTCTTCTCTTAAATTTAAATCTAGACTTGAAAAAGGTTCATCAAGTAATAAAATATCTGGTTTTGCAATAATTGAACGTGCCAAAGCTACTCTTTGTTGCTCCCCACCACTTAATTCGTGCGGATACTTATCTAAAGAATCAGATAGTTTAATTACGTCTAATATTTCCTTAATTGTATGAGAGATAGATTTATTTTTAATAGCAAATTGCAAGTTTTCTTTAACTGTTTGGTGAGGAAACAAAGCGTAGTCTTGAAATAAAAAACCTATTTTTCTTTTTTCTGTTTTTAAATGAATATTATTTGAGCTTACCAGATTGTTATTTAAATAAATTTCTCCATCTTGGACATGTGATAAGCCTGCAATAAGTTTTAACAAAGTTGTTTTTCCACACCCTGAGGGACCAAGAATGCAAGCAATTTTATCTTTCTCTAATTCTAAATTAATTTTATTTAATATCTTTTTATCTTTTATTGAGTAACTTAAGTCTTTTATATTAACTGATAACATGAGCTATCCTATAACAGGATATAGTTTTGAAACAATTGGTATCCACTCTTTTAATTTTTTTATTCTATTATCAGGAGATGGGTGAGTACTAAAAAATTCTGAAGGTCCAGACCCCCCCATATCTTCTTTCATTCTTTCCCAAACTTTATATGACTCGTTAATATCATAACCAGCTAAACTTGAAAAAATTAAACCTAAGTAGTCTGCTTCGGACTCTTGTCTTCTATTAAAGGGTAGATCTAATCCAAATTGTCTTACATATCCAGCAGCCTGTGGTAGTCTCTGTCCTAACACTAATTGTTCTAATGCCATAATTCCAAGATCAGTTACCATGGCAGTGCTTGCTCTTTCTGCAGAATGTCTTGCTACAGCATGAGCTATTTCATGTCCCATAACAGATGCTATTCCATCTTGGTTTTTTAGAATTGGTAATATACCTGAATAAAATGCAATTTTACCACCAGGCATACACCATGCGTTTTTTGTTTGATCATCATCAACAAGAATAAATTCCCATTGAAAATTAGAAGTAGGATTTTTTTGTGAATTAGTTTCATAATAAACATTAATAGCATCACGAGTTTTAAAACCAATATCAACAATTTGATTGTATTCGGAAGTACCAGTTATAAGTTTGGATTGTGATTTAAAATTATTATAGGCAGGAAAGGTTCTTGAATATAAAAAATCATCTGACATAATATTTAATTGTTTTCGTTCTGAAAGTGCAACTTCAGTACATGAAGATAACAATAGTGAAGCTCCGCACATGCAGCCCCCACCAATAATAAATTTTCTTCTGGATAAATTATTTATTTGTGTCATTTAATATATAAATATAAAAAAAATCACATGAACTCAACAGAACAAATATTTAAATCTGAAATACACGTTCATTTAGAGGCGACAATTACCCCAGATTTGTGTCGTAAATTTGCTAAGCGAAATAATGTCAACTTATCAGAGGATCTTTTTGGTACAAAATATGCTTATGAATGGGATGATTTTTATGATTTTATTAAAAAATATGATTTGATCACCTCTGTTATTCATACACCAGAAGACTACAGAGAATTAACATATCAATACTTAAAAGATTGTGCTGCTAGTGACACAATCTATGTTGAAGCAATGGTCTCTTCTACCCATGCTAAGAAAAAGGGTATGACTTATCACTCCTTTTTAGATGGTGTCCATGAAGCTTCTTTACAGGCTGAAAAAGATTTTGGAATAGTTTCTAGATTTATAATGAATGGCATAAGGCACTTAGGTCCTGAATCTGTTCAAGATACTGCCTATGAAGTTTTGAAAAATCCTCACCCTTGTCTTGTTGGGTTTGGTTTAGCAGGAGATGAATTGCATTTCCCACCCAATCTATTTGTTAAAACATTTGATATGCTTAAAGAAGCAAATTTTCCTATTACTGTTCATGCAGGAGAATGGGATGGTCCAGAAAATATTAGAAATGCTATAAAGCTATTACATCCCACAAGATTAGGACATGGAGTTCGGTCTATTGAAGATGCAAATTTAGTTCAAGAAATTATTGAACAAGAAATTATTTTAGAAACTTGTCCAACAAGCAATATTGCTACAAAAATTTATGATAGTTATGAAAATCATCCTGTTAAAAAATTATATGACGCCGGTGTTAAAATAACAGTTAATTCGGATGACCCACCTTTTTTTAATGCAACAATTCAAGGTGAATACGACGTAATGTCTAAGTTAGGATTATCGAATGATGAGTTAAGATCTTTAACGTTTAATTCAATACAATCATCTTTTTGCGAAGATCAAATAAAAGAAAAATTATTAATTAAATTAAGCTAGATAATTTTACCAAAGGTCTGGCACCATAATGTGATATTACTTCTGCTGAAGCAACAGATGCTAAATGACCACATTCTTTAAGTTCTTTTTTTCTCGACATACCAAATAAAAATCCTGAAGCAAAAAGATCGCCTGCTCCTGTTGTATCTACTACTTTATCAACTTTTATAGGTTCTATTTCTATAACATCATTATTATTGACAATTACTGATCCTTTATCACCAAGAGTAATTGCACAAATAATTTTTAATGATTTAGCATATTCTATCCCTTCTTCGATAGTTGAAGATTGAGACATAGAACAAATCTCATCACTATTGCCAAATAGAATATCAATGTCATTATGAATTAATTCTGAAAAAGAATCACGATGGCGATCAACACAAAATAAGTCTGACAAAGTAAATGCAACTTTCTGATCATCTGCCTTACATATATCTACCATTTTTTTCATTGCCTTTTTTGCGTTTTCATTATCCCATAGATAGCCTTCTAAATAAGCCATTTTATGATTAACAATTTGATTCTCTTTTATATCTTCGGGACTAATTAAAGTTCCTGCCCCAAGAAATGTGCACATTGTTCTTGTGCCATCTTCTTCCACAAAAATAGTACAACAACCAGTAGAAATATCAGGAGAAGTAAAGCCTAGAGGAAATTGCAAACCCTCACGTATCATATCTTTTTGTAAAAAATCTCCAATATTATCATCTTTAATTTTGCCAATAAAACTTCCATTACCTCCAAAAGAAGTAATGCCAAACATTGAATTTCCTAAGGATCCGCCCCCAATCATTTCTTTGATTTTGTATTCTTGATGTAGATTATTTTTTAAATCTTCATCAATTAGATTCATGGAATCACGATTAATATTATGTTTTTCAATCTCATTTTGATTTGAAGGAATGATTGCATCAACCATTGCATTTCCTATACCTACGACGTCTAGTCTTTCACTCATCTTATTTTTTATTTGTATAAATTGGAATTAGCTGCACTATAATCACTCCTATAAAAATTGCAATACAACCGAGTATTTTATTTGTATCTAAAACCTGGTTTATTAAAATCCATCCTGCTATTGTTCCAAATACTGACTCCATTGATAAAATAATAGCAGCAGGGGCAGGACTAGCTTTGCTTTGAGCAATGATTTGAAGTGTGTATCCTATCCCAGCAGAAGCTACGCCTGTATAAATAAGCTCAAACCATTCTAATTTTATATTTGCTAGTGTAGGAGTTTCAAATGAGAAGGCCAAAATCGTAGAACACAAAAAAACAACTGCATACTGTATAAATCCAAACGTAAAAGGGCTATAAAATTGTTTCATAAATACATCGATCAAGATTATATGAATTGCAAAACATACTGCTGCGATAAACAATAAACTATCAGACCTTTGTATTTCTAGTGCTTGATTAGAAGATAGCAAATAGGAACCATAGATACATAACAAAACAGCTATCCAAACAATCCAATGCAATCTGGATTTAAAAATAAACCGTGAAATTAAACTTACTATTGGCACATAAAGAGTACTTAAAAATGAAGCATTAGCAATTTGAGATTTTAGCAATGCATATTGCTGAAGTCCCATTCCACCAAACAAAGCAAGGCCAGCAAATAAACTTAAATAAATAAAATTTTTATTTTTAAAAAAAATTTCAAAATTCTGTTTTTCAAAATACAAAGCCAAAGGCAAAACAGTTAAAGCTGCCAAAAAAAAACGTGCAAAACTAAATGTGAAGGGTCCAATAAAACCCATACCAGTTGTTTGACTAACAAAGGCCGTTCCCCATATTAAGGAAGCGATTAACATTAAAAAATTTGCCTTCATGTGGCTCATATAAATAATCCTTATTTGTTATCTTTGAAGTTTTGAGGCTTTTTCTGAATTAGCCCACCATGACTCTATAACTAAGCCATACAAGGGAATCTCATCCGGAAATTCCAAAAAATTCCAATAGGCTATACGGTCTGTATTACTATGATACAAGGGAATAACATAGTGCCCCCATAATAAAACTCTGTCTAATGCATGGATAGCCGTTGTTAATTCTTCTCTAGTTTTTGCTCCTATCAAAGTTTCAATTAAGCTATCCACTACTGGACTATTAACCCCAGCATAATTTTTACTTCCATCTTTTTTACCAACTTCAGATCCCCAATAAAATTGTTGCTCATTTCCTGGACTCAAGCTTACATTCCAAGAAGCTTTAATCATATCAAAATCATAATTTAGCATTCTTGCTTGATATTGAGAAGAATCTACAGTTCGCACGGACATAGTAATACCTAAAACCTCCAAAGTTTTTTGAAAAGCCAATGCTATTTTTTCTACAGAAGGACTTACGATTAAAAATTCAAAGACAAATTCTTTTCCATCTTTCATTAATTTTCCATCTTCAACAAACCAACCTTCACCTTCAAGAATTTTTTTTGCTATACGCAAATTATCACGAGGCATACCTGATCCATCAGAAACAGGTGGTTGGTAGGTTTGATTAAATATTTCTTTAGGTAATTGATTCTTCCAAGGATTAAGAAGTTTTAATTCATTTTCAGATGGTAGTCCTGAGGATGCCAGTGGAGAATTATCAAAATAACTATCTGTACGAGTATAAGCATTATTATATAAAGCTTTATTGATCCATTCATGATCATAGGCATAGCTTAATGCAAGCCTTACCTGAGGATTGTTGAAAATTTCTTTTCTTGAGTTCATAACAAGAGCATTCATTCCAGTTGGCCGATCATTTTTCATTTCCTGTAAAATGACATCCCCTCTATCTACTGCATCAAAAACATAATTACTTTGCCATCGTTTAGCATTGTACTCTCTTCTATAATCATATTCCCCAACCTTAAATGCTTCTAGTAGTACATTCGAGTCTTTGTAGTAATCATAAATTAACGTATCAAAATTATATTGACCCTTATTTGCTAATAAATCTTTTGCCCAATAATCTTTGACTCTTTGATATTTAATTTGTCTACCAGGCTCTAAACTTTCTATAGTATACGGACCACTGCCGAGAGGAATATCAAGAAAAGTTTTAGTTACATCAATATTTTCATAATATTTTTTTGGAACAATTGGCAGGAAGCCAGCTATGATTAATGGTAATTCTTTATCTTCATTGTTAACAAAGATCATTTTAATTCCATTTTGATCTACGAGTTCTGTTTTAATAACTTTGCCGTATGTTTTCTTTTGATTAGGGGTTCCTTTATTTTGAAAAGTTTCAAGACTAAACAAAACATCTTCTCTAGTAATAGGAGAGCCATCATGAAATTTAGCTTTAGGATTTATATAAAATGTTATGGAAGAGCGGTCTTCTGGCATTTCTGCATATTCCGCTATTAAACCATATAATGAAAAAGCCTCATCCCATACTCTTCGCATTAAGGTATCATTTATATAGCCCAACCCTGCTGCTCTCGATCCCTTGAAAGCTATACGATTTAAATTATCAAAAGAACCATAAACACCTATGCGTAAAACACCCCCTTTGGGTGCATCTGGATTGACATAAGGAAGATGCTTTTCATCTGAACTATGCATTGGTAATCCATGCATAGCGATCCCATGCATTTTATTTGCTAGACCAGACTGAGAAAATAAAAAAACAAATAAAAGTATAATAAATTTATGACATATAAATTTCATATTTGTTATCTTATCAATAGTTACTATATAAATGAAGTAACTTTATGATAATTTATCAAAGTTAATATTTTAGTATATAGTTTTATTTTAATGAAAAAAATTTTACCTTCAGAAATTACCCCATATTCAACATATTTGAATAGAAGAAAATTTGTCAAAACTGCAAGCGCCTTTTCTATAGCTGCATCTCTATCTCTTTCGGCAAAAGCTTTGCATAATAACGATTCATCTAAATACATTTCAAAATTAGATGAAAATGATGAGTTGAATACGTATGAAGAAATAACAACCTATAATAATTTTTATGAATTTGGGATGGGCAAATCTGATCCATCAAATAACTCAAGCTTGTTTAATCCTAAACCTTGGACTATCAAAATTGAAGGCTTAGTAGAAAAACCATTAGAGATAAATTTAGAAGATCTGTTAAAAAAAATTGAGATTGAAGATCGTATATATAGACTTAGATGTGTCGAAGCGTGGTCAATGGTCATTCCTTGGCAAGGTTTTCCTTTATCAGAGTTAATTAAAATTGCTTCTCCCCTCAGTAACGCAAAGTATATTCAATTTGTCACTATCTTTCGACCTGAAGAAATGCCAGGACAAAAAAGACGTCTATTGCCATGGCCTTATGTTGAAGGTCTAAGAATGGATGAGGCAATGAACTCACTAACAATTTTATCAACTGGTTTATACGGCCATGATTTATTAAATCAAAACGGCGCTCCCCTTAGACTTGTAGTGCCGTGGAAATATGGTTTTAAATCAATTAAATCCATTGAAACTATTCGTTTTGTTGAAGAACAACCTAGTGCAACATGGTCAATGGTAGCTCCAAATGAGTATGGTTTTTATTCAAATGTAAATAATACTGTAGACCATCCAAGATGGAGTCAAGCAACTGAAAGAAGAATTGGTGAATTTATGCGCCGTCCCACTCTCATGTTTAACGGATATGAAGAAGAAGTTGCTCATTTGTATAAAGATATGGATCTTCAAACATATTATTAAAATATGCTTTCGACCAACAGGGTTAAAAAAACAAAACCCCCAATTATAATATTGTTATTTCTTCCAAGTTTTTATTGGATTTATTTATTATTGATAGGAAATTTAGGAGTAAACCCTATTGAAAAATTAATGGATAATTTGGGCGAGATGGCTTTAAGATTAATTATTCTAACACTTATTATTTCTTCTCTTTCCGATTTAAGATTTTTTCGATCCTTAGTTACGCTGCGTCGTACAATTGGTTTATTTGCTTTTTATTATGTATGTTTACATTTTTCGACTTATATTTTTTTAGATCATTTTTTTAATTTTCAGTTCATCATCAAGGATATTATTAAAAGACCATTTATTACTTTTGGATTTATTAGTTTTTTGTGTTTAATACCTATGGCCATCACTTCATTTGATGGCATGATAAAAAAATTAGGATTTAATTTATGGAAAAAAATTCATTACTTAATCTACCCAGCTGCTATTCTTTCAAGTTTTCATTTTTTTATGTTGGTTAGGGCTAATAAAACAGAGCCTATAATTTATATAGGTATAATTATTTTATTATTAAGTTATCGTTTCTATAAAAAAATATTTATTCGTCGATAGGATCAGTAACAGGATTTAATTCCATACCAGCAGCAGTAATATTTCGAGGCAATGGTGTATATTGTGATTCCAAATCTACTGGCTTTGCTCTTTTTGCCATTCTGTATAATCCAAATAGACCAAGCATTGCATGCCCTATTAATAAATAAATAAAAAACCCATTAGCTCCAATCAAACTCATAAAACTAGAAACCAATATTGGTCCCATTACCGCCCCTATTCCAACAAGAATAGCAAAAGAAGAACTTGCCGCAACTATTTCATCAGGTTTTAAAAAATCATTCACATGTGCTACAGCCAAGGAATACATTGGTAAACAAACAGCTGAATAAAAAGCGACAAAAATAAAAAACATAATTAATGAAAGATAAGAGGAGCCTACAATAAGTAAGCATAATCCAGAGGCTATAAAAGTAGTCCCTATTAATATGATTCTTCGATCAATTCTGTCAGACAAATATCCAATAGGCCACTGGGAAAGTGCCCCAAAAGAACTAATTATGACCATAAACATAGAAATTTCAAATAGCCCCAGTTCTTTAGAAGCGGCATACACTGCTCCATATCCAAAAACGGCACTATGAATTAGTCCTGTAAACAAAGCGCCAATAAATCCAAGTGGTGATATGATATAAAACTCTTTTAAGGATAAAGATTTTGGGTTTGAAAAATTTGGTTGCTCTGTAGTTGATAATAATATTGGCAAAAGTGCAAAAGATAATAATACTGAAACTAATATAAACAAATCTACTTTAGCAGGATCACTAATGTTTAAGAGAAATTGACCGCATCCAAGAAATGCAAAAGTTATAATCATATAAACTGATAAAAGTTGGCCACGCGTTTCATTGGTTGATTTGTCATTTAACCAACTTTCCATAATAACAAAAATGCCCGATAAACTTATTCCAGTTAATATTCTAATACAAAACCAAGAATAAGGATCTAATAACACTGAGTGAAGAAGAATTGCAATTGATGCCAAAGAAGCCAAAGCAGCAAATACACGTATATGACCTACTCGCCTTAATAGTATCGGAATTAATAATGATCCTGATAAATAGCCAACATAGTATCCTGCCACTATGACACCTGTAGAAAAAAAACCAAAACCTTCTATTACAGATCTGACTCCTATTAATGTTCCTTGCAGTCCATGTGCTAGACAAATTATTGCAAATCCAAAAAAAAGGGCCCACGTTTTAGATAGTATAGTAGTCATATAAATGAATGTAATTAGTTAATAGTTGGTGTTTTATTTAATCTAGTATTCTTCTTCGCCTTCTTCAGTTGGTTTAATACCAACGTCGACAGCTGGATCGACATCTGTTTCATCTTCAAGAAGTACTGTATCATCTTCTACTTGATCTTCAGTATTATCTAAATCCAAATTCTCTATGTCTAGATCGTCTTCTTTTTCTTTTGGTTTAGGAGGTATTGGGTTTGTTAAAGGTGCAGCATTTGTTGTGCCAGGTTTACGACCTCTTCGTGGACGAGACATTGTTGTAACTTCAATTTCTTTTCCACACTCAGGACATTCCAATTCAGTCCTTCCTAAATCGTAGTATTGTTTGCTACACATAGGACAAATTCTTTTTAAACCCCAGGATTCTTTGTACATATTATTCTTGATCTCTCTCGTATATTTTTCCGCAGTAACTACAAACAATTTTATTTGTTGAACCAAATGTATAGTAAACTGCGGGATGTCCTAAACCATCTTGTCCCCCATCGCAACAAATAGTTTCAATATCTGCAGGAACTTTTGTCACTTCTTCATCCATATGAAAATGCTATAGAAAAAAAAATTAATAATGTCTACGATAATTGTATAGAATTGATAAATCTAAAACTTCTATAACTGGAAATAAACAATACTAATTCCCATGACTATTAATATGGAAGGGATAATTCTCTTTTTTGCCTCTTTTTCAGCTAAAAATAATAATCCAATAATTGCTGCAATAACTATACTTATTTCTCTAATACTAGACACATAGGCAATTTCAATAAACTGCATTCCCCACACAACCAACGCATAACTACTCGTTGCAAAAAATCCAGCCGCAATTCCAGATTTAATGGTATATGAATTCCTATCTCTAAGACCTTTTTTTGAAAAAATTGAAATGATTAAAAGAGGTACTCCGTTTAAGGCAAATAACCAGAATATATATGTAAAACCATTTTCAGCTTTTCTTACTCCAATACCATCCACTAAAGTATATAGTGTGATTAATACAGCTGTAGATAATGCTAAAAAAAAAGCTGCTCTATTAAATTTTATTTTTGAAGAAAATGAAATCAAAAACAAACCTAGGCAAACTATTATTATGCCTCCAAAACCGTATGTATTTATAGAGGTTGATAAAAATATAATACTAAAGAGAGCAATTAAAAGTGAAGAGCCTCCTCTAGCTATAGGATAAACAAATGATAAATCTCCATATTTATAAGAATAAATAACATTCAATCTATAGAGTACGTGAATGATTACTGTTGCTAATAAAAAAAACCAAATTTCTAAAGTAGGAAAAGGAACATAAAAAGTGAGAGGAATAAAAATTATAATTTCCATCAAAGAAGTTATGCCCATTAAAGATAAAGGATTAGAACTTGATTTTATAATAGCACTCCATGTTGCATGAAATAGAGCTGATAAAAGAATTAATAAGAAAATAAAATTTATTGTCAAAGTTATGCTTTCATTAATTAAGTATTATTTATAATCTATTGATTTTTATTGTCGTATCAATATATAAAGCAAAAAAATGACCAACACTCTTTCTATTAATAATAGAGAATATCCTAGTATTCTAAATCAAACATCCATTGTTATATGTCTTGATGGTAGTCAAAAAGAATACATAGATGAAGCATCAAAGTTAAATCTTACACCAAACCTTGATGATATTATACAAAAGGGAGAGAATCTTATGGCCCATAGTGCCATTCCAAGTTTTACAAATCCAAATAATATTTCAATTGTTACAGGTCAGCCAAGTTCTGTACACGGTATTTGTGGAAATTTTTTTTATACACCTGAAACTGGCAAAGAAGTGATGATGAATGATCCTCAGTATCTAAGGGCTCCAACAATATTTGAAAAATTTTATCAAGCAGGTGCAAAAATTGCACTTGTAACAGCTAAAGACAAATTACGCACACTTCTTGGTAATGGTTTAAAATTTAATGAAGGTAGAACAATATGTTTCTCTGCTGAAAAATCAGATCAAGCAACAAAAATAGAAAACGGAATTGAAAATGTTAATGAATGGTTAGGCATGCCAGTTCCAGAAGTTTACTCTCAGGATTTATCAGAGTTTGTAATGGCTGCTGGCGTTAAACTCATGGAAGAATTTAAACCAGATATTATGTATCTATCAACAACTGATTATATTCAGCACAAGTATGCCCCAGGACACGAAGTTGCTAACAAATTTTATTCCATGTTTGATAAATATATTGGTCAACTAGATGAATTAGGTGCAACAATTATTATTACAGCCGATCATGGCATGAAGCCAAAATCAAAAGAAGATGGCTCTCCCAATGCAATTTTTTTACAAGACCATCTTGATGATAAATTTAATAAAAATAAAACAAAAGTCATTCTTCCTATTACAGATCCCTATGTTGTACACCATGGCGCTTTAGGTTCTTTCGCTACAATTTATTTAGAAGATAAAAATGATTTAGAAGATGTAATGATGGAGATAAAAAAGATCAAAGATATTGAAGTAGTTTTAAATAAGGAAGAAGGCTGTTCCCAATACAATCTACCTAAAGATAGAATGGGGGATATTATTTGTATGTCCTCTGAATTTATGACTATTGGTTCTTCTAAAGATAAGCACAATCTAAGCGGTTTAAATGAACCACTTCGCTCACATGGTGGGTTGCATGAGAGGGAAGTACCCTTTATTGTAAATAAAAAAATGCCTCAAATTGATTCTAATAAACAATTATATAACTATGATGCATTTTATTATGCAATCTCTGGAACAAATTCATGAACAATAAAATCATAAATGAATCAATGCGTATAGCTGGTAAAAAGGTTAATGCAGAAAAAGTTATAGAAGTTGAATATCCTTTCACTGGAGATGTTATAGGAACTGTTCCTGCAGGAAATGCAGAACATGCTAAACAAGCTTTAGATATTGCTGCAAACTTTACACCAAAATTAACAAGATATGAGAGGCAAAAAATTTTACAAAATACTGCGGAATTATTAGTTAAAAGAAAAGATGAAATTTCAGATATGATCACAATGGAACTTGGTTTATCAAAACAAGATTCGTTATATGAAGTAGGAAGAGCATTTGATGTTTTTTCTCTTACCGCTCAATTATGTATTTATGATGATGGTGAGATATTTTCGTGTGATTTAACACCACATGGAAAGGCTAGAAAAATTTTTACTATACGAGAACCTCTAACAGCTATTTCAGCTATTACACCTTTTAACCACCCTTTAAATATGGTTGCACATAAAATTGCTCCTTCTATAGCAACTAATAACTGCACTGTTTGCAAACAAACTGAGTTAACGCCAATGACAGCTATGTTGTTAGCAGATATATTATATGAGGCAGGCTTACCACCTGAGATGTTCTCAGTAGTTACTGGCTGGCCTGATGATATTGGATTAGAAATGATTCAAAATCCTAATATTGATTTAATAACATTTACTGGAAGTGTAGGTGTTGGAAAATATATTGCAGAACAAGCTGGATACAAAAGAACTGTTTTAGAATTAGGAGGTAACGATCCTCTAATTGTTTTAAATGATTTAGATGATGACGATCTAAAGAAAGCAGTTGAACTTGCTGTTACTGGCGCTACAAAAAATTCTGGCCAACGTTGCACAGCTGTTAAAAGAATATTATGTCAAAACAAAATAGCTGATCGATTTGTTGAAATGGCCTTAGAGAGAGCAAAGAAAATTAAATTTGGTGACCCAATGGATTCAAAAACGGATTTAGGTACGGTTGTAAATGCCGAAGCAGCACAATTATTTGATAAACGTGTCTCTATGGCAGCTGAAGATGGTGCTAAAATATTATATCATCCTGGACTTGAAGGCGCTTTGTTGCCTCCTATTGTAATTGATCATGTTAATCCAAAAAGTGAACTAGTAATGGAAGAAACATTTGGTCCTGTCATTCCTATCATTAGAGTTCCTGATGAAGATGATGAAGTTATAACAATTTCTAATTCCACTGCTTTTGGATTATCTTCTGGAGTTTGTACGAATAATTTTATGAGGGCAAAAAAATATATTCAAAATTTAAATGTTGGTACAGTTAACATATGGGAAGTTCCTGGATACAGAATAGAGATGTCTCCTTTTGGGGGAATTAAAGACTCAGGCCTGGGTTATAAAGAGGGAGTTATCGAAGCAATGAAAAGTTTTACTAATGTAAAAACATTTTCACTTCCTTGGTAGATTTTTAATAAACTTAAATATTTTTGTTAATAAAGATGCTTTTGAAAAAGTAGTAATTACTTTAAATTTTTACAAATTAAAATTTTTTAGTTGTCTCAAACCAATTGATATTATCTTTTAAAAAATCTTCAGTATGGACTACCAGTGAGTTTTTATTAATTAATATTACATTATAATTTGGATCAGTATTAGCCGTTCCCAATCTATAGTTTTTTGAAAAATTGGGCACTAATGGAGACCAAGTACTTCTCGGCGCACTAAAAGGTATATTTAAATAATTTCCTGATACCGTAATATGTTGATGACCAAAAAAAATATGTTGAATAATTTTTTTAAATTTAATTAATATATCTTTAAATTCATCTCCTTGTTGTAAACCAATATAATCACTAGTGGGTTCTCCTAGGGGTAAAGGATTATGATGCATAAAAAGATAAACTTGTTTATTATTATCTGAAGCATTTTCTAAAGTATTGATAAGCCAACTTTGTCTGTTGTTGCAAAAATGTCCTTGATGGGTATTTGATAAATTTGTATCTAAAAAAATAAAACGTTTATCTTCAATGTCTTCAAAATATTGAACAAAACCATTTTCATCTAAAGATATTTTTGTAAATATTTGTTTAAATTGTTCCCTATCATCATGATTACCCATAAGTAATTTTGGAAACAAATGTTTTGGTATTTTGGAATTTAATAATATTTCATTTAATTTATTATAAGATTCACTATCCCCGTCATGCGTTAAATCTCCTGATATAACAAATAGCTTTGAGTCTAAATGATTGTTGCAAATATGTTGAAGAGCGAGTGAAAATCTCTCTTTAGCATCATGTTCAAAAAGTTTATCTGGAGAAATATGAGGATCTGATAAATGGATTATTTTCATATTTAAAAAAATATTTTAAATGAATAATTAAAGTTTTGTTTTAAAAAAAAGATACTTATTAAATTCTTTTTTTAAATCGATGCTAACACGGGCATGTACTTTCCCTTGTTTGCCCATAAAAGAACTTTTCTTTTGAACAGGGAAAACACCCTCATGCCAAATATTGGGATGAATATATAAACCTTTTGATCCATCAAAATAAAATGCCTTAAAATCTTCTGCTTGAATATCATCGCCAGGTAACGCAAGAGGTGAAATAAATGGACCTCTTTCAGAGGGAAAAAATAACTGTCCTCCATCTGGGTGGTAATTAACATGCCATATATAAATCTCTTCTGGCTCACTATATTCTGTATTATTTTCAATATTTTCTGGAGGGGCAGAATAGCCTAAAATATATTTTCCATCTATTTCATACTCACTATTATGTTGCACAGCATTATTTTGCCCATAAAGAGTTGAGCCTTCCCACCAAGTATCAAACGAACCTTCGGTATAGCCCGCTTCATTACCTGTTCCTTCATCAATTTCTCGCCAACCTTGTTTTGGCCAAGTTACAATTTCAACATCACTGTTTTCAAATGAGTCTATTAAATAACCATATCCTTTAAGAGTTTCATTTGTAGCTTTGACTAAGGGGATTTCAATGGCCTGCATAAATATTACTTTTAATTAATTTTAATTTGTAATTCATTAACAACTTCTTTTATGGCCTTAATGGTATCATGCATATCATTTTCATCTAAATTTCCAATACATCCAATACGAAAAGTATCAGCAACAGTAAGCTTGCCTGGATAAATCAAAAAATCTTTATTACTTAAAGCATCATAAAATTCTTCAAAATTAAAATTTGAATTTTGAGGCTGCATAAATGTTATAATTATTGGTGCTTGTAATTCATTTGATAGTAATTGTTTAAAACCTATTTCTTTCATACCATCACAAATTATTTTGCAATTATTTGAATACCTTTTATGTCTTCCTTCAACCCCCCCTTCTTTTGAATGTTCATTTATAGCTTGTTGAAAGGCAGCTAAAACATGTGTGGGAGGAGTAAAACGCCACTGTTTATTTTTTTCCATCGCCTGCCACTGATCATATAGATCTAAACTTAAAGAATGTGCATTTCCTTTTGCTTTTTCGATAATATTATTTTTAACTAAAATAAAGCCTACTCCTGGAACTCCTTCTAAACATTTGTTGGAAGAAGCAGCAACAGCATCAAATACAATTGTTTTACTACTAAGAGGAAGAGCGCCAAAAGCACTCATAGCATCAATAAATAATGATAAATTTTTTTTTGCTACTAAGTCAGATATTTTTTGAATAGGATTTAATATTCCTGAGGTTGTTTCGCAGTAAACAGCAAACACATGAGTTAAATCAGTATTAGAATCTATAATGTTTTCAATTTCACCTAAATCATGTTGTTCATGTTCCGCAACTTCATAAGCAATACATTCTCTACCAACATAGTCACACATTTTTTTCATACGGTGACCATATGCTCCATTAATTAATATTAATATTTTTGCATCTTTAGATGTGAGAGAGCCAACCATTGATTCTACTGCAAATGTTCCGCTACCTTGCATTGGAACACATTGGTAATTATTTTCACCATCAATAAGTTTTACAAGAGATTCACGAATAGAATGGTTCAGATCAATAAATTTTTGATCTCGCGAACCCCAATCATGAAGCATGGCTTCTTTGGTTGTCATGGAGGTAGTAAGTGGTCCAGGTGTAAGAAGTTTTTTATCCATATTCTTAATTGAGTTAACTATTTAATTCTTAATTAGCTCACTAGCAATTAAATAAAAAATTGATTTGCAATTTTTTCTTAAAGTTGTATTTTTTCTGTGTGGAAAATATTGTTAATCATCTATTAAATCTTTTGGCAACCAAAGGAGCTGATCTACAGTATGGAAATGAAGATGTAACACAATTAGAACATGCCTTACAATGTGCTGAATTAGCAGAAAATAATAATTTACCTAATCCTACTATAGCGGCCGCTTTGCTACATGATATAGGGCACTTATTATATGATGGTGACGACCCCATTCATGAAGGCAAAGATGGTCATCACGAAAATATAGGAGCAAATTATCTAGCTGAATATTTTGGAGCAGAAGTTATTCGCCCAATACAAGCACATGTTGATTCTAAGAGATATTTGTCTGCTGTAGAAGAAGGATATTATGACCTTCTATCTGAAGCATCAAAACTATCTTTAGAAGCTCAAGGTGGTCCTTTTACAAAGGAGGAAGCCAAAATTTTTGTTGAAAAACCTTTCATGAAAGAAGCTATAGAATTAAGACGTTTTGATGATCAAGCCAAAATCTTAAATAAAAAAACGCCTTCTCTTGATTATTTTAAACATTATGTTGAAGAGGCTCATAATTTATTTTTAAATAATTAATTTATGAATTTTGACAATTATGATTTTTTAGATACCTCTAAATTTGCTGGAAAAATTATTCTTACATCCTTCCCCGGTTTAATCGAAAATACGCGTTTTGATATTTCATTTTTTTTAAAAGAATTAAAAATATTTAAGGATAATAATTGTTCTTCAATTACATCTTTTGTAGAAGATAGTGAGTTTGAAAAAATCTGTAATAAAAAAAACTTCGTTGAACAAATCTATCATAATAAGTTAAAGTGGTACCATCTACCCATTAGAGATTTAGGTGCTCCTAATACTGAATTTAAATTTAAGTGGGAAACAACAAAAGTTTTATTAAAAAATGAATTGATCGAAGGCAAAAATATAGTTTTGCATTGTCGTGGAGGAAAAGGACGGGCAGGAACAGTCGCCGCATTATTATTAATTGATTTTGGAGTTAAAAAAGAAGAGGCTATTCAGCTCGTGCGATCAAGAAGAAAAGGTGCTATTGAAACAAAAAAACAAGAAGAATTTATTTTTTCTTATAGACCATAAAAATATTTCTAATTCTCAATTCTTTTGAAGAATTAATTTCTGTTTTAAAAATTAAAACAAAAAAATTTTATTAATTCAACTTAAATCTATATCAAAATTTCTGTTAATAATATTTTGAAGATCTAATTATGTTTTTAAAAAAAAAATATATATTTGACGGAGGAATGGGACAAACCTTAATTGAAAGAGGAATGATTACTTCTGGAACATTATGGTCTGCAACAGCACTTGTTGATGAAAATCTAAATCATCTTGTTGTAAATGCTCATCTAGAATTTATAAACTCTGGAGCAGAAATTATAGTAACTAATAATTTTAAAGTTAGAAAAAATACATTTACAGAAAATGGAATAATTGAGAAATTTAATTTTGCCAATAAAAGAGCTGGTGAACTAGCAATTATAGCTCGTAATAAATCTAATAAAAATATCTTAATTGCTGGATCAATTCCTACACGGGGTATTACCTATCAACCTCATGTTAACTATGATGAAAATGAAGTTTTTGATGAATTTTTTCAAACTGCTAAAGAGCTTAACCCATTTGTAGATTTTTTTTATTTAGACGCAATTTGTTCCATAAGAGAGATGATAACAGCGTTGAATGCAATTAAAGATTTTAACAAACCTATACTGATTGGATTACATTTTAGAAAAAACCTATTACTTCCTTCGGGTGAATCAATAAAAGAAATTTCTAGTGCAATAAAAAACTTCGATTGTGCTGGATTAATATCATCTTGTGTATCCCCAGAAATTTATAATGGTGTTTCGTCCAATTTGAAAAAACAAAATTTACCCTTTGGTTTTGCTATTAATGCTTTTATAGATATTCCAGATAAATTTGAATTAGATGAAAAATTTTCAGCACAACCAAATACGTATTTAGGTTTAAGAAAAGATATAACTCCAATAAAATTTTCTAACTTTGCAATCAATTCCTTTAACAATGGTGCTAAATTTTTAAAAGGTTGCTGCAATATAATGCCTGCTCATATTAGTGCTTTAAGTAAGTTAATATAACTTTGTTCAAAAGAACAATCACATAATCACGACGATTACGCCAAATCCATAAGATGAAAAAACTTTTTAAAACAAAAAAAGGGAAGTGATAGGCCTTACCACTCCCCCAATGTTGTTCCTTAGAAGAACAACAGGTTCCCTATAAAGATATTAAAAGAAATACCAAATGATTATATAAACTTTTTAACATCAACTAAATGTGAATTACTTTCTTTTCATAATTTCTCAAAACACTCTTGCGAAGATATGTTTTGAATAGTCTTTATTATTAAGCTTTATCTCCATACCCACTTATATGCTCAGGTATTCTTTCATTTGTTCCATACATAAAGTGATTAGACATTTTCTCGCTATATCTGCTAGCGGGTACTTTTCTACCTATTGCCTCAGCTACTTCACGAATATGCATTGGAGCAGCACCGCAACATACACCTATATATTTTATATCTAGTGCATGAACTTTTTTTGCAAAATCTCTTATTTCATATCTATTACAATATAAGGGATCAAGCGCGGTTGGGAATGTTCTGCCGTGAGGTGCTGGACATGTGCAGCCATTATTATCATCTAGATTAAAGAATGTGGGTTGAGCTTTAGTTGTTCTAAAAGGGATAGGTAGTGCTGCCATATGACATTTAACTACTTTACGAATTTTTTCTAAATAAGGAATCATTGTATTAGGTCCTCTAAAACAATTCATTCCTACAACATCTGCACCTCGCTGTTCTAATTCCTTACATGTATCAATAACTGATACTCCATCGCGCATAATATTTTCTCCCATAGGAGAAATTGTTAAAACAGCTGGAAGTCCTGATTTTTTAATTTCTTCAAGCGCTGTATAGGCTTCTTCAGCATAATAAAATGTTTCACCAACAACAAAATCAGCTCCTTCATCAACAGACCAACCTATCATTTCAGCAAACATCGACCTTACTTCATTTTGTTTATTTTTATCTTTTGGATCCCAAATATTGGTATTAGAAATATTGCCAGCAAGAAGATTCTTTTCTTTTCCTTCACCAGGATCATTAGCAACAGCTTTAGCAATTTTGAGAGCAGCTCTATTAAGGGGCTCTAGAAGTTCTTCTTTCCCAATAACACGCATTTTTTCACGGTGACCATTATATGTAAATGCTTCAACAATATCTGAACCAGCATGTTGAAAATCCTTATGAATATTCATCAGTGCTTCTGGATTTTCTAATGCTAATTCTGGAACAAACTCTCCCGAAGCAAGATAACCCCTTCTTTCTGCCTCAAAGAGAAATCCTTCTGCACATATTACTGAATCATTTTTAAGTCTTTCTAATAATCCTCTTTTGTTCATTTTTTTCTCCATTAACTTCAACAACACTTATAAAAAGAGATATAGATTTTTAAGGTATATCTCTTTAGCTGTATTTATAAATCGCCCGCAATCTGACTATCAAATTAGCGATATGTTTCATTTAATATTAATATCTAATATTTATATCAAATTAGAAAATTAAAAAAAAAATTAAAAAAAAGGTATTTTTCTTTCCAGAGTAAAAGAAGTAGAAAAATATTCTAACAAAAATGATTTTTCAACAAAAGTATGTTTTGTCCATATGCGTCTCAATCAAGAGCTAGTTGTCTAATAATTTACGGCTAAATTAAAAATATTTTGTAAAACAAATAAAATTATAAAAGATATTAATGCCGCAAGGATTGGTAACAAAACCCAACCCAGAGAAATTTTCCTTGCAATTGTCCATTGTACTTCTTTTCCACCTTTTAATAATCCTATACCAATTACTCCACCCACGACTGCTTGAGAGCTTGATACTGGAACAAGAGGAATTGAGGGTAAATTAATTGACTGAAGAAAATTACTAATACCTTGAGAAGCAAATAAAAATAAAACGATAGAATGCGCTAGCACAACAATGAAAGCGGCTACAGGGGACATTTTTAATAAATCATTTCCAACAGTAAACATTACTTTTTTAGAATAAGTAAAAACACCAACTGCTATAGCAATACCACCTAATAGAAAAAGTTGCTCTTTGGACGAGAAATTAAAATCATTTAAAATATTAATATCAGTAAAAGGTGAGATAGGGACAAAAACCCCCATTACATTAGCAATGTTATTAGCTCCTAGACTGTACGCTCCAAAAGCACCGGCTAATAAAAGAGCCGTTCTCGTATATGCGTCTAATCGCAGAATATGTAATTTTGCTTTTTGTAGAAAATTTTTTGTTATTACAAAAAAAAGCATGGAAAGCAAACCAGCAATAATAGGACATAAAACCCAAGTACCTAAAATCGTAATTAAAACTTGAATATTAGTTGAAGATCCAGTGTATAAATTCCATCCTATAATAGCGCCTACAATTGCCTGCGTTGTTGAAACAGGAAGACCAGATTTTGTCATTATATATACTGAGAGTCCCGCAGCAATACATGCGGCAAAAGCTCCAGGCAATGCATTAATTGATCCGAGCTTGCCCAGAGTTTCGGTTGTTCCAGATCCACTAATAATAGCTCCTAGAATAACAAAGATACTACAAACAATTGCAGCAGTTTTAAATTGTACCATGCGCGTGCCAACCGCAGTTCCAAAAACATTAGCTGCATCATTGGCTCCTAAAGACCATCCTAGAAATAATCCTCCTAAGAGAAAAATAATAATTGTTAATTCCATAAATTAATTAAACTGATCTTTTGATAGCGTAGATCTGAATTTCATCTGAAATATCTTCTGCTTGATCACAAATACGATCAATTTTTTCAACAAAATAACGTAGATGCATTTTTTGATCCAAAGAAAGATTAGAATCAAAAATTTTTCTCGCTAAAGAACTAAATTTTATATCAGATTCTTTTTCATAAAATGTCACTTTGTGTGCATTGTCTCTAACAGATTTAATATTTCTAAAAAACGATCTTACTGTTAAACATAGTGCCTCTACACAATTTACTACAGTCTCTGTTAAATCAATTAAATCGTCATGAAACTCTTTTGGAAAATTTGGTTTTTGAATAGAGAAATGATAACAATTACCTTGATACATTCCAATAACTTCATCAAGATGTTCAAGAACTCTTAATACATCACTTCGAGCATCGGGAATTAATGTTTCTTCATATAAGGTGTGTTCAACATCTTTGGTAATTTTATCTGCCTTACTTTCCATTTCTTTTACTTTTTCAACCATTTCTTCAAATTTACCGTTTGCTGAATAATTGAGATAAGTTGGAACGATAGACTTAAATACCAAGCCTACTTCAGAGACAATATCGACAAATTCATCAATTTCTCTCTCAAGTTTTTTGGTATCACCAAATAAAGATGCGCTTTTTAATCCAAACATGAGGGGCTTATATAACTTTTCAAAAAAAAAGAAATAAATGTTAAATTTTTGTTACAATTTGATTAATATCTTTATCTTTAAGTAAAGTGTAATATTCTCAATATATGGAATTTAGGAGAAAATATGACAGATTTATCAATTAATAGAATTAAGTGGTTTAGCACTGCGTTAATATTATCAGGAATATTATTAACCAATTTAAATGCCTATCCGATTAATATAATTATTCACGGTACAGGTGCTGTTGGTTGGTCATTTGTTGGTTATATGACAAAAGATAGAGCTTTGCTCACAAACTTTGGTTTACAACTCCCACTATTTATTTTTGGATATATTTATTTGATGGCATGAAAAATACAAATATCCTTTTTATGTGTGTTGCTAATTCAGCAAGAAGTCAAATGGCTGAAGGAATTGCAAAAAAATTATATCCAAATTGCACAATTCAAAGTGCAGGATCAGTGCCCAAAGAAGTTAATCCTAATGCTATCCTAGTTATGAGTGAAATCGATATTGATATATCAAAACATTATTCAAAAGATTTTGAAAGTTTAGACAACAAATTTAGAGATGAATTAAAAACTGTTTTTACACTTTGTAAGGAAGAAGTATGTCCAGTTTTAAATTCTAAAGCTCAGATACTTTCAATTCCATTTGATGATCCGGCATCAGATCATTTTAGTTCAAACCAATTAGATAAATTTAGAGAAGTAAGAGATTCAATTTTTAATAAATTGAAAGAACTAAAAAATTTATTTGAGAACTAATGAAATTTAAAAATTAGTTTAATTTATTAAAATTTAATATTCTATTAATACGTCTGTAAAAAATAAAATTTAAATGCTTTTTACCACTCACAGTATTAATTCCTCCTGAATATGTCCAATAGTTGTGAGTGGGATTAAGTTCTTATTTCTCATTTTTTATCAACCCTTTAACAATATTTTAACATTTTAATATTAAGAAATCTAAAGTAGATTTTATGAAAATTGATAAACCAGCATTTTCCTTTTCTAACTCCGAAGTTAATCCTATTGGAAAGATTATAATTCAATTAACCGAATTGGGAACGGGTAAAATTAAGTTACGTAAGTTATATGACCAATATTTAAGAGAAAATTTACCTCCAGAGAATTTTTGGCATGATGCAATTGATAGATTAGATCTCCGTGTTCAGGCCCATTATCATTCTAAAAGTAATATTCCTGAAAATGGCAGGCTTGTAGTAATCGCTAACCATGCATTTGGTATTGCAGACGGGCTTACGATATGTTCTTTAATTAGTAAAATCAGACAAGATTATAAAATTATTACGCATAAAGTTTTACAAGGAGCAGATTTTATTAAGGAAAATATTATTCCTCTTGATTTTTCAAAAAATAAAAATGCTTTAATAAATAATATCGCTGCACGTAAAGAAAGTGAAGAACACTTAAGAAATAATGGAGTACTTATTATTTTTCCATCAGGATCAGTTTCAACTAAACCAAAATTAAAAAAAGGAATCAAAGCAATAGATGGTGATTGGAAACAATTTACTTCTAAAATAATAATGAAAACTCAATCACCTGCCCTCCCCATTTTTTTTGAAGGACAAAATAGTGAACTTTTTCATTTTGCTGATAAACTTGGGCAAGTTTTTCGATATTCTTTAATGATGTATGAACTTAAAAGAAGAATCGGAAAAAAAATTGATGTTCATATTGGAAAAAAAATACCTTTTGAAACTATAAAAGAAATTGGCAATCTTATTGAGATTACAAAATTTTTAAGAGATAGTACTTATAGATTAGATCCTAGTAATAAAAACTCAATATTCAATTAAATAGTCAGATCTATTTCTTCAAGTATCACAGATGGATTTGATATAGAAGGCGTTGAGTCGATTAATAAAAAATTAAATTCTTGAAGCTGGATATATTCCAGCCTCAAATTTTTAAATTAGACTTAGCTCTAGATTTGAGTTTTGCTGAACCCCTTCCAGATAAGCTTGGATTTTTGATAAAAAAATTGTGAGAAGAAAACTTTTTCTCTTTGCTTGATATTTCTTTTCTCTGATAATTGCCATTACTTAACATTTGCCAAGAATTGGTATTATCTGTCATACTGGCAATTAAGATCTGATTTAATATTTGTTCATGCACAGTTTCATTTTCGATAGGAATAAATGTTTCAACCCGCCTATCTAGATTTCTTTGCATTAAATCCGCAGAAGAAATAAACAAGATATTTTTTTTATGAGGAAATTTATGACCATTATAAAAACAATATATTCTCGTATGTTCTAAAAAACGACCGATTATACTTTTAACAACTATATTTTCTGATAGATTTTCTTTACCAGGAATTAGAGAGCAAATTCCTCTAATTAACAATTCAATTTTTACATTTTTTTGAGATGCTTTATAAAATTCATCAATAATTTGTTTATCAACAAGAGAATTACATTTACACACTATTCCAGATGGCTTATTTTTTCCGGCATTTGTAATTTCATTTCTGATTAGTTCATTTAATTTGTTTCTTGCTGTTATTGGAGAATATACTACTTTTTTTATTGTTGTTGGTTCTGAATAACTAGTTAAATAATTAAACATTTTTGCTGCATCATTTGTTAATGTTTTATCACAGGTGAAATAAGATAAATCCATATAAATTTTTGCATTTCTCGGGTGATAATTACCTGTCCCATAGTGTGCGTAATTTATAACAGAATTCATTTGCTTCCTTGTTACAAGTGTAATTTTTGCATGAGTTTTCATATTGATATTACCAAAAATTACTTGCGCCCCAGCTAATTCTAATTCTTTTGCCCATTTTAAGTTACGCTCTTCATCAAAACGTGCTTGCAACTCTATAATGACAGTTACCAATTTCCCTTTTTGTGCTGCTCGAACTAAACTAGTTTCTATCGGTGAGTCATCAGTAGTTCGATATAAAGTATGTTTTATTGATAAAACTTTTGGATCATCTGCAGCTTGATCAATAAACTGAGTTACTACTTCAAAAGATTCAAAAGGGTGATGAATAACAATATCTTTATTTGTTATAGCTTTAAAATAATCACTTTTAAAATCTTTAATTCTTTCAGGAAATCGTACCTTAAATTTTGGAAAAAATAATTTCTTAAAATCTTTTAAAAAAATTGACTCTATACTAGAAAGATTAATGGGTATTGGAAGTTTATATGTATTTACATCCTTATAGTTAAGTTTTTTATTTATGAATTTAATTAAGTGACTAGATATATTTTCATCAAAATCAATTCTTATTACCTCTTGCCTTCTTCTCTCAAAAATTGCTTTCTGAAATACTAAAAATAAATCCTCTCCTTCACCCCCTAACTCTAATTCACTATTCCTAATTGGTCTAAAAACACCTTTATCTAAAACTCTATCACACTGGAAAATTTTTTTTAAAGAAATAAGTAAGGCTGTCTCCATAGATACAAAACGTGTTTTTTTACTTGGTAATTTAATAAATTTTTCTAATCCTTCTGGCACTCTCAGTATTCCATAAAAAGTTTTTTTATTATTTATTAAACGACATACCAAAGTTGTTTCTTTGTTTGGTATAAAAGGAAATGGGTGAGATGGATCAATAATAATCGGCGTTAAAACCCCCCCAATTATTTTCTTCTAAATAATTTTTAATAAATGTTTTATCTTTTATTTTAAGCGTTTTTTCTACATCTATATGAATCTTATTTTCTGAGAGCTCTCTTAGTAAATCTATCCATATTGATTTTATATTTGAAATCATCTTCGATGTTTCTTTATCTATGAGTTTGAGTTGTTGTTGTGGTGTTAATCCATCAAAACTTTTAATTCGTGAAAATTTTTGAACATTTAATCCTGCCACTCTAACCATAAAAAATTCATCTAAATTAGAGAATGCTATTGATAAAAACCTAACTCTTTCTAATAGTGGAATTTTACTATCAGTTGCTTGGCTTAAGACTCTTTCATTGAATTTTAGCCAAGATAATTCTCTGTTTACATAGTTATAAGAGATATTTTTCTTTAACATAATTTTTTTTTATATTTTTTAGATATAAAAAAAACTCTTTCATAAAAAATTCATATTTCTTTAATAATTTTTATTTTTTGGTTTTAAAATTTCATTAATAATCCAGCTATTTTTAAAGGATATTATGGCAAAAGCACAAGTTGGAAAATGTTCAATATTTGAATTACATAAAACATTAATTGATTCTATTAAACCAGGGTTATGACCAATGATAAGCGTATTTTTTTTTAATTTTTTAATTTTTCTTACAAGTAAATTTGGCGGACATTCATAAATACCGTTATCAACTGTAAACTTTACTGAGCGATCAAAAGAACCAGAAATTATATCATATGTGCTTGTTGTTCTTTTAGAAGGAGAACATATTATCTGACTAATTTGAAATTTTCTTTTATCTAATATTTTAGAAAATTGTTTTGCATTTCTCATACCTCTTTTATTCAGAGGCCTATCAATGTCATCAAGTTCTAAATTATCCCAACTGGATTTGGCGTGACGTAATAAATAGACTTGTAGCATACGAGTTTAATACTTTAGATGTATACATTACCATGGTTAAAAAAAAAAATATAAATCCCATAACAGTGATTGATCTAGGCTCTAATACATTTAGACTAGTTATATATGAGCAAGCTATTTATCCTTTTCCAATACTTTATCAAAAAAGAGAATTTTTAAAATTAGGTGAAAGTATTAAAACAGGTAAAATCCCATCGATGAAAATAAAAGAAGCTATAAAATGCTTAAAAGAATATATTAAGATTGCAAAAGATTATGAGTCTTTAGATATTCATATGATTGCTACTGCAGCAATTCGTGAAACAATAAATGGAAAAGAAATTATTGAACCCTTCAAGAAAAAAAAGTCAGTTAGAGTAAAAGTGCTCTTACCAAAAAATGAGGCTAAATGCGGATGCCTAGGTGTAATTAGTTCAATTAAAAATCCAATAGGTTTAGTCGCTGACTTGGGAGGTGGAAGTTTAGAACTTAGTACTATAAAAAATAAGAACATACTTGAAACTAAAAGTTTAAAAATTGGCATCTTAAGAAGTGAATCTGATATGTACAAAACTACTAAAATTAAATTTGATAATTTTTTATTTTCGAAATTCAAAAACCAATCTCTTAAATTTTCTAAAAACGCAGGAAATATTTATGTTATTGGAGGTATGTGGCGCAATCTTGCAAAACTTCATTTACATCTAAATGGCATCAAGAAAAAAAAACTACATGGCTACCTGATACCATTTTCAGAGCTAGAAATATTTTACCACAAATTATACTCTATGGAAAAAAAACAAATTCAAAAATTGAATGTTGTTCAACCCAATCGATTAGATAAATTAAAATTATCTACATGTATTTTATTTAGCCTTGCATCATTTTATGAAATTAAAAATATTATTTTTGTAAGATATGGAATTCGAGAAGGCTACTTATATGATAAGTTGAACTAATTTTTATAAAACAATCTAACAATAATTGTAGCAATAAGAGCACCAATAATTTGTGCTAAAATAAAATATATAACGCTTCCTGGATGTATGCCTGTAAAAGTATCAGTAAACATTCTAGATATAGTTACTGCTGGGTTAGCAAAACTTGTAGAAGATGTGAACCAATAACCTGCTGTTATATACAGAGCTACAGCAATTGATATTTTTTCTTTACTAATTGATCCAATAATTATTATTACCAAAACTAGACCAAAAGTTGCAATTATCTCTGAGATAAAAGTTAATGTACTGTATCGCTGGTTAGAAGAAAATTCTACTAACTCATTTCCAAAATATAAGTTAGCAATAACACAACCTAATATGCCTCCAGATACCTGAGCAATAATAAAACCAAATGACAATGCTATGTCTATCTTTTTGTTAATTAAATCACTTAGCACTACTATTGGATTAAAATACGCCCCAGAAATATTAATAAACATACTAATGATTACATATAAAATTGCACCAGTTGCTAATGAATTAGCAAGAAGAGTAATAGCATTATTATTAGATAAGTTTTCTCCCATTATTCCGCTTCCAACAATAGTTAAAACAAGAAAAAAAGTTCCTATAAATTCTGATAAAATTTTTGTATAATTGTTACTCATTACTCTTTTGCCATTACCATATGTGAGATAAAATCTTGAGAACATTGTTTCCAAGTAAACTGCATGGCAAAATCTCTACAATCACTTCTTTTTATTTTTAGAGCTTTTTCTAGGGATTTTTCCAAATTTTCATCAAGTGCATCAACTTTTGTATCTTTCATAATATCCAGAGGTCCTACTACTGGAAAAGCCGCAACTGGTGTTCCTGATGAAAGAGCTTCTAATATAACATTTCCAAAAGTATCAGTCTTGGAAGGAAATACAAACACATCTGCATTAGCATAGAATTGTGCCAGCTCATCCCCTTTTTTTAGCCCTACAAATTTTACACCTGGATATTTTTTTTTAAGTTTTTGTAACTCTGGTCCATCCCCGACAACAGTTTTTTTCATTGTAGTTTTTAGTTCTAAAAAAGCTTTGATATTCTTTTCAATTGAAACTCTTCCAATATAGGTAATGTTTGTTTCATTATCTTTCCTTGTCCTTTTAGAAGGGTTAAATAAATTTGTGTTAACGCCTCTTGACCAAACATATAAATTTTGAAACTTGTATCCTGATAATTCATTTATCATTGACTGAGTTGGTACTAACACTTTTTTGGCGTTTTTATGAAAATTTCTTAAGTACCAATACGTAAACTTTCTTGGAACATAAACTCTTTTTTCAATATACTCAGGAAAGCGAGTATGAAATGATGTTGTATATTTCCATTTATTTTGATTGCAAAATTTTATTCCTGCTTTGCCAACTGGTCCCTCTGTCAAGATGTGAACAATGTCAGGGTTTAAAGAATTAAAAAAAGAATTTGTAATTTTTTTTGTATTATAGGCAATTTTTATTTCTTTATACCACGGATAAGAGAAATTTTTAAACATGCCTGGATGCAAAACTTTAACAATATATTCTTTTTCAATATGGGGAATTATACTTTGAAAAGTGTTCACCACTCCATTTATTTGAGGCAACCAAGCATCTGTAATTAAAGCAATTTTTTTCATTTAATGCTCTAATTTTGCTGTTAGTAATTTTTCTCGCTCATCAGGCCAATTTATCAAAGATAGTTTCCCAAAGTCATCTTCAACCAAAGCTGTGCAACTTTCTACCCAGTCACCATCATTACAGTATAGAACCCCATTAAGCGTTTTTATTACTGGACGGTGAATATGCCCACATATTACAACATCTACTTTAGCTTTTTTAGCGCTGACAGTAACTGCAAATTCAAAATTACTTATAAAGTTAGTAGCTTTTTTTGTTTGGCCTTTAATATACTGAGATAAAGACCAATAAGATAAACCTAACTTTCTTCTACAGTAGTTTACGACGTTGTTCACTTTTAATATTAATTCATAGAGCGCTGAACCGAACTTTGCTAACCATTTTGCATTTAAAATTACAGCGTCAAATTCATCTCCATGGATTATAAGCGCTTTTCTGCCATCAGCTAGATTATGCTTATATTTTGTTTTAAATGATATTTTACCAAATGAAAAGTCTGCAAAGTCTTTCAAAAACTCATCATGATTACCAGGAATAAATACAACCTTGGTTCCCTTTCGTGCTTTTCTTAATATTTTTTGAATAATATCATTATGTTCTTGGCTCCAATATAATTTTTTTTTCATACGCCAACCATCAATGATATCACCTACTAAATATAAATATCTAGACTCTGTGTGCTTGAGAAATTCTAAGAGCATTTCACTTTTATTTCCATCTGTACCAAGATGAAGGTCAGATATCCAAATAGATCTATAATTTTTATGAAAATTAATTTTTGACATTTACTCTTCATACATAAAAAAAAATTATGAAATATTTATTTCAATGTAAAAAAAATGTAATATTAGGGTTATGACTATTAAAGTCCTTGATAAAGGTATAAATATAATTAAAAAAAACTCTTATGAAAAAATTATGGTTCAAAAAAAAGTCTTCTCTTCATGGATCGGGACTATTCGCTCTAAGTAATATTAAAAAGGGTGAACAAGTAATTGAATATATAGGTGACAAAGTAACTAAAAAAGAGGGTGATAAAAGAGCCGATAAACAAATAAAAAAAGCTGAAAAAAATAAAAAAAATGGAATGGTTTATGTTTTTGAGCTCAATAAAAAATATGACATTGATGGGGGGGTAGCTCGAAATTATGCACGTTTTATCAATCACTCCTGTGATCCAAATTGTGAAGTAGAAATAACCAATAATCATATATGGATATCATCGATTAAAAAAATTAAAAAAGGAGCAGAATTAACATATAATTACGGCTATCCCTTTGATAGTGATTTTGAAGATCATATTTGTAAATGTGGATCTAAAAAATGTGTAGGGTATATTTTAAGTGACGATGATTGGCCCAAGCTAAAAAAATATGAAAAAAAACATAAAAAAGGCTCTAGATAAAGTACCCCTTATAACTATAGCTATCAGTGTTGATAGAAATATAACTTATTATAATAACTTTGCTAAGCAAAAATTTCTTTTTATTGAAGAAGGAAGAGATATTAATGCTGTTATTCGATCAATGGAATTAAACAGTTTTATTGATAAGGCTTTTAGAGAAAAAATAGATTTTAAAGTAGAGTTCCAACCTTCTAATTATGAAGATTGGTATTTTATTGCCGACCTTGTTTTTTTCCCTGAAAGCGAAGGTTCACATAAAGAGCTCATTGTTATTCTAACTGATCAAACAATGCTTTATAACTATGAAAAAATGCGAACTGATTTTGTTGCTAATGTCAGTCATGAATTGCGCACACCTCTCTCATCAATAGTTGGTTATATTGAAACTATTAAAAATGATATTAATCTAGGTAAAATAACCACAAACAAATTTTTAGATATTATGGAGGATCAAGCTTGGCGTATGACAAGATTAGTCGAAGATTTATTGATGTTAAGCAAATATGAGGCAGGAGATAAGCCTTTAGAATTAAAAGAAACAGAGATTGCAAACATTCTTCAAAAAGCAATAGATAATTTAAATAAAAAAATTGAAGATAAAAAATTAAAAGTAAATTTAAATGATCTTTTTACTAAAAAATTGATTTCTCTTAACAGTGATTCTATCATTCAAGTATTCATAAATATTATAGATAACGCAATTAAGTATTCAGATGAGGGAAGTGAGATAAACATCGTTCTAAAGCAGGCTATCCTAGATGATAATGCTTATGTTCAAGTTCAAATTAAAGATCAAGGCGAAGGAATCTCCAATGAACATCTTAATCGCTTAACAGAAAGATTTTATAGAATTGATAAAAACCGATCTAGGGACTTAGGTGGTACAGGACTAGGATTATCTATCGTAAAACATATTATAAACCGCCATAATGGCAAATTTACAATTGAGAGTGAGATTAATCAGGGAAGTACTTTTACTGTTTATTTACCTTTTGAATTTAATTAATAAAAAAACAAATATGTAATATTTCTGTAATATTATAGATCTATTTCTACCTTAAATTTATTTAAAGAGGTTTAAAATGAAAAAATTAATTCTTAGTTTAATTATTGTAACTTTTGCAATTACAAACTCAGTTTCTGCAAGAGATTATATATCTATCGTTGGATCTTCCACTGTTTATCCATTTGCAACACTAGTTGCTGAAAAAATGGCTTCTGAAGGAATGAAAGCACCAGTTATTGAAAGCACTGGTTCTGGGGGAGGACATAAATTATTTTGTGCTGGTGTTGGAGTTGAACATCCTGATATTACAAATTCATCAAGAGCACAAAAAGATAAAGAGTTTAAATTATGCCAAGATGGCGGTGTAATGGATATCGTAGAAGTACGTGTTGGTAATGACGGTATTGCATTTGCTTACTCTTCTGATTATGAGTGGAAGTACACAAATGGTGCAGCTATGAAAGGTGGAATAGATCTTTCAAAGGAAGAAATTTGGCAAGCTATGGCGAGAGACAATAAAGATGCACCAAGCACTTGGTTTGAAATTGATAAGCGATTACCAAAAGTAGAAATTTCTATTATGGCACCCCCTCCTTCTTCTGGAACAAGAGATGCGTTTGATTCACTCGTAATGAAAAAAGGTTGTGTCAAAGATATGCTGGTTGCTGATGGCGACTGTAAAGCTTACCGTGAAGATGGCCATGTTATTGAGGGTGGTGAAAATGATGAACTTTATGTTGAACACATTACAAAAGAGCAAGGTGCATTCGGTATTTTCGGATATAGTTTCTTAGCAAATAATGAAGATAAAATTTCTGCTTCTAAAATTAATGGGGTAGAAATCTCTCAAGAAGGTATTCAAGATTATTCATATCCTATTGCAAGACCTTTATTCTTTTATATCAAAAAAGCGCATGTAGGTGTAATCCCTGGGTTAATGGATTATGTTAATGAGTTTGTAAGTGAGGAAGCAACAGAAGGTTATTTATTGGATGCGGGGTTGGTCCAGTTAAGTCCAGCTGATAGAAGCAAGGTTCTTGATGACATTGCTAATTTGACAAATTACAAATAGCCTTAATCTAATTGAATAAAAAGAGGGGATTTTCCCCTCTTTTTTTTTATTAACTCATATTATTGTAATATAATTGTAACAAAAGTTTAGTATTATTTCTGAATATCTAATGTTTTATTGGTCTCTAATTATTATAGTTCTTGGTATTTATTCCGCATATATTTTTGGAAAATCACGAATTAAATCAAACGCTAAGCAGTTAGATATCAAAACAGTTTCTCTTCCTACATATTATGCGCAATACATGATGGTCTGGTGTTTGCTACCTGCTCTTATTGTTTATTTTGGGTGGATCATTTTTGAAAATCAAATAATTCAAAATCTTGTCCTTGCAAACTTTGATTTTGAATTAAACCCCACTCTTAATCCTGGGCTATTAATTGCGGAGATAAAAAATGTTGCTTCAAACATTTCTTTTGCTGAGGGAAAATCAATAGAAATATTTAATGCTGCGGAACATTACTCTTCACTTAAATTTACAAGTACAGTTGCTTTTTATTTAAGTATTTTAATTTTTATGATTTTAGGAGTTATGATTGCCTCTAGAAAATTGCAACCCACTTTTCGTGCACAGAAATCAATTGAAAATTATATAAAATATTTTCTATTTTTTTGTTCTACAGTAGCAGTTTTAACAACTGTTGGAATTGTCTTCTCGTTATTATTTGAAAGTTTACGTTTTTTTTCTGAAGTATCTATTTTTGAATTCTTATTTGGAACTAAGTGGTATCCTTATATTCCTATACGAGAAGGTCAGTCAGGATCCCAAGGATCATTTGGAGCTATTCCAATATTTGCTGGAACATTTTTGATTATGATTGTTGCAATGAGCGTTGCTACACCTATTGGATTATTTACAGCAATTTATTTATCTGAATATGCTTCACCAAAAATAAGAAGTATAGTGAAGCCTCTTTTAGAAATTTTAGCTGGCGTCCCTACTATAGTTTATGGTTTCTTTGCTTTTGTTACTGTTGCCCCATTTGTCAAAACATTTGGCCAGTCCTTGGGAATAGATGCTTCGCCTACAAGTGCTCTTGCTGCAGGCTTGGTGATGGGCATTATGATTATACCTTTTATATCTTCGTTATCAGATGATGTAATAAATTCTGTCCCTCAAAGTTTGAGAGAAGGGTCTTTAGGTGTTGGCGCTAATAAAGCCGAAACAATTAAAAAGGTCATTCTACCAGCTGCCCTTCCTGGTATTGTGGGTGCCTTTTTACTAGGTGTTTCAAGGGCTATTGGGGAAACCATGATTGTCGTTGTGGCTGCAGGTACTGCGCCCAATTTAACTGCAAATCCTTTTGAAAATGTTACCACTGTTACAGTACAAATTGTTATTGCTTTGATTGGTGATCAAGAATTTGATGACCCACGAACCTTATCAGCTTTTGCATTAGGATTAGTTTTATTTGTTATTACATTAATTCTTAATATTTTTGCTTTAAGAATTGTTAAAAAATATAGAGAACGATATGAGTAATCAATATTCACACGAAAAAATTATTCAATTAAGAAAAAAAAGAAGTGCAGCTGATCGCCGATTCAAAACTTATGGCTTAATTGCTACCTTAATGGGAATGGCGATTTTATTTTTTTTATTATTTACTATTTTCTCTAAAGGATATTCTTCCTTTCAAAAATCTGTAATTGAATTAGAGGTGTCGTATGATCAAGAAACTTTAAAAATTACTTCTGACTCAACTTATGAAGAACAAGTAAAAGCAAAATTTTTTAGAGTGAAAAAAAATGCCATTGCCAAAGCGCTACCTGACTTAAGTAAAAAAGATATTAAGTTGATAAATAAGATGTTTTCAATAAATGTTGATAAAGAAATTAAGGAGTATTTTTTAAATAATCCAAATATTTTAAATACTACTCAGAAGATTTTTGTTACTGCTCATAGTGATGTTGATCAACTGTTAAAAGGAAATGCTAGACGTAATATTGAAGAGAAAAAAAGAAAATTAAATGATAGGCAATTAGAATTTTTTGATGAATTTGTTTCAAGCGGCAGATTAAAAACTAAATTTAATAATTTCTTTTTTAAGAATGCTGATTCAAGACATCCTGAATTGGCTGGTATAGCTGGATCTTTTGTAGGATCATTATTTACTTTGATGACTGTTTTTTTATTAGCGTTTCCAATTGGTATTGGCGCATCAATATATTTAGAAGAATTTGCACCAAAAAATAAATTTACAGAATTAATTGAAGTTAATATTGCCAACTTAGCAGCTGTTCCTTCTATAGTATTTGGTTTGTTAGGACTGGGTATTTTGTTAAATGTTTTTGGATTTCCAAGAAGTACACCTTTGGTTGGAGGAACTGTTTTAGCGTTAATGACGCTACCCACGATTATTATAGCTTGTCGTGCCTCTCTTAAAGCCGTCCCACCATCTATAAAAGAAGGTGCTTTAGCGATGGGGGCATCAAAAATGCAAGCGGTATTTCATCATCAGGTACCATTAGCATTACCAGGCACTTTAACTGGTACTATTATTGGTTTAGCGCAAGCTTTAGGGGAAACAGCTCCTTTGATTATGATAGGAATGATTGCTTTTATCCCAAATATTCCAACCGGTTTCACAGAGCCATCTGCAGCTTTACCTGTACAAATCTATCTTTGGGTAGAAAGTTCAGAGAGAGGGTTTCAAGAAAAAACTGCTGCAGCAATAGTGATGATATTAATATTTTTATTTTTAATGAATGCTTTAGCAGTATTCTTAAGAAGTAAGTTTGAGAGAAAATGGTAATATGAAAAATATAAAAATATCTTCAAAAAATGTAAATGTTCATTATGGTGCAAAACAAGCACTTCATTCAGTGTCATTAAATATTAATGAAAATGAAGTTACTTCACTAATTGGACCTTCTGGTTGTGGAAAATCTACTTTTCTAAGATGTATCAATAGAATGAATGATTTAATTGATATTTGTAAAGTTGATGGATCTATTACAGTAGATAATGAGGAAATTATTTCGGATGAAGTTGATGTAGTAAGTCTTCGTTCAAAAATTGGAATGGTTTTTCAAAAACCAAACCCTTTTCCTAAATCTATTTTTGATAATGTTGCTTATGGGCCAACTATTCATGGTATAGCTGAAAGCAAAACAGACTTAGAAGAAATAGTTCATTCATCATTAAAGAGAGCAGGACTTTTAAAAGAGGTAAAGGATCGTTTGCATGAACCTGGCACAAGCTTATCTGGTGGACAACAACAACGCTTATGTATTGCACGAGCAATAGCTGTTAATCCAGATATTATTTTAATGGATGAACCATGTTCAGCATTAGATCCAATTGCAACAGCAATAATTGAAGAATTAATTGATGAGCTTAAAGCAAATTACACTATTGTGATAGTGACTCACTCTATGCAGCAAGCAGCTAGAGTATCACAACGAACTGGGTTTTTTCATTTAGGGGAACTAATTGAAACAGGTGATACACAAAAAATTTTTACTAATCCTGATAATGAAAAAACACAGGGTTATATAACGGGAAGGTTTGGATAAATGGAACAAGATACACATATAGTTAAATCCTATGATGAGGAGATGAAAGAAATTAATAACAGCATCTTAGACATAGGAAGTTTAGTGGAAAATCAATTAAAAGAAGCTTTGGGTGCCTTAAAAAATCAAGATACAGAATTAGCTGACAAAGTAATTCAAGCAGATGATTTAATTGATGAAAAATTCAGGGAACTTGATCAAAAACTAGTTCTTATATTGGGAAAAAGACAACCAATGGCAACAGATTTAAGAACAATTTTCTCCGCAATTAAAATGAACAAAGATCTTGAAAGATTAGGAGATCATTCAACAAATATTGCAAAACGTACTGCTATGATTGAACTTGTTTTACCAGAAAAGCCTGTACGAGATATATTAAGAATGGGAGAGCATGTTCGAGTTATGATAGCAAAAGTTATTCAATCATTTGTAAACTTTTCTGCAGAGGAAGCAAAAATTGTTTGGGAAATGGATGAAGAAATTGATGATGAATATCTTGGTATTCTTCGACAACTTTTAACTTATATGATGGAAGATCCTAAAAGAATATCAGCATGCACAAATTTACTTTATATGGTTAAGGATCTAGAGAGGGCTGGAGATTATGTTCAAAATATTGCCGAAGACATATATTATGCAGTATCAGGAGAGCCTTTGTATAATGATGGACCAGATAGGGAGTGGGAAGCAATCAAACCTCTTAAAAAAAAGAAATAACTGTAATCAAATTGTAATAAAAATTTATTAAAAAATAAACAATGAAATTAAAAACTTTAATTGTAGAAGATGAGAGTTCACTACTTGAATTATTAAAATTTAATTTTATTAAAGATGGATTTAAAGTTGATACAGCAACTGATGGTGAAATGGCTCTTGAAAAAATTTTGAATAAAGCACCTGATCTTTTAATTTTAGATTGGATGTTACCAAAATTGTCTGGAATTGAACTTTGTAGACGTATTAGAAAAAATAAAGAACTAAAAAATCTTCCAATTATAATGTTAACTGCAAGGGGTGAAGAAGAAGATAGACTTCGAGGTTTAGAAACTGGAGCAGATGATTATGTCACTAAACCTTTTTCTGTAAATGAATTAATGGCAAGAGTTAAAGCAGTATTAAGAAGAATTAGACCGATGTTCACTGAAGAAGTTTTGTCATATAAGGGGATCGTAGTTGACCTCGTATCTCATAAGGTAACAAGAGACAGCGAAACACTCCATCTTGGTCCCACAGAATTTAATCTATTAGTTTTTTTTATGGAAAATATCGGCAGAGTTTTTTCAAGAGAACAACTTTTGAATCATGTGTGGAAAGATGAAGCATATGTGGAACCTCGCACTGTTGATGTACACATAAGAAGATTAAGAAAATCTATCAATAATGACGTAAAAGAAGATTTTATAAGAACAGTAAGAAGTGCTGGCTACTGTTTTGGCTCCTAATTAAGCCATAAATTAATTTTATACAAATCACTTATCACAATGTAAAATTGTCTTATGCAGGGGTTTTTCAGATCTTTTTTTACTGTTAGTTTTTATACTTTTCTAAGTCGTATATTGGGTTTTGTCAGAGACATATTAATAGCGAGATTCCTTGGATCCACCGTAACATCTGATGCCTTCTTTGTTGCCTTTAGAATTCCTAATTTCTTTAGACGTGTTTTAGCAGAAGGTGCTTATAGCGCCGCACTAATCCCAGTTTTTTCAGGTGTTGTTATTGATTCAAAAAATGATCATGAAGCTGCAGACTTTGTGGAAAATACAATGTCATTGTTACTATTTGTTACGGTAATTTTGACCTTCATTTTCTTTTTTGGCATGCCGTATATTATTCAAATTTTAGCTCCTGGATTTTCGGCAAACAAAGAAGCATTTGATTTAGCTGTTCATTTTGGAAAAATTATTTTTCCGTATTTAATTTTTATTTCCCTCGTTGCCCATTTTGCCTCTATTAATAATGTTCACGGAAAATTTGTAGCAGGTGCTTTCGCTCCCGCTATTTTAAATATTAGTCTTATTCTTTCTCTTTTTATTTTAACCCCTCAACTCTCTACAGCTGGTCATGCTTTATCATATGGTGTTTTGATTGGAGGGTTATTCCAATTTATTTATTTATATAAAGCGGTATTAAAATTTTATCGTCCTCGTATTCGTATCCCGCACTTTGATAAAAAATTAAAAAAATTTTTACGTTTATTTTTTCCAGGGTTAATTGGTTCAGGTGTCATACAATTAAATATTGTTATTGGAACAATTATAGCATCCTTTCTTCCAATAGGAGCTATTAGTCATATTTATTATGCAGACCGGTTAAATCAATTACCACTAGCCATTTTTGGTATTGCCATGGGCATTGTTCTTTTACCAAGTTTATCAAAGGCGATTAAACAAAATAACAAAGATGAAATTACTACAACACAAAATAGATCCTTAGAATTTTGTTTGTTAATAGCCTTACCTTCAGCAGCTGGGTTATATATTTTATCTTCTCCTATTATTTATATTTTATTTGAGCGAGGTGCTTTTTTGCCGGAAGATACTTTTTATACTGCCAAGGTGCTATCGATATTTGCCCTTGGGCTGCCTGCTTATATTTTAATTAAAGTGTTAGTTACTTGTTTTTTTGCAAGAGAAGATACCAAAACGCCTCTTTATATTTCGGTTATCAGTGTCATAATTAATATTGTTTTATCTCTCTTATTAATAGGAACAATGCGAGAAATGGGCATTGCCCTTGCAACAGCAATTAGTTCCTGGGTTAATGCTGTACTGCTTTTTTTCATCTTGCGGATAAAAAATAATATTTTGTTAGATAGTCGATTTATCAATAGTAGTTTTAAGATTATTATTTCAGCTATTGTGATGAGTGTTGGATGTTATTTCATTAATCAAATGATATTTTCCAATCTTCAAGATTTTAATTCATTATTACAAATAGTCAGTCTCATATTCGTTATTATATGTTGTAAAATAATTTATCTGGCTATGATTTTTATGTTAAAAGTACTCACAGTTCAGGAATTAAAAGGATATATACAAAATAAAGTATGACAAAAAATAGGATTTTATCAGGGGTTCAACCATCAGGCGATTTGCATCTTGGTAATTACTTGGGAGCAATTAAAAATTTTGTGTCTCTTCAAAAAGATTATGAATGTTTTTTTTGTGTTGTTGATTTACATGCAATCACGGTATGGCAAGATCCAAAAGAATTAGCACAAAAAACAAGAGAAGTAACTGCAGCGTTTATAGCTAGCGGCATTGATCCTGATGAAAATATTTTATTTGCACAATCACAAGTACCACAACATTCTCAATTAGCTTGGGTATTTAATTGTGTTGCTCGCATGGGGTGGTTAAATCGTATGACACAGTTTAAGGATAAAGCTGGAAAAGACAGAGAAAATGTTTCAGTAGGTTTATTTTCTTATCCAAATTTAATGGCAGCCGATATATTAATTTATTTAGCAACACATGTTCCTGTAGGCGAAGATCAGAAACAACATTTAGAGTTAACACGTGATATTGCCCAAAAATTTAATAATGATTTTTCAACTGACTTATTTCCTATTCCTGAGCCTTTAATCTTTGGTGAAGCAACTCGTGTTATGAGTTTAAGAGACGGAATAAAAAAAATGAGTAAATCCGATCCCTCAGATTATTCACGCATTATGTTGAGTGATAATGTTGATTCAATTGTTCAAAAAATTAAAAAAGCTAAAACCGATCCTCATCCGCTTCCAGCAACAAAAGAAGAAGCAGAGAAAAGACCTGAGGCTTTAAATCTAATTACCATATTTGCGGCTCTAAGTGATCAGTCTACAGATAAAGTTTTAAAACAATATTCTGGAAAAGAGTTTTCTCTTTTTAAGAAAGATCTTGCTGATTTAGCTGCTGAAAAATTACAACCTATTTCTAAAGAAGTGACAAAATTAATGAGTGATCAAGACTATTTAGATCAAATTATGAAAACAGGTAAAGACAAAGCTATTGCAGTTGCAGAACCAGTATTGACCAAAGTGTATGATATTGTGGGTTTTGCCAACACATAATCCCTGAATTTCCCCTAAAAATACACAAAATGTCCTATTTTTTTCATACGAAAGACATATTAATCACTATATAATAAGTGCATGTTTATACAAACGGAACAAACACCTAATCCAGAAACACTAAAATTCTTACCCGGTCGCGTTGTTATGACAGAAGGGACGGCTTTTTTTCAGAATATTGAGGAAGCCTCAAACTCTCCTTTTGCTAAAAGATTGTTTAATGTTGATGGTATAAAAGGAGTGTTTTTTGGAAGTGATTTTATTACCATTACTAAATCTGAAAATACTACTTGGGAAATTTTAAAACCGATTGCTCTTGGCGCAATTATGGATCACTATAATTCTGATGATGAAACTTTAATTTCTGAAGAAAAAACTAAGGGTAAAGAATCTTTAAAATCAGACTCTTCAGACTCCGATATTGTTAAACAAATAAAAGAATTACTTGATACAAGAGTTCGACCAGCCGTAGCAATGGATGGTGGTGATATTGTATATCAAAATTTTGAGGACGGTATAGTATATTTACATATGCAAGGAGCATGCTCAGGGTGTCCTAGTTCTACAGCAACTTTAAAAATGGGTATTGAAAATATGTTAAAACATTATGTGCCTGAAGTAAAAGAGGTGAGACCAATAGATGTATAAGAACTTTGAGGAATATCAAAAAAGATATTTTGAAAAATATTATAAACAAGTTTCAAAAATTGAAACTAATAAAAAATATTCCTTTTCTCTTTTTGCTAAACAATTTTCTTTCTTAAGCTTTGTTTTAGTTTTTTCTTATTTTGTTTTATTTTATGATGCGAATGTAAATTCTAAATATAATTCAGAAGAAGTTAATATGATGTATTCACAAAAATTTATTGATAATGAGGATATTTATTATAATTCTATACATTTAAATAAAATCTCTTTACCAAAAAAAATAAAAATAGATCCTTATCTATCTAGTGAAAATCATAAAATAAACTTGTCTTCTTTGAATGCGACTTTACCTAAAAACTCACTTCCTTTAGATTGGCAAAAAAGCTTTTCATTAAAAAAAGTTGAATTTATAGAAACTTTGTTACCTCTAATAGCCTATCAAAATCAGCAAATACTTGTTGAAAGAGAAAGATTATTTAAAATTCAAAATTACTTATTAGATAACAAAACTCTTAATCAAAACGACCTAGAATATCTCTCAGCTATTGCTGATAAATATTTAATAGAGACAAACAACAAACATAAAATAGATATTGTTGATAAATTACTTCTATCGGTAAATACCATCCCTACATCTATTGTGCTTGCGCAAGCCGCTACTGAAAGTGGTTGGGGTACTTCAAGATTTGCTAAAGAATATAACGCGTTATTTGGCCAATATACCTACAATGAAAAAAAAGGAGTTATTCCTTATGAAAGAGAGATTGGTAAAAAACATTTAATTAGGCATTTTTCATCATTAGATAAGAGTGTTGAATCATATTTTAAAAATATTAATACGCATTACGCTTATGAAAAATTTAGAAGCATAAGAAATGCGATGCATGAAAATAATTTTGATATAAAATTATTAACGAATGCACTTGATGTTTATGCAGAAGATAAATCGTATGTTGATACTATTAATTCTATTATAGATACCAATGAATTTACTCAGTTTGACTTAAGATCGTATATCTTTACCAGTTCGTAAAATATTATAGATAAAATTGGTGCCCAAACCATCTCCAATTATTATTTTTATCTTTAGCTGTACAATTTAATCGCGACCGACCGATCGTTAGTTTTCTTTTTAATCTAATTTCAATTCTTTCATTAAATTTAAAGATCTCACTTTCAACTTGTCCCTTACTATCAAAAACAAAACAATCTATTGAAGGTGCTAGTTTTTGATCTAATAAAGAGAATCCAATAAATGGAGGATTTTCTTCAATCGATGGATTGGAGGGAATAAAATCATATATACCTAACCCTTTTGTATTAGCTGCAAATCTGACTCTGTCAATTTCTCCGTATCTTTCATTTAAAGAGAATCTAGGAAGGTAATACAAATTAGAAGTATCATTTATTACACCTGAATGTTGTCCAAAGGCAACTTTATACTTATATTCTTTTAATATATTAATAATTTTTTCATCAGCTTCACCATATGGATAAGCAAATAATGATGGAATTTTTCCTATCTCTTTTAAAAAAATTTTATTCGATTTTTCTATTTCATTTTTAATTTCTTCCATAGATAGATTGGGCATATGTTCATGAGTATGAGAATGTCCCCCAATGGTCACTCCTTCTTCTACTAATTTCCTAATTTGGTTCCAACTTAGATAATTTTTATTATTTTCAACAATTGTTGAAGTATTGACAAAAAGAGTTACTGGGAAATTTTTTTCTTTTAATTTTGGCCACGCATAAGTTAAAAAAGATTTATCAGCATCGTCTACAGTTAATCCTATAGTATTGTCTGGAAGATCACCATCATTGATAATAGTATCTATAATATATTCTAGCGGTAAGACATTATATTTAGTTTTAGAAAATTCATTTAAATGTTCTGCAAATTGTTCTGGTCTAATATTAGTTGAGGGATATTTTGGTACATCAAATTTATGATACATAAAAACAACTGCAGAATTTTTTACATTATTCGCATGACTTATGTTAGAATAAGTTAGTATGATAAAAATTAACGCAATATAAAATTTTAGTATACTCATAATGATCTTGTTTCTTGATACAGTCTCTCCTTTACCAGAATTTTCTCTTATTGGAGATAACAAAATTATATTTTCTAAAAAGATAATTAATAATCATCATGAAAAAATGAGTGACTACTTGATAAAAAGTTATACTGATCTCGAAAAAAAATTTTCTCTAGATCAAAAACTAGAAAACCTAATCATTAATATTGGACCTGGATCCTATACTTCCCTAAGAATAGGCATAGCTTTTTTTTCAGGTTTAAGCATGTCTTATCAAATTGATTTGAAAGGTATTCCATGTGTAGATTTTTATAAGTATGTAATATCTAAAGATGATTTGCTACTTACAGGAATCTATATTCATTCTGCTAATAATCAAAAATTTATATGTATATATGATGAAAAAAAAGAATATTATAATATTCACAAAATTGAAAGTTTTAATGAAATAGAAAATTTTAAAATAAAAAAAATTATTAGCAATACTGAATTGAATAAAAATAACTCAAATTTTTTTAAGAATATTCAATATCAAAGCACTAGTTTTAAAGAAATAATCATTAAAAATTTAGATACTATAATGAAGATAGAAAACTCTAAAATAATTGAGCCAATATATATTTCAAATAACAAAATTTTAAATTAATCTTTTGTATAATATTGATAAATTATTACCAGTTGACTTTTCAAACTGTTTTGATTTGATGAAATTAAATGAAAAAGATTTAAAATATTTTAAATTTTTGGGTTGGAACACAGAACAATTTGAAAAAAACAGTTTTTTAAAGATAATTTTTATGGTTTAGGCCTTTTTTTTGATAATAAAATCAAAGGCTTTGTTATTGGGGATATAATTAATATTGATAATATAATTGAATATGAGATATTGTTAATTTATATTGATAATGAAAAAAGAAATCTTGGTTATGCTTCTAAATTATTATCTACTATTTATTCAGGCTTAAATCATAGAAACTTAAAAAAAATTTATTTAGAAGTAGCATCAAATAATTATAAAGCAATTAAACTATATACAAAAAATGGTTATAAAAAAAACAGGCACAAGAAAAAAATACTATAATTTTACAAATAAAAAAATCGATGCCCTTCTTTATGAAAAAACTGTAAATGACACAATTAAATCATAAAAAAAATTTTTATCAAATCTTATGGTTGTCAAATGAATGTATATGATTCTAATAGAATAAAAGATTTATTTGAACCCAAGGGATATTCGCAAACTTCTAAAGTTGAAGATGCTGACTTAGTAGTTCTTAATACTTGCCATATAAGGGAAAAAGCAGCAGAAAAAGTTTATTCTGATATTGGACGAATAGAAAAAAAATTTTCTAAAAATAAAAAACATGATTATAAATTAGTAGTTGCAGGATGCGTAGCTCAAGCAGAAGGAATTGAAATAAAAAATAGAGCGCCACGAGTAGATTATGTAGTTGGTCCTCAATCATATCAAAATTTACCTGAAATGATTAATAAAAATAAAGAATTCATAAGTGATGATTTTCTTCAAAATGAAAAGTTTAAAAGCCTTATCTTTAAGTCTTCAAATATAGTTTCAGAATTTATTTCTATTCAAGAAGGGTGTGATAAATTTTGCTCATTTTGTGTAGTGCCATATACAAGAGGCTCTGAATTTTCTAGACCTGTAAAAGAAATAAAAGATGAAATAAAGCAATATATTGATCAAGGTATTCAGGAAGTAATCTTACTTGGTCAAAATGTAAATGCTTACCATGGGCAAGGCAATAATAAGGATGTTGATCTTGCTTATTTACTAGAATCAATTAGCGAGTTCGAACAAATTAAAAGAATTCGATATATGACATCACATCCTAATGATATGAGTGATTCATTAATCAATGCTCATGTTAGCAATAAAAAATTGATGCCATTTATTCATCTTCCTATTCAATCCGGATCAGATAATATCTTAAAGAAAATGAATAGAAAACATACTAGAAATAAGTATTTAGAAATTGTTAATAAATTAAAGTCTAAAAGACCTGATATAGCTATGTCATCAGATTTTATTGTCGGTTTTCCAGGTGAAAGTGATGATGATTTTGATTTAACAATGAATCTTATCAAGGAAGTAGAATTTTCAATTGCTTATTCATTTATGTTTAGTCCTAGACCAGGGACACCTGCATATAAATTAACAGATATTGATAAGAATATAAAAAAAGCAAGGTTAAGTGCCTTACAATCATTATTAAAAGAACAACAAAAAAATTTTAATAAGTCATTTGTTGGAAAAGAATTAGAAGTATTATTTGATAGAAAAGGAAGAAATCAAAACCAATATATTGGTAGATCAATATATAATCAAAGTGTCTTTATTACTTCAAAAGAAAACTTGATAGGTAAAATTTTGCAAGTTCCGATTATTAGATCAACTGATTTTGCTTTAGAGGCAAAAAAACAATGAACACATACCCCGATTTTCTACATATTGAATTTGATGATAATAATATACTTAGTAGCCTTTTTGGAATTGATGATGCAAATTTACGAATGATAGAGAAATTTAATAAAGTGAAAATAGATTACCGTGGTAACCAGGTTAAAATAGCTGGGAATAAAATATCTATTGAAAAAACAAAAAAAACCCTTTTAAATCTTTTTGAAGAAGCAAAAAAAGGCATAGAAATTGATGAAGAAAAAATCAAAGATATAAAAAGCTTATTATCTTTAGATGAAAGTGATTCTTCCAAATTAAACTTGTTTATTCAAACAAAAAAAAGAAAAATTATTCCAAGAAGCATCAATCAAAAAAAATACTTTAAACTACTTAATGAAAAAAATATAATTTTTGCAATAGGTCCTGCAGGAACAGGAAAAACCTTTTTAGCTGTAGCTAAAGCAGTTGCAGCATTACAAAGTGGGAGAGTAAATAAGATTATATTATCTAGACCAGCTGTAGAGGCAGGAGAAAAATTAGGTTTTTTGCCAGGAGATCTTAAGGAAAAAGTAGATCCTTTTTTGAGACCAATTTATGATGCCCTTTATTCTATGATGCCAGTTGATCAAGTTGAAAAAAAAATTAATAATGGCATTATTGAAATTGCTCCAATTGCTTTTATGAGAGGGAGAACTTTAGAGGATTGTTTTGTTATTTTAGATGAAGCTCAAAATACCACTAAGGTTCAAATGAAGATGTTTTTAACTAGATTAGGCAAAAATAGTCAAATGGTTGTTGTAGGAGACACAAGTCAAATAGATCTTGTAAGCAGAAGTGAATCAGGGCTATTAGATGCTGAGAAAAAACTTTCAAAGATTAGTGATATAGGTTTCATTATACTTAATGATAGTGACGTTGTTCGTCATGAATTAGTAAAGAAAATAATTAATGCATATGAATCAAAATGATAAAATTCACTGTAATTTGTAAATCTAATCATTGGCCAGCAAGAGTAAAAAAAAAAATCACTTCTATAATCAAAAAAATTCTAAAATTCAAAAAAGATTTAAAATTCAGACAAGCTATTACTTATAATTGTAATATTATTTTAGCTGATAATAATCTTGTTAAAAAAATTAATTATAAATTTAGAAAAAAAAAGCAACCTACAGACGTTTTAACTTTTGTTTCAGAAATTAGAAAAAAAAATATTAAAAAATTTAAAATTTGCGATATTTTTATTTCAGCTGAAATAATTAAAAAAGATGCTAAAAGAAATAATACTACATTTTATAATCATTTTACTCATATCTTGATTCACAGCTTTTTACATATTAATGGTTTTAATCATATAAAAAATAAAGATTATTATCAAATGAACAAAAAAGAAATTTTAATTTTAAAAAAATTAGGAATAATCAACTCTGCCTTTAAATAAATTATGGAAAAATACAGAAAAAAAATCACTTTTTAAAAAACTGGTTAATAAAAAGACTTTTATCTAGTGAAACAACAAGAGAAGAAGCTTTAAATTATATAGCTTCTAATAATGAAAATACAAATATTGAAGATACTGAAGAAAATAATGAAAAAAGTTTAATTAAAAATATTTTGTCACTTGATGATAAAAGTATTGAGGATATTATGGTTCCAAGAGCCGAAATAGTTTCAATAGAAATAAAGCAAAATATGAAAGAAATTTTATCATTAATAGAAAATGAATCACATTCTAGAATGCCTGTTTATGAAAATAACTTAGATAATGTTCTTGGTTTTTTACATGTTAAGGATTTAATAAAAAATAATAATGAAAATCATTTTGAATTAAAAAAAGTTATTAGGGATATTTTATATGTAGCTCCTAAATCTCCAATACTAGACTTACTAAAAAGAATGAGATCCTCAAGAATTCATATAGGTTTAGTTGTTGATGAATTTGGTGGTGTAGATGGATTAATCACCATTGAGGATTTAGTAGAAGAGATAGTAGGAGAAATTGAAGATGAACATGACGCAGATGACTCTGAAGAAACCTTTCAAAAAATTGATGATAAAACTATTTTAGTAAAGTCCAGTTACAAAATAGAAGATATGGAAAAATATTATGATATTAAAATTAAAATTGACGATGACGAGATAGATACAGTAGGTGGCTTACTATTTTTTTTAGCAAATAAAGTGCCTAAAAATAGTCAAGTATATAATTATGAGAATATATTAGAATTTAAAGTAATTAAAGCTTCAGCTAGACGAATTGAATCTCTTCAAATAACAAAAATAAAATAAATTGATTTTTTTTATACTATTTTTTTTATCTGGTATTCTTGTTAGTTTTTTATATCCACCGTTTTTTTTAACTCCAGCAGGTTTTTTTATATTCCCTTTTTTGTTTTATTTATTAAATCATAAAAATTATATTGCTTTAAGCCGTAAAAAACATTTTTTCTCCGGTTTTATTTTTGGCTTAGGTTTTTTTATAATTTATTTGGGATGGATAAAAGAACCTTTTTTTATAGAAGAGATAACAAAAAAATATTTTATTTTTTCCTATTTATTAATAATTTATTGTTCTCTTTATTATGGAATCATTTTTTTTATAATAAGTTTTTTTAAAACAAAAATTGTGAAATTATTTTTGCTGCCTATTTTAATAGTTGTGGTTGAATTTATTAGCAATAATTTTATTTATGGATTTCCATGGCTTTCATTTTCTTTAGTTCATTCTTATAATATATTTGGTAGTTCTCTTATTTATTTTTCTGGAACTTATTTTACTAGTTATATCACTGTCTTACTTTTTCTATTATTGAGTATATTTTTTATTGAAAATTTAAAATTAAGAAAAGCTTTAAAACTCTTCTACTTATTTATTTTTTTACTTATCATTATTTTATCTTTAACAAGATATTATGATGCAAAATCTTCAAAATCTGATTTCATTAATATTTCTATAATACAAAGTAACTTTCACATTAATCAATATTTGGATCAAAATGACAAACTCAAGAAACAAAAATTTATATTGGATTCAATACAAAAAAACAAAAATGAAATAATTTTATTTGGTGAAAATGATTACCCGTTTTTAATGAATTTAAACAATATAAATTTGATTCAAAGTCATATACAAAATAATCAGAGTGTAATTATAGGATCAACAAGAAAAGAAGATAATAATTATTTTAATTCAATATTTTTAATAAGAAAAAATGAATATTCTTATTTTGATAAACAAATATTAGTTCCATTTGGAGAATTTGTTCCCCTGAGAAATTTATTTGGCTTTATGGAATATATATCTGGCTCACTTGATTTTACTGAAGGAACTAAGGAGAGAAATTTGCAATTAAATAATATAAAAATATTACCAGCTATATGTTATGAAATTTTATTTTTTTGGAAATTACTTCATAAGTCAAATGTCAATTCTGATATTATAGTAAATATAACAAATGATTCTTGGTTTGGTGATTATTCAGGACCTTACCAACATTTTTATTTTGCTAAATTAAGAGCTGCTGAATTTAATAAAACATTAATAAGGGTTTCAATTAATGGTATTTCAGCAGGAATCGATAATTTTGGAAGAGTAATCAAATTTACAAACCTTAATCAACAGCAACATAAAGTAATTTCAATTCCAATTAATAACAGCAACAATGAATATATTAGATTTCATAAAATTATATTTTTTCTAATTTTTTTCCCTCTTTTAGTTATTTTATTTATT
>CACFOQ010000004.1 GCA_902567855.1 uncultured Alphaproteobacteria bacterium
ATTTAATTAATAAAAAAGATTTTCATTTGTATGATAAATAAATATTTTAAAGTATTACGTTCAGGAACTCATACAACTTTTCAAGATGAGGGATTTGTTAATTTACAACATCTTGGCATAACTACTAGCGGTGTTGTTGATAATGAATTGGCTTTTATTGCTAATTCTTTAGTAAATAATAATATTTATGCACCAATAATAGAATTTGCATATCAGGGACCTAGATTAAAATTAATTAAAGGTAGTTGTCGTTTTGCAATATCAGGAAATGTTAATTTTAATATTATAAAAAATAATAAAACTATTATTGGTAAAACCAATCAAACATATAAGTTAGAAGAAGGTGAAATACTCGACATATTATCTACAAATAAATCAAATTACGGTTATTTTGCAATTGAAGGAAGTTTTAAGATTAAAAAAGAATTTAATAGTAGTTCAACACTAACTAATTCAAAAATTGGTTCAAATAATGGAAATTGCTTAAAAGAAAATCAAAAAATTTATTTTACTAAATCAGGATCTAATTACAATTCATATATTAATATAAATCAAAGAAAAATTGATAAATTTATTAGAGTGGTATCAGGACCTCAAATGAATTTTTTTATGTTAAAAGTAATTAAAAAGTTTTTCAACAATTCTTTTATTGTAAGTAATATTACCAATAGAGTAGGGGTTAGATTAGAAGGTAATATCATTAAATCAATTAAATCTCATAATATTGCTTCTGAAGGTATTACAAAAGGTGCAATTCAAATTCCAGCTAATGGAAATCCTATAATATTATTAAATGATCATCCAACAATAGGAGGTTACCCAAAAATTGCTAATGTTATATTGGCTGATGTTTCTAAAATAGCTCAATACCCAATAGGAACTAACTTTTCATTTAAAAAAGTTAATTTAGATGAAGCAGAAAATATATTATTTGAAAAAGAAAAAAATCTAAGAAAGATATTAAATCAAATAAAAATTTTATAATATTAAGAATCGAACTAAAAATTTATAGAAGTTAGTATAATTATAGATCATTTGCATATTTAAATTTAAATGAAGAAACGAAAAAAATTAACCTATTATGCAGAATGTTTATGCAAAGGTATTAAGGTTAAAATTAAAGATAAAATCAGGCATGTAAGTAACTGTCATTGTATACAATGTATGAAAACTCATGGTAATTTTGCTGCATACACTGCTTGTGAAGAACAAAATATGTCCTTTATTAACAACAGCACTCTTAGGTGGTTTAAATCATCAAAAATAGCTAAAAGAGGATTTTGTGTAAAATGTGGTGCTAGTTTTTTTTATAAAAAATATAAATCAAAAAATATAAGTATAGCTGCTGGAATGCTTAAATCACCAACTAAACTAAAAACTTATGCAAATATCTACGTAAAGAACAAAATGGATTACTATAAACTAGATCCTAAAATACCTAAATTTGCTAAGTTGAAATAATAATATTAATTATTTTGAAATATTGATGATAATTTATGAAATGCATACATCCCTGGATCATCTAAATCTTTAGATTTTTCTGCAAACATTCTTGCTCTCCCAATTTTACATTCTTTACCTTTAAATTTATTTAAAGCGTCAATAGTAGCTTGATGTACATTTTGACCTAAATTATCTTCAGTTTTTGATATTGAAGTTGATATTTCATGTAATGTATCAACAAAAGTCTTATCACCAATTTTACTTTTTCCTCTTGCACATACTGCTTCTATAACTTTATTAATAATACCAGGTAACTCTTTAGAATTTAATACTTTTTCCCCTTTTGTCTCTTTTGCAATAGTCATAAACGAAATTGCCATAAGAGTTCCAAAACTAGAACTTGAGGCTTTAGTAAAAGATTGAGCACAAACCATAAAAGTTTTACCTAAATCATCATCAAATTGAGATAAATTATCTTTAATTGATAATAATCCTTTTGATATGGTTATTCCTAAATCTCCATCGCCTAATTGACCATCCAAAGTATTAAATTCATCATAATTTTCTAAAGCAATATCTGCAATTTTCTTAAAAAATAATTCTAACGATGATTTTGTAATCATTAATACCAAAAAGGACAATTAGCTTCTTCTAAAAGTAATTTTTCTAGTTCATCATCTAATTTTAATATTGTAATTGACATACCTGCCATTTCCATTGATGTTGCATATCTACCAACATAAGATTTTGAATTAATAATACCGTTATCATTTAAAATATTGTTAAATTTATTAGCAACAATAAATAATTCTTCATGAGGTGTAGCGCCTAAGCTATTAATAAGTATTGAGACTTTATCACCTTTATTAAGATCTATATCATTTAGTAATTTTTCAGATAATTCTTCAGTAATTTCATTAGCTGTTTTTAATTTTCCTCTTCTTATTCCTGGTTCTCCATGAATCCCCATGCCAATTTCCATTTCATCATCACCAATTTCAAAAGTAGGTTTGCCAGCTTGAGGAAGTATAGTGGGGGTTAATGCAATACCCATAGTTCTAATATTTTCATTTGTTTTTAAAGCCACTCTTTTAACTTCATCAAAATCAGCTCCTGATTCAGCTATGGCACCAGTTGTTTTAAAAACATATAACATTCCTGTTACACCTCTTCTTTTCTCTTTTTCCTCTTTTGAGGCACTAGCTACGTCATCAGCAACAACTACGGATTCAACCTTAATATCTTCCATTTCAAGCATTTCACTAGCCATGTCAAAATTCATTACATCTCCACCGTAATTCCCATAAATACAAAGAACACCTTTTTCAGAATTAGCAGACTTAATAGCAGTAGAAATTTCATCTACAGAAGGTGAAGCAAAAACATTGCCAATAGCACAACTATCTAAAAGCCCTTTGCCAATATAACCTGTAAATAAAGGTAAATGTCCAGAACCACCTCCGCTTACTAAACCAACCTTGTTATTACCTTTTACTGATCTCATCAAAACTTTATTGGTTTCAGAAGAATATTTATATATTTCAGGATAAGATTTAACTAAACCACTTATACTTTCTTCGACAAAATTATCTGCATTATTAATTATTTTTTTCATTTATATTCTCCTATTGTTTATATTTTACCAATCTTATTATATGGTTCAAGTATAATTTCTAAATAATAAGGAACATTATAATGCAATATTCTTTTCGATGGTATGGTCCTAAAGACCCAGTAAAACTAACGGATATAAGACAATCTAATGCAGATTATATTGTTACTTCTTTGCATCAAATACCCACTGGGGAAAAATGGAATTACACAGATGTGGAAAATAGAATAAATCTCATCAATAAATCAAATAATGATTATGCAAATAAACTAAAGTGGAATGTAGTTGAAAGTATACCTGTGCATAATGATATCAAATTAAGAAAAAATAATTTTAAAAAATATATTGCTAATTATAAAGATACTATTGTCAATATAGCTAAAAATAAAATCCCAATAATTTGCTATAATTTTATGCCAATAATTGATTGGACAAGAACTCAACTTGATCTTCAATTGCCTACAGATGGACTTGCATTAAGATTTTCTTATGTTCAAATTATTATATTTGAAAAATATATTTTAAAATTAAATAATTTAGAAAATAGATACAGTGATGAGTTATTAGCAGAAGCTTCAAATCAATATAAATTAATGTCAAATAGTGATTTAGAAAACCTAAAATTTTCAGTAATGGGAGGACTACCAGCAGCAGAAAAGAAATACACTATTGAAGAATTTAAAGAAATGCTCTTATCATATAAGGACATAGATAATAATGAGCTAAAAAATAATTTTTCAGAATTTCTTAAAGAAATAATACCTGTAGCTGAAGAAAATAATATTAAAATGGCATTACATCCTGATGATCCACCAATTTCACTTTTTGGCTTACCTAGAATTGTATCAAACCATAAAGATTATCAATTTGTTTTAGATCAATATAAAAGCAATAATAATGGTATTACTTTTTGCACTGGATCATTAGCCTCTAATTTTAACAATGATATTTATAAAATGTTTGACCATTTTAAGGACAAAATACATTTTATTCATCTAAGAAATATAACAATTGAAAAAGATAATATTAGTTTCATAGAATCAGATCATCTAGAAGGGGATATAGATTTTGTTAAAATTATTAATATGATTTTAATTGAAGAAAAAAAGAGAAAAGAAAACAATCAAGATTATCATATTCCTATGAGACCTGATCATGGACATAGCTTACTTGATGATAAAAAAAAGAAGTTAAATCCAGGATATTCTTGTATTGGTAGAATGAAGGGTTTAGCAGAAATTAGAGGTATTATAAAAGCCCTAGATAATGAAAAGTCACAAACCTAACACATTTAAATCATTAAACGGACTTTTTTCATCAATATATAAATTATGTGGCAAAGTCTTAATTTTCATAAATAATATTCATTAATTAAATTCTCTTATACTTTGCCACTTTTTATTTTTTGCATAAAATCAATAGAAACTGCCCTTTAATTGTAAAGATTAAAAAATCATGATAAAATCGAAGCATTTTGGAAATTTATATACCAAAATATTTAGGTTGGTCACTATCCCTAAATATAAACAAGAAAAAGCCATAGAGAAATATGAGTCACTTATTATCAAAAATAATTATTACTTTATTAACACTAATTGGTATTGTTATTCTTGTAGGTGAGTTATTTAACTTACATATTTACTTTCCACTAAATTTAGCTGAAAATAATGAGATACCATATCACAGGATGCAATCTGTACGATTATCTGCAATTGTAACTTTCATATATTTTGGTCTTAGATATATATTTTGGAAATCAATTAAAATGTATCCCATTCAATATTTAAATATTTATTTAAAAGCTTTAGCAGTATGCTCACTATTAGTTTTTTATTCTTTTCAAGTAGAGTTAAGAGAATATTATTTTGTACTTTTTTTCTTTATAGTAGCAATTATTCTTCACTTTGCTTCCCGACCAGAAATCCGAAGATATTTTAGGCATAAATAATATTGGTCGTGGGAAAATTTTTTTCCATTAAATAAATTTTATGTAATTCTTTATTATGCATAAGCATTTATTAAAAAAAGAATTATTAATAAGAGGATAAAAATGAATAAAATTATTTTTTTGAATATTATTTTTCCCACAAATTCTTTTAGAATGTAATTGTGTAAAAATTTCGTCAAAAAAAAGATTTTATTATTTTAAATAATCTTTTTCTCACCAAACTTTCAGCATTATTTTGCCTTCATTCTTTTCTAAAAAGAAATACGAGAAAGGAAAATTATGTCATTAATTAAATTAAAATCTAAAACTGAACCTAAATATTTTACTAAATCTACTGAACCAAAACAAAGAGAACCTTTTTCTGAAGTAACAGATGATAAAGTAAAAAAACCTATTAATTCTGCAAGTTCTCTTCAAATTGGAAATGGAGTTACTATTACAGGAAGTATTAAGGCAGATAATGAAGTTACTATACAAGGTACTCTAGAGGGTGATGTAGACTGTCACTGTCTTATAGTGAGCAAATCAGGTAATATTAAAGGCAAAATAAAGACTGAAATGATGACCATCGAAGGAAAATCTGATGGTGAAATTACTATTAATGATCTACTTCAAATTAAATCAACTGGATCAGTAAGTGGAAAAGTTTTTTATGGAAAAATTCAAGTGGAAGATGGAGGCAAGTTAATTGGTGAAATTAATTACCGTGATAAAAAACATAAACAAGAAGAGTTCAAGGATTGGAAAGCTCTATGATGATAGATTTAGCACTAATTTGCTTGGTTGGATTAGTAATGACTCTTTATGCATATAATTAGAAACTTTTAGCTTATTTCAGCAATCTTTTTTGGATTAGAGCCAAATCTATTATCTTCTTCATCACTATTTTTACAAAGCCAAATAAGTATAACAATCCATCCAATGATAGGGATAATTATTAACAAATAGAACCATCCAGAATGATTAGTATCATGTAATCTTCTAACCCCAACTGCAATCGAAGGTATGATTACTAATAAACTAAAAATATTTGCTAAAACTGCCTGGTCCGTATTTGGAAAAATTCCCATATAACCTTCAAAATAAATAAAAAAAGAGCTAGTCAATAGAGTAAAGAGAGTAAAAAACCAATATTCAGAACGTCTAGCTCTACCACTAAAATTAAAATACTTAGTAAAACAAACTTCAGTAGCTTCAATAAAGCCCATACAATATATTAAACTTATATAAGTATTATTTCCACATATTTTCTCTTATTTTAAATTTTAAGCTTAAATAATTAGTTTTTACACAATTTTATTATAAATTTTATTACTTAAAAAATATTTATTCTAAAAGATATAATAGTATAATTTTTAATGAACAAAAAAATTATTTCTTTTTTATTTTTAGTAATCATATTTTTTTGTCAATTTACTTATGCTGAAATTGTAACTCTAGATGATGGACGTGTAGTCAAACTGCATGAAGATGGTACATTTACTGTTTTATCAGAGTCTAATACTGATACAAATACAAATAATAATTCAAGTTTTGAAGATTCAATTATAAATATTTTTGATCTACTGGGCATACAATATGAAACAGTTAATTATGTAAATAATGCAAATTTAATTATAAAAAATCTCACAATTGAAAATATTAATATTGAAGAATTAATTATAGAAAAACCGAATGAAAAATACTTTAACAATATCAATATTAATTCTTTTAATAAATATGAAGGAAAATTTTTTGATAAATTAATTATTAAAAAATTATCACCAACTAATATTGAAGAATTTTATATTGGTTATTTAGAGTTAATAAAATTTGATCTTAAAGAAATCAAATTATTAAAAGACATGATAATAGGGGAGTCAACTGATTATGTTTCTGGAATAGCTAATATTATTGATAGTGTTTCATTAAAAACTTTAACAATGAATGATGTATCTTTCGAATTTGAAACAGATTTTTATACATATGATTCAATTACAGTAAATAATATAAAAAATTCATCATTAGCGGAATTAATTTATAAAGGAGCTAAAATCCAAAGATATGATGAGTACGCTGAATTAGAAACAATGAAAATACGTAATTTAAAATTTAATCCACCCTCAACTTATATTTCTGAATTTAATTATATGGAGCATCCAAGAGAATTATTTTTATTTTTTGATTCTTTAGATAGTTTTAAATTTGAAAACTTTTATCAGGAAGTTTATGGTAGAAATGGATTAAGTTACGTTGCTACTGTTGATACATCAGAAATTTCTAATTTTAAAACAAAAAAAATAAATGGGTTAAGTATTCCAGTTTCTTTTGATAATACAACTTCTGGAATTAGTATTACGTCAAATGATCCAGATATATCGATCATTAAAAATTATTTTGATAGCTTTGGTTATGATGAATTAAAATTTGATTATAGTACAAATTTTAAATGGAGTCCTAGTTCAGAAATTTTTACATTTAATTTTAATATAGGCATGCAAAAAGGGGCTGAAATATTATTTAAATCAAAATTTGATGACATCGATTTATATACCTTAATTAATGATAGTACTACTCCAATAATTTTAGATTATCTTCAAACTCAACCTAAAATATCATCGGCTGATTTAACACTAAAAGACAAAGGTTTAACGTCTAGAATGTTAGAATATGGGGCATATGAAATGAGGATGGACTCAGACCAATATGTATCTTTTATAGTTAATCAATTACAAGCTTATTCAGTGTATGTAGATAGTCCTTTAACTAATGAATTTATTATTTCATTACAAAATTTTTTAGAAAATCCTAATAGTTTATCCTTTAAAATGCAGCCTAAAGCCTCTTTGTCTTATGATGATATTCTTAGCCTTTCTTACAATCCATCGTTATTAGTTGAAGTACTTAATATAAAAATTAGATAAAATTATTTATCATATTTACGATACAAAGTAATAAATTATGACTTACAAGTTTAAAAATGTAATTATTAGAAAGCCAAATAAAAGTATTCAAAATGGATTAAGTTCTCAAAATTTACATCCACAATATGAAATTATAGCCGAAGAACATTCTAATTATATAAAAGTAATGGAAGAAGTCGGTTTAAAAATAAATTTACTAGAAACTTTAGAAGAATACCCTGATAGTATATTTGTTGAAGATCCAGCACTAACTTATAAATCTAATGTCATTATATTAAATCCTCGTGATCCAAGTAGAAATGGGGAAGGAGATATTATTAAAGAAGAAATTCAACACTTTTTTGATAACATGTTATTCGTTGAAGATGGCTTTGTTGAAGGCGGGGATATTTTAAATATCAACAATCATTTTATTATTGGTCTCTCGGATAGAACAAATAAATTAGGTGCAGAAAATTTATCAAATATACTTCATAAACTTGGTGCAACAGTTGATATTTGCAAGACACCGGATGATGTTCTTCACTTTAAGTCTGAATGCAGTGCATTGGATGATGATATAATATTAGTAAGCAGCAAAATGGCGCAAGTAGATTATCTTAAATCAAATTATCAATTAATTGAATTGCCAATTGGAGAAGAGGGCGCCGCAAACGCTCTTAGAATAAATGATAAATTATTACTACCTGATGGATTTATTAAAACAGAAGAGATGTTATCTAAAAAATATAATATAATAAAAATTAAAGTTGATGAAATTGCCAAAGTTGATGCAGGATTAAGCTGTATGAGTTTGAGGTGGTAATTTTTTTAATTTTTACTGAGTAAATTGGCGAGAACTAAGCTGGTATTGTTTTTATAATTCCTTTATCGATTTATTTACTGCTCAGTTGGAGAATGCATAAATACGGTCATTATTAATGATTACTGAAGGATTTTCTAAATTATTTAAAATATCACTAGCTTCTTTTGATAAGCGTTGAATTTTTTGAATCATTGTTATTAGACGTTGTTGAACTTCTATAGAATAATTTTTTTTTTCATTAGATGATTCAAGTATATTTTTATGAATTTCTGATTGGAAATATTCAACAAAAACTAATGTATTTCTCGATATTTGAGCTAATTTTGAATATTTACCTTTAAATTGTTTACGAATTTCATATTCTTCTCGTGCATTTTGATGTTGTTTTCTTTTTTTATACCATCCTTCATTCGCAGCTTTTTTACGAAGAGTAGATAAAGATAAACTAAATTCTTTTGCAATAAGATTGAGAGTAGGGAAGATAGTAGTATCCTTTTCTTCATAACCCTTTATGTATTCAGTACGTGCTAAATCTAATTCTTCTGAACTTTTAATCACACCTTACTACATAAAAAATTAACTTCTGATTCTTAGGGCTAAAATCAACTAAATCATGTACAAAAATGGAATAGTGTTAATAATATCTTTAATATCAAAATTTCGTTAAAATTATAAATAATTACTATTTATCATATATTTATATTTATATCCTAATATTATACTTTAGATATATTTATTGATAATCAATATAATTGGCGGAATTTAGGTAAAAACTAGCTTATTACATTATTTTGAATATTTTGATTAAAATTTTCACATCTTCTTTATTCAAAGATCTCTTAATTATACCAGTTTTCTCATAAATAATTCACTATATGTAGTGTTTTGTTACACGTGAAATTCTATATCTACCTTAATGTTTAATATATATTATTAAATAATAGAATTAATATATTGATAAATAATAATATTAATATTATCTTGACTATATGTTACGATAACTGTAATTATCGTAACAAATAATAATGTGAGAATATATGGGAATTAAGATACCAAGAGACCCAACTGTAGAAAAACTTAAACTAAAATCTAAAGCAGTTAAAACACAACAAAGTTATGATGGAGATTGGCTAAAATTCGTACAATATTCCAAAACAAGATTTAATGCTGATCCTCTAGAAGTAGATGGAATTCAAGATGCTTATAACTTAACTGAAGGGTATTTGAATTGGCTTCACACAAATAGTGATGCGATTAAATTAAAAGGTAAAAGTGAAAAGAATAATCCTAATGCACCCTCCTCTAATTCTAATAATCAATCATATAAATCATCAACCATTAAAAGGATATTGGCATCTATTACTTACAAATATAGAATAAATAATTTTGATTTTGATAGAAAAAATCCACAAATAGCAGAAACTATGGCGGCTATTTCTAGAAATAAAGAAATAAAACCTGGCCAAAAAAAAGAATTATTAAAAGAAGATATTATTAAGATTGTAAATCCTTTGTTTAACTCTGATAATGCAACAGATATTAGAGATAAGGCTCTGATTTTGTTAGGTTTTTATAGTTTTTGTAGAAGATCTGAAATTTTAGCTATTCAATATGAAGATTTAATATTTTCTGATGATGGCTCAATTCAAGTACGCATAAATTTTTCGAAAACTGATCAAACAGGAGTTGGTAGAGTAATTGATTTACCTAAGAAAGAAGATCAATATTGCCCTGTAAAGTCATTAAACGAATGGTTAGAGATAGTTCAAGTTAAATCAGGCCCCCTATTTTATAAAATTAATAAATCTAAAGTAATTGAAAGCCATAAACTCAATGAAAATAAAGGTTTTGTTAAAAGAAGTTTAACCGCAGCTGGTTTTGTTAAAATTTTAAAACAACGATCTACAAATGTTGGCATTGATTCAATTAATATAGGTGCTCATTCTCTTAGAATTGGGGCAATAACACAATCAAGAATGGATAATGTACCTACTCATGAGATAATGGCGCAGTCAGGCCATTCTACAACTCAGATGATAGATAGATATACAAAAGTAACAGATATTAAAAAGAATTCAGCAGCAAGAAAAATATAATTATTAAATTTTAATATTTTTTAATAATTTTAAAACATTATTTAAAACATTTATTTTATAAAAAATTTTTTAAAAAAATGAAAATTAAAAAAGGAGATAAATTAGAAGAAATAACTTTACCCAAAGATGATGGGTCTATCTTCAATTTATCTGAAACTAAAGGTAAAAGAGTTTTATTAACTTTCTATAGAATTGCAGGCTGTAGTTTTTGCAACCTCAGATTACATGAATTTAAAAAACGAAACAAAGAATTTGGAAAAAATTTTACTCATATAGGAATTTTCCATTCACCAGTAGATCATCTTAAATTATCTATGAAAAAACATGGAGGCACCCTACCCTTTACGGTTTTAGCTGATACAGATTTTAAATATTTTAAAAAATATGAAATTGAAAGATCTTTTTTGAAAGTTATAGCTGCTATGCTGTTTAAACCTCACAAAATAATTCCAGCTATTATAAAAGGATTTATTCCTATTAGAATTTTAGGATATTTTGATATTGCTGTAACAGATATATTAATTAATGAAGATGGAATTGTAGAGGAAGTTTATTATGCAAAAAAAGACATAGCCGATCATTTTGAATTCAATAAAATAAAAGAATTCTCCTTAAAATAATATTTCCTAAATAATTATACTTAATTAAATGCTACTGCTGCAGAAATTAATACAACAATTATTAATGTTCTTGCAGACATAGTAGATATTTTGACTATTTTTTTATTAGGGGGTAAATTTTTTTTACTAGAGTTATATACGTGTAAATTTAGAAAAAATGATAATATCAAAAGAAATGCTGCAGCTACAAGTTTAAAGGTAAAGGCAGAATTTATAACAAATCCCCCATAAATTAAATTAGATAAAATAATACCTGAAATCCATAATACAATTAATGAAACTAAACCTATAAATCCTAAAATTTTTAAAATCTTAGAAATTGTAATATCAGGCACTTTATTTTCTTTGTTGTATACTGATTGTATTAATCCACTTCCAACTAAAACTCCACCAGAAAAAACAATTGCTAAATAATGTATGAATTTAATTATTATAATTATCATTTGAACTTTTAATTAAATATAAATTTTATTTGAGAGGCCAAAAATCAATATTATTGATACAATAGTTGCAAACACTGAAACCAAGACATCAACAAGACTATTTTTAGCACCTATGTCTTTGTCTATTAATTTAAAATAGAATAACAAATCATAAATTAATTGAGATACAGCTATGATAAAAAATAAATTATAATATACCCAAGTTCCTTCGGGGCCATTTGGCCTAAATAATATATATATACCTATAAAAACTAAACCAAATGCAAATGTTCCAACATATCTCATTGGAAGTATACCACTTTTATCTACGTTAAATTCTTTAACCATTCCTTCTGGAGAAAAAATTATTCTAATAAGATAAAAACCAAATAAAACTTGAATTAAAATATGTAAAATTAGTAAATAAATATTGTTAAAATTTTCTATCATATTAAAACTATATATATACCTACTTTAATTAATTCCAATTATAATTACATTAAAATAAAAGAAACAATGAATAAAATATAAAAAAAGCTGAGTTTAACACCCAGCTCTTTTATAAAATTTAATTTTATTAATGATAATAAATCTTATCTGAAAGTCCAGAAATTAAGATTACATTTATAACAATAAATACAATAGCGATAATTGTATCAGAACTTTTATTGATAACCTTATAATTACTATCAATTATTTTCATTCTAGAACCAAGATCATATATTAATTGAAAAGCTGAAATCATAAGTCCAGATACAAAATAAATCCAAGCTCCATTAATTGAAGTAAATAGTAAAATAACCCCTATTACAACATAGGCTAAAACAAATGATCCTATTACTCTTATAAATACAATAGAATCATCTCCTGTTTCATAATCATTGATTAATTGTTTTGGATTTAGATAAGTTAAGTAAGCGTAATAAATTAAACCAAGTAAATTAATTATAAAAATAATTAAATAAAAAGCATTACCAAAATTTTCGACCATAAAATTACTCCCCTTTAATTAATTATATATGTTTTAATCTAAATTTGTAGCACCAGTTTCAGATCTTGTGATTTTACCGTCTTTAATTGTGTAAACTACTAAAACAGCTTGTCTGGAACCATCTTTAAATGTAACGAAACTATGACCTACGCCAATTTCATTATTTTCGTATATAATCCTGCTATTTTCAGGTTTGGGGGCGTCTTCACTCATGAACCATTTACCCAATTGTTCTTTTCCTACATGTTCACCTGTTGAATGTTTAACCCATACAAAATCATCACTAAGAACTTCATTCCATTGATCAATATCTTTGTTTTCTTCTGCATCCCACAATTTTTGTATTACTGACATAAAAAAAATCTCCTTATTTTTACTTATTTTTAATCGATATATATTGTTATTATATATTTTAACAAAAAAAACTCCTTATTTTTAATAATTATTATTAAATCTTAAATATTATAATATTAAATTATAATTAGATAAAGGAGACAAAATATGTCGGTAGCTAGAATAACAACACTAAACTTTAAAGAAAAATCAGGTGCAGATCAAATTGAAGAAACTTATAAAACAAATGCACCTACTGAATTTGCAGAAGCAGAGCAATTATTAGAAGTTCGTGTAGATGACACAACTTTAATGTTTGTTTCATTATATGCTGATAATGATGCAATGGAGAGAGCTTCAGCTGCAAGAACAAAAAGAATGGATTTAAATAAAGACCTTATTGAATCAATGGAAGGAAAAACAGGTGAAGTAATTTTAAATCACAAATAGTAGATTATAATTTGTATATAGGGCGAATCATACGCCCTATCGTAATTAATTAATAATATTTTTTTATAAAATTAAAGAGCTTTTGGAATATTATGAAGAGACTCATCCGTTAAAACTTTTACTTCAGTTGATTCAGTAATAGCCCCTGCCTCTTCTCTTATTTTAGTAAGTTCTTCATCATTTTTAAAACTCATCATACCTTCTTTGGATTCCCAATGAATTATAGCTATCATACTATTATCATCATCTGTGTGAGATCCTGCATAAATTAGAGTCATTCCATGTCTATCTAATTTATCTTTATTTTCTTTGAGCATATCAGACCATGATTTAAAACCTTTAGATAATTTTTGTGTTAGCATTGCATACATAAATTCGAACCTTTCTTTTTGTATTTTTAATCAAAAAAAAACCCTCATTAAAGAGGGTTTTTTAATATTAATTTATAATAAGAAATTAAGCTGATGAGTCTTTAACTGCTACATTCCATATGATAAGTCCAAAAAGGATCTTATTTACAAAATCAGCTAAGTTATAAATACCATTTAAAGTTCCAGGATTTACACCATCCATCATGTAACCAAATACATAACCTAGAGGATAAATAGCCCATCCTATTAAAACTATTAGTCTCATTGCGTTGAATGCAGATCTTACTGATTCATTTGCAGCAGCAGCTTTACTAGCTTCTCCTCCAAATATTTCCCAAATAATTATTGCCCATCCTATCATTCCAACAATGAAACCAATATATGCAGGGATATAACCAGCTTCTCCTAGATAACCACCGATAATCATAACTAATGTTCCAACTAATAATCTCCAAAAAGAATTAGCTGATACAGCAGCACCAACAGCTACTAGGATTAAAAAGAATTCAATCATTTGTAAAGGCACTGTTAATACCCAATCTATATATCTGTATACGATGGGTGATTCTTGGTAAGTTACCCAGTATTCTCTCATATACATATAATGAACAGCTGCAATAAAAGTTATTAAAGCTGCAACAACAATTGAAGTTCTCCATTTTGCTGATACTCTCATTCCTTCATAAAAGAAAAATAAAGTTGCTGCCCACATTCCGATAGAAACTATCCAAAATGTAATGCCTACAAAGTCATTACCTTGTAAAAAACTATGATCCATAAATCTCTCTCCTCGTAATTTGTAAGGTACTTATAGTGAAAAAATAGAGATTTTTAAGAGTTTTTTTTATTAATTCACAAAATATTATTAATATTTAGTAGTTTTTTTTATTACTTGTGTACATAAATTCCTTAGAATCATTTTAAATTTATTAAATTACAAAGAAAGATGACCGATTTATTAAATAAGAAAAGTGTTTTAAGAGTAAAAGATTTTTTAGATAATAATAACTTAAACATTAAATTAATAGTTTTGGATGAAACAGCTAGAACTGCAAATGATGCTGCAAAGTCATTAAATAAAAAAGTTGGTGCAATAGTTAAGAGTTTACTTTTTAAAAATATTGAAAATAACGAGTATTATTTATGCTTAGTGTCGGGTGATCAATATATGTCTAAAGAAAAATTATCTGATATTACTAATGGAAAAATTGTGAAAGCCAATGCTGATGAGTGTAAAGAATACACTGGTTTTTCTATTGGTGGTGTATCACCGTTTGCTCATAAAACAAAACCTACTAATATTTTTATAGACGAAAATTTAGATAAATATGAGTCAGTATATGCTGCAGCAGGCCATCCTTTCGTAGTTTTTGGAATAAAATTTGAAGATTTAACAAAAATCACTAAAGGAAAAGTAGTTTCTATAGTTGAATGATAAATAAATATGTTAAAAAAGAATAATGTATAATTTCACCCCCATACCTTCATTAATTGGCGGTATTATCATTGGAATTTCTGTAATTATTTTTTTTTATACAACAGGAAGATTAGCTGGAATAAGCGGTATTTTTGCTAATACAATTTTAAATAAAAAAAATAGGATATCCAATTTATTATTTTTAATTGGTTTAGTTATTGGTCCTTTATTTTATTTTAATATTAGTAAAGTTCAAATTAATTTTGAAATAACCAATTCTATCATCTTAATATTTATTGCTGGTTTTTTAGTAGGGCTTGGAACGAGAATGAGTGGAGGATGTACATCAGGACATGGAATATGTGGTATAAGCAGATTTTCAATTAGATCAATCGTTGCTACAATTACATTTATTGCAAGTGGAGTTGTTACAGTTTTTATTCTTCAAAATTTTGGAATACATTTATGAATGAAAAAATAATTTCTTTAACATGCGGTATAATATTTGGAATTGGATTAGTTATTTCCGGTATGACCAATCCATCAAAAGTAATTAGCTTTTTAAGTATTACCTATAATTGGGATGCTTCTCTTATCTTTGTTATGGGTGGTGCTATAATTGTAACAGCACCTTTATTTTATTTACTAAGAAATAATAAAAATTCTCTATTAGGTAATGAGTTTAGTTTTCCAAAAAAAACTGGAATTAATTTTAAACTTATTTTTGGTTCTATATTATTTGGCACAGGTTGGGGATTAGTAGGATTATGTCCTGGCCCATCTGTATCATCCATAGCTGTGTTTAACCCTTTAACATTATTATTTTTACTAGCAATGGTACTTGGAATTCTTTTTAATAAATTTTTTTAACTTTTCTTTTTATTAATTAAAATCATCCCTACTCCTAAGATGATAATTAATCCTCCAATATATGAATAAGTCGATGGTTTTTCTCCTAGTAAAAATATAGCTGTAATTAATCCTGTAACTGGGAATAATAAAAGAACTGGCATAATATAATTTACAGGATATTTACCTAAAAGATGATACCATGCTGAATAAGCTATAATATTCATTATAATACCTAAATAAACTACAATAGCCCAAGTATTAAAACTTGCATTAACAATTTGATTATAAGTATTACCTTCAATAAAAAAAGAAGTAATGATCGTCAAAGGACCTGCAATTACTCCCAACCAAGCTGTTAAAGCTAATCCCCCTATTTCTTTACTGATAGGTTTTGCTAGAACTTGGGCAAATGACCAAATCAATGTTCCTGATAGAAGTATAAATACTCCTATAATTCTACCTTCTAAATTTGGACTACCAGTTAAAATAATTACACCTATGAACGCAATAATAATACCGATAATATTTTTTAATGGAGTTTTTTCACCTAACATAAAATATGCAACAATAATTCCAAAAGGAACTTCTGATTGCACTAAAAAAGAAGCTGAAGCAGCATCAATAAGATTCAATCCTGAATAAGTAAGAGAATATTGAATTGTACATCCTAGAATTGATACTATTATTATATTTTTCAATAACTTTTTAGGAAATGGAAAAAACCAAAACATTAAAATTCCAGTAAGGGACCATCGTAGACCATTTAATAAAATAGGACTTAATTCCTGCATTGCTGGTTTGGCTATTACAAATCCAAATCCCCATAAACAAGGAACTAATAAAGCTATAAAAATATCTCTTAAAGGCATGAAATTTTGTTATGAATTGAGTTTTGAATTCAATATATTATAACTCCATATAAAGATATAAATTTATGAATGAAAATAATTTAGACAAACCAATGAACAAACAATGGTTTTGGCATCCAAAATTACCAGTTGGTTTTTATCCATATTTTGATTGGCCACCTAAACCAAAAGAAATTTTCAATTTTGTATTTTTAAGATGGTTACAAAAATCTGATAGAACTATTTTTTTATTACTGTCTTTCATGACTTTTTATCTGTTAATGCCAAGTTTAGACACTATGTCGACTTTATCTTTTGATTGGATTAGTAAATTAATTATTAGAAACTTAATTTTATTTACCATTGTTGCAGGAGGACTTCATTGGTGGTTTTATGTAAAAAAAGGACAGGATATGAAATTTAAATATGATCCTCATCCGATGAAAAAGAAAAGTAAATTATTTTCATTTGGTAGCCAAACATATGACAATATTTTTTGGTCAGTTGTTAGTGGAGTAACGATATGGATATTATATGAAATATTATTACTGTGGTCTTTTGGAAATGGTAAAATTGATGTTTTTTATTTTAAAGATGGTTGGTTTTGGTTCATAATTTGGTTTCCATTATTACAAATATGGCAAAGTTTTCATTTTTATTGGTGGCATCGTTTTTTACATATCCCTATATTTTATAAATTATTTCATTCAGTACATCACAGAAATGTAAATCCTGGACCATTATCTGGATTATCTATGCATCCAGTAGAGCATGTAATCTATTTTAGCACTTTATTAATACATTTTATAATTCCAAGCCATCCATTACACGTTTTTTATCATATTTATTGGCTTGTTTTAGGTACTGTATCGACTCATGCCGGATATGAAGAAATTTGGGTAAGAAGAAAAAGCTTACTACAAGTAGGATCATTTTTTCATCAAATACACCACAGATATTTTAATTGTAATTATGGAAATCCTGAAATTCCATTTGATAGATGGTTCGGCAGCTATAATGATGGAACAGAAGAAATAAAATAATTTTAATTTTTATTCAATAAGTTAATATAAATAATTTCATTATTTGTTCCTAAGCGCATACGAGGGCCCCAACAGGCAGCACCAGAAGTAACATATAAATTAGCTTTATCTGAACTATATAATCCGTATTTTTGTTTAAATTGTAATCGGACAAAAAAATTAAAGGGAAATATTTGTCCATTGTGAGTATGTCCACTAAACATTAAATCAATTCTATCTTTAACATTATTCCATAAAGAAGGTTTATGAATAAGTAATAAATTTAATTTTGAATTATCTAAAAAATTATTAACAAAATTATTTTTTTTATTATTATCAATATTATCATCAATTCCAATAATATTAATTTCTTCAAATATTGAATTTGTATTATTTAAAATATTCAAATTGAACTTATTTAAACTAGAAATTTTCTCTTTATAGTTTGAAATATAATATTCATGATTACCGGTTACAAAATAAATTGGTTTATTAATCCCATTTAATATTGAAAGTTTTTCTAAATTAAATGAACTTGAATCTATTAAATCACCACCAATTAATAAAAAATCATAATCTAAATTACTTATTTTTTTTAAAATTAATTTTAAATGATTAATTGAGTTAGAACCTAAATGAATGTCACTTATAAAAATAAATTTATAATTTTTTTTAATTTTTTTTGAACTTAAATTTATATTTTTAATATTTATATATCTAGCATTTATCAAACTATATATTGTAAGTATGATAATTATAAAAAAAGAAGTATATCCAATAATTTGAGGTTCAATATCGAATAGAAAAGAAATAATTAAAGCTATATTGACAATCCAAAAGCTAATAAACCCTATACCCATTCCTTCATAAATAAAAATTTTTATAGGATAAAAAGTAATTTTAGTCCTAAAATATAGAATAATTAAAGCTCCTATTATTAAAGTTAAGTAAAGTGATGAACTTCTTGAAAATTTTTCTTTGAACAAAAAACCATTTAAAATTTCAAATGGATATACATAGATAAAATATGCAATAATAAAAATAACTAAATAAAAAGTTGAATCTTGGTAAATTTTTTTCATTAAATTACATTAAAGATAAACATTAATGATAATAATACTAATATAATGGCTATCCAAATTGAAAGATTTTGTAAAAAAGTTTTTATATTAGAATTACTATTTATAAAACTAGGTGCAACAAGTAAGAAAACACCTAATAGATAAATGATTGCAATATATTTATTAAAAAAAAAATCCAATTTTTTATTCTTTTATTAGTTCGCTCATTAATAAATCTCCTTTACCATTCTTAACTGCTTCTTCATAAATTGATTTTGTCAAATGAGATAGTTTATCAGCATTAGGAAGGTCAGACATTAATTCATTAATATAAGTTAGGTCTTTTACGGCATTTTTAACTGAAAATACATATCCTGTATAATCGCCCTTAATAGCTTTATCAGCAATTCTATTTAAAGCACCTGAATTGCCACTACCAAGTTTAGCTACATCATATAGCTTTTGCAAATCTATATTTAAATGATTTGCAGCTTTTAAAGTTTCTATTACAAATGTTGTAGTGCCTAATGATAAAAAATTACTTAGTAGTTTTGCTTTGGCCCCCTTGCCAACTTCACCAAAATATATTGCTTCTTTGCAAAAATTTAATAAAATATTTTTAGCTTCTTGATAATCTTCTTTTTTGGATCCAACAATGGCCCCTAGTATACCTTGCTCAGCTTGAACAGGTCCGCCCATTACCGGCGCTTCAACATATCTTATTTTATTTGAAGATAATAAATTATTAACTTCTATTGAACCATTAGAGTGATGAGTTGTGATATCAATAATCATGGTATTAATTTTTAAATAAGGTTTTAATTTATTAATTATTTCCAATGCTATTGGTGTATTGGTTACACACATGATAATAATATTACTGATATCGCAAAGGTCTTTATAATTTTTTAATTCTTTAGCACCTTGAGCTACTAATTTATCAATCGGATTACGATTTTTATTACATATTACCGATAAATTGTAATTATTCTTAATAAGATTATGTGCCATTCCATATCCCATATATCCAGCACCAATAAAACCTATACGATTTTCTGTCATTTATACTCCTTAGATAGTTTATCTGATCTATAAACTACAAAAATTACAATAATAAGTAAAGGAATGCATAAAATATTTGTAATTTTCCAACCATAAAGATTTAGAATAAATCCTGCCAGAAGTGCCCCTGTTGCTTGCGTTGTGAATACTGAAAAATCATTTAATCCTTGAGCCTTAAATTTTTCATGTGGTTCATAAGATAAAATTAACAAACTAGTACCAGATACAAATAAAAAATTCCAACCTAGACCTAATAACATTAAAGAAAATAAATAATTATAAAAATTATGACCAAGAAAATTAATAAATATACATAAAGAGAAGAATACAATGCCAAAATACATTATCTTACTATGTCCATATTTATTAATTAATGATGCAGTAAATAAAGAAGGTAAAAACATAGATAAAATATGCGCTTGAATGACAAATCCAGTTTTATTTATACTCATACCATCAAAAATATGCATACTTATGGGCGTTGCTGTCATTAAAAATGACATAGTTGCATATCCTATTGCAGCCCCTACTACTGCTTGAGTAAATTTTGGTTGAAATAATAGTTCGCTATAATTTCTTGTAATCTTACTTTTCTCTATATATTCATTATTTGATTTTTCATTTGTATAAAAAATAAAAAAGATAATTGGTATTATTGTCAAAAAAGATAAAAATAAATAAGATCCACTATAAGTAGAAGTAGAAATTATATCTTTAGTTAATGAAGCTATATTTGGACCTAATAATGCTCCTAGCATACTTGCTAAAAGAATAGCTGAAATAGATTTTGGGATATATTTTTTTTGTACACTTTCAGCGGCTGCAAATCTGTATTGAGAACTAAAAGCTGTTCCTAAACCTACTAATAAATTTGAAAAACAAAATAATATAAAAAAGAAATTTATAACTGAATAAGCTGCTAACAAACCTGCAAAGGATGTAATCATACATCCAATCATAAAACCTAATTTACGGCCAATTTTGCTCATTAAAAATGCTGCAAAAATTGATCCTAATGAAGTTCCAACAATCATTAAAGCCACAGGTAAAGTAGCTAATGTTTTAATGTTAGTCATAGATGAACCTACAATGCCACTTAAAAAAACAGTTATAGGGGCAGCTGTAAAAGAAAATACTTGTGATAATACAAGTAGTACTAGGTTTTTATTAAACACGATTAGCTAATACAGTAAAAAAAAATAAATATAATGAAATTTATTATTTAAATATTATTTATTCCACCTATCAAGTGGCATACATTTTGAAATTTAAAAGATTGACATATCTGTACTGCTAATGAAGATCTTTCTCCTACTGCACAGTAAAATACTATTTTTTTATTAGCTAATTTTTTCTCATTATCTTTAAAATATCGCTGAAAAGAAGAATATGGGATATGCGTAGAGTTTTTTAAAGATGGTTTTTTTTCAATTTCTGACTCTTCTCTTAGATCTATTAAAAGTGTATTATCAATATTACACATTTTAATTAAATTTTTGTAATCAATTCCATTTAATTGTTTTTGTAAATCTATTTTTAAACCCATAGATTTATTAGTAGGAACAGCTATATCCATCATTTTTGGATTTGATAAATTCAAATTTTCCATAATTTTTGCATATTCTTGCGATGATGAAACTTGAAGTCTAGGATTAAAATTTTTTTCTTCACCTATTGTGCTAACATTTTCTCCTTTATAATCATGAGCTGGATAAACAAATGTTTCTTCCGGTAATTTTAATAATCTATCGAATATTGAATGATATTGTTCATAAGAATTGCCATTTTGAAAATCAGTTCTACCAGTTCCTTTAATTAACAAGGTGTCGCCAGTAAAAACTCTATCGTTCATTAAAAAACTATAAGAGTCATCAGTATGTCCAGGGGTATATAAAGCTTTTAAGCTAATATTTTCTATAGAAATATTTTCATTATCTTTGACATGCATAGATACAACATCAGCAGGAGCTTGCTCTCCCATAATAGTAATACATTTTGTTCTATCTCGTAATTCTGCTAGTCCAGAAATATGATCAGCATGAATATGCGTATCGATAACCTTTACTAATCGTAATTCTAATTGAGTTAACAAACTTATATATTGATCAGTTTTTTCCAATACTGGATCAATAATAAGAGCTTCCCTACCCTTACCGCTAGAAATTATATAAGTGTATGTAGATGAAATATTATCAAATAATTGCCTAAATATCATTTATATATAAGTTATAGTTAAATATCATTTATATATTAGTTATAATATAGATTATAAGATTATAAAATAATAAAGGAGGATCTTATTATGACATTAAGAATCAATGACATTGCACCTAATTTTACTGCTAGCAGCACGCAAGGTGAAATTAATTTTCATGATTGGATTGGTGATGGTTGGGCTGTATTATTCAGTCATCCAAAATATAAAACTCCTGTATGTTCGACTGAACTAGGAGAGGTAGAAAAACTTGCTGATGAATTTGCAAAAAGAAATGTAAAAACTATAGGTCTCAGTGTTGATACTGTTGATGAAACATCTTCGTGGCTAGAAGATATAAATGACATAGCAGGTGCTAAACCAAGTTTTCCAATTATTGCAGATACTGATATGGCAGTATCAAAACTATATAACATGCTACCAACTTTAGAAGAAGGTACATCTGATGGAAGAACTGCATTAGATAATGAAACTGTACGTACAGTATTTATTGTAGGTCCAGATAAAAAGATTAAACTTTATTTAACTTATCCTATGACTACAGGAAGAAATTTTAATGAAATTTTAAGAGTAATTGATTCAATGCTCCTTACTTCATCACACCCAGTTGCAACTCCTGTTAATTGGAATAAAGGAGAAGAAGTTATCATTAAACCTTCGGTAAAAGATGAAGAGGCTAAAAAATTATTTCCAGATGGTTGGAAAACAATTAAGCCTTATCTTAGAAAAATACCAGATCCTTCAAAATAATTTTTACAGTAGCACTATTATTTTTTATTAGTGCTACTTAACTAATATGTTCTAACGAAACATAATTTTGTTTTTTAATTTCTTTTTGAGAAAAATTTGTTTGCATATTAATACATCCAGTTTCATTAATTAGAATTTGTTGAAATTTATCATACTCATCCATTGATGGAGATAAAATTTTTAATATATAATCACTAGATCCAGCAACTCTATGAGTTTCAATTATTTGGTCATATTTATTTATAATTTTTGTAAATTTTGTTAACCATTCTTTTGTATGATTAGGAATCGAAATAGATAAAAAAGCAATAAGCGGCAAATTAACTTTTTTATTATTAATTACTGTAATTCTAGATAAAATTATTCCTTCTTTTTCCATTTTTTTAATTCTATTCCAACATGGAGTTATAGAAACACCTACTTTTTTAGATAATTCAGTAAGAGGAATATTCGCATCTTTTTGTAAAATAGATAAAATTTGTTTGTCAATATCGTCAGTCATTTAGCTATTATATTACCATATTATAGAAAAATTTTCTATAAATATAAAGTTTTAAAGAATATTTAAGAAAAATATGGTCTTTTTTAAATTAAAATTAGAAATATATTCCAAAATTAAACAGTATTTGATTTTCAGATTGTACGCTGTTCATAAAGAAAAGTACTAAAGAGAAAGGATAAAATATGACTACAAACTCTTATCACCCTGAAACTATAGCTCTTCATGGGGGAAATTACAGAAAAGATGAAACAACTAATTCAGTAGCAGTACCTATATATCAAACAACTTCATATCAATTTGATAACCAATTACATGCTAGTAATTTATTTTCATTAAAAGAATTAGGAAATATTTATACAAGAATAATGAATCCCACTAATGCAGTTCTTGAAGAAAGAATGGCACAATTGGAAGGAGGTATAGCTGGATTAGCTGTATCGTCTGGTCAAGCAGCTTCAGCATTGGCTATTCAAAATTTATGCCAAGCTGGTGATAATATTGTTTCTTCTACAGATTTATATGGAGGTACTTGGAATCAATTTGCCAATACTTTTAAACAATTAGGAATAGAAGTTAGATTTGCAGATCCTAGTGATCCAACAAATTTCTCTAAATTAACAGATAGTAAAACTAGAGGATATTATGCTGAAACTTTACCCAATCCAAAATTAAACGTGTTTCCAATAGAAGAAGTTGCAAATATTGGTAAAGAAAATGGTATTCCTTTAATAGTTGATAATACAGCTGCACCTATAACATGTAAACCAATAGAACATGGTGCATCTATTGTTGTCTATTCGCTGACAAAATGGATTGGAGGACATGGATCTTCAATTGGAGGAATGATTATTGATAGTGGAAAATTTAATTGGACAGAATTTCCAGAAAGACAACCATTATATAATACTCCTGATCCTAGTTATTGGGGTTGGGTATTAGGAAAAGTAGTTCCAGAGGCACTAGGAGCAAACTTGACCTATATAGTAAGAGCAAGATTTGTATTATTAAGAGATTTAGGATCATCTTTATCTCCAACAAATTCTTTTAATATTATTCAAGGTCTCGAAACTTTACCTCTTCGTTTTAAAAAACATCAAGAAAATGCTGCATTGGTAGCAAAATTTCTTAAAGAGCACCAAAGTGTTAATAAAGTTATTTATCCAGGCTTCCAAGATGGAATAAATAAAAAAAGAACAGAAAAATACTTAAGTGATGGTTTTGGACCATTAGTAGGTTTTGAGTTAAAGGATGGTTTAGAAGCAGGTAAAAAATTTATTGATAGTTTAAAACTACTCTACCACGTAGCTAACATAGGAGACGCTAGAAGCTTAGCTATTCATCCAGCTTCGACTACCCACTCTCAATTATCTCCTGAAGATCAAATTCGCTCAGGGGTAACGCCAGGATATATTAGACTTTCAGTTGGTATAGAAAATATAGAAGATATTCTTAATGATATTGATCAAGCATTAAAAGTATCAAGTAAATCGGTTAAAAGTGTGGCTTAGTCTTTCCTCGTCTAATAGTCTTTAAGTCGCATTTTTTTGAATAAGGCAGTAGAATCTACTGCCTTATTTTTTTATTTTAATTATTGAATTAATACATATAAACTATTTATTATGACATCTAGCCATGATTTTAAGAAAGATCGAAGAAATGATAAAATTAAGATTTTTGTAAACGGAAAATTTTTAGATAGAAATAATGCAAAAATTTCTGTTTTTGATTCTGGATTTTTACTTGGAGATGGAGTTTGGAGTGGAATAAGACTTCATAATGGGAAATTATTATTTTTAACAGAACATTTACAAAGATTATATGATGATGCAAAAGCTATTGGTCTAAAAATTCATATTCATAAAAAAGAATTAACAAGAAATATAATTACAACAGTAAAAAAGAATAAAATGCTATCAGACGTACATATTAGATTAATAGTATCAAGAGGAATAAAATCTACTCCATATCAAGATCCTTCGTTTACTATATCAAAACCAACTATAGTAATTATTCCTGAGTATAAAAAGCCTGATGATAAATTATATAAAAAAGGATTAATTCTTAAGACTGTTAAAACTATTAGAGGACCAAAAAATGTTCAAGATCCAGTATTAAATACGCTTAGTAAACTGAATTGTATTTTAGCGTGTATAGAGGCAAAAAAAAATAATGCGGATGAGGCATTGATGCACGATATTAACGGCAATATAGCAACTAATAATAGTACTCATTTTTTTTTCATAAAACATAACAAAGTATATACTTCAACAGGTAATTACTGCGTTAAAGGTATAACAAGAAAAAATGTTATTGATATATGTAAGGCAAATAAAATAAAAGTTTATCAAAAAAATTTTAAATTAAAAGAAGTTATGAAAGCAGATGAAGCGTTTGTCACAGGTACATTTGCTAATATAATTCCTGTAAAAAAAATAAATAACAAAAAATTTTCTATAAAAAAATCAAATTTAACATTTATTATTAGAAATTTATATCTTGAAAAAATTAATAGCTATTAAAATAAGAAACAATGAATATATATATGTGGTCTGGACCTAGAAATCTAAGCACAGCATTAATGAGATCATTTGAAAATAGAGAGGATACAAAAGTATGGGATGAGCCTTTTTATGCTTACTACTTAAAGGAAACAAAAAAAAATCATCCTTTAGCAAATGAAATTATTAATAAATATGAAACAAATTTAAAAAAAATTATTGATTTAGTTACTGCAGAAAAGGATTTTATCTATTTTCAGAAACATATGTCACATCATATAATCAAAAAAATTCCAATTAACTGGATAACTAAAGGTATTAATTGTTTTTTAATCCGTCATCCAAAAGAAGTTTTGTTATCTTATATTCAGAAAAATGATTTAATTGATTCAAATGATTTAGGATATCCTACACAATTAAGATTATTTAATTATATTAAAACTAGTAACAAAAAAATATTAGTAATTGATGCTAAAGATTTGTCAGAAAAACCAGAAATTATTTTAAAAAAAATATGTAAAAAAATTAACATACCATTTACAGAGAAAATGTTAAATTGGCCCAAAGGTAGAAGAGATTCTGATGGAATTTGGGAAAAAATTTGGTATAAAAATGTAAAATCATCAACTTCATTTAATAAAATTTTAAATAAAGAATATGAAATTCCAAAAAAATACAATCATATATATAATGAATGTTTAAGAATTTATGATCAACTCAAAATTTATAATATAATTAATGAATAACCAATCTAATTTAGCAGCAAAAATACTTTTTGATCATAGAATGAATAAAAAAGGAATGAAAAGCCTTCCAAAAAATTTAATCCCTGAATCAATAGAAGAAGCATATAAAATTCAAGAAGAACTGAAATTATTATATTTAAGCTTAAAAGATAACTATTGTATTGGAAAAAAGAATGGCTGCACAAATTCCATAGCTCAAAAACAAATTAATATATTTGAACCATTTTATGGTAATTTATTTTCTAAATATTCAGACATAAGTGGATGCACTCTTAAATCTACAAATTTTTACAAACCCTATATAGAACCAGAAATATCTTTTAGACTTAAATCGGATATAAATATTAACGAAGCTCCTTTTAATTTTGATGATTCATCAAAAATATTTGATGGTATATTACCTTCGATAGAAATTGTAGATTTTCGTTTTGGTGAAAATATTAAAGAAGTTGGTATTAAAAATTTAATTGTTACTAATGGGGCGTCTGAGTATTGGATCAGGGGCAGTACTATTTGTGATCAAAATATAATTAATTTAAGTGATCAAGAAGTTAAACTGTTTATTAATAATAAAATAGTTTCAGAAGGAAATACTAATATGGTTTTAGAAAATCCAATTAATTCTGCTATTTGGATAGTAAATAAGTTAGCATTAATGGGAGAACCAATGTTAAAAGGTCAATATATTTCTACTGGTACTTGCACTCCTGCTATACCAATATCTAAAGATAATTTTATTAAAGCTGATTTTGGGAAATTAGGATTGATAGAAATAAATTATATATAATATTTAATTAAATGTATTTAAAATGAAAATTGATCAAAAATCTATAGATAAATATCAAATGAATGGAGTAGTACTTTTAAAAAATATTATTTCATTAGAATGGGTAGAAAAGGTATTATAGAAAATTTTAAAAATCCAAGTAAATATAAATGTGTTTATGAAAAAAATGATAATATTGAATTATTCTATGATGATTATTGTAATTGGAATAGAATAAATGAATATAAAGATTTTTTATTTAATTCAAATCTTCCATCTATTGCATCACAATTAATGATTTCTAAAAAAGTTAATCTTTTTCATGAGCATGTTTTAATCAAAGAAAAAGGATCTAGAAAAAAAACACCATGGCATCAAGATCAATCATATTATTGTGTTAATGGAAAACAAAATATTAGTTTTTGGTGTCCTTTGGACATTATAAAAAAAAATACATGTCCAGAATATATTTCAAAATCACATAAATGGACTAAACAGTTTTTACCAACTAAATTTTTTGGTAATAGTTATGAAAAACTTGATAGTGAATTTGAAAAAATTCCTGATATAGAAAACAATAAAGAAAATTATACTATTGAATCATATGAGTTAAATCCTGGTGATGCGATTGCTTTTAATTTTGCTACAGTTCATGGAGCTCCCGAAAATAATAGTGATAACAAAAGAAGAGCTTTTTCTGCAAGATATACTGGTGATGATGCGACATATATAAAAAGAAAAGGTGAAATGTCCCCTCCTTTTCCAAATTTAAAACTTAAAAATGGAGATATTTTAGATTGTGAGACTTTTCCAGTAATTCTAAATTAGTTATTCTGTCTTGCAAAATAGACATAAATTAGAGAAGTAAAAAACATAATCAAACTATAGGTGGCAGCAGGAATTAAATACAAGCCTCCATCAAATAAAGTTGTGGCAACCACTATTGCTAATGTACCATTCTGTAAGCCACATTCTACAGTTATTGTTTTTTGTTGTGATATCCCTGAGGCAAATAACTTTCCAATATAAAAAGCAATAAACATCATTAATAAATTTAATACCAAAGTAACTAGTCCAGCTTGAGCAAAATAAGAAACAACATTATCTTTCTCAGCAACGATAGCTCCTAATAAAACCAAAACAAATAAAACAGCTGATATTTTTTTGGCCAAAGGTTCAAAAGATATTGAAATAGAGCTTAAAAACTTTCTAAACAACATTCCTATAATTACTGGAACAGTAACAATTAAAAACATTTTAATAGCAATATCTCCTATAGATATAGATTTAGCAGTAGATGTATCCATTAATATATTGAGAGAAAATAAAACTATAATAGGAATTGTGATTACACAAAGTAAACTAATAATAGCAGTTAATGATACAGATAATGCAACATCACCTTTGGCAAATGAAGTTATAATATTTGAAGTCGCTCCACCTGGTGCAGCAGCTATCAACATTACTCCAACTGCTAATTCTGGTGACAATGGCCACAAAATTACTATTATTAATGCAACTAATGGTAAAATTATAATTTGAGAAAATGCTCCTATTAAAAAATCTTTAGGTTGTTTGATTACTCTTGTAAAATCAGAACTTTTTAATGCAAGTCCAAGTGAAAACATAATAAATGCAAGAGATAATGGTAGTACTACATCTGTAATTATGCCCATAACTACTATTTATCATTAGTTTCAATTTAATGTATTAGAATATTATGATAAAAATGAAAAAATCTTATATTATGTGAATAAATGAATATAAAAAAAATTAATAAGGATAAAATAGCAGCATGGGCTGTCCATGGATTTACGGCATCTGGAGCTGTATTAGGTTTTTTGGCCATTATTTCAATTTTTAATAATGATTTAGTAGGAGCATTTTTATGGCTTGGATTAGCATTATTAATAGATGGTTTAGATGGATCCTTAGCTAGAAAAATTGGAGTAACTGATAAAACTCCAAATATAGATGGTTCTGCGTTGGATTTAGTAATAGATTATTTAAACTATGTCATAATTCCTGCATTAATGATCTATTGGTTTCAATTTGTTCCACCAGGTTGGGAAATATATATACCTGCAGGAATTGTTGCAGTATCTTTATATACATTTGCAAATATTAATATGAAAACTTCAGACTATTATTTTTCTGGATGGCCCGCAATTTGGAACATTTTAGTTTTATATTTTTATATTTTAGGAACTAATTTATGGATTAATTTAATTGTTATAATAATTTTATATATATTAACTTTTGTACCTATAAAGTTTGTACATCCATTAAGAGTTAAAAATCTTAGAAACTATACAATATTTGCCACTGTTTTATGGGGTGCATCAACTTTAAAATTAGTCACTGCTAATCCAAATATTAATTTATTTTTAGAAGAAAAAATTGTAATGGCAATTTGGATATTATGTAGCATATATTTTGCTTCTTTATGCTTTACTAAATCAATCAAGGATGAATAATTTTTTAGAATCAATAATTAAAAGAGACCCTGCAGCAGGAAGTAAATTAAATGTTATTTTGAATTATCCAGGAGTGAAAGCTGTTTTTTTTCATTTTATCGCAAATAAACTTTGGAATATGAATTTAAAAATTATTGGAAGAATGGTATCTCAATTTAGTCGATTTTTAACAGGTATAGAAATTCATCCAGCTGTAAAAATCGGAAAAAATTTTTTTATTGATCATGGTTTAGGGGTTGTATGCGGTGAAACAGCTGAAATAGGAAATAATGTAACTATTTATCATGGTGTAACTTTGGGAGGAATTTCTCCTGCTGAAAACTCTCAAGAACAAATAAATGTTAAAAGACATCCTACAGTATCAGATGATGTAATTGTAGGTTCTGGAGCACATATATTAGGCCCAATTACAATTGGTAAAGGAGCAAGAATAGGAGCAAATACAGTTATACTGAAAGATGTTCCAGAATATGCGACTATGGTCGGTAATCCAGCAAAAAATATAAGTACTAATAAAGATACATCATTCAAACCTTACGGAGTTAGAGATTTTGAAAAAAAATAATATTATTGATTTGATAGGTAATACTCCTCTAATTAGATTGAATTATGCATCTGAAATTACTGGATGTGAAATATATGGTAAAGCAGAATTTTTAAATCCAGGAGGTTCTATAAAAGATAGAGCTGCCTTAGCAATTATAAATAATGCAGAAAAAGAAAATAAAATAAATAAAAATGGATATATAATTGAAGGAACTGCTGGCAACACAGGCATAGGATTAACATTAATAGCTAATGCTAAAGGATACAATTCTGTAATTGTTATGCCAGAAACTCAGACAAAGGAAAAAAAAGATTTATTAAAATCAATGGGTGCTGATTTAAGATTAGTGCCTGCTAAACCATATAAAGATCCTGGTAATTATGTAAAATATTCAAAAACTTTAGCAGATGAATATATTCAAAAAACTAATGGAAATGCAATATGGGCAAATCAATTTGATAATATTGCAAATATGCTAGGACATTACAATTCCACTGGAAAAGAAATTTTGGAACAAACAGAAGGAAAAATAGATGCATTTATTTGCTCTTCTGGTACTGGAGGTACAATCGCAGGTGTTGGTAAAGTTTTAAAAGAATTTAATAAAGATATAAAAATTATTTTAGCTGATCCAAAAGGCTCAGCACTATACAATTATATTAAATCTAAAGAATTGATTATGGAAGGAAGTTCTATAACAGAAGGAATAGGATCTTCTAGAGTCACGGCTAATTTTGCAGAAGCAACAATTGATGATGCATATTCAATAGATGATAAAGATGCAATTCCACTAATATTTAAATTAATTAAAAATGAAGGTTTAAATTTAGGTACAAGCTCAGGAATTAATATAGCTGGAGCAATAAAATTAGGTAAAGAAATTGGTCCAGGAAAAATAATAGTAACTATATTGTGTGATCTAGCTGATAGATATAAAAGTAAATTATTTAATAAAGAACTTTTAAAAGAAAAAGATATACCAATACCTGAATGGCTTTAAAGATATTGTTTTAAATTTGGTTTGAAATAATTTGGACCTTTCATAACTTTACCAAATTCATTATATATAGGCTTACCATCCTCAGAAAGCTTACTCATATTACTTCTATGAACTTCTTTAAAACATTTGTCTAAATCAATACCAAAAGCTACTCCAGCCCCATAGGTTACAACTAAAATATCTGTTAATGCATCAGCTACTTCAATTAAATCATTTTCATTTATAGCGTCTTTAAGTTCATTAAATTCTTCATCAATAAGTTTTTTTCTTAACTCTACAATTTTTTCATTTGGAAATTCAGCTTTACTTTTTACCTCTTGACCAAAAGTAGTCATAAATTCTTTTACTTTTTCAAAGTTTGTCATTCTTCATACCTTTCTTTAATCATTTATAAAAAATATCGTTATAGGTAACAACAATAAAGAGGAAAGATATTATTGTTATCCCCACTGCTAAATATACTCTGGTTACAAATTCAGGTAATGAATTAGAAAAAATTCTTCTTATTATAAAATATACAATATGCCCTCCATCTAATAAAGGTATTGGAAGAAGATTAAAAATACCGACAAATAAAGAAATTACTATAAATAAAAATAAAACACCTCTTACCTGATCAAGCATCATTTGATCTGCATTTTTAACTATACCTATGGGACCAGCTAATTGATCTCCTAAAGTATTGTCTTTGTATGATTGTTGTAAGAAATTAAATGAAGCATAATAATATGTAGGAATAAAAGATAAAGAATTTTTAATTGATTTATAAAAATTATACTTATCTATTATTGGTTCTTTTGGAGAAGATATTCCAATAATAAATTTATTTAATTCTTTATTAAAAGATAATTCAAAATTTTTATTAATAATTTTATTATCTCTTTCAATTAAGATATTAATATTTTTTTTATTACCTATAGCTTGAGGAATATCTGAAAATTCTAAAATTTCTGAATTATTTATTTCAATTATCTTATCTCCTTCTCTTAAATCGTTAATAGATGCAGGTGAATTCTCCATTACTGAACCAATAATTGGTAAAAAATTCACTATTCCAAAAAAGAAAAATATAGAAAAGAGAGCTAGCCAAGCACTAACTATATTGAATACACTACCAGCTAAAAGTACGGATATTTTTTGAAAAAGAGACAGAGATTGGAATGAACCTTCTTCTTTGGAATTATTATTAGAGAATATTGAATCTAAACCTTTTATTTTAACATATCCACCAAGAGGAATAGGAGCAATTTTCCAAGTAGTGCCATTTTTATCAGTAAATTTAAATAAAGCCTTACCAAAACCAATAGAAAAATCAGTAACAGTTGCTTTAAAGAAACGAGCTACAATATAATGACCAAATTCATGAATCATCACTAAAACAATAAAAACAATAATAAGGTTGATGTAAATCATATTAAGAAATGTTAATTAATAAACTATGAGTACGATAAGTGAAATAGTTAACTTGAAAAAACATCCGATTATTAAATCAAATAAATATATTAGTAATTGCAATACAAAACTTATTAATAATTCTATACTTCAATTAGATGATTTTTTAACAGATAAAAGTTTATACCAAATACAAAAAGAAGCACTTAACTTAAAGAAAAAAGCATTTTACTGTTCACAAAAACATACTATATTATTAAATAAAAAAAATTCTAAAATATCAAATAAAGATCCATGTAACAGAGAAATGACAAGTGACAAAGGATGTGTTCCACATGATTTAATTCCGAAAAAATCTATATTAAATTCTCTTTATAAATCTAAAGAATTTAAAATTTTTCTAAATAAAATTTTGAATATTAAAAATATTTATCCTTACAAAGATAAGCTTTCTTCTATTAATTATAATTATTATGAAAAAAAACAACAATTAGGATGGCACTTTGATAATGCTTCATTTGCCATTACATTAATGATCCAGTCTCCAAACTCAGGAGGTGTATTTCAGTACACTAATAAAGGAAGAAATTATGAAAAAAATTATTTAAATAAAAATTATATTGGCAATATTATCAATAATAAAAAAAAACCAACAAGTCTTAATGTCAAACCTGGAACTTTATTATTATTTTATGGAAGAAATTATCTACATAGAGTAACTCCTGTTAGATCAAAAAAACCAAGAATTTTAGTTACTTTAAATTATAATTTAGAAAAAGGAGTAGAATTATCTTTAAATGCTAGAAAAACATTTTTTGGCAGAATAAAATAATTTAATTAACTTAAGCAGTATTCTCAAGTTCTTCATATTCATCTAATGGAGGACAAGAGCAAAATAAATTCCTATCACCATATACATTATCTATACGGGCAACTGGTGACCAATATTTATTATTTTGAAGATATGAATGTGGGAAAGCTGCTTCTTTTCTTGAATATTTATGTTCCCATTTATCACCAGTTAATTCTTCAATAGTATGAGGTGAATTTTTTATAGGGTTATCTAAATTATCAAATTTACCTGATCTAATTTTTTCTATTTCATCAAAAATACTTTTCATTGCAGTACAAAATCTATCTATTTCTTCTTTGGATTCACTCTCTGTGGGCTCAATCATTAAAGTCCCTGGTACTGGAAATGACATTGTTGGTGCATGAAAACCATAATCAATAAGACGTTTAGCTATGTCTTCTTCAGTTATATCTAGTTCTTCTTTTAAAGGTCTTAAATCTATTATACATTCGTGGGCAACCATATTATTTTTACCCTTATATAAAATTGGAAAATACGGCTCTAAGGAATGTTTAATATAATTTGCATTTAAAATAGCGACTTGAGTTGCATTTTTTAAACCAATATCTCCCATCATAGATATATAAGAATACGATATAGGTAATATAGAAGCGCTCCCCCAAGGGGCAGAGGAAATAGCTTCTTGATCTTGTTGAAGTCCAATTTCATTATTTATTAAAGGATGTCCTGGCAAAAAAGGGATTAAATGTTTTTTGACACCTATAGGACCCATACCAGGACCTCCTCCTCCATGAGGTATACAAAAAGTTTTATGTAAATTCATATGTGAAACATCAGGTCCAAAAAATCCTGGTTTAGCAATACCTACTAATGCATTTAAATTTGCTCCATCCATATAAACCTGGCCACCTGCATCATGTATTAAATTACATATCTCGACTATACCTTCTTCAAAAACTCCATGAGTTGAAGGATAAGTAATCATTAAGGCTGCTAAATTTATCCCCGCTTCATTAATTTTTTGCTTTAAATGATCAATATCTACATTTCCATATTTATCACACTTAACAATTGATACTTCCATTCCACACATTTGTGCACTTGCAGGATTAGTACCATGGGCACTATTTGGAATTATACAAATATTCCTATTACCTTCTTTATTATTATCATGAAATTTTTTAATAGCTAAAAGGCCAGCAAATTCCCCTTGAGCACCTGCATTAGGTTGTAAAGAAATGCCATCAAATCCCGTTATATCTTTTAACATAGCAATTAATTCAATCATTAATTGATTATAACCTTCTCTTTGATGAGATTCTAAAAATGGATGAGCATTAGAAAAACCATTTAATGTTATAGGTAGCATTTCAGAAGCCGCATTTAATTTCATAGTACATGAGCCTAAAGGAATCATTGAGCGATTAAGAGCTATATCTTTATTTTCTAATTTTTTTAAATATCTCATCATATCTGTTTCAGAGTGATAAATATTAAAAATTGGATGAGACAAAATTTCTTCATCTCTTAGTAATTTATTAGAAAATATTTCATTAGAATTAATTTCACTTTCAAGAACTTCATGATTGAGTGGCACATTACTCTCATTAAAAAAATTAATTAAATTATCTACATCTTCTAAAGTGGTAGTTTCATCTAAAGAAATACTAAATAAATTATTATCTACAAATCTAAAGTTATTGCCTCTATCAACAGATTTTTTGTACCAATAATCAGCTTTATTTGTATCTTTAATTAACAACGTATCAAAATAATCTTTTGACAAAATTTCAAATCCTAATTTTTCTAATCCTTTTTTAAGCAATTGAGTATTAAAATGTATTGTATTTGCTATATATTTTAATCTTTTAGGTCCATGATACATTGCATATGCAGCAGATATAATTGCTAATAATGCTTGGGCAGTGCATATATTACTCGTTGCCTTTTCTCTTCTAATATGTTGTTCACGTGTTTGTAGTGCCATTCTATAAGCACGTTTATTATTTCTATCAATTGACACACCTATTATTCTACCTGGAATTAATCTTTTAAATTCATTTTTTGTTGCAAAAAAAGCTGCGTGAGGACCACCAAAACCAATAGGCACACCAAATCTTTGGGCACTTCCAACAACTATATCTGCTCCAAATTTACCTGGAGATTTCATTAAAACTAAACTCATTAAATCAGAAATAATTACTGAAAGAATACCTTTCTCTTTATTTGATTTAATAATAGAATTTAAATCATGTATTTCCCCAAAAGTATCAGGATTTTGAATTAAACAACCAAAAGTGTCATTATCAGGCTTGCTTGATATTAGAACCTTAATACCCAAGGGCTCTGCTCTTGCCTTTAATACTGATATTGTTTGTGGGTGACAAGTATTCTGAATACAAAATGTCTTATTTTTTTTACCGTTATTTTTATAAGCAAGCATCATAGCTTCAGCTGCTGCAGTACTTTCATCTAATAAAGATGCGTTAGCAATTTCCATTCCAGTTAAATCTATTATCATTTGTTGAAAATTCATTAACATCTCTAATCTTCCTTGAGAAACTTCAGGCTGATAAGGAGTATAAGCAGTGTACCATCCAGGATTTTCTAATATATTACGTAAAATAACACTAGGAGTAATTGTTCCATAATAGCCAAGACCAATATAAGTTTTAGAAAAATTATTTTTTATTGATAATAATTGCATATTTAGTTTATTAAATTCTTCACTCATTCCAGGTTTTAAATTTAAAGAAGATTCAGATAAAATATTAGAAGGTACTGTTTTGTTTATTAAATCATCTAAAGAACTACAATTAATACTTTTAAGCATTAATTTAATATCTTCATTTCTTGGACCTATATGTCTACTAGCAAAAGTATTAAGATCGATCATTTTTCTTCTGTTTTTAAAAATTCTTGATATTCAGATAAAGTCATTAAATCATTAAATTGAGAAGGTTCTTTGATTTTTAATTTAAAGATCCAAGCAGTATTTTCAGGATCTTCATTAACTAAAGCACCATTATCATTTAATTTTTCATTAACTTCAATAATTTCACCATCTATAGGTGTGTATATGTCTGATGCGGCCTTAACTGACTCAATAACACAAACCTCATCATTTGATGAAACTTGTTTTCCTATTGTGGGCAATTCAACAAATACAATATCTCCAAGACTTTCTTGAGCATGATTGGTTATGCCAATTGTAGCTATATCATTATCTATTTCAATCCACTCATGATCTTTAGAATATTTTTTTTCACTCATTTTAACCTCCTCTTTTATATCTGTTTTGAATAAATGGTAAACTTACAATATTTAATTCTTCCCAGTTATTTCTTATTAAAATGTATATTTTATTATTAATTTCAGATTTATTTATATATCCAATTCCAATAGACGAACCCATAATTGGTGAAAATGTTCCACTAGAAATATAGCCAATTTGATTTTTATCAATATTATAAATTTTAGTATTAGAACGAAGCATTGTTCTAGAAATAGATTTCAATCCAACCTTTAAATTTTTAATTTCACCATTTAATTGATTAGTTAATATTTTACTTCCATTTAAACTTTCATCATTAAGTCTAGATTTATGTAAAGACCATGTTAAGCTAGCTTCTATAGGAGTTATTTTTTCATTTAATTCATTGCCATATAAACTTAGTCCAGCCTCTATTCGTAATGAGTCTCGAGCTCCTAATCCACATAACTTAATTAAAGAATTTTCTAATAATATTTCTATAAATTGATTACTTACATCATTTGGAATAGAAATTTCAAAACCATCTTCGCCAGTATATCCTGTTCTACTTATTATAATTTCTTTATTTAAAAAATTAGAAGTTTTTGTTTGCATAAAAAAAAGATTTTTAGATTCAGTAATAAAATTAATAATTTTTTCTGAATTGGGACCTTGTATAGCTATTAAGGAATTATTAGTAAGTAAAATATAATTATTTAAATGATTAATAAATATTTCTTCATCATTTTTTTTTCTACTTGCATTATAAACAATATAAAAAAAATCCTTTTGTTGATATTGAATTTTTGAAATAATTAAATCATCTATTATTCCAGCATTATTATTTAATAAAAAAGAATAGTAACATCTATTGAAATTAACTTTATTAAAATCTAAAGGAATAAATTTTGACAGAGAAATTATATTTTTTTCATCAGCAGGTATTAATATTTGCCCCATATGTGAAACATCAAATAATCCAGCCGACTCTCTCACTTGTAGGTGTTCATTTAAAATTCCCTTTTCATAATTTATAGGCATAGAAAAACCTGCAAAAGGAACAAATTTTGCTTGATTGTTTTTATGAAAATTATGTAAAAAAACTTTTTTTAATTCTTCTGACAGAGTTAAGTTCCTAACTTTTCCCCTCTGTCATTGCACCTGAGAGTTTAGCTAAGCCTTGCCCCTTCGGTAGAGTTTAAAACTCTTTTCCAGATATTAATTACGGTCCTTTTGCCTGAGAGTTTCCGGGTCGTTGCTCCTTCGGCGCTAATTTAAATAGACTCTCCCGTTTTTTATATTTTACATTTTTTTGAAGAATAAACAATTATTTTAGAGGAATTTTATTATTATCTTTAAAATTTTGATAAATTTGAGAAAATTCATCATAATTTTTAGTAATAAAATCAACTTTTTTAAGTATTTTAAGTTTATCTTTACCTCGAATTTTATCTATTTCTTTTAAAATTGAATAGCTTTTCCAATAAGAATTGCTAACGTTATATTTACCTTCATTTATATTAAAAACTTCTTTTAAAATGTTAAGATCATGAGGAATATTAAATTTATTTTTAGTATCTTCATATGGGAAAAAATAAAGAAAATTATCAAAACCAGACCAAGTAATAGCTGATAAACACAGTGAACAAGGCTCATGAGAACTAATAAATAAATACTTATTAGGATTTTCAATATTTTTTTTGTTAAAAAAATTATTTATAGTTGAAATTTCACCATGAAAAATAGGGTTAATATTTTCATTATTAGTGCCAATTATTTCAACTGAGTAATCTGACTTTTTTATTATAGCGGCACCAAAAATTTTATTACCATTTTCTACAGATTTTCTAGTTAAAGGAATTAATGAATTAATAATAACATCGAGAATTAATTCATAATTGATAATCATATTATAATATTAATGAATATATAAAAAAAAAAGACCCAGCAAGCTAGGTCTTTCTTTTAAATCAAGACATTTCCTCCCCGATTTAAATTATTTAGAGTTTCCTCTAAACAATCTATTATTACCTTTGCGTGTAATAATGAATATAATTTAGTATTTAAAAATGATTATGACAATAAAAAAAAACAAAATAAATTTATTAAAGTAATTTTTCTTTTAGTATCTTGTTAATAAGCTGTGCAAAATATAATTATCTTAAAGGTTTGTTAATTGATAATTCTTTATTAAGTTTTGACTCCCTAATAAATGTATAAATACCTGCCATAATAATAAAAGTAAGACCTAAATAAGCTTTTGGATCAAGAGTATCGCCCCAAATAATCCAACTAATAATAATAGCCCATAAAATAATTATATATTCAAAGGGGGCGATAGCAGATGGAGAACCAACGTTATAAGCAGTAAATAAACAAAAGAAGCCAATCACTCCAGTAAAACCTATAGTGATTAAATAAAAAAAAGATAAAAAACTATCAATCTCCCATTCTCTTAAAATATAATAGTAAGATTTAACAGTGTCTTGATCAAAACTAACATTAGATAATGTAAATTTAATAATAATAGCAAAAAACATTGCTGATAAATAAATATGTAAAATTTGAGAAAATACTGAGTCTTTATCAGAAGTTCTTTTTTGAATAACTACTGTAAAGGCATAACATATTGCACATAAAACTGGACAAATAGTATAAACATTAAAATCCTTGAAATTTGGATCCATAACTAAATAAACTCCAATAAAACCAACAATTATTGCGGACCATCTTCGTAAACCAACTTTTTCTTTAATAATCAACATTGAAAATATTGATACACAAAAAGGGCTTACAAAAAAAAGAGTAACGGCCAGGGCTAAAGAGAGTTTAGATAAAGAAAAATAATATAGACTAAATCCTAAGAAAAAAGCAATGGTTCTTACTATTGTTAATTTTGGATAATATGTTTTAAAAATTATTGGAATTTTTTTTACTTTTAAATATGTCATAATAACAATTAATCCTACAATACACCTCACAAAATATATTAAATATAAATTAATATTATCCGAAGTTAATTTAATTAAAGTATCTTGAATGGCAAAAACAGTCATTCCCAATAAAATTAGGACTATTGCTTTTGTGTTATTTATATTAGTGGACATAATTTTAAGATAAAAGATCAATAAATAGTTTTAGAAAATGAGCAATAAAAAAATTTATAAAGTTATTGGGATTATGAGTGGAACATCGATGGATGGAATTGATTGCAGCTTAATAGAAACTGATGGGATAAATTATCTTAAAATAATTAGAGAATATTCTTTTAATTATAATATAAGTTACAAAAAAAAATTGATTAAGATAATTCAAAAATTACCAAATTCTAAAAGAAAAAAAATCAGTTATGCAAAAAATAATGAAGCTTTAGTTACAAATAAGTTTTTAAAATTAATTAATGAATTTATCAAAAAAATTAAATATAAAAAAAAGAATATAGATTTAATTGGATTAAGTGGACAAACTATTTTTCATGATCCAAAAAATCAATGTACACTTCAATTAGGTTCTGGAAAAGATTTATGTAAAAGAATAAATTTACCAGTAGTTTCTAATTTTAGAGACAAAGATATTCAGTTAGGAGGACAAGGAGCTCCTATAGGTTGTTTTTATCATAAGTACTTAATAAAAAAAATAAATATGAGTAGCGCAATTCTGAATATAGGAGGTGTTTCAAATATAACCTTCTTGTTAAATAAAAAACTAATAGGCTTCGATATAGGGCCAGGTAATGCTATCATTGATGATTTAGTATACTTTTTTTACAAAAAAAAATTTGATAAAAATGGTAAATATGCAAAAGAAGGTTTGTTGATTAAAAGTATTTATAATTCATACAAAAAGAATTTGTTTTTTAAGAAAAAATATCCAAAATCTTTAGATAGAAATTATTTCAAAAGTTATTTGAATAAATTAAAAGAATATAAAAAAAATGATGCAATACATACTGCTTCGTTAATGACAGTTTTTTCAATTATAAATAGTATTAATTTTCATAAAATTAAATTAAATGAAATAATTTTAACAGGTGGTGGAAGAAAAAATATTTTTATATTAGATAGATTAAATGAATATTTTAAAGAAAAAAATATTAAAGTTTCATTAATAGATAAATACGGATTTAATGGTGATTTAATTGAATCACAAATGTTTGCTTATTTAGCAGTGAGATCAATAAAAAAATTACCTATCAGTATACCTTCAACTACTGGAGTAAACCATCCTATTAGTGGGGGAATTTTATATAAATAATTATTTTACTAAATTAAACCATGTTTCTAAATCTATATTAGATCCACATAGTAAAATGATAGTTTTTTGATTTGATAATTTGTTTTTTAAAGGTCCCATTAATGCTGCAATAGCAGTTACACAAGCTGGCTCCAATATTAATCTATAATTATCGAACATAAATTTCATAGAATTAGTTAATTCTTCATCAGAAACAGTAATCATTTCATCAATTACATTTTTTGCAATATTAAATGAATATTCCATATGCAACGGGGAGGACAAACTATCAGCAATTGTATTTATTTTAACATCTTTGATTGGCTTATCTATTGATAAACTTTTAGTCATGCCAGATGCGCCAATAGGTTCTATACCAATAATTTTACATTTAGGATTTAGTTGTTTAATTGCCGAACCTACACCTGATATTAAGCCTCCTCCACCAACTGATATTAAAATATTATCAAAATCTTGTATTTGATTAAATATTTCAAAACCCAAAGATGATGTTCCTTGTATAGTTAAATATCCATCAAAAGGATGAAGAAAATAATAACCTTCATTTTCAGAAGCTAATTTAACATTATTGAATCCTTCATGTGGCTCAGTAAAAATTAAATTAGAATTAAACTCTTTACATTTTTTTATTTTATAAGGATTAGCTGATTTATAAATAAAAATCTTATTTTTTAATTTAAATTTACTAGCAACATAAGATGCAGCTATTGCGTGATTTCCTGCACTAATAGTTGTGATACCCTTTTCAAATATTTTTTTTTTAAGATTTAAAACATTATTTATAGCTCCTCTAGCTTTAAATGTTCCTGAATTTTGTAAAAACTCCATTTTAAAATAAATTTTAGTATCCAATAATTTATCAATTAATGGGCCACTTTCAATTAAGGGAGTTTTGATGATGTAATTTGATAAATTCTTATAAGTATGCGCAATAGTATCAATACTCAATTCATTTGGAATCAATTTATTTCTCTTTGTTTTTTAATTTTATCATAAGCCAAATTTATTGCTGATAGTTCTTGATTTGCCTGATCTATAAATTCTTGAGGCAAACCTTTAGATATAAGATTATCAGGATGATGTTCTTTATTTAATTCAATCCATTTTTTTCTTATTACATCATCTGAGTCATCTCTATTAACACCTAATGTTTTATAAGGATCGGAATCTTTATTATTTAAACGAGATTGAAAAATTCTTTGAAAATCATTTTCTGATAAATTAAAAAATTGAGATATTTTTTTAAGTAACTCTATTTCATGAATAGAAACATTTCCATCTGACTCAGCAATATAAAATAAATTATTAATTAATTCTTCTAATAAAACCTTATTATCTGAAAATAAAACTCCAACTTGTTTTGCTATTTGTTCATAGCCATGTTTACTTTTTTTAGCTTCATTAAAAATTTTACCAACTTCTTGCATTTCATTTTCAGGAATATTAAATTTATCTTTAAAGGCATAAATTTCATCTTTTGTTACTTGACCATCTGCTTTAGCAACTTTTGCACTTAAAATAATTATACTTAAGGCAAATAAATTTTGTTTTTGCTCATGAGGTATTGATTTAAAATTTTGAAATTTTTTTCGTGATCTATCTATAGATCCGCCCACCATAATACCTAATATAGCTCCTATAGGACCACCTAAAGCAAAGCCAGCAGTACCTCCTATAATTTTACCCCAAATACTCATGATAAAGATTCTAAAATATTCTTTAATTCAATAATTTCTTCTTCATTTAAAATTCCGTCTCTATTTTCATCAATTAATTGAAAAATAATTCTTATAGATTGATTGACTTCATCTAATGAAATATTTTTATCATTATTTAAGTCAATAAAACTAAAAAATAGTTTTTCTTGATTATTCAGTTCTTCACTTTTTGAAGCCAAAGATATGGGTAAAAAAATTAATAAGAAAATTATTCGAACCATCTATACATTCCTATAATTCCAGCAATTGCATAAAACAATTGTAAAAATAAAATTCCTTTATGGTTTCCTTTAAAGGCCCATAAGGCAATAAGAACTGCAGATATTAATAATAGAAAAAAACCTAAAAATTCAGCACCTATATTGAAAGATACTAAAAGTGAATAGATTATAGCAGTGATTGCACCGCCCCACTCTAAAATTTTGGAGGTATTTATCTTCATAAAACCTCTATTAAAAAAAATTAAACTTTTTTAATATTAATTGCGTTTTCTTTTCCTCTATTTTCGCCAATCTCAAACGATACAGCTTCGCCTTCTTGCAAAGTATCTATACCAGCTTCTTCTAATGCAGATATATGTAAAAAAACATCTTTTCCTCCTGCATCATTTTCAATAAATCCGTATCCTTTGGTTGGATTAAACCATTTAATTTTACCTGTTGCCATGTATTACTCCTATTCTAATATGTTATGAGGTTTTGGTAAGATTTGTATTTTCTAAATAATAAACTTAATTATAAATCTTCTCTTTAGTTAATTTAAGGATTAACTAACGATTATTTAATTAATTGCAAGTGATATATTTAGTAAAATTATTTTTAATTTCATTGAGGAGTATTTATTGGTAAATCAATAGATATTTAGAAAAATAGTTATATAATTCAATAGTTTATAAATCTCAAATTATAACTTTAATTTATTTAAAAAAAAGAAAATAAAAAAAAATAATATTTAACTGGAATATATGATTTGAAAATATAAATAAAAGAATACTCAAATTTCTTATCTAAACATGTCTAAAAATAGTCTTAATCTAACTAAAGATCCTATTAGTGTTTTATTTGTAAAAATAGCTATTCCATCAAGTGTTGGAACAGTATTTATGACACTATACAATCTTGTAGATACATATTTTGCTGGTAAAATATCAGCAGAAGCATTGGCAGCATTAGCTCAAACTTTTCCTGTATATTTTATTATTATTGCAATTGGAGTTGGCTTAAGTATTGGCACAACATCTTTAATAGCTAATGCATTAGGTGAAAAAGATCAAAAAAAGGGTTCTTATTATTTGGCTCAGTCTATTGGTCTTTCTATTATAACTTCAATATTAGTAAGTTTAGTTGGAATTTATTTTGGACCTTCAATTATATTATTAATGAATGATAGTGAAGTGACAATGAAATTGTCTATGGAATATTTAAATATTATATTTCTTGGTTCAATATTTATTCTTGTTCAAATGACTATGAACTCTTCATTATCAGCTATAGGCGATACTAAAAGCAATAGAAATGTTTTGATAGTAAGTTTTTTTCTTAATATTCTTTTAAATCCATTGTTTATTTTTGGATATGGAATTATTCCAGCTATGGGAATAAAAGGAATTGCAGTATCTACTATAACGTCTCAAGCTTTAGGAACATTTTACATAATTTATAAGGTTTATAAAACTGAATTTAAAGAATATCTGTACTTACAATGTTTTAAACCAAAATTGAAAATTTTATTAGACTTATTAAGCCAAGGTATACCGGCAGCTTTAGGTATGATGATGATAAGTGTAGGAGTTTTCATAATTCTATTTTTTATAAGTCAATATGGAGATTTAGCTCTTGCTGGCTATGGAACAGCTATAAGGTATGAACAAATATTTTTACTACCAGTTTTAGGATTAAATACTGCAGTATTATCTATGGTAGGACAAAATTTTGGAGCAAAAAATATAGAAAGAGTAGAAGAAATATATAATAAAGCTTTATATTTTGGATGCACATTCATGTTTGTTTGTGGATTTGTAATTTATTTTACTGCAAGTACGGCTGTGGGATTATTTACAGATGATCCTGAAGTAATAAAATATGGAACTATGTATTTACAAATTACAGCATTAATGGAACCGATTTATCCAATATTCTTTATAAGTAACGCTCTAATTCAAGGGATTAAAAGAGCAAATATAGTTATGTTGCTGACATTTGGGAGAATGGTATTTATGCCAGCTATAGTATTAACTTATTTAATATTTTACTTAGAATCAAGCTTTGCATTTGTATTTTGGGGTTTATTAATTATAAATTGGATTTTTGGTATATTTGTATTTATGCTTACAAAAAGATTAATATCAAAAGAAAAGAAAAGAATGATTAATAAATTAATTAAAGAATATTAATCCTTTTTACCTGTTAAATTAGGAACAAAAATAACTTCTGATAGGCTTTCAATTTCTATTGATCCATTTATTTTTGTGTATTTATTTAATATTTGTTTAGAATCTTTTTTGACAGGAGAAATTAATATACCTCCTTCTTTCAAATGATCAAAAAATGAATTAGGAATTTCTTCAGTAACTGCAGTAAAGATTATTTTATCAAAAGGTATTTGTTCTTTCCAACCTAAATTTCCATCATCATGTTTAGTGACAATATTTGTTAATTTTAATTTTTTAAATATTAATTCAGCTTTAACCAAAAGTGATTTAATTCTCTCAACAGTATATACTCTTCTACACAATAAAGATAAAATTGAGCATTGATAACCACTACCAGTTCCAATTTCTAATATTTTATCAGTATTTTTAATATGCAATTCTTGAGTCATTAATGCAACAATATAGGGTTGGCTAATAGTTTGATCATCTCCTATTGGTAGAGCTATATTTTCATAAGATTGATTACGAAAATTTTCAGGTACAAATATTTCTCTTGGTATTTTTTCAATAGCTGACAAGACTTTAGAATCAGATATACCTGCTTCTCGTAACTCTAAAGTTAAGCGAATTTTTCTAACATCTAACACTAAATTAATGATGACTGATTATTTAAATATTTTCTTAATACTTCTGGTATTATTACGTTACCATCTTCTGTCTGATAATTTTCTAATATTGCAATTAAAGTTCTTCCAACTGCAAGACCAGATCCATTTAAAGTATGAACAAAAATATTTTTATCTTTTGATTTATATTTAGCATTCATTCTTCTGGCTTGAAACTCACCACAATTAGAACAACTTGATATTTCTCTATAATTATTTTCACCTGGTAACCAAACTTCAATATCATATGTTTTATTGGCAGAAAAACCCATATCACCTGAACATAAAGTCATAACTCTATAATGAATATTTAAATCTTTTAAAATACTCTCAGCTGATTCTAACATTCTTTCTAATTCATTTTCAGAATGCTGAGGCTCAACTATAGAAACTAACTCAACTTTTGAAAATTGATGCTGCCTTAACATTCCTCGAGTATCCTGACCTGCTGCACCAGCTTCTGATCTAAAACAAGGAGTATAAGATGTGACTCTCATTGGAAGATTATTAGATTGTAAAATTTTATCTCTGACTAAATTTGTTAATGGAACTTCTGCAGTAGGAATTAACCAATGATTTTCACCAGCAGTAAATAAATCTTCGCCAAACTTAGGTAATTGTCCAGTACCAAATAAGGAATCATTTTTTACTAAAAAAGGTACATACATTTCTGTATATCCGTTTTCATCTGTATGTTTATCTAGCATAAATTGAGCAATAGCTCTTTCTAATTTAGATAGCATCCCTTTTAGTACAACAAATCGTGACCCTGATAGTTTACTTGCTAAATCAAAATTCATTAGATTTAAATTTTCACCTATTTCATAATGTTTTTTTGGTTTAAATTGAAAATCAGTTTTATCTCCCCATTCTCTATATAAAATATTATCATTTTCATTTTTTCCCTGAGGAGTGGTACTTGATGGAATATTAGGTAATCTTGATAAAATTGCATGTAATTCATCTTCTTTAATCTTTTCTAATTCCTTCAAATTAGAAGTTTCTTCTTTGATTTTTTCAACTCTTTTTAGAATATTTTCAACTTCAGAATCTTTATTTTGAGACTTTAGAATGCCAATTTCTTTGGAAAGTTTATTTCTTTCAGCTAATAAATTTTGTAAAACAGTTTGAGTATTTCTTTTATCTTCGTCTATTTTTATTATATTTTTAGAACAAGGTAATTCACCTCGTTGTTTCATAAAATTATCAAAAATTATAGGGTTATCTCTTATAAAATTAATATTATGCATCTTCGTTATCTTGATCTTGTTTTTTTCTATTTGTTTGAATTATTTTAGCAATATAAATTGAAATTTCATATAAGAATATTATTGGAAGAGCCAAACTTATTTGACTGAATGGATCAGGTGGAGTTAAAAAAGCAGCTGATAAAAAAGCCATTACTATGGCATATTTTCTGAATTTTTTTAAAGATGTGTAAGTAACCAAATTTACTTTAGCCATTAAACCTAAAACAACAGGTAATTGAAAAGCTAATCCAAAAGCAAAAATAAATCTCATCATTAAAGATAAATATTCACCCATTTTTGCTTCTAAACGTATAGGAACACCTGATGTATTTAAATTTTGATAAGATAAAAAGAACTTCCAAGCTAAAGGGGCAATGACATAATAAACCATTGAACCACCAGCAAAAAAAAGAATTGGAGTAGCTATTAAGAAAGGTAAAAATGCATTTTTTTCTTTAGTATATAATCCTGGAGCTATAAATTTCCATATTTGTATAGCTATTAATGGAAAAGAGAAAAATAATGCAAAAAAAAATGCAATTTTTAATTCAGTAAAAAAAGCCTCTTGTAATGCTGTGTATATAAATCCTTGGCCATTTTCAGTATCTAAAAGATTAACCAGTGGAAAAGCCAAGAAAGCAAATAATTTTTCAGCAAAATAAAAACAAATTATAAAAACAATTAAAATATAAACAAAACTCCATAGTAATCGTTTTCTAAGTTCAGTTAAATGATCGATTAAAGACATCTCTTCAAGATTATTTTCAACCATAAGATTAATCTTTTTTAATTTTGTTATTTATATTAGAAATTTCTTTATCAGTGAAAATTTCTGTTTCTTTAATAGAAGAAAGCTCTTCTTTAATATTTTTCGTTGGATCCAAATTATTTTTGATATCTTTAAAATCTGAAAATGATTTTTTAATATCCTTTAAATCTCCCTCTTCACTTAACTCATTTAATGAATTTTTAAATTGTCTTGAAGCTTTTTTTAAAGATTTTGAAAATGCTCCCAGTTGTCTTAATAAATTAGGTAACTCTTTCGGTCCAACTACAATAACTACAACGACTACAACAAGAGCTATTTCTGACCAACCAAATGAAAGCATTTAATTTTATTTATTTTCGTCAGACTTATTTTCAATATCATCTTTTTTTTCTTCATCTTTCATTCCACTTTTAAAAGATTTAATACCTTTTGCAATATCACCCATTAACTGGGGAATTTTATTCCTACCAAAAAGAAGAAGAACAATAACAAGAACAATGATTAACTGTAAAGGACTTGGTGTCATATTTACCCCCTATATAAACGAGCTAATAACTTATATTAGATTAAAAATAAATGGATAAAAAATAAAAAAAAGGCTTATTTACTAAGTATTAGGAATAAAATCTTCTAATTTCTCTTCCTCTTCATCTGATTCTATTTTGCTATCTAAAATATCATTTTTTGCTAAATCAGTAATAGTAGCAATAGCTGCTCTTTTATCAAGAAATCCACTAGCTTTAAGTTCATCTTGATTTGGTAAATTATTAATGTTTTCTAAACCAAAATGTTCAAGAAATAAATCCGTTGTAGACCACAAAGTTGGCTTACCAGGAATATTTTTTCTTACACCAGGCTTAATCCAACCAATTTCCATTAAATGATCAATTGAACCTCTTCCCATCTGTACACCTCTAATATTTTCTATCTCAGATCTTGTAACAGGCTGATGATACGCTACTATAGCAAGTGTTTCTAGAGCAGCTCTAGATAATTTTCTTTTTTGTTGCTTAAAAATAACTAAATCTTCTGATAATTCATCTGAAGTTCTAAAAGACCATTTTTTTCCAGTTTTTAATAGATTAATTCCTCTATTTTCATAATGTTTTTTAATTTCTTCAATATAATTATTAAATTCTGATTTTTTAACAATTTTATCTTTTAAGTCATCTTCTGATACAGGTTCACCAGAAGCAAAAAGAATTGCTTCAATAATTTTAATATCTCTTAAAGTAGACATTAATTTTTAGACCTTATGTAAATATTACCAAAAACTTCTTTTTGATTGACTTCAATTAAACCATTTTTTGCTAGTTCCAACGAAGCAACAAAATTTGATGATAAAGATGATTTATTGATAATCTTATTTGTTCCAAAATTAGGCAATAATGACATAATATTTGTCCACTCCTTTATAGATCCAAAAATATTTTTTAATCTTTGAATAGCTTGATCAACAGAATATAATTCTGAAGAAGCTATTGTAAGTGATTGAATTGAATCTTTTTTACTTAATAGTGAGGAATATGTCTTTAATATATCATATAAGTTTGCTTTATAAGTAATATCATATTTAATCTTTACTCCTTCTTCAATTCCACCATAAAATGTATCTCTGTTAATTAAAGGTTTCTCATAAAGATTTTTAGATGTTTTTTGAATTGCTTCTAATCTTAGAAGTTGAAATCTCAAAGCTTCTTCTAGTTCTTCTGGCGTATACTCATCTTCAATTTCATCTTTAGGTAATAAAAGTCTAGATTTTAGATAAGTCAACCATGCAGACATTACTAAGTAATCCGCAGCAATTTCTAAGTGAATTTTATTATAGTTATTAATATATTCTATATATTGTTCAGCTAATGCAAGAATAGAAATTTCAGATAAATCAACTTTTTGCTTTTTTGCCAAATCAAGCAATAAGTCTATTGGCCCTTCATATCCAGTTAATAAAATATTGAATTGATCTTTTTCATGGTTAATTTCACTAGAATTTTCTATCATTTTATAACTATGGGATTTTTAATACGATTCTGGTATCATTATTGTAAATTTTTAACATTTACTATTAAACATTTATCTACGAAATATGTATATTTTTCACAAAAGTCTTGGGCAATATTTCTTGATTCAAAATTTTTATAAAGAAGAAAATATTCAGTAGAGGAATTACTTATAAATGCAGAAATATATAAATCATTAGAATCAAAAATTGAGTCTTTTAAATTAATTAATTCGTTCATTTTTTCTTTAATATAAGAATAATCAGAGTTTGTTATTAATTGAATAGAATATTGAATATTTAATTCATTAGAAATTTCAATATTGGATGAATTTTCATAAGATAGATGTAGACTTTTTTTATCTTGATTAATAATTGTAATACCTTCTTTATTTTCAGGTATGATAAAAAAAGGTTTATCATTTTCAGATAAAATGAAATAATTATTATTATTAAAAGAATAAAAAATAAAAATAATTACAAAAATAATTACAAAAATAAAAAATAAAAATTTATTTTTAAGAATATGATCTTTAATAATCATTACATATTTTCAGGAAAGCTAATATCAATGATTGTAAAAACTTCCTTTAAGATATTTCTGAAAGATTGAATCCATATAATTCTTGATATAGTACTTGTTATATTGTTTTCATCTAACATTCTTAACGATGAGTCATCTTTACCTTTATTCCAAAAAGCATGAAAACTTGAACATAAGTCTTCTAAATAATTGGTTAATTTATGTGGTTGCATTGTTGATGCAGCGTCTTGCAGAATATATGGCCAAGATATTAATTTCAAAATTATCTCCCATTCGAATTTAGAAATAGACAAATTATCAAAATCTGTAAAAGAAATTTTAGATATGTCTATATTGGGTAATTTTTTGGCATTATTAATTACTGAAGAAGCTCTAGCATACGCATACTGACAATAAAAAACTGGATTATCCTTATTTTTTTCAACTACTTTATCCATATAAAAATCCATAGGAGTTTCATTTTTAGTCGAGATCATGAAATATCTTAAAGGGTCTTTTCCTACTTGTTTATAAATTTCTTGTAAGGTAACAAAATTGCCCTCTCTTTTTGAAATTTTTAATAATTGATTATCTTTAAACAGTCTTACGATTTGACATACAATAACTTTTAAATATTCTTTTTTATTAGAAAAAACATCAACTATAGAAACCATTCGCTTAATATAACCAATATGGTCTGCCCCCCAAATATTTATTAACTTATCGTATCCTCTTTTATATTTATCAAAATGATAAGCTGCATCATTTGCAAAATATGTCCATTCACCATTTGATTTTTGGAATGCTCTATCATTATCATCTGAAAATGTTGTAGAGCGAAATAATAATTGTTTTCTTGGTTCCCAATCTTCAGTATCAACCGTTAAAGGTTTTTCCAAAATTCCTTCATAAATTAAGTTTTTATCTTTTAAAATTGAGAAAACTTTATCTATTAGATTATTTTTGACAATTTCTGATTCAAGAGTAAATTGATCAAATTTAATATTTAAAAGTAAAAGATCATCTTTAATCTTTTTGATTAAATATTTAACTGCATATTGTTCAAAATAGGATTGCACTTCATTAGAATCTTTTACTGATAACCATTTTTCATTATCAGAATTTTTAATTTCTTCGGCTATTTCTATCAAATAATTACCAGGATATTCGCCATCCAAAAATTGAATATTTTTTCCACACAGTTCTTGATATCTTTTAAATAAAGAATTTCCTAAAATTGTAATTTGTGATCCAGCATCATTAACATAGTATTCCCTAGTTACTTCATGACCAATTCGTTCTAATATTGACGATAATACATCACCTAAAACAGCACCTCTAAGATGTGCAATATGAATTGGACCTGTAGGATTTGCAGATACAAATTCTAAATTAATTTTTTGTTTATTAGTTTTAGTATAAATATTTTCTAATATATAAATTTTATTCAAATAATTTGAAATATAATCTTTGGTTAAAACAATATTTACAAAACCAGCCTTGTGAATATCAATAGTTTCAATATATTCTAAATTTGATAAATAATTTTCAACATATTCATTAATATTAAAACTTTTATTTAAGATTTGTCCTTTTAATATAAACAATAAATTAGAAGATAAATCTCCTTGTTTAGATTTTGAATTATAATCAATTGTTAATTTATTTGATATATTATTTTTAATAACGTCTTCATTAAAAAGTTTTTCAATAAGACTTGTTAAATCTTTTTTAATTAAAGATAATAAATCATTCATAAATTTTTTTATAAAGTTTTGAAGCGTATCTATCTGTCATACCTGATATATAATCACAAATAATTCTATTCTTATCTTCAAATTTTATTTTTAAAAGCCAATCTTCAGGCAATTGATTAAAATTTTTTTCAAAAAATTTAAATAGTTTAAAAATTATTTTTTCTGAATCCTGTCTTTTTTTTAATAGTCTTTTATGATTGTAAACATTATCAAATAAGAAGGATCGTATATCTGAACATTCATTTTTCATTTTATGCGACATGTTAATTAAAAAACCTTCATGATTTTTTACATCATTTATCGTATTTATTTGATTCTTATCAATATTTATTAATGAATTAGATATAATATCATTAATCATTTCAGAAATACTTAATCTTAACATTTGATAAGTTAGTAAATTTTCATCAATATTTGGAAATTTTTTATTAACTTTTTTAATAAGGTTATTAAAATAATCAATTTCCTTTAATGACTTTATATCAATTAATTTAGCTCTAATTGCATCTTCTACATCATGATTATTATATGCTATATCATCTGCTATAGCTGCTATCTGAGATTCCAAATGAGGATTAAGATTTAACTCTAAGTCAAATGAGTTATTATAATTTTTTATGTGAAAAGGGGTATCCTTTATTATAGTTCCGTTATGCTTGACTATACCCTCTAAACTTTCCCAAGTTAAATTTAATCCATCAAAATTAGGATGGCGTTTTTCAATTTTTGTTATTACTCTTAAAGTTTGATCATTATGATTAAATCCTCCAAAGTCATTCATACATTCGTTTAATGATTTTTCTCCATTATGACCAAATGGAGGATGACCTAAATCATGAGCTAATGCTACTACTTCACCTAAATCTTCATTTAAATGCATTGCCCTACATAAAGATCTTGAAATTTGAGCAACCTCCAAAGAATGCGTCAATCTAGTTCTATAATAATCACTATCACTTTCTATAAATACTTGAGTTTTGTGTTTTAATTTTCTGAATGAACTTGAATGAATAATTCTATCTCTATCTCTCTCAAAAGGTGTTCTTTTAGTAGTAATTTCATGATTTTCTTCAAATAACCGTCCCTTAGATAAATTAGGAGATACAGCTAAAGGATTATTCATAATATATTTTAATAGGTTTAAAAATGGATTATATTACTTATAATATAATATTTACAGAAATTATGACAAATAATATTGAAATTACTGAAAATGCTCAAATTCATATAGCTGATTTATTAAAAAATGATGACTCAAAATTTTTTAGAATAACTGTTCAGGGTGGCGGGTGTGCAGGATTTCAATACAAATTTGAATTTGATAATTCAAAAAAAGAACATGACATAATTATAGAAACTTCAAAAGTTAATGTTTTAATTGACGATATTTCTCTTAATTTAATTAAAGGATCAAAAATTGATTATGTTAATGAATTAATTGGCTCTTCATTTAAAATTTCAAATCCTCAAGCATCATCTTCTTGTGGTTGTGGAACTTCATTTTCTGTTTAAATAATGAAATTTACTACATGGAATGTTAATTCAATAAATGCAAGAATTGATCATTTAATCAAATTTATAAAAATAGATCAATCAGATGTATACTTATTACAAGAACTAAAATGCATAGAAGAAAAATTTCCAAAACAAGAAATTGAAAAATTAGGTTACAAATCATATGTTAACGGACAAAAGGCATGGAATGGAGTAGCATTTTTAAGCAAAAAGCCACTTAATATATTAAATAATAATATACCTACTTTTAAAGAAGATGATAATTCTAGATTTTTAGAAGCAGAAATAATTTTAGAAAAATTAAATAAAAAGATAAGATTGATTAATATATATTTACCTAATGGTAATCCAATTGAAACAAGTAAGTTTGATTATAAAATAGAATGGATGAAAAAGTTTAATAAATATATTTTAGATCTTTATAATAAGAATATTCCGTTAATTATAGGAGGAGATTTTAATGTCATTCCAAATGATGAAGATGTATATTCTCCTGAGAATTTTAAAAATGATGCATGCGCCCATCCAAAAACTAGAGAACAATTTAGGGTTTTACTTAACACTGGATTTACTGATACTGTGAAATATTTTATAAAAGGAAATACCAACTGGACATTCTGGGGTTATAGAGGTGGAGGATGGCAAAAAGGAAATGGACTAAGAATTGATCATTTTCTTACTACACCTGAATTAACAGACATTATAAAAGATGTTAAAATTAATAGAGATCCTCGTAGTTGGGAAAAAGCTTCTGATCATACTCCTGTTATATTAGAAATATAAAAAACAATATAATAAATTAAATATCGGCGTAGGTGTGAGTTTCTTCTTTAGCTCCTGGTTGGGTTACTGCCCCTTCATAAGCTGGTCCAACAGTTTGAGCATATTTCCATATAGTGCCAGAATTATGATTTGTTTTTCTTGGTTTCCATTCTTTTTTTCTTTTATCAATTTCTGATTGAGATAAATTTACATTTATTTCACCCTTAATTGCATCTATAATAATTTCATCTCCATCTTTTAATAATCCAATCATACCTCCTACCGCAGCTTCTGGTCCAACATGACCTATACAAAAACCTCTCGTCCCACCAGAAAATCTTCCATCTGTAATTAAAGCTACTGTTTCTCCTAGACCTTGTCCATATATAGCACCAGTAGTAGAAAGCATTTCTCTCATACCAGGCCCTCCTTTAGGGCCTTCATAACGAATAATTACTGCATCTCCAGCTACTATTTCATTTTTAAGAACAGCAGTAAGTGCATCTTCCTCACAATCAAAACACTTAGCTTTGCCCTTAAATTGTAGATTTTTTAATCCCGCAATTTTTGAAATACTTCCATCTTCAGCTAAATTTCCCCACAAGCCAACTACTGAGCTATGTTCACTAATAGGGTTATCACAAGTATAAACAACATCTTGATTTTTAGGAAATATTACATCTCTATGATTTTCTCCAATAGTCTTACCTGTTACTGTCATGCAATCACCATTAATATACCCACCATCAATTAATGATTTTATAACAATTGGAACTCCACCTACTTCGTATAAATCTTTAGCAACATATTTTCCTCCAGGTGACATATCTCCAATATAAGGAGTTGATTTATAAATATCGACAACATCTTTTAAAGTAAATTTAATACCGGCTTCATTAGCAATTGCTGGTAAATGCAAACCCGCATTTGTAGAACCTCCTGTAGCAGCAACTACAACTGCTGCGTTACGAAGAGATTCTAAAGTAACTATATCCCTTGGTCTTATGTTTTTTTCAATTAATTGCATGACAGCTTTACCGCTTTCAATACCGTAATTATCTCTTTCTTCATATGTAGCAGGAGTCATTGCTGAGTTTGTCAATGCCAAACCCAAAGCTTCAGAAATGCATGCCATAGTATTTGCTGTAAATTGTCCACCACAGGAACCTGCAGTAGGACATGCTACTTGTTCTATAGTCTTTAATTCGTTGTCATCTATTGCACCTTGAGCATGTTTGCCTACAGCCTCAAACACATCAATAATAGTTAAATCTTTTCCTTTATGATGACCGGGCAATATAGATCCGCCGTAAATAAATACTGAAGGAATATTAAGTCTCACCATTGCCATCATTAAACCTGGTAAAGATTTATCGCATCCTGCTAATCCAACAATACCATCATAACAGTGTCCTCTCACTGATAATTCAACACTATCAGCGATTACTTCTCTACTAACTAGAGAGGCTTTCATTGCTTCATGTCCCATTGCTATGCCATCAGTCACTGTAATTGTAGTAAATTCTCTAGGAGTTCCATTTTTTTCTTTAACTCCAATTTTAACAGCTTGTGCTTGTCTACCTAAAGTAATATTACAAGGTGCAGATTCATTCCATGTAGTTGCTACACCAATAAATGGCTGATATATTTCTTCTTCAGACATACCCATAGCATAATACATGGATCTATGAGGAGCACTTTTAGGTCCTACACTTACATGCCTACTAGGTAGATTTTTTTTTATATTTGAACCTTTTTTATCCATAAATTTATTTAATAGTATTGATTATTTGATCAATTTTTTCAATAGAATTTTTAATTTCTTCTTCTTGTTTTTTAAATTTTTCTATTACATTCTTTGGAGCTTTTTCAATAAAATTATCATTATTGAGTTTATTTTGTATTTTTATCAACTCAGAATGTTCATTGTCTTTCTTTTTAGATAATTTGTTAATTTCAGATTTAGTATCTATAATTCCTTTAAGGGGAATAATAATTGTAGATTTAGATATTACTATATTTGCAGATCCCTCACTTTTAACAGAATTTTCATTTATAAATAATTTATTTAATTTTAGTAATTTATTAATTTCATTTTCAGAATTTTTCAAAAATAAACAAAAATCATTATCTTCATTATTTATATTAACATCAATCTTATCCTTATAAGGTATATTAAGTTCAGATCTAATATTGCGAATTGAAGATATTATTAATATTAAATTTTTAAAATTACCTTGATCAGAAAGAAAATCTTTTTGAGTCTCTAATTTATTAGATATTTCATTCATTATATAATCATCTTTATTAAATAAAAGATTCCACAAACTTTCTGTAATAAAAGGAATAATAGGATGAGAAATAATTAAAATTTCCTTGAATACAAACATTAGTACATTTTTTGTCTCATTAGATTCATCTGTATCTTTTAATATTAAGGATTTTGAAAATTCAATAAACCAATCACAATATGAATGCCAAACAAAGTGATATAATTCATTGGAAACTTCATGAAATAAATATTTTAAAGTATTTTTTTCAATATTTGATTTAGTTTTGATCAATTCATTAATAATCCATTTATTTACTGGAGCTTTGATTTTTTTATAATCAAAATCTTTGTCTAAAGAACATTTATTAAGTTGTAAAAAATTTGAAGCATTCCAAATTTTGTTAATAAATGATTTATAACCTTTAACTCTAGATTCAGATAATTTTACATCTCTTCCTGGATTGATTAAAGAGGTAAGAGTAAATCTTAAAGTATCTGCTCCATATTTATCTAGTAATTCTAATGGATCAATAATGTTACCTTTAGATTTGGACATTTTTTGACCTTTTTCATCTCTAATTAAAGGATGAATATAAACATCTTTAAATGGAGTTTCTTTCATAAAATACGATCCCATCATCATCATTCTAGCCACCCAAAAGAAAATTATATCAAAACCAGTAACTAAAACGTTACCAGGATAAAACCTTTCTAATTCATACGTTTTCTTTGGCCATTCTAAAGTCGAAAATGTCCATAGAGCTGAAGAGAACCAAGTATCCAAAACATCTTCATCTTGCTTAAGAGTTTGATTTTTTCCATAATGTTTAAAAGCTTGTTTATTAGCTTCTTCTAATGTTTCTGCTACAAAAAATTTTTTATCAGGACCATACCAAGCGGGTATTTGATGACCCCACCATAATTGCCTAGAAATACACCAAGGTTGAATATTTTCCATCCAATTAAAAAAAGTTTTTTCCCACATTTTAGGAATAAATTTAGTATTGTTTGATTTAACAGATTTAATTGGATCAACAGATAGTTTTTTTGCATCGCAAAACCATTGGTCTGTAAGCCAAGGTTCTATAACAATACCTGATCGATCGCCGTAAGGTACTACCATATTTTGTTTTTCTTCTTTGACTAACAAATTTTGATTTTTGAGACCTTCAAGTATTTTTTTTCTTGCAACATATCTATCTAGTCCTTTAAATTCATCAGGAACTGAGTCATTTAATTTAGCATACTGATCAAATATATTTAATATTTCAAGATTATGTTTTTTTCCAACTTCAAAGTCATTAAAATCATGAGCAGGTGTAATTTTTACTGCACCTGAACCTTTTGAAGGATCAGCATATTCATCTGCAATTATTTTTATTTTTTTATTTGTAAAAGGCAATAAACAATATTTATTAATTAAATTTTGATACCTACTATCATCAGGGTGAACAGCAACTGCAGTATCTCCTAACATAGTTTCCGGTCGGGTTGTTGCAACAGTGATAGAATTATTTTCATCAATAGGATATTTAATATGCCACAAGAAACCCTCTTGTTCTCTTTGTTCTACTTCTAAATCAGATATAGCAGTTAATAATTTTGGATCCCAATTAACAAGTCTTTTATCTTTATAAATTATTCCATCATTAAAAAGATCAATAAAAACTTTTTTCACTGCTAGAGAGGGACCTCGATCCATAGTAAATTTTTCACGAGACCAATCTGCTGATGAACCAAGTCTTTTTAATTGATTACTTATTTTTCCACCAGATTCTTCTTTCCATTTCCAAACTTCTTCTATAAATTTATCTCTACCAAGAGTATGCCTACTAATATTTTTTTCTTGTAACTGTCTTTCTACAACCATCTGAGTTGCTATTCCTGCATGATCAGTTCCTGCTTGCCATAAAACTTCTTTACCTTGCATTCTATGAAAACGTATTAAAATATCTTGTATTGTAAATGTTAAGGCATGTCCCATATGGAGACTGCCAGTAACATTTGGAGGAGGCATAATAATGCAATAAGGTTCAGTGTTTTTTTTAGGTTTAAAAGAACCAGAATTTTCCCATTTATCATAAATTAATTTTTCTTCTTTGGAAAAATTAAAATACTTATCAAAAGACATTTTATTTTTTGTTATTAAAGTATTTATCTAAGTATGATGGAGCTTTTTTATCTAACCATTTAGTTAAATATTTTTCAAATACTTGGTCTAATTTTTTGTTTAAAATCGTAGTAGTTTCAGATTTACTTAATTTAGTATCTTCTATTAAATCAATAGTACCATCATCTTTAACTTTCTTATTTAAAATTAAAATATTATCATTTATTTCTTGAATATTAGGACTATCTTCATCTTCTAGCGCTTTACGAATTACGTCTAATGTTTGTTTTATAGATTCTTGTTCTGACATTATTGAATAACTTATATCTTATGAAATATTTTATTTATATGATTAATTAAATTAGGGCAAATATTCTTCAAAAATATTAACAAGGCTACCCTCTAATGATTTAAGCTTAAAATAATTTAACAAATACTCTTTTTTGGAATTTAAATAGTTTACATTAGCATTTAATAATTTCTCTTCTTCTTCTACTAAATCTGTAATTGTTTTGGTTCCTATTGTATATTCTTCTTTAAGGCTCGATAAAGAAGTTTCAATAGATTCTATTATAGATAAATTTGCCTGCATTTGAGATTCATTAATTTTAAAGTTTTTATATGTATTAGAAATTAAAATTGATAAATCATCTTTTTGATCTTGTAATTGAATTTCTGCTTGTAATTTTTGAGACTGATATTTTCTTATATCAGAGTCATCTTGACCTTTATTATACAATGGAACAGTTATGGTTAAACCTATTGAACCACTTGTAGTATTGGTACCTCTTTCTAATCTACTGCCATCAGAGTACAAAGCTGTACCAGAAATATCAATGTTTGCTTTTTTTGATTTTTTTTCTTTTAAAATAAGGATTTCTTTATTTAAAATTTCATTCTCTAATAAAAGCAAATTTAAGTTATTATTAAATGCATTATTTGTTAAATCTTCTAGATCTATATCATAATTAATTTCAATATAATCATCTAAATTAACTGCATTTAAACCTACAATTCTATTGAAAGTTTTTTTACTTATTAAAAGATTTTGTTCAGCTGCAAATAAATTAGTTTTAGCTATGGCAAATGAAGCTTCAGATTCTTGTAGTTCATATAAAGTTGCTGATCCTAAATCAAATTTTGTTTTAATTTCTTCAATAGCTTTTAAAACTGCATCATAGTTTTTTTTTGTGGCTTCTAATGACTTTTCATAATTTATAACAGTTAAATATCCTTCTATTGCATCTAAAATTAGATTTTCAATTGTTGATTCAAAATTAACTAATTCATTATTATATAAAATTTTAGACCTCTCAATTTCTAATTTATTTACTCCGGCATCATATATATTTTTAGAAATAACTAATTTATATGAATCAGTAAAAGTTTCTGGAGTGGTTGATGTACTAGCAGTATCAGTATCTGCAGATTCATAAGTTCCAGTAACTGTACCAGTAATTGAAGGTAAGTTTTCTCTAGATGAGTATATTACTAACTCTTTAGACTCCTCCAATTTTTCTAATGCAAGTTTGACCTTAGCATTATTTTCTATAGTACTTTTTATTGCTTCATCTATATTTAATGAATAGCTATAACTGCTATTCAAAAAAACTATCAAAAAAATAATCAAAATTTTCAAAATTCAAACCCTTTCTGTTGTTCAAATAATTCATATTCTGAAAAAACATCAAATAGATATTCTTCACTAAAATTATCTTTATTTTTAGTTATAGATACAGCTTTGCAAAGATTTACGTTTATTTTTCTTATCATTATAAGTTTTCCTAAATTTTCATTTAGTTGATTTAATATTGAATTGTCAATTACACCAATTGGTGAGTCTATAATAATTCTATCATATGGAGATCCTTCCATATGACCTTTGATAAAATCTTTGTTAATTATTTCAATATTTTGAATTTCTAATTCATTAATTTTTTCTTTAAAAAGATCGCATAATTCATTATCTGATTCTATGGCAGTTACTTCTGAACATAGATTTGATAATAAAACTGTAAAATAGCCAGTTAATGCTCCTAAATGTAAAATTTTATGATTTTTATTGATTTCAGCACTTTTGATTAATTGTGCCAAATGTAAGTTTTTTAAATAACCCCTATTAGATAGCATTTTAATATCCACATCTGAGTATGAAATTTTAGTTATTGATGATGGTAAAAATTTTTCTTTAGGGACCTTTTTAAACAGATTAAGTATATTTAAATCGTTTATTTTATTTGGTCTTAATTGGTTTTCAACCATTAATTCTCTAGCTTTTTGATAATTAAAATTCATTTTTTTTTTGGAAAATTAAAGTTATTCTTATAATATTATTTTTTTCATATTTAAACATCAAAACTCTTAATTTGTTTTTTATATGGTTTTAGGTGTTTCATTGACTTAATGTAATTTAATCATTATTTGTCCATCAAATTAGGCTCGGTGGCAGAGTGGTTATGTAGGGGCCTGCAAAGCCTTGCACAGCGGTTCGATTCCGCTCCGAGCCTCCATATTTATCTTGTTTTTTGTTATTTTTTTTATTATCAGAACAATTGTGTTCCTCGGTAGCTCAGTGGTAGAGCAATCGGCTGTTAACCGATCGGTCGCTGGTTCGAGCCCGGCCCGGGGAGCCAATTATTTTTAAGATTTTACTTCAACTAATTCATTAAATCTTGTTGTGTAACAAGGAGATACATTCTCTCTTTTCATTGTCCATATTTTTTCAATACCTTCTGAAGCAATTTTTAATGTTGCACTACCGTATCTATTATTCATTTTATCTATAACCTCCATCATACTATCAGATATTTCTCTATCATAATCCAAAAGACCTTTTGTTAAATTATGTCTAGTAAGACCATAAAGTATGACTCCTGCTTTTTTATAACGATAACCTGGTCGGTATATTTTTCTAACTCCTTCAAGAGCTCTTTTGACTATATTAATACTATTATTGGTCGGAAATGGTAGTTGCAGTTTGATTGAATTTGAATACTGTTTTTCTCTTTTATTAAAGTGATTGGTTAAAACAAAAACACTCATTGATTCAGCTACTAAGCCCTCCCCTCGTATTTTTTCAGATACTCTTGATCCATACGTTGAAACTGACTCTTCTAAATCAAATAATTTTTCTATTGGTTTACTAAAAGATCTTGATACACAGCAGCTTTTCTTATCACTTGGGGTCAAATCAAGATCTAAACATGATACACCATTTAACTCTAAATAAGTTTTTTCTCCAACTACTCCCATATTTTTTCTAACCCAACTTCTATCCATTTGAGAAAAACAATATGCATCATCAATATTATTTTTTCTTAGAAATAATGATAATCGTCTTCCTATACCCCATACATCTCCTATTGGGGTTAATTTGAGACCATTTTTTATTTCAATTAAATTTTTTAATATACATACACCTTTATAGTGTGCATGTTCTTTTGCTAAATTATTCGCTATTTTTGAAAGTGTTTTAGTTGAGCCTACTCCTATACTCACAGGAACACCTACCCATTTTTTTATTGTTTTTCTTATATGTTGACAATAAGTATTTAGTTCATAATTTTCAAAACCATTTAAAGATAAAAAAGCTTCATCAATTGAATATATTTCAATATCCGATGAGAAACTTGATAATGTTTCCATAACTCTTTGTGAAATATCACCATATAATGAATAATTTGATGAAAAAACTCTAACATTATTTTTTTCAATAATTTTTTTTGCTTTAAAATATGGTTCACCCATTTTTATTCCTAATTTTTTTGCCTCCTTTGATCTAGCAATTATACAACCATCATTATTTGAAAGTACAACAATAGCTTGACCTATAAGTTTTGGATTAAATATTCTTTCACAAGAAGCATAAAAATTATTGCAATCTATTAGCGCTATGGATTGATTAAGTGAGAGATGATTTTTATTTAGTTGTTTTGTGTATAACATACGTTACTACTCCCCATATAAAACATTCCATTTCTTCCTTAACCTGAATACTCGGATATTCACTATTGGCTGAAATTAGAAATAAAGACTGGTCTTTTTTCTTTAATTTTTTAACTGTCAAATCACCAAAAATAGAAGCAATAACAATATTATCATTACGCGGATTAATACTTCTGTCTACTATGAGCAGATCACCTGATGATATACCTGCATCAACCATAGAAGGTCCGCTAGCTTTAACAATATATGTTGCGGTAGGACGTTTTACTAAATATTCATTAAGATCAAGTTTGGTTTCCATATAGTCAGTTGCAGGAGAAGGAAATCCAGCTGATACTGAGTCGAGAAAAAATGGCGCTATTCTCTTTTTTCCTGATTCAGTTTTAAATATTAAAATATCTTCTTTCTTATACATAATATTAAAAAAATATTTTAAAATATTGATAAATAATAATTATATTAAATTTTTTCATATTTGTTCTACTTTTGTTCTAATTTATGCAGAATAATAAAAAAGTCAATATAATTTTTTCAAATTCCTGTTAAAAAAAAATATGAGTAAATTATTTGAAGAAAATGCATATCTTAGAGAGTTTAAGGCAAAAATAATAAGTATAAATAGAGAAGAAAAAACAATTGAACTAGATAATACAGCTTTTTATGCAAGAAGTGGTGGTCAGCCAGGGGATATAGGAGAAATTATAGCAGAAAATCAAAATATAGAAGTTAAAGATACAATTAAAAAAGATAATAAAATAATTAATATCATTAATGAGGCAGAAAATTTAGATAAGGGTATTGAAATAATAGGAAAAATTGATTGGGAAAAACGATACAAACATATGAAAATGCACAGCGCATTACATTTAATGTGTTCAGTTATACCTTTAGGAGTAACAGGAGGTCAAATAGGATATGAAAAAAGTAGATTAGATTTTAATGATCCAGATAAAGAAATAAATAAAGAAGAAATAGAAGAAAAAATAAATTCACTTGTAAAAAATGATTATGAGATAACAAGTAAAATAATTGATAGTAAAATATTAGACGAACAACCTGAATTAGTAAGAACTATGTCAGTAAAGCCACCTCAAATTGATGGTAAAATTAGATTGATAAAAATTGGTAATGTGGATTTACAACCTTGTGGAGGTACACATGTTAAATCAACAGCAGAAATTGGTTCAATCAAAATAGGTAAAATTGAAAATAAAGGTCGTATGAATAGAAGAGTTAATATTTTACTTAATGATTAAGTATTTGGCTTAAAAATAATTTTGTTCTATCACTCTCTGGATTATTAAAAAATTTATCTGGAGGAGCTTCTTCTACAATTCTCCCTTCATCCATAAATACCATTCTATTAGCAACAGTTTTTGCAAAACCCATTTCATGAGTTACAACAATCATTGTCATTCCACCTTCTGCTAAATCAACCATGACATCTAAAACTTCTTTAATCATTTCAGGATCAAGAGCAGAGGTTGGTTCATCAAAGAGCATAATATTAGGATTCATGGCTAAAGATCTAGCAATTGCTACTCTTTGCTGTTGACCACCTGAAAGTTGTCCAGGAAATTTATTAGCTTGTTCAGGAATTTTTACAATTTCTAATTGTTTCATTGCAAGTTCTTCAGCTTCAGATTTTGGCATTTTTTTGACCCATATAGGTGCTAGAGTAATATTTTCTTTAACAGACAAATGAGGAAATAAATTAAATTGTTGAAAAACCATTCCAACTTCTTTTCTAACGCTATCAATATTTTTTAAATTTCCTGTTAACTCAATACCATCAACTACTATTTTTCCTTCTTGATGTTCTTCAAGTCTATTAATGCATCTAATCATAGTTGATTTACCTGATCCAGAAGGGCCACAAACTACAATACGTTCCTTTTTTTTAACTTCTAAATTAACGTCTTGTAATACGTGAAAATCACCGAACCATTTGTTAACATTTTGTAATGATATAATTGAACTTTCTGACATAATTAATCTGCTCCCATGTTAATACCTGTTTTAAGCTTTTTTTCCAAATATAAACTGTATCTTGACATAGAAAAAGTAAATATAATGAATACTACTGCTACAAATACATATACCTCTATTGATAAACCCATCCAAGTTTGTGCTGCTAAAACAGCTCTGCCAATACCTAAAAGATCTAACTGCCCTACTATTAATACTAAAGTTGTATCTTTAAATAATCCAATTGAAGTATTAACTATAGAAGGAATTGTAATTCTTATTGCTTGAGGTAAAATAATTTTTCTATTCATTTGCCAATATGACAAACCTACTGATTGAGCTGCCTCATACTGACCTTGAGGTATTGCTTGAAGTCCTCCACGAATAACTTCAGCCATATATGCACCTTGGAATAAGGTAACAGCTATCAAACACCTTACTAATCCATCTAAAGTTATGCCCTCAGGCAAAAAAAGAGGTAGCATTACCATTCCAAAGAAAAGTAAAGTAATTAGAGGAACTCCTCTGATAAATTCTATAAATAAGGTACATACCATACTTATAACAGGTAAATTAGATCTACGACCAAGTGCTAAAACTATACCTAATGGAAAAGCAAGAGCTATACCAGTAAAGCCTAAAACAAGAGTGACAAGTAAACCTCCCCAATCTTTAGTAGAAACGTGAGCTAAACCAAAACCACCAGCAAGAAGGAAATATGCAATTATAGGAAAGATAAGTGTAAAATATAAGAAATATTTTCTTAGTGGAAATTTTTCAATCAATAAAGGTGCAACTGCGATGACTAATAAGGAGTAAACAATATTAACTCTCCACACTTCCTCAACAGGATAAAAACCATAAATAAATTGATAGAATCTAACAAAAATTATTGCCCAACACGCTCCTCCTATTTCAGGATCCATTACTCTAGTACAAAAAGTTCTGTCAATTATTTGTTGTCCTAAATAATTATGAGTGAAATCAGCAGCAAAAATAGACCAATTTAAAAAAGGAACTAGGATTTGATATAAAAGATAAATTACAAGAATAGTTAAGATGGAATTAAACCAGCTAGAAAACAAATTTAATCTTATCCATCCAAGCAAGCCTGTAGTTGCAATTGGTGGAGTTCTTGATTGTTGAAAGTTTTCTGATGACATTATTTTTCCTTAAATTGAATACTTCTATTGTATATGTTCATAAAAAATGAAATTATTAAACTTATACATAAATAAGTAGCCATAGTAATAACCATACATTCTATAGCTTGACCTGTTTGATTTAAGCTTATTCCTCCAAATCCATGAACTAAATCAGCATATCCAACAGCTATGCCTAATGAAGAATTTTTTGTTAGATTTAAATATTGACTAGTTAATGGAGGAATAATTACTCTTAAAGCTTGAGGAATAATTATTAATCTCATAATCCATGTTGGTTTTAGGCCTAAAGCAGCTGAAGCTTCTCTTTGTCCTTTAGTAACAGATAAAATACCTGATCTAACAGTTTCAGATATAAAAGCTCCTGTATAAATACTTAATGCAAGAAACATTGCAATAAATTCAGGTCTAATAACCATGCCTCCTTTAAAATTAAAACCTTTTAAAACGGGATATTCAAAAGTCATAGGTGACCCAAGTAAGAAAAAAATAATTAATGGTAATAGGATAATTAATCCAAGAGAAGTCCATAATACAGGATATCTTTGACCAGTTCGTTCTTGTCTTTTTTTAGCCCATTTAGATATCCAAATACTAGCAATAATACCAACTATAAAAACAAAGAAAACAATTGAAAAACCAGATTCATATATAGGTCTAGGGCTGTATAATCCTCTGTTTGTAATAAAAAAACCATTAACAAGTTCTATTGCCTGCTTAATTCTAGGCATTAATAATAAAATGCTATACCAAAGAATAATTTGAAGTATCAAAGGAACATTTCTACAAAACTCTACATACACATAAGCAGTTCTACTAAGAAGCCAATTGTTGGAAAGCCTAATTATACCAACTATAAAACCTAAAAATGTAGCAGCAATACAGCCAGTAAAAGATACTAACAAAGTATTTAAAACACCTACGTAATAAACTTTAAGGTGTGTATCTGTTGATTTAAAATCAAGGAAAGGAGAAAAACTTATATCAAAACCTGCAGGATTATTTAAAAAACTCCATCCTGTAGCTATATTTCTTTTTTCTAAATTATATGCAGTTGTAATAGTTAAATAATAAATTCCTAAAGCAAATAAACCAACTACAAGAACTTGATAAAATAAAGATCTAAATTTTTGATCAGAAAAGAAATTAAAATTTGATCTCATATTTTCCTTATAAAAAAAAATGGGGGGTTTGAACACCCCCCAAGTTTAAAAAATTGTTAATCGATCTATCTGAAAGGAGGTGCGTATAAAATACCACCATCAGTCCATAATGCATTTAGACCTCTACCAATAGCTAGAGGTGTATCAGGACCAACATTTCTTTCATATGACTCAGAATAGTTACCAATTTGTTTAATGATATTATAAGCAAAGTCATTGCTTAATTCTAACATTTCACCATAACCTCCTTCAACACCAAGAATTCTTAGTACTTCAGGAATATTAGAGTTCATATTATCATCGACATTAGCTTGAGTTAAGCCAAACTCTTCTGCGATAATCATAGTGTTTAAAGACCAACGAACAACGTCACCCCACTGATGATCACCATGTCTAACTAATGGACCAAGTGGCTCTTTAGAAATAATTTCTGGAAGAACTACCCATTTATTAGGATTATCAGATTGAGCTCTTGTTGAAGAAAGACCAGATGCATCAGTAGTGAATACATCACATCTGCCTGCAAATAAGTTTTCTCTAGCTTCGTCGTTAGTTTCAATTGGAAGTGCTTCGTAGCCAATATTATTAGCTCTAAAGAAATCCGCTAAGTTCAACTCAGTAGTAGTACCAGTTTGAATACAAACAGTAGCACCATCTAATTCAGTAGCACTAGATACACCTAGTGAAGTTGGAACCATAAAACCTTGTCCATCATAAAAGTTAACACCTACAAACTCAAAACCAAGATTAACATCACGGCTTAAAGTCCAAGTAGTATTTCTTGCTAGCATATCAATTTCACCAGACGCTAATGTTGGGAAACGAGATTTACCAGTTGTAGTTGTAAATTCAACTTTTGAAGAATCTCCAAAAACTGCTGCAGCAACTGCACGACACATGTCAACATCTAGACCAGTCCAGTTCCCGCTATCATCAGGAGCTGCGAAACCAGCTAAACCAGTAGTTACACCACATTTTAGAAATCCTCTATTTTTAACATCGTCAAGAGTTCCAGCATTTGCTGATAGAGCAAAAACAGAAACTGCAACGATTGATAATAATTTTTTCATATTATTTCCTCTCTTTAAAAATTATTAAGGATCCTTTTGTCAAATTTGACAAAGATTTGTATCCAATAACAAATTTATAGGATATTCGAAATACTTAATTTATTAGAAACAAAAATGAAAAATGTAGTAATAAAAAGTTTATATAACCACTATATATAGTAGTTTATGAAAATAAAGACAAAATTAACAAAATTAGGAAGAGATCCAAAAAAGCAAAAAGGGTTTGTTAATCCAGGGATATATAAAGGTTCAACTATGATCTTTAATAGTTTTAAAGATTATCTGAATGACATAAAAAATGATGATGATAGAAAAACTTTATATGGAATTAATAAAAACCCTTTTTACGAACAATTAGAAGAAGTAATAACAAAACTTTATAAAGCTAAAGATACAGTAATTGCTCCATCAGGTTTAGCTGCTTTAATTATACCTTTTTTTACTTTTTTAAAAAAAAATGATGAAGTTTTAATTATAGATACAGTTTACAGTCCAACAAGAACTTTTTGTAATAATATTTTAAAAAATTATGGAGTAAAAATTAAATATTTTCATCCTATTAATAATATAAATAATTTTGAAAAACTAATTAATAAAAAAACTAAATTAATTTATCTTGAGTCTCCTGGCACAGCTACTTTTGAGATTGTCGATATTCCGTTTATAACAAAAATAGCCAAAAGAAAAAAAATACCAACAGTTTTAGATAATACTTGGGCGTCACCTTTATACTGTGATCCGATCAGACTTGGTATTAATGTAATAATTGATGCAGGTACAAAATATATTAATGGTCATTCTGACGTACTAATAGGATTTGTTACTAGTGATAAAAAATATGCAAAAGAAATCAGAATTACTACCAAAACTCTTGGTCTATGCCCAGGGTCAGAGGAAGTTTATTTAGCCTTAAGAGGTATTCCAACTTTAAATCTTAGAATGAAAGAAATTGAAAAAAATGCTCTTAAAATGGCTAAAATATTAAAGACACACAAACTTGTTAGTGAAGTATATCATCCTGCACTTCCTCATACTGAAAACCATAAAATATGGAAAAGAGATTTTAATGGAAGTACTGGATTATTTGCATTTACATTAAAGAAAAGATTTTCTAACAATTCAATTGAAAAGTTTTATAAACAATTAAGAATTTTTAAACTTGGTTATAGCTGGGGAGGTTTTGAAAGTTTAATTACATTTCCTCCATTAGATAAAAGAATTTACAAAGATAAACTTCCTGGTAATTTAATTAGAATATATTGTGGCTTAGAAGATAGTGATGATCAAATCAAAGATGTTACTAATGCATTAAAAATTCTTAAATAAAAATGGATATAGCTTTCTATTTGTATGCTTCCATTGGCGTAATTATTTTTGGCATTGCAAAAGGTGGTTTTGCTGGACCAGCTTCAATACTAGCAGTACCTATAATGGCATTAGCTATGAATCCTGCAGTAGCAGCAGGCATATTATTACCAGTATTATTGATAATGGACTTTATAGCTATTTATTTTTATTGGAAAAAATGGGACATAAGACTAGCTAAAATTATTTTACCTCCGGCAATTATGGGGATAATAATTGGAGGATTAACATTTCAATTTATCAATGCAAATAATATAAAAGTTTTAATAGGAACAATATGTATATTATTTTTATTTTTAACTTTTTTTAAAAAAAGTAATTTTTTTTTTAAACCAACTAGAAATAAGGGCAGATTTTGGTCTATTATAAGTGGTTATACAAGTTGTATCATTCATGCAGGAGGTCAACCGATAAGTTTCTATTTATTACCTTTAAAATTAGATAAAACTACATATGTTGGAACAGCAACTTTAGTTTTTTTATTCATTAATTTTTTTAAATTAATACCTTATCATTTTTTAGATTTATTAATTTTTTCAAATTTGAAAATTTCATTAATATTATCTCCACTGGCTCCTATTAGTATTTACTTTGGATATTTTCTTCATAAAAAATTCAATGACAAAATTTTTTATCTTTTAATATATATTTTGTTAGGAGTAAGTGGTGTAAAATTAATTTATGATGGACTGTTTTAAAATAAAATTATTTATTTAAAATCAGTATTATAGTTCGCTCTTTTAGATTTTCTTAAACCAAAGGGACCAGGTATAAACAATGTCATTGTTTCTTTGTTTAAATCAAGATCTACTCTATGCAAATGATCAGCTGATCTAAAACCAATATATCCTGGTTTTCTCCAAAATTTACCTTTTGTAGTTGTTTCCCAATATCCACCTTTTAAAATAATTGTAATATATGGACACATATGATTATGCACTCCATCTCCATGATCATTATCTAACATTCTATGTATCAAAATATTAAAAGGAAACCATTTTGGCCGATGTCTAAATAATAAATAGTATCTTTCCATCCAAGGTTTTGCATTTTTATAATCTGGATGAGATGGACCTCTATCTAATACAATTTTTTTTCTTCCTAATTTTTCCAAGAATTTTAAAAACATTTTATCTTAAACTTGCTTCAATGTTTCCACCATCTACAGTTATTATATTTCCTGTAGTTTTTTTTAATAATATTTGATTAAAAAAAGCATCAGCAACATCTTCAGCTAATACTTCTTGTTGTAATAAATTATTGCTCAAATATTGATCAGGAGATATATTTCTAGCTTTAGATCTTTGGGCAATAAATTTTTTTGTTAAAAGGCCACTTTGTATTCTATCTGCATTAACCCCATTAACTCTAATATTATATTGACCACACTCTAAAGCATATTGTTTCATTAAAAAAAGTGTACTTGTTTTAGCCAAACCATAAGGTCCAAAATTTTTTCCAGGATTGACTGCTTGTTTAGAAATGTTAAACATAATAGAACCACCCATATCTTGTATTTTCATTATATTAACAATTTTTTGAGATATTTTTTGATGTGAAAAAAAATTAATATCAAAACTATCTTTGATAACTTTTTCATTAATAGATTCCATTGATCCTTGGAAAGCTACTCCTGCATTTGAAACTAAAATGTCTATACCTCCAAAATTTTTAATAACTTTGTTGATAGATTTTTGAATAGAATTATTATTAGTTATATCGCATTCAATACATAAACATTTATCAAATAATTTTTGATTTTTATTATAATCAAAATACTTATCAAAAAGGACAATTTCTAAACCTTCGTTAATAAATTTTTTAGCTATAGCTTGGCCTATAGTCCCTGCACCACCTGTAATTAATGCTATACAACCTTCAAGAATATTTCTTTTTTGATTGTTTAGTTTGGATCTTTCTAAAGGCCAATATTCCATTTTAAAAATCTCTTTTTGATTAATTGATTTAAAATTTCCAACAAAGCAAGAATCAAGGATAGATTGTTTCATCGATAAAAAAATATCTTTTGAAATTTTAAGTTCTTTTTTATTTCTTCCAATAGATAGATAACCAATACCTTGTAAAATAATAATTCTAGGAAGAGTGTCAGAAATTTTAGAATTTATAATTTGATTTTTATTTTTATGAAAATAATTAATATAATTTTGACAATATTTTTTTATTAAAACATTTAAATTATTTTTATTTTTATTAATTTTTAATAAATCTTTTTGTTTTATAATAAGGGGTTGTGATTTAATTCTAATGACATGATCAGGGGTTACTGGACCTTTTGTAAATAATCTATCAATATTTTCTAATAAGCTAAATTTAATATCATCTTTAGAAGAATTTAGATTAATGATCCATTTATTTTGATCTATTTGATAAAAAATTTTTCTACACTGAATTAACAAATCTAAAGAAAAATTATTTATATTATTTTTTTCATATTTATGTTTTCTTTTTTTGTTCTTAATATACTTTTCAGCTAAAGAAACATATTTTATCATTCTATCATAACTTTGTTTTGCATCATTCCCAAAAGTAAAAATTCCATGATTTAATAAAAGCAAACCTTCTACATTTTTATTTTTTTTAAAAATTTGAAAACATTTTTTAGCAAGTTGAAAACCAGGCATAATATATGGAACAATAGCTAATTTCTTTCCAAATATTTTGTTTAAAACTTTTGGAGAGTTTTTTAAATTAACAAGACTTAAAATTGCATTTGAGTGTGTGTGATCAACATATTTGTGTGGTAACAAAGCATGCAATAATGTTTCAACGGAAGGATTAGGTGAATTTGAGTCTAGTAAATTTAATCTAAGATAATTGACCATATTTTCATCTGACATTTTTCTTAAAGATGAAGTTTTTTTAAGTGGATCTAGATATAAACCTGGCATACCTAAATGATTAAGATTTGACATATCCCACCCGCTCCCCTTAACATAAATTACTTTTTTTAAATTGTTGAATAAATCTTTAGTTTCTAATTTAACTGAAGTATTTCCTCCACCATGTAAAACTAGTTTTTTTTCATTTCCAAGAAGATGTGTGGTATATATTCTTAAAGCTAAATCTTTATGAACATTTATCTTATTGTATTTTGAAATATATTTTTTTGCAGTATTTATATTCCATAAGTTTTTCATAATATTACTTTAGTCTATTAATTGAATCTTTATTAGGTTCAACAATTCCTTTTTCAGTTATTAATTTTGTTATATATTTAGCTGGAGTAACGTCAAAAGCATAATTAATGCACTTTGCATTTTCAGGAATAATTTTAACTTTTGATATATTATTAAATTCATCCTTTCCTTCAATATATGATACTTCATCTGGACTTCTTTCTTCTATAGGAATATTTATAACTCCATTAGAAATTTCAAAATCTATACTAGAAATTGGCGCTGCAACATAAAAAGGTATTTTATTATCATTTGCAGCCAAAGCTTTTAAATAAGTTCCAATTTTATTACATACATCACCATTTGAAGAAGTTCTATCAGTCCCAGTAATACAGAGATCTACTTTGCTATGTTGCATCAAATGCCCTCCAACATTATCTACAATTAAAGTATTAGGGATATTTTCATTAATTAATTCCCAAGAAGTTAAATTAAAACCTTGATTTCTTGGTCTTGTTTCATCTACCCATACATGTAAAGGTATATCATTTCTTTTAGCTTTATATATAGGTGATAAAGCTGTTCCCCAATCTACAGTTGCCAACCATCCTGCATTACAATGAGTAAGAATATTAATAGTTGATTGTTTTTTTTCATAAAGTTTTTTAATTAATTTTAAACCATTTTCTCCAATAGCTTCACAGCATTCAATATCATCTAATCTCATTTGATTAGCTAAATTTAAAATAGTATTTAGTAAATTATCATTATTTAAATTTTTTATTTTAGAAAAAATATAATCAATAGCCCATGATAAATTAACCGCTGTTGGTCTCGTATTTTTAAGTTTAATTGATGCATCCTTAAGATAATTTGTGTCTGAATTTTCTCTAGCAGCTATATACATACCATATGCTGCAGTAATTCCAATTAAAGGTGCTCCCCTTACTTGCATCTCTTGAATTGCAAAACAAACATCAGGCAAAGTATTTAGTTCAACAAATTTAATCTCGTGAGGTAATAATCTTTGATCAATAATTTTAACTTTATCTGATGAATCATCATACCATATGGTAGTTAAATGTTTATCTTTAACAATCATTTATTATTTATCCTTAAATCTCCTAAGAATATTTTTTAGTTGTTTTTCTTTATTAATATCCCAACTATCCCGTGGAGTAATAATTGAGGTATCCAAAATAGTTGAAGTATTGTCATCACTAAAGTTAATATTTTTATAATAATAATCTGAAAAATCTTTTATAAAATTTTTTGATTTATCAACATTATCATTAAGTGTTTTTATTAATAAACTTAAATCAACACTATCATGTTCAGAATGCCAACAATCATAATCTGTAACCATTGATATAGAACAATAACGAATTTCAGCTTCTCTGGCTAATTTTGCTTCTGGCATATTAGTCATACCAATAACATCACAGTTGATTTTACGGTAAAGATTAGATTCAGCGTATGTAGAAAATTGAGGTCCTTCCATAGCTAAATATGTTCCTCCATAAGAATAGGGATAATTAAGATCTGATAAAATTTTTTTACTAGCATCCATTAATACTTGTGACACAGGTTTTGCCATAGGAACGTGAGCTACGATACCTTCATCAAAAAAACTTTTTTTTCTATTAATTGTTCTGTCAATAAATTGATCAATAATAACAAATGTACCTGGGTAAAGATTCTCTTTTAACGATCCAACAGCAGATAATGAAATGATGTCAGTTACATTACATTGTTTTAAACAATCTATATTAGCTCTATAATTTATTGAAGATGGAGATAATTTATGTCCCTTTCCATGTCTAGATAGAAAAAAAATTTGATTACCTTGAAAGGTGCCTTTTATTATATTGTCTGATGGATTTCCCATTGAAGATGATAAATTTAAATATTCTATATTATTCAAGAATTCTAAATCATATAGTCCACTGCCTCCTATAAAACATAAAGAATTTTTCATTTTTTTGGTCCTATATTTTGTATTACTTTAATTGTAGCTTTTGTTATATTTTTAACTGTAGGTTTTATTAATTGCAATCTATCAAATGTTTTTTTATTTTTTTTTATATTATCTTTTAGTGATTCACCTGCAATCATCCTTAATTCAGTACCTATATTAAATTTAGCAACTTTAGTATTTCTAGCAATTTTTTTTCTCAGATTATAAGATATTCCACTACTACCATGTAAGACTAAAGGAATATTAGATAATTTTTCTATTTGTTTGATTTTATTATAATCTATTTTAGCAATTTTAGATGTTTGTAGATGTGTATTTCCTACAGAAATTGCCATTGCATCAATTCCACTTTCATTACTAAATTTTTTTGCTTCAAAAAGAGTTGTCCCTTCTGAATTAATCCCTTTGTGATATCCAACTAATCCAACCTCTCCTTCAAGAGAAACGTTATAACTTTTTGTTATTTTTGCAATTTTTGAAGTTATTTTTATATTTTCTTTTAATGATAATTTAGAACCGTCATACATTACTGATGTAAATCCAGAATCTATACCTTCTTTACATTCTTTTAATGTATAACTATGATCAATATGGCAACATATAGGAATTTTAGTTTGATCGGCTAAATGCCTAAACATTTTGCCAAGAACTGGTATAGGTGTATGTGCTCTGCAAGAGGGGCCAGCTTGCAATATTATAGGAATTTTTGTTTGTTCCGCAGCTTCTACAAAGGCAAGCGCATCTTCCCATCCCAATACTACTAAACCAGCTATTGCATAATTATATTTATTTGCTTTATTTAATAGTTTGCTAAGTGTAACTGCAGTCATTTATACTTTGCAATCATATCTTTTATACCAGGTATAGTTTCAATTTGATATGCATGATCAGGATGAAAGTATTGAACAAGAGATCTTTGAGACAAACCTCCTAAAATTGTAAAATAATACATTTCATAACCTGGAGCTACCACACATGGATGATATCCTTTATCTATGACAATAGTTGAACTATCAATTATATGTTCTGCCTTACCTATTTTTTCTTCAACTTGTTGAAACAATTGAAATCCAAAACCATTATTAGGTCGGAAACGATAGTTATATGTTTCATCGTGACGTGTCTCATCTGGCAATCTATCAGTATCATGTTTGTGAGGAGGAAAGCCAGACCAGCCACCCTGACCAACAGTATACAATTCATTACATAATAATCTTCCAACTTTGTCATGATGCTTAGTGCCTAAAATATGTTTTATTTTTCTATGTGTTTTTGTATCATCCGAGCCGTATTGAACCATATCAATTTCATCTGATCTAACGGCAAAAGGTTCTAAAGTTTTTTCAAATTTTGCTCCTGCAATAAAAACTTCAGAATCGTTAATTGCAACAAAAGAAGCTTTAACTCCAGAGGGTACATAAACTCCTTCAGGTTCTCCATCCCAAACATCTAAAGTTCTATTACCTAAATTATTTGTCTCAAATCCTTCTATATTAACATTAATCGAACCTGTAGCTGGCACGATACAAGTTTCGTATCCTGGAGTTATGTATTCAAAACTTTGATCTTTTTTTAATTTCACAATATTAAAATAGTTTAGTGGAACTTTTTTGTCATCAATATCAACAATAGGTTTATTTTTATTATCAAAAGGTGGTATGTGCATTATTTTTCTCCTTCACTCATTTTATTATCTTTTATAAAATCCAAAATTTCTTCTAAATTAGGCATTGCTGGTGAACATCCTACTTTTGTAACAACTATTGCTGCAGCAGCTGAACCTATTTCAATTGATTTTTCTATATCATAATCTTTTAATAAAGCACCAATTAAAGCGCCCATAAATGCGTCTCCAGCTCCAGTAGGTTTAAGAGGGGTAACAGGAAATATTCCTTTATAAATTTCTTTATTTTCTACAAAAGTAATAGATCCTTTTTCACCTTTTTTATAAATTATTAAATCACAAATAGATGAAAGTTTTTTAGCAAAATTGAAACCTTCTTTATATTTACCTGCAAGAATTCCAAATTCTTCATCATTGCCTATTACACCTGAACAATTTTTAATTGCAATATTATATATTTCAGACGCTTTTTCATCTGACTCCCAAGTATATGGTCTATAATCAATATCCATAACTACTGGAATGTTATTTTTTTTTGCTATTTCTAAAGAATATAGAACCGCACTTCGTGAAGGTTCAGCAGCTAAAGATGTTCCTGTTATCAGAATAAAATCAAAATTTTGAATTTGAGCTGATACAATATCTTGATGATTAAGAAAAAGATCAGCAGCATTGTGTCTATATATTATTGATTGATGATCTTTTATTGTTGATTCAACAATCGCAAAAGAAATTCTAGCTTCTTTTTTTTCAAGTTTGATTAAATTTTTATTAATTCCATATAAATCTAATTGATTTAAAACTAATTTACCTAATGCATCATCTGAAACTCTTGTAAGTAAAGAACAAGAACCTCCGAATTTTACAAGTTCTACTCCCATATTAGCAGAAGAACCACCTAAATGACTAACAAAATTAGTTGCTTGTTCAGTCTTAGTGCCAGGAGGATCAGGATATATATCAATACCCGCTCTTCCTATAAGTAAAAAATTATTTTTTTTAATTTTTGAAATTAAAAATTTCAATGACATTAAAAATTACTTACTTTTCATATCAAGAACATCAGCATCATATTGAAATGAATCAATGTCATCAATGCATCCAATATTTACACCTATCCCATTTGGATCGGATTTTCTTTGATGGTGAGTGTATATTCCACAATTTTTACAAAAATAATGTTTAGCAACATTTGTTCCAAATTGATATGTAGATAAGTTTTCTGCTCCAGAAATTGAAATTAATGCATCTTTAGGAAGAATATTCATTTTAGCATTTTTTCTTTTACAAATAGAACAATTACATTGTTTGACAATTTTTAGGTCTGTTTCGAGAAGTAATTTGACATTTCCACAATGACATGAAGCACTATATTTCATATAACTGTTTTAACATGTATCTAAAAATAATATAATAAATAATTATGAAAAAAAATATTGAAGGCATAATTCATAGGCCATTTGCACCCCCAATAGGTCAATATAGTTTAACAGAAAAGTCTACTGAAGAAATTAATAAATATATTGATAACTTACGAACAAATAAAAAGGAAATTCAAATTAATAATTATGGTGATAAATTAGCTGGTGAAATTACTCATGAAATCTCATTATCAAATGAATTTTTATCTAAATTTTTATTAGATGAATTAGCTGGTAATGTTCACAATTATGTTAAATCATGCATAGGTAAAGAAATTACCAAGTTTAATATAAAAGAATGTTGGGTTGTTTGTCAGTATCAAAATGATTATAATCCTATTCATTGGCATAGCGGACATGTATCAGGTGTTGCATATTTAAAAGTTCCAAAAAGTTTTGGAGAATCAATAAAAAAAGAGAATAGAAATGGAAGAATAGCTTTTATTCATGGATCAAGACAATTTTTGTCTAAATCCTCAATAGAGTTTACTCCATCAGTAACAGACTTATATCTTTTTCCAAGTTATTTAATGCATACAGTATATCCATTTAAATCAAAAGATGAAAGAAGATCAATTGCATTTAATGCTTTCATAGATGATGAATTTGTAAATAAAATTTAGTTTATTTTTAAATTTGGCGCGCCCGAAATGATTCGAACATTTGACCTACCGCTTAGAAGGCGGTTGCTCTATCCACTGAGCTACGGGCGCAATAAAATTATTAATATATTAAATTATTTAAAAGTACAAATATACTTTAATGAGTCCATGGTTCTTTTCTATTAGTGTCAAAATTAGATGCATAAGATTTAATTTTAACTTTTCTTTTTTTAGGTTCTTCTACAAAATATTGATATTTATTTTTAATGGCCCAATTAACTGCTTGTTCTTTTGTATCAAAAAAAATTTTTATTTGAGATTGAGTATCTAAGGAGCTATTCCAACCCATTAAAGTGTCCTTTCTTGTATCAATATCAGAAATAAATTCTGCTAACCATTTTTTTGTATTTTTATTACCTGATTGCATCGCAGTTTTAGCAGGTTTATATATTTTGATAGTCATTATTTAAATCCTACTTCAAAAAATTTATCTTTATAATTTATATAATTAGAAGCACCAGATAAAATATTTTCTTTTAAAAAATTCGTTTTAGGAATAATTTTTTGAAAATAATATATCCCTGTTTCAATTTTTGATTCAAAAAAATCTGATTTATTAACAGAATTTTTATTATATGATATTTCTAAAATCTTTAACCACATAAATCCAACAGCAACATATGAAAACATTTCTAAATACTCTACTGCTGCACCATTTTTTTCTGATATCTTATTTTTATCAAACGATTGAAAAAGATCAGTAACATCTATTAAATCTTTAAAAGATTGTTTAAATTGATTAATTTCTTTTTGAATATCTTTATTATTAGATATATTTGATATATATTCTTCAATTAGTCTAAAAAAATTTTTAATGAGTTCACCTTTATTAATTTCCATTTTTCTTCCTATTAAATCTAAAGCTTGAATCCCATTTGTTCCTTCATATATTGGAGCAATTCTAGCATCTCTAACAAATTGCTCCATTCCATGATCTTTAATGTATCCATGTCCACCATAAATTTGTAGTGCCAAATTAGAAGAATAACATCCAATATCAGTTGCAAAAGATTTTAAAATTGGTGTCATTAATGAAACGATATTATCACAATCAGAAATAGTTTTTTTATCAGTTGAAGAGTTTGCTAAATCAAAATGATAACCTGTCCAAAGCATTAAAGCTCTAATACCTTCATTAAGTGATTTCATTTGCAATAGATTCTTTCTAATTTCTGGATGCACTATAATTGGATCAGCTATATTTTTACTGTCTGGACTTTTTCCTTGAAGTCTCTCTTTAGTATAATAAAGAGCAGATTGATAAGCGGCCTCTGAAATACCTAGTCCTTGACTCCCTACAAATATTCTAGCTCCATTCATCATTATAAACATAGCTTTCATACCTTTATTCAAATCACCTACAAGCCATCCAGTTGAGTCATTAAAATGCATGACACATGTAGGACTTGCATTAATACCAAGTTTTTTTTCAATTGAACCACATTCTAAATTATTTTTTAATCCAATATTACCATCTTTATCTAGAGAATATTTAGGTACCAAAAATAAACTTATTCCTTTTATTCCTTTTGGTGCGTTGGGAGTTCTTGCTAAAACTAAATGTATTATATTTTTACTTAAGTCGTGTTCTCCACATGTAATAAATATTTTGGTTCCTGAGATTTTATAGGATCCATCTTCTTGCGGTAATGCCATTGTTTTGCATAAACCTAAATCTGTTCCACATTGTGGCTCAGTTAAATTCATTGTACCTGACCATTCCCCAGAAGTTAATTTAGGTAGATATAAATTTTTTAAATCTTGAGTTGCACTTTTTTCAATAGCATCAATAGCATTAGAGGTTAAGCCAGGATATAGTCCAAATGACATATTAGAAGAACTTATCATTTCATCAAGTATCATATTCATAAAATATGGAAGGTTTTGCCCACCATAATCTTCAGATACTTTTATTCCTTGCCATCCATTTTCAGTAAAAAGTTTATAAGCTTCTTTGAAGCCTTGGGGTGTATATACATTTCCTTTATCAAATTTACAGCCCTCTTGATCTCCTACTTGATTGAGTGGCAATAATGTTTCTTCACAAATTTTAGCCGCTTCTTCAATTACCAACTCTAAATCATTAATTTCAAGATCTTTTTTAGCTATAATAGGATCTTCTTTTGATAGTTTTAAAAAATCATTTATTAAAAATTTAATATCATTAAGAGGTGCTTTATAAATTTGCATTGCTATCTACTATATATATATTTTTTTTAAAAAATTTAGATAAATTAATAAGATTTTAATATTGTTGCAATTCCTTGACCTAATCCTATACATTGAGTTGCAAGAGCATATTGTTTTTTCTCTCTCTGCATAATTTGAGCAGCTTTTGCAGTTATTCTTGTCCCTGTAGCTCCTAAGGGATGACCTAAAGCTATTGCTCCACCATCAATATTTACTTTTTCTGGATCTATATTTAGATCTTTCATACAAGCCAAAGATTGAGAGGCAAAAGCTTCATTTAACTCTATAATATCAATATCTTTAATATCTAAATTTGCTCTCTTAAGGGCTTTTTTTGTTGCTCCTATAGGTCCTAAGCCCATTAATTCAGGAGGGCATCCATTTACAGCTGTAGATATAATTTTTGCTAAAATTGGTAAGTTATTTTTTTTTGCATAGTTTTCATTGCATACTAAAGTAGCAGCCGCTCCATCTGTTAAAGGTGAAGATGTTCCAGCTGTTACAGTGCCATTTTCATCAAAAACTAATTTAAGTCCATTTAATATTTCTTGTGAAGTATTGGGTCTTATTGCTTCATCTTGTTCAATAATTTTGTTATCTATATGTATAGAAGTTAATTCATCATTAAAATAGTTTTGATTTTGAGCATTAAATGCCTTTTTGTGACTACTAATAGAGAAATCTTGTTGAACTTCTCTACTAAAATCATATTTTTTTGCAACATTTTCTGCCGTATTGCCCATAGATAGGTATACATTAGGATTTGATTCATTTAATTTTAAATGAGGAGAATAATTTAAACCGTTTATAGGTACCTTTGACATACTTTCAATACCACAACATATGAAAACATTACCAGCATTCATTGAAATTGCACCAGCAGCTATATGGACTGCTTGCATAGAAGATCCACACCATCTATTAACTGTCATTCCAGCAACATGCTCTGGCATATCTGTCATAAATGAAACTATTTTTGCTATGTTAAATCCTTGTTCTCCTTCTGGATAAGCACATCCTGCAATGATATCTTCTATATGATCTTTATTAATATTTGTTGAGTTAACTAAATCATTAATAACTTGAGATAAAATATCCTCAGGTCTAACATTGGCCAAGTTACCTTTTCTAGCTATAGCAAAAGGAGATCTTTTAAAACCTACAAGAACAGCAGAAGACATTTTAAAACTCCATCAATGAATGAATATTGATACCTTTATTTATTAATTTTTGATCACCTTTTAATTCAGGTAAATTTATAATAAATCCAGCTCCAATAATATTTTTGTTGTTGAACATATTTACTAATTCTATTGCAGCTAATGCTGTTCCACCTGTAGCTAAAAGATCATCAATTATAAGAAGATTGGTGTGACCATCTAATGCATCTTTGTGAACATGCATCTCTGTTGAACCATATTCTAATGTGTAAGAAACTTTATATGTTTCTCCAGGAAGTTTATCTGGTTTACGAAAAGGAATAAAAGCTGAATTTAATTTATAAGCTATAGCGCCTGCCATAATAAATCCTCTAGATTCTATACTTAATACTGCATCAATTTTTTTATTGATCCAAGGAGTTGTCATTTCGTCTATTACTTGCTTAAAATGACCAGCATTTTGTAATAATGTTGTGATATCTCTAAATTGAATTCCTTTTACAGGATAATCTAGTATTGTTCTTACATATTCCTTCATAAAATTTTTATATCATGTTTTTATATAAATTTCTTCATATCATTAATATCAAAAATAGTAATTGGTGCAAAATTTTCTGAACAATCGTATTTAACAGTGCAAGGGTATTTCAAATATGCATTAGTGATATCATTATCTATATTCAATAATTTTTCAAATAATTTAATCAAAAGTTTATTAGGATTAGCATGAGATGCAATAGATCTTATATATCTTATATTTCTATCAATATTTGATTGATCTAATTTACATAATAAATATGTAGCTGCTGCCATAGATCGAGATACACCACACCAACAGTGTATAACAATAGGTAATTCCTTAGACCAAGTTTCAGAAAATTTTTTTATAGAATTTATATGATCTTGATTTGGCGGCAACTGAGGTATTTCATCGGTATTCAATCTAAAAATTTGATTTTTAGGATTTACTTCAATTATATCATCAAAACCTAATTTTAGATGATTTGAAACTCCAGGAGGAGTTTCAGGAGCATATCCAGGATCTATAACAGAAATTACATGAGAAGGATTAACAGATTCACATACAGTTTCTAAATCTTTTAAGGAACAAACAATAATCATATATAAAAAAGGGTGGTTTTAAACCACCCTAGTAATAATTAAAATATTTATTTAGTTTTCTATAGCATCTGCAAGAATTGCATTAGCTTCATCATTTAATGCATTTAATGTAGACATAATATCATCTCCATTAATAATAGAAGCATAAGCTTTTTCAATTTCGCCTCTTACAGAGTAATAAGCTGGAACTGAAGGCTCACCTTTTCCATATTGAATAAGACCCAAAGATCTATCATATTGAGGAAGTTCATTTCTTTTTGCCTGAATTAGTGGATGATCAGCAGAAGAAGTTCTAACAAAACCGTAACCACTTTCTGTTGACCAAACGGCTGAATTTTCAGTATTAGAAATATATTTCATCCATTGATATGCAGCAACCATTTTGTCAACATTGCCAGTGTTACCCATTATCAAGCCACCTCCATATAAATTCATTACAGGATTTTTAGTTATATGAGGAACTTTGGAAATTTCCCATTGTCCATTATAACCTTCTTCAATAGCTTTTTGAAAATAAGTTATGCCAGAAGTTGAACTTAGTGCAAATAAATTTGATCCTAACCCTAAATATTGTTGATCAGCATATTTATCTCTAGTAACTTGAGCACAACCTTTATTAGCCATTCCTTGAATAAATTCCATAGCTGCAACGGCTTCACTACTATTTAAAATATATTGACCAGAATCATAATCAAAAACATCTCCACCATGAGCAAATATCCACGCAGCAAAATTACTTGCATCTGTATCAATTTCATAACCTAAACTTGCAGTGTCACCTACTCTACCGCTAAAAGTACTATTGGTAGCAGCACATGCAGCTTCTGCAAATTCAGCTGGAGTTTGTGGTTCAGATAATCCTAATTCATTCAACCAGTCTTTGTTGTAATAGACAACCTCTAACGATTTACCTACTTCATGTAGTAATTTTGGATTACCATCAAAATAAGCAGAAAATCCAACTGTCCAATTAGCACCCCAATCATCAATATCACTTTGAGTAACGCCCCACTTTTTACTTTCAGCTAATATAGTTTGATCCATAGCTGCACCTATTTGATACATATCAGCAGCAGCGTTTCCATAACCTCTAGCAACATCAGCTTGATCTGATGTTCCTGCAGTAGTCATCATTGCAGATTGAACTTTTCCATAATGACCTTTGTAAGTTATATTAACTTTAATCCCAGTTTCTTTTTCAAATCTCTCAGCACGAGCAATCATAGCGTCTAATCTTTCATCAGAATACTGAACCCAAAATTCAACTGTTTGACCTTCTGGATTAGCATTTTCAATATCAGATGCTGTAATTGCAAATAAATATGATGAGAAAAAAAGTATTATTATAAAAAAAATTTTATTTAAAATATTCATATTGCACCCCTAAAATAAATTTCACCAAAACAATAAGATAAACCTTTAGTATAAAAATACTACATTTTTATTAAATATTTATATCAAATAATTGTTAACAATTATTATTAACAATTATTGTTTTATTCCAAAATTAGAAATACTTTCCAAAAATAATCTTTGAGTAAAGAAATAAAGTAAAAGAACAGGAAATATAGAAATTAATGAAGCTGCCATTAATAGATTATAATTAGTTCCTGCTTCTCTAATAAAACTATAAATAGAAACTGTAACAGGAAACCAGTCTTCCTTAGTTAATATAAGTAAAGGCCACGCAAATGAATTCCAAGCAAGAATAAAAGCAAATAGAGATATAGTTACAATTATTGGCATACTCATAGGTATGACTACTTTTCGTAAAAATAAGAAGTGAGAAGCACCATCTATTCTTGCTGCATCCCATAATTCATTAGGAATTTTTTTAAAATATTGTCTTAATAAAAATATTAAGAAAACATTTCCAAAAAAAGGAATTGTTAATCCTTTTAATGAATTCATCCATGATGGTCCAAAAGGTAGAGGAAATATATCACCTCTTATAATTAATAAATGAGGTAAAAGTGAAATAATTTCAGGAATCATAAGTGATATTAAAAGGCCATAAAAAATTATATTCCTAAATGGAAAATCAATTTTTGCAAAAGCATATGCAGCGGGTATACTAGTACACAAAACTCCTGTTACAATTACAACACTAATAATAATACTGTTAAATGTATATTTTTGAAAATTATTTGAATTCCAAACCTCTAGATAATTTTCAAACATTAATTTTTTTGGAAACATATATTGATTAGAGGCTTCACCAGCAGTCATTAATGAAGTACTAATCATGTACAGCAAAGGATAGATAGAAAGAAGTAAAATAACAAAAAGTATAAAATATGGAATTATTAACTCTTTGTGAGAAAATTTAATCATAATTTAATCTCTTTCTAAAAATAACATATTGTGAAATTGCTAATACATTAAGAATAATAAATAAAACAACTCCTTCAGCAGCTGCATATCCAAATTTTACCCTGTCCCAAAAATGATCAAATATTTCAATTGTTACTACATCCATAGTTTCACCAGCTGAGGAAGTTTTCATAACTAATATATGATTAAATGCTTGGAAAGAATTTATAAAACCAGTTAGTAATAGAAAAAAAATAATTGGCATCAATAAGGGCACAGTTATTTTTGTAAAAGTTTGCCATCTAGAAGCACCTTCAGCTTTTGCTGCTTCATATAAATCTGAAGGGATAATTGATAAACCAGCTAAAAGTATTATAGCGTAATATCCTGTATATGACCAAACGCCATAAAATATTGAAGTTGTTAGTGCTAAACTAGGACCAGCAAAAAACCCATCTATTTTAATTCCAAATAGTATTTCACTTAATTTTCTTTTATCAAACAGCCACATTTGTGGATCATAACCAAATAAACCAATGAATTCATTTAAAATAGAATTTTCTGCTTTTCCAAATATCAAAAAAAAGACAGCACCTCCCATTACCGCAGGAGTTATATAAGGTAAAAGTAGAATCATTTGAAATAATTGCTTACCTTTTAATTTTTGATAAAGAGCGTAAGCAATTAATAAACCTAATCCAACTTCAATTGTTATTGCAAAAAAAGAATAATAAAAAATATAAATCAATGAATTTAAAAAATCTTCATCACCCATATTCATCATTATTGTCCAACTATAATTAATTAAAATTAAACTAATTATTAAAAAGACTAGTGATAATAAAAAAACATAAAACTTATTTTTGAATTTATTTTTATATTCAGACCAAAACCAATAAGAAAAAATTAAAATCAAAAGCCCTAATATAAACAACCAAAAAGAACTAATATCTCCTAGTATTTTTTGATAATTTTCAAACCCTAAAAAACGTCCTTTAAAAACTTTCCATTTATGTACGCTCATGTACATTCCAAAAAAAACTGGAAAAATACCAAAAATACCAATAATCAAAAAAGCTGGTAATATAAAAATATAACCATTAATTTGATTTGAATATTTTGTAAAAAAATTCATCATATATTTTAAAGTAATAAATAAATAGATAATAATTAAGCTTATAGATTATAACAATAGTTGATAAATTATTTAAACAAACTTTATGTTTATAATTTTTTTAGAAAATAGTTATCTAAAAAATAATCTAGCCATTTAGAAATTGAACTATTATATTTTATTCTAAATCTTAATTGATTAAATATACCTTGCGCACCTTTTTGATATAAAACATGAGGTTTTTTAATAAGAACTAAAAAAATCCATTTTAAATGTAAATAAATATTAACTTCAGGATGAAATTGTAATGCATAACAATTTTGGTATTTAAAAGCTTGATTATTAAAAACATCGCCCTTAGCTAGTAATTCACAATTTTCATTTATAGTGAATCCTTCAGTATGAAATTGATAAAAAATATCATTAGATTTAAACATTTCAAGACCTTTTGATGTAGGTTTAATTTTGTAAAACCCTATTTCAGTTAATTTTTCTTTATTTCTTTCAACTTTACATCCTAAATATTTTGCTAATAATTGAGCACCTAAGCAAATACCTAAAAAAGGAATATTTGTTTTTAAAACTTCACCAATCCATAAAATTTCTTTTTTCATATATTCATCTTGATCGTTGACACTCATTGGTCCCCCAAAGACTACTATAGCACTGTATCTATTTAAATTATTTGGAAGCTCTTCTCCTAATGAAGGTCTAACAATATCAAAAGTAAATCCTCTTTTTTTAAGTTTATTTCCAATATTTCCAGCTTCTGAAGTTTTTTGATGTAAAATAAACAGTGCAGTCTTCATAAATTTATATTGATAATGTTTGTATACAATTAAAAAAATAAGAAAATATTATAAATTAATATATTAATTTTTTATCAAATCTTTTCAATTAATGGTACAATTTTCATAGTATTTACATCAACTAAACCTTTATTAGTTATTCTAAAATTTGGTATTACAGATAAAGGCAATAAATTAAAACCCATGTACGGTAATGTACATCCTGATTTAACCCAATGTTCTTTAAATATCTTATTTTCTTTTGCTACATCAGAAGCTTTTTTATCAGATAATAATCCTGCAATTGGTAATTTTACACTTGATACAAGCTTACCTTTATTAACTATTACTATTCCACCTTGCAAATCATTAATAATATCTACTGCCAATTTCATATCACTTTCATTTAAACCTGCTACAATGATATTATGAGCATCATGTCCTACACTACTTGCTACAGCTCCTTCATTTAAATTAAAATTTTTTATAAAACCGTGTGCAAACTCACCAGTTTTTCCATGTCTTTCAATTACACATAAATAAATAAGATTATTTTCTTTTAATATATTAAGCCAATTATTATCATTTGTTTTAATATTAATGGTTTCTTTAAAAGTCATAATACCAGGTAGTTCTGTTTTTATTACATTAATTTTAAATTCTGTTTCTTTTGGCATATCAGGTATAAAATTTATTTTTTCTGGAAGAATAACAGTATTATAGGCTCTCTTAGGGTATATATATCTGTTTTCAGATAATTGTTTATCTACAAGAGAAGTAATTTTTTTATTTTCAACAGCAAGATGTCCTCCTATCCAGGTATTAAGGACCTCTAAATTATCATTAATCATAACTATATCAGCTCGTCGACTATGACCCAATGCGCCATAATCTCTATCAATATTAAATCTTGTTGCAGGATGAAGAGAACCCATTGACCATGCTGTAGTATTATTAATTCCTAGTGTATTAGCTTGTCTTACTACCCAGTCTAATCCAAAATTAAATAAATCATCTGCATCTCTGTCATCAGTACATACACAAATCCTTTTCGTACTAGCTTCTGATTCAGTAATTACTTTAATAGCTTCTTTTATGCTGTTCCATGGCGTTTTAGGATTTCCTCCTCTCAAAAAAATCCAAAGACCAGCATCTAATAAATCATTTGTAAATAATTTATCTTCAGCTTCATGAGTATCTGTAATACCACTAGCTGCATATGCTGCTACAAAATCTCTGCCGAATACATGTCCACTTACTGGCAAATTTCTTTTTAGAGTTTCAGATATAATAGAATGTGATCTTTCATTACCTTCACATACAGATACAAAATCCATTTTTTCTCCAAGACCTTTAATTTCGGGCCACTTATCAAAAAGAATAGCTGTTTTTTTATCAGTTAAATCTCCCCCAGCTGTTTCTAAGTATTTATTTGTAGCAGGAATTGTACTTGGTAAAGTTAAAAAAATAGATATTGGAGATTCTCTGCAATCTTGTAACATCCATTCTATACCATCAGTATCACAAACATTTCCTATTTCATGAGAATCACAAAAAATAGTTGTGGTACCATTTAATAATGCTGCTTCAGCATAAGCACATCCGGTCATCATGCTACTTTCAATATGCATATGAGGATCTATTAAACCTGGTGCTAATATATTGTTATTAACTTCATAAATTTTAGATTTATCCATTTGAAAAAATTCTTTGTATGATCCTGATGGTTTAATACAAGCTATACGCCCCTTAAATATCCAAAGTTCTTTGTCTTTTAAAATTCTATCTGAGTATGTTGAAAGTATTCTTGCGTTTGTTAGAACTGTCTCAGGCTCTATTTTATTTGAAGCTACATTTGCAAGATCAATAGTGCTAGTTTCTAGTAAAGGTACTGAAAATCTATTAATCATTATATTGATTTTCTGGTAAACTTAATTTATTCATTCTTCCTCCATTTTTAAATCTTTGTAAATTTGTCATAAAATATTTTTTTAAATTAACACAAATAAGAAAAAGAAAGAAGAATCAAAATTTTAATTTAGAAATAAAATTTATCAAATTTTCTGCTACTTCATGTGGTTGTTCTATTAAGATGGAATGTTTAACTTTTGATAAAATTACTATTTTAGAATTAATAATTTCATTTGCCATTTTTTTATTATGATTTGGAGAACAACCTAAATCATATTCTCCTGTTAGTAATAAACAAGGTTTAGTAATATTTTTAAGATCAGGGAACATTTCAGTTTTTGCATAAATCTTAAAAACATTTAAAAAAACTTCAGGATCCGTTTCAATAACTTGTTTTAATCTTCTTTTAACAATATCTTTATTATGACTAATAAAATTATCAGTAAACCATCGTGTAGTTAATGTAGATAAAGTTTTTTCTATACCATTCACTTCCATATTTTTAATTACATTTAATAAATTTTTTGTATCTTGATTTGATCTACCTGCTACTGTTGACAATAAACCAATTGATAAAGTTTTTTCAGGAAATTTTTTTGCATACATTGGGGCAATCATTCCACCTAATGAATGGCCGACAAAATGTCCTTTTTCAAATTTTGAAAGCTCTCTAATTCTCTCAAGATCCATAATTAAGTCATTTAAATTAAAATTTTTATAAGTAACTGGAGATTTTCCGTGACCTCTTAAATCATATGTTATTACAGTAAAATGTTTTGATAATTTAGGAACAACAAATCTCCAAGCATCTTCAGCTGCTCCTATTCCATGAATTAAAAATAATGCAGGACCTTTCCCAATGATTGAATAATGACAATCTATAGAATTGTTCATTTTAAATAGTTTATGCTACTTTAGATTTTGTATCTTTAAAATATGGAATGACTTCTTCACTTATACGATACATAGATTCTATTAATTCATTTTGAGTTTGACCAAAATCAGAACTTAATATGATTTCATCTACACCAGCTTCAGCATATATACTCAGCTTATCAATCATTTCACTTGTTGAACAAATAATTAAATTTTCTGACATTTCTTTTAATGTTTGATTTCTAGGTAATGGATCAATTTCTCCAGCATGAACTTTGCCAGGTCCTGTAAACATATTATCAAAACGTTTATAGTATTCATAAGCTAATCTATTTTTTTCTTCAGCATCACTATGATTTTTGGCGGCGTAAGCCATTCTTTGCATTGAAAGTTTAAGTGTTTTTCCTTTTTCCCCTAATATTTTGCATCCTTCCTTAAAAGCATTCACTCTTTGTATTAAAAGCTCTTTTGTTCCGGATAGTACAGTTGATTGTACATGAAATCCTTTTGTTGATGCGTTTTTAATGCTTTCAAGATCCATTGCTGCAATCATCATTGGTACTGGGTTACTAATAGGCCGTGGCATAATTGTAATAGGTTCAAAATCATAATATTTACCTTTAAAAGAAACTTCTTTTTCACTTAATAATAATTGTAAAACATTTAATGATTCAATAAATTTTTCTTTTGAACTACCAATAGGAGTGCCTAATCTTTTCATCTCCCAAGAAAAAGCTCCTCTTCCAACGCCTAGAATTAATCTTCCATCAGTTAATATGTCAGCAGTAGCAACTTCACCTGCATAAGTTCTCATATCATGCAATGGAAGAACAGCTACACCAGTGGTAATCTTAATTTTTTTTGTTAATGATGCAATTTTAACAGCCATTTGTAAAGGTGAAGGCATCATTAAAATATTCACAAGATGATGTTCAGGTATTGAAACAGTATTATACCCAAGTTTTTCTGCTAAAACAGATTGATCAATCATATTTTGAAAGTGAACTTTTGAACCAACAGATGGATTAGGCAAGTAACTTGTTAAGAAATGGCAGAAGTCCATAGTATCTTTATATAATTGTAAACAACTTTAAACAATTGATATTTCACTTTTTTATACTAAATATAGTTTTTTGATTAATCTAGTGATAAATTAAAATATTATATGGAAGAACAAAATTTTGGAACAAGAGATAAAAGAGGTTTTTGGAAACCAAATGAGCTTATTGGTTATGGTCCACTATTAGCTTTTCCTATACGTATTTTAAAAATATTATCCTGGTTACTTTTGTATCCTGGTTTTTTATTACCATGGGGAATTTTTTTTATTTTTTTAGCTTCAATTTTATGGCTTTATCTAACACCTTCGATGGAAACTTTAAAAAATTTTGATTTAAATTGGATCCTATATTTATTTTTTAGAAATTTAATTTTAATCTCTGTTTTGTGGGGAATTCTTCATTTTAGATTATATTATAAACAAGTTCAAAAGAATAAATTTAAATATAATGGAAAATTTCAAGATAAACCTAATAAGAACTTTTTATTTAATAAGCAAATTTTTGATAATATTTTTTGGAGTGTATGCTCTGGGGTAACTATATGGACTGCTTATGAAGTATTTGTTTTGTGGGCATATGCAAATAATATTTTTCCAACAATTAGTGTAAATGAAAATCCTATTTATTTTATTTTACTTACAGTTCTGCTTGTTAATATGTGGCATGAGATACATTTTTTCTTTACACATTGGCTTTTACATTGGCCTCCACTCTACAAATATGTACATGCTTTACATCATAAAAATACCAACCCAGGACCTTGGTCAGGCATTTCAATGCACCCAGTTGAACATATTATTTATTTCTCAGGTGTATTGATATTTTTTATTGTTCCGGCACATCCTTTTATTGCTATCTTTTTATTAAGTAAAATTGCAATAGGTCCAGGTCTTTCTCATTCTGGTTTTCACAAATTATTTATTGGCAAAGAAATGGTAAATACTAAACATTATCTACATTACTTACATCATAGATATTTTGAATGTAATTATGGAGCAGGACTTGATGGTTCCATTATACCTCTTGATAAATGGTTTGGAACTTTGCATGATGGTTCTGAAGAAGCAGAACAAAGAATGATGAATAAACTAAGAGAATCAGATTAATAAAAAGATATGTTAAAAGTTTATTTGTCTGGAGAAATTCATACAAATTGGAGAGATGAAATAATTAATAAATGTAAAGATTTAAATTTAAATATTACATTTTATTCACCAGTAACTGATCATGAGCGATCTGATGATATAGGTATAAAGATTTTAGGAAATGAAGAAAAAAAATTTTGGCATGACAATAAAAGTGCAAAAATTAATGCAATTAAAACCCGATCATCTATAAAAAAATCAGATATAGTTATAGTTAGATTTGGAGATAAATATAAACAATGGAATGCTGCATTTGATGCAGGTTATGCAGCGGCATTATCTAAATCTTTAATTATAATTCATGATGATGAACATCAACATGCCCTTAAAGAAGTTGATGCTGCAGCTTTAGCTGTGACTAAAAATACAGACGAAGTAGTACAAATTTTGAATTATACTTTAAACGGAAATATTTAAAAATTAAAAATTTAGGGCATATTATTTATTATATCCCAACAAGCACCCATTGTATGATAGTCTGTTTTTCCTAAAGGAGATTTAATTTTATCTATTTGTTTTCCTTTTCTAGTTAAAATATTAAACCAAGCTCCATATTTGTGATCAACAAAGTTTTTCCAACAGTATTCCCATAAAGATATATAAAAATTATAATAATCTTTCTTATTAGTAATTTTATATAAACGCCAAGAAGCAGCTAAAGCTTCTGCTTGAACCCAAAAATATTTATTATTATTTGTAAAATTACCGTCAGGAGAATATCCATAAACCAATCCTCCATATTCTTTATCTATTGACATCGTAGTACCCTTTTCAAATAAATATATTGACCGTTCAATTTTCCAATCTTCAGGATAATGTTCATTTAATTGTAAAAGAAGTTTTGCCCATTCTACTTGATGACCTGGTTGAAAACCCCAAGGTCTATAAGCATCATCAGGTTTATCTTTATTGTATTCCCAATCTATTTTCCAAGAACTGTCATAATGTTCCCAAATTTGATTTTGGGATTGAGAAGCTAAATTTACAGCAAATTGTTGTGCTATTAAATTTGCTCTATCTAAATACTTTTTTTCTTTAAAAATTTCATATGCAGCAATTAAAGCTTCAACTGTATGCATATTTGAATTTTGACCTCTATATGGATTAAGTATTTTAAGATCTGGACTTAATTCATCAGCATATGCAGAATATTTTTCTTCCCAAAAATATTTATTCATGAAATTCCAAGCTTCTTCTGCAAGTTCTTTTCCTTCTTTAATACCAATTTTAAATGCAAAAGATCCTGCTAAAATTAAAAAGGCATATCCATAAGCCATAGCCCTTCCATCAACTACTTTTTCATTAGTTATTTGCCATGAAAAATGATTAGTATTAATATTTCTATGTTGATTAATAATAAATTCTAAGCCATGATTACATAATTCTTTATATTTATTATCTTTTGTCATTAAGTAGGCATTTGCATAATTAAAAACAAATCTACTACCACTAACTAAATGCCTATTTTTTTTATCAAAAATAGATCCATCATTTAAAAATACATTAAAAAATCCACCATTTTTATCAAATGAATTTTTATTATAAAATGATAAAATCTTAAGAATATGATCTTTTAAAAAATTAATACTATCAAATTTCATAATTTTTTAAATGGTCGGGGAGAAAGGATTCGAACCTTCGACCCCCTGGTCCCAAATTATATTAACACTAATTTTGAAATTATAAAAGACCTCAGAAACACTAGGGTTCTGGGATCTTAAGAAATATCTGTGATTTTCACTTTATTGTATTTTATTAAATTTTATCAAACTAAGTAAAGGATTTACTGTATCACTAAGTGTAACACTCATTTATAATGTTGATTTATGAAAAAACAAAATACATCTCATGCAGTCATGGCTAAAAGATTTGAAGAAAATGATAGCTTAGATGATTTTCCTACCCCACCTTGGGCGACAAGAGCATTATTTGAGTCTACATTAAAAAAATACAAATCAAAATTAAAAAAAATGAAATGTTTAGAGCCTGCATGTAACAGAGGCTATATGTCAAGAGCTCTTAAAGAATATTTTAAAAAAGTAGATTCTCGAGATGTATGGGATTATGGTTTTGGAAAGGTTCAGAATTTCTTAGAAACTAAATACGAAAAAAATTCATTTGATTGGGTTATTACAAATCCTCCTTTTAATCTTGCTGAGGAATTTTTAATCAAATCTTTGAATATATGTTCTCATGGCACAGCAATCTTAGCAAGAACAGTATTTTTAGAAAGTGTTGGAAGATATAAAAATATATTTTCTAAAAATCCACCAACATACTTTGCTCAATTTACTGAACGTGTTCCTATGATAAAAGGTAGAGTTGATAAACAAGCCTCAACTGCAACGGGATATGCTTGGTTTATTTGGATAAAAAATTCCAAAATAAATTCAAAACTTACCTGGATAGAACCATGTAGAAAATTATTGGAAAAAGAATTTGATTATGAAGATTTTGATAAAACAATAAATCCTAAAAGGAAAAAGAAAAATATTTTAAGATCTCAATATAAATTATTTTAAATGACTCAAAAACTTCAAAAACAACTTAAACCATTGATTTATTCAACAATAGAAAAATTGAAAAGTAAAGAATTTAAAAAAGATCCTATTGGTGGAGAACATTTTTCAAAAATAACAAGTTTGATGAGTAGCGCTTATAAACGGCATGGATTAATACTCGAATATTCCTTTTTAAATCTCCTTAAAAATAATCAGAATTATGATACTTGGGAAGATAAAGAGTTTAAAGTTTCTAGACCGGCAGATGATCTTGCTAGTTCCTTTATTGAAAATCCATTAGAAGTTTACAATACTGAAACTAGCTACAGTACACATAGAGCTGTAAGAACTTTGCAAATTGATTTAATTACATATAATAAAAGAACGAAAGAATTGTCTGCTTATGAAATTAAAAGAAGTAATGGGAGTCATGATGCTGGTAAAAAAAGACAAATTCTAAGAGATATACTTTGTGTCCAAGTTTTATTAAAATCATATGGTGAGAGTAAAAATTTTGAGGTAAAAAGTGCACGAAGCTATATAATTAATTATTATGGTATAAGAGACATTGTTAAACCATTTTCAATTATAAATACTGAATTAGATGAACACTTTGGTTTTTCAGTATATAGACAAATTGAAGAGATTAATGAAATATATAGAAAAAAATTATTTGAGATTTTAAGCAGATAAGTTGTATTTTATTAATTTTTATAAAATTAAGTATATGACCAACTGGTCTAAGACCAGTTTTTAGTGTTTGAAAATATTTAAAAAAATAACAAAAAGCATAACAACCGGTATAGTATGCTCAATTTTTGGTCGGGGAGAAAGGATTCGAACCTTCGACCCCCTGGTCCCAAACCAGGTGCGCTACCAGGCTGCGCTACTCCCCGAAATAAAAAGCTTATAATGATTATCGTATGAAAAACAATTATTTAGTTGGAAATTTAAATGTTTTGAGTTAAATTGAATGTCTTTGGGGTGCTTAAATGCTGAGATTTATACCCTCGTAACCTGATCTGGATAATGCCAGCGGAGGAAATATGAAAAAAATTTATATATTATTATCTTTAACTTTATTGCTTTCATCTAATGTCTATGCAAATGATAAAGATACTTTAACTGTTTATACATATGATTCATTTGTTTCTGAATGGGGGCCTGGACCCATAATTAAAGAAATATTTGAAGAAAAATTTGATGCTAATTTAGAGTTAATTGCTGTTGATAGTGCAGCCACACTTTTATCAAAAATTATTTTAGAAGGTAAAACTTCAAAAGCTGATGTTGTGTTAGGTCTAGATATGAATTTATTAGATGCTGCTAATAAATCAGATTTATTTCAAAAACATTCATTAAAGAATTTAGATCAGTTAATTCAATTACCTATTAGATGGGAAAGTGATAATTTTATTCCATATAATTATGGATATTTTGCTTTTGTATATAATAATAAAAAATTTATTAATCCTCCAAAATCTATGAATGAATTGATAAATGAAACTAAAGTAAGATTAGTAATTCAAGATCCTCGTACATCATCACCTGGATTAGGCTTACTAACTTGGATGAAAGCAATTTACGGAGATAGTGCTGGGGATGAGTGGAGGAAATTAAACAAAAAAATTATATCTGTAACAAAAGGATGGACTGATTCTTATTACAATATCTTTTTAGCTGGAGAAGCTGACATGGTTTTAAGTTATACTACTTCACCTGCTGCACATATCATGTTTGAAGAAAATTATGATTATTCAGCTATAACTTTTGAAGAAGGTAATTATATTTCAATTGAATTTGCAGGAATTTTAAAAAATTCTAAAAATCATACTTTAGCTAATAAATTTTTAGAATTTATTTTAACTGATGATTTTCAATCTATTATACCTTCTACAAATATTATGTATCCTGTAACTAATAAAACTAATTTGCCAGAAGCATATAATTTATTAAATATACCTAAAGCCATTCAAATGGATCCGAGTTCTATAAACGACAATAAGAATATATGGATTGAAGAATGGTTAAATGCTTCATAAATAATTGTATAATAAATATTTAATTTTAATTTTAAGTTTTTTTAGCTTAATTATAATTTTACCATTTATTGGTATTTTTTCTAAATTAGATTTTGATTTTTATTCTTTATTAGTTTTTATTAACAATACATATATATTAAAAATAATTTATTTTACATTTTATCAGGCTTTTTTTTCTGCAGTTATAAGTTGTTTAATAGCAATACCTTTCGCATTAGCTTTAAATAGACATAAAAATTTAAAGATTATTAAATATTTAGTTTCCATATGTGGTTTTTCTTTTGTAATTCCTTCAATACTTATAGTTTATGCCGTTATTAAACTTTTTGGGATTAATGGTTTTTATAATAATTATTTTAATTTCTATGAATTACTTGAGATCAATTCAATATATGGATTAAAGGCAATATTAATTGCACATATTCTATTAAACGCACCATTTGCAACAAGACTTTTTTTTCAAAATTTAGATAACATACCAAATAAATATTATGAAATATCTAGCTCTTTAAACTTAACCTTCTTTGGAAATATAATTAAATTAGAAATACCAATAATAAAACAAAATTTATTTTCTGTTTTTTCTATAATATTCTCACTATGTTTTCTAAGCTTTGCTATTGTGATGGTATTAGGAGGAAGTCCATTAAATTCTACAATTGAAGTTGCTATATATCAATTTGCATTATTTGAATTAAATTTTAATAAGGCAATATTTCTAAGTTTTATACAAATTTTTATTTGCTCAATTTTTATTTTTATTGGTTTCAATAAAATGAAGGGTTCAAAATACTTTGAAATAAATAACACTATATATACTCATCCATATAAGAATTATAAATTCATTAAATTAATTGATTATATTTTAATATTAATATTAAGTTTATTTTTGTTTTCACCAATAGTTTTTATAATATTAAATTTTTTCTATAATGGTTTTATAATAAATATTTTATTTACTGATGAATTCTTCAACGCACTATTTAATTCATTAGCTATCTCTATAATTACAGGATTAATAGTTAGTATTTTAGGTTTATTAATCACAATTCTATTAATCGAAAATTACAAAAATGTTATTATTCAGCAATCTTTATTTTTATTAACTTCCTCTATATTAGTAATTTCACCTGTTATATTCAGTCTTGGCTATTTCATAATACTAGGAGAGTATAGGTATAATAATTTTTTTAATTTTTTTATTATAATTCTAATCAATAGTATTTTTTTAATACCTTTTTCAATATTAATTTTATTTAATAATCTTAAAAATATTTATTTAACTTATGAAGATTTTCAAAAAACTTTCAGAATAAAATCATCAGATTACTATTTAATTATATTTTCACTTATAAAAAATAATTTATTGTATGTATTTGCTTTTTCTTCTGTAATTACTTTTGGAGATTTTACAATAATTTCATTTTTTAAAAATCAAAATTTTGAAACGCTTCCTTCTTTATTATATAAATTAATATCTGCTTATAGATTTAATGAAGCTTCTTTTGTAGCAGGATTTATTTTAGTATTAAGTTTAATAATCTATTTTTTTATAGATAATATTGTTTATAAACTCAAACCAGCTAAAATCATATGAACATATATACTCGCAATGTATCCTAAAAATATTACAGGAGTCCATTTTAGATGTCCAAAAAAAGTATAGTATCCTCTTGCTTGTCCCATTAAAGCAACTCCCGCTGCTGATCCAATAGATAATAAACTTCCCCCTACTCCAGTAGTTAATGTAACTAATAACCATTGATCAATTGACATTTCAGGTCGCATCGTAATAACTGCGAACATAACTGGGATATTATCAACAATAGCAGATAAAATTCCTACTATAGCATTTGCGATAGTTGGACCTAAGCCATCGTAAAGGAATTCTGATACCAATGTTAAATATCCTATAAAACCTAATCCTCCTACACTTAAAATAACACCAAAGAAGAATAAAAGAGTGTCCCATTCTGCTTTAGAAATTTTTCTAAAGAAATCAAATTTTTGATCTTCATTTTTAGGGTTATGAGTGATTTTAAGATAATATGAAAATAAACCAAGTAGTCCTAATCCAAACATCATACCAAGCATTGGAGGTAAATGTAAAAAATTGTGAAAATTAACAGCACTAAAAATAGTTAATAAACCTAAAAAAATAATAAATTTTCCACCTCTTTTAATGTAAATTTTTTCTGTACTTATTGCAGGTTTTTCTTTTGGAATAAAAAAATACATTATTACTGCAGGAATTACATAATTTACAACTGATGGAATAAAGATTTTAAAAAAAGTAAAAAAATCCACTATCCCAGCTTGCCAAACCATTAAGGTTGTAATATCTCCAAATGGACTGTAGGCCCCTCCTGCATTTGCAGCTACGACAATATTGATACAACCTATTGAAAGGAACTTAGTATTGCCCTTTCCGCAAGCCAATAAAACTGAACACATTACTAAGGCAGTTGTTAAATTATCTGCAATAGGAGATAAAAAGAAAGTAATAATTCCTGTAAAAATAAATAGTTGCCTAAAACTAAAGCCTCTTGAGGTAAGTTGATAACGAACTACATTAAAAACCTGTCTTTCCTCTAAAGCATTAATATAAGTCATCGCAACTAATAAAAACAAAAATAACTCTGCAAATTCTAAAATATTATGCTCTAATGCATATTCAATTTCGTGAGCAATTTCTTTGTTTGATGAAAAATGAAATGCAATTATTCCCCATATTAATGCCGCAGAAATGATTACAGGTTTAGATTTTCTCAAATGACTAAATTCTTCAGCCATTACAACTGCATAAGCTATTATAAATACGATTAAGCTTAATATTCCAACGTATGAAGTTGTTAAATTGATTTCCATATTTATATATTAAATTTTAAAACTTCTTTTTCAATTCCAAAGTCATATAAATTATTATGCATTGCTTCGTCAATAAAAACACAATGTTTTGGTTTAATTGCTTTTGAAAACAATTTTAAACTATGACTGTGAGGAACTATTTCATCATTTTTTCCACTAATTATGAGTAACGGTGATAAAATTTTATCAATTTTGCTATAATTATTAAATTTATCTAAAGTTAAAAATTTTGCTGGATAGATCTTATAACGCTGTTGAGCTATATCATAAATTGAGGTGAAGGGAGCTTCTAGAATTACAGATTTAAATTTATATCTTGTCCCTATCTCAACTGCCACCCCAGTTCCTAAAGACTCCCCGTATAGAACAATTTCTTTTTTTTCAGTAGAAGTATTATTTGCTAACCATGATAGGGTTGATTCAGCATCAATGTACATATTCTTTTCATTAGGCCTCCCTTTATTTCCACTATAACCTCTCCAAGCAACCAAAAGGACTCCCCAACCCATTTTTATATATCTATCTATTCTATTAGATCTTTCTCCAATATTATAGGAATTCCCATGAAAATATATCATTGTAGGTTGTTTGATTTTTGGTTCAGAAAACCAAGCTAGTAAAGAAAGATTGTCAGAAGTCGGAATATATATTTCCTTTACTGTGTTTAAACCGTAGGCAATAGGCTTATTTGGAGGGCCTGAGACATTAAAAAGAATTTTTCTTTGAAAAAGATATAATAAAAAACCAAAAAAAACATATATACATATTATTGAAAATATATAATTAAGCATATATATCAAATATATAAATTAAAATTTAATATGGCAAATAATATCAAAACTTTTGATCCTTTAAGTAACTTTAATAAGGCTATCAAAACTCTAGAAAAAAACAACATTCGTACAACTAAACAACGAATGGTGCTTGCTAAACTTTTATTTGAAAAAGGTAGAAGACATATTTCTGCCGAAGAACTATTTGATGAAGTAAAAGAAAATGACAGAAAAATCTCTTTAGCAACTATATATAATACTTTGAGACAGTTTACATCACTAGGTTTGATTAGAGAGATTGTTGTTGATCAAAATAAGTCTCTATATTGTACTAATAATGAATCTCATTATCATTTATATATAGAGGATGAAGGCAAAATTATTGATATTCCAACAAAAAATATTGATTTAAATATTGCTTCTATGCCAGCATGTTTAAATCTACATAATATTGATGTTATTGTAAGAATAAGAACTCTTAAGGAAAAAAATATTAATTAATATAAATGACCAATAAATTACTATGGTCACCAAGTAATACTAATACTAATTTAACAAAATTTAAAAAAAAATATTTTAATAAACCTGAAGATTGTACTTATGAACAATTACATAAATGGAGTGTAGAAAAAAAAGAAATATTTTGGGATAATGTTTGGGATTTTACCCAAATCATTGGCCAAAAAAAAGAAAAAGTCTTTAAAGATTCTAAAAGATTTATTGACTCAAAGTTCTTTGATCAATCAACATTAAATTATGCTGAAAACTGCCTTCAGAAAAATGATAAAAATAGTGCAATAATTTTTTATAGTGAACAAAAAAAACAAAGAGAAATTTCATGGGAAGAATTAAGAAATAATGTTTTTAAAGTTTCGAATTTTTTTTTAAATAAAGATATAAAAAAAAATGATAGAATTGCAGCAATATTACCTAATATTCCTGAAACTGTTGAAGCATTTCTAGCATGTGCTCAAATAGGAGCTATATGGTCATCTTGTTCATCTGATTTTGGACCTAAAGCAATAATAGATAGATTTAAACAAATTGAACCTAAAATTTTAATTATTTCTGATCATTATTATTATAATAACAAAAAGATAAACACTCTTAAAAGTATAGATTTAATTTTAAGAGAAATACCATCAATTAAAGATGTAATTTTAATACCTTATGATAATTCAAAGTTTGAAAAGATTAAATCTAATTATACTAATTGGCAAACAATATTAAAATCAAATAATAAATTTGATGTTTTTGAAAAATTTAATTTTAACCACCCACTTTATATTTTATTTTCCAGTGGAACTACGGGTTATCCAAAATGTATTGTTCATGGAGCTGGAGGATCTTTAATTCAACATAAGAAAGAACATACTTTACACTGTGAAATAAATGAAAATGATAAAGTATTTTACTTTACAACATGCGGTTGGATGATGTGGAATTGGCTAATAACCTGTCTAGCTTCTAAATCTACAATAATTTTATACGACGGTTCGCCTTTTTATCCAAATATTGATTATCTTTTTGAAATAGCTGAAAGAGAAAATATAAATTTTTTTGGCACTGGTGCTAAATATATTGATTATTTAAGACAAAATAAAATCAATATTAAAAAAGAATATAATTTATCAAAATTAAAAACAATTGCTTCTACAGGATCACCTTTGGTACAAGAGTCATTTAACTATGTTTATGATAAAATTAAAAATGATGTTCATTTAGCTTCTATTAGTGGTGGTACAGATATCGTATCATGTTTTATGCTTGGAAATCCATTAAAACCAGTTCATTCAGGTGAAATTCAATGTGCGGGACTAGGAATGGACATAGATGTTTTTAATGATGAAGGAAATTCTATAGAATTAACTAAAGGTGAATTAGTTTGTAAAACACCCTTTCCTTCTAAACCAATTTTTTTTTGGAATGATGAAAATGATACAAAATATTTAGACGCATACTTTAATAAGTTTGAAAATATTTGGCATCATGGAGATTATTGTGAAAAAACTGAAAATAATGGTTATATAATTTATGGAAGATCTGATGCCACATTGAACTCAGGAGGAGTGAGATTTGGAACATCAGAACTTTATCGAGTTGTAGAAAACATTGATAATATTAATGAATGTGTAGCAGTAGAACATAATATATACTCTGATACTGAGGTTATATTATTTGTTAAAATAAATGAATCAAATAAATTGGATGATGAATTAATAAAGAAAATAAAATTAGAAATAAGAAATAATCTTTCACCTAAACATGTTCCAAGTAAAATTTTTGCTGTTTCAGATATACCTAAAACAAAAAGTGGAAAAATTGTAGAATTATCAATTAAGAATATAATAAATGGCATTAAAATTAAAAATATAAGTGCATTACAAAATCCTGATTGCTTAAAAGAATACCAAGATGTATATAAAATGCTTAATATAAATTAATAAATTATGCCCAAACAAATAGTAATATCAAAATTAGGTGGACCTGAAGTTTTAGAATATCAAAATTATGAATTGTCAGATCAAATAAATGATAATGAAGTTAGAATTAAACATACTGCTATTGGTTTAAATTATATAGATACTTATCATAGAAGTGGGATATATCCATTGCCTTCAGATTTACCTGTGTGCCCTGGGTTAGAGGCTACAGGAGAAATAATAAAAATAGGTTCAAAAGTAAAAGATTTTAATATTGGTGACAGAGTAGCATATGCCACTACACCAATGGGAGCTTATTGTGAAGTTAGAGACTTTCCAAATGAAAAACTAATAAAAATACCGGATAATCTAAATAATGATGAAGTAGCATCTATTTTATTACAAGGCATGACTGTAGAATATTTATTTGAACGTTTATACAAAATTAAAAAAGATGATTTTATATTATTCCATGCAGCTGCTGGAGGAGTAGGATTGATTGCATGTCAATGGGCTCGTTCATTGGGTTGTAAAATGATTGGAACTGTGAGCAATAAAGAAAAAGAAGATTTAGCTCTAAAGCATGGTTGTCAATATGTTATTAACTATAAAGAAGACAGTGTATCTGAAAAAGTAATGGAGATAACTTCGGGACAAGGAGTACCAGTTGTGTATGATGGTGTTGGTCAAGAGACATTTGATGACTCAATTAAATCACTTTCTACAAGAGGATTAATGGTTTCATTCGGACAATCATCAGGTATGGTTAAAGAAAAAGATTTACATAAAACATTTAATCCAAAAAGTTTATTTTATACAAGGCCAACATTAATGCATTATACTCTTAACAGAAATGAATTATTAAATTGTGCAAATAAATTATTTAAAAAAATGCATGATGGAGATATTAAAACAAATATTTATAAAAAATATAAATTAAAAGAAGCTAAAACAGCTCATGAAACTTTACAATCTAGAAAAAGTTTTGGATCAATTATTTTAGAACCTTAATGGCGACCCCTAGGAGAATCGAACTCCTCTTTTCAGGATGAAAACCTGATGTCCTAACCGATAGACGAAGGGGTCTATTGAAAAGGTTTATAGTTTATAAGTTAAAATATTTCAAATTATTTAATTAATAATCATTGCATCTTTAATAATAATTTGAGGTAAAGGAATATTGCTAAAATTATCTTTTTTTATAGTACAACCAATTAAAAATTTGTATTTTTTATAATTCAATAAATAATCTCCCAAAACACTATTTATACAATTAAAGCATATACCTTTTAAATTTGTTGAAAAATCATTTTGAAAAAAGATTAATATATGTTTATCTTTAATTATTTGAGTTTTTTGTATCTTAATATCTTTTATGATAAATTGAGGTTCATTATTACCTGCGCCAAAAGGTTCAAGTTTTAAAATTTCATCCATCAAATCTGAATTAATTTTATCTAAAGATAATAATGAATCATATTTGTTTATTTTAACAAATAGATTTTCAGAATAATCTTTAAAAAAATCATCTAGAAAAGATTTAAACTGGGTTAATAAATTTTTTTTTATTTTGATTCCTGCTGCCATTTTATGGCCACCACCATCAATTAGAATATTTTTATCTTTTGCCAAATGAATTAACTTAGATAAGTCGATAGATTGAATAGATCTAGCTGATCCAGTACCATATGAATTCCCAAACGAAATCACAATAGAAGGTTTATTAAATTTTGAAACAAGTTTACTGGCAATAATTCCTATAACACCATTATGCCAATTCTTTCCATAAACTAAGATAAAATTTGTATTTTTTTGTTCCTCTGCTTGCATTAATGCTTCTTCATATATTTGGTTTTCAATTAATTTTCTTTTTTCATTTAATAATAATAATTTTCGACTAATTTTTTCAACTTCAGACATATCTTTATTTGTTAATAGTTTAAAAGGTAAGTATGAATCATCGATACGACTAGCTGCATTTAATTGAGGTCCTATATTAAAAGCTAAATCAGTAGATGTCGGAGTAGAAATAAAATTAGAATTATCTATTATTTTAGATATGACTTTATTTCGTCTATTTAATATTGATTTTAATCCTTCTATTACAAAGACTCTGTTATAATCTGTTAAATCAACTACATCACATACAGTGCCGATAGCAACTAAATCAATTAAGTTTAATAAATTTGGTTCTATATTATAACTATCAAAATAATTTATGGATCTTAAAGATTTTCTCAAAGCCATTAAAAACAAAAAAGTCACTCCTACAGCTGCTAATTGATTAAAACCACTTTTATCTTCTAATTTATTTGGATTAACTATAGAAAAAACATTAGGGCAAATAGATTCACTGATATGGTGATCGATAATAATTGTATCGATTGAAGAATACTTTTTATTATCAATAATATTAAAAGCAGTTGTTCCACAATCCAATGCAAACATTAATTTTACATCTTTAGCTAACATTTCGTCCATTATCCTAATATTTGGACCATATCCTTCAATTAATCTATTTGGAATTTTAACAATTATTTTTTTAGAAAATTTTTCAAGAAATTTATACAAAATAGATGCAGATGTAGAACCATCAACATCATAATCTGCTATGATGCCAATTTTTTCATCATTTTTTAGTGCATAAATAACTCGATCAACTGATTTTTTCATATCATTTAATAAGAAAGGATTAGGTAAATTATTCTTAAAATCAGGTAATAAAAAATTAGATACTAAATTTTCATCAATATTTCTTAATAATAGTAATTTTGCAAGGAAAGGAGAGATATCATTTTTTTGACTGGAAGATAATACCAACCTTTCATCTACATTATTTATTTGCCAAATATTTCCCAATAAAGATTTATGATCAAATTCATTCTTGTCCATTATCTAATGGTATTACAATAATTTTATCTAATACGAAACTTTGTTTTTCTATTTGTTCTAATGATTTAAGTAAAGTTTCTGTTTTAACTTTATGTGTTGTAATAATAATAGGTATAGGTTTGTCTTTTGTTTCAGGTAATTGTAATATTTTTTCTACTGAAATATTTGAATCTTTAAAATAACTAGTAATTTTTGATAAAACCCCTGTTATATCTTGTGTCATTATTCTTAGATAATAAGGAGATTCTAAATTTGATAATTCAAATTTAGTATATTTTGTAAGATTATTAATCTTAAACCCTAATGAATTAACATTTATATTAGTAAAAATTTCATTAATATCTGAAATTACAGAACTGGCGGTAGCTTTACCTCCTGCTCCCTCGCCTTCTAAAAATAAAGATTCTAACTGATCAGTTTCAATATTTATAGCATTTAAAACTCCATCTACAGAGGCTAAAGGGTTATTCATACTAATTAATTTAGGACTCGTAATAGAAAAAATTTTATTATTAACTATTAAAGATTCAGAGATTAATTTAATTTTATAACCTAGATTCTTAGCATTTTTGATATCTTCATATTTAATTTCTGAAATTCCAGTAATATAGTTATTTTTAAACTCAATTTCAGCTCCAAAACATAATGATGAAAGTATAGTAAGCTTATGTGCAGAATCTAAACCTCCAATATCTAATTCAGACTCACTTGGGGAAGTGTAGCCCTTTGATTGTGCAATAGAAATGGCCTTATCAAATGACAAATTATCGTGTTCCATCATTGTTAAAATATAATTTGTAGTTCCATTTAAAATTCCTGATATTTTTTTAACTTTGTTTAATGTTATATTATTTTTTAAAGTTTTAATTATTGGTATTCCACCTGCTACTGCAGCTTCATATAATAAATATTTATTGTTTTGATCAGCTAATTTGAATAATTCTGATCCATTTTTTGCAAGCATTGCTTTATTAGCTGTTATTACATGTTTTCCATTTTTTAAGGAATTTTTAACTAAATCATAACTTAATCCTTTTTCTTCACCAATCAATTCAATAACTATATCACAATCAGTATTTAAAAAATCTAAGGGACTATCGAACCATTCATACTTACTAATATCAATTATTCGTTTTTTATTCTTATTTTTAGCTGATATACCTAAAATATTAATGTTAAAATTTGATTTTAGATTAATAAAATTTTTACTATCAACAAGTGATTGAATAACACTAGAGCCAACATTTCCTAATCCAGCTATACATATTTTAATTTCTTTCATATTCATTTTTCAATATTAATATTTTTTATGCACTCTTCTATTTCTTTAATATCAGTATTGTTCAAATAACACAAATCCTCTAATTCTTCTTCAGTTACAATTGTAGATTCAAACTTAGGAACTGAATCTATATCAGGGTATCCACATGATAAAATAGAAAAAAAAATTATTAAAAAAAAATATTTCATATTAATTTTTTTAAAGATAAACTTTCATCAAAATTATATATTATATTAAAACATTGTATAGCTTGTCCTGCAGCACCCTTAATAAGATTATCTATAACTGTGACAATAATAATTTTATTATCAGAACTATGTGGAAATAATTTTATCAAACAATTATTAGTATTTTGAACATTAAATAAATCAAATTTCTCTTTATCTTTTTTAATTTTAACAAAAGGTAAATTTGAATAATGATCATTATAACAATTTTTAATATCATTAGTTTTAATATCAGTATTAAGATCACAATATATACTAGACATAATCCCTCTAAATATAGGCATGATGTGTGGATTAAATGAAAAATTAATATTATTTTTTGAATTATTCTTTTCTAATTCTTGTTTAATTTCACAAATATGTTGATGATTATTAGTTTTATAATTATAAAAATTTAAATCATTTGAATTTTTAATATTTGAAATATCAAATTTTTTTCCAGCTCCACTATAACCTGATTTAGAATCTATAATTATGTTATCTGTATTTATTAATCTTTCTTTTATTAATGGTATTAAAGGTAATAATATAGATGTAGGATAACATCCAGGAACTGCTATATTATTTTTATTAATAATTAATTTTTTATTAATTTCAGGTAATCCATATACAAATTCTTTTAATAGTGTTGAGCAAGAATGAATAGTTTGATAGTTTTCATTATAAACTTCTTCTGAATCTAATCTAAAATCTGCTGATAAATCTATTATTTTAATTTTATTGTAATATTCTTTTACATATTTGTGGGATACTCCATGAGGTAAGGCTAAAAAAACAACATCAGATTTTGAAACATCAAAATCAATATTTAAAGATAATTTAGGTAACTTTGTAAATTCTAAGTTTTTATTTTTATTGAATAATGAATCATTAATTTTACTATCACATCCCAAGAAATTAATTTTTACTTTTGGGTGATGAAGTAATATCTTAACTAACTCATACCCAACATAGCCAGTAGAGCCTAAAACGGCTACATTTATTTCAGAAGACATATTGAATTATCTTTTAGAGAATTGATAGCTTCTTCTAGCTTTAGCTAAACCTGCTTTTTTTCTTTCAACAACTCTCGGATCTCTAGTTAGAAAACCTACTTTTTTTAATGATGGTCTAAGTTCACTATCATAAAATGTTAGAGCTTTACTTATCCCATGTCTAAGAGCGCCTGCTTGTCCGGATAATCCACCTCCTGAAACGGTTGCCATTATGTCATATGTTCCAGTAGATTGAATTGTTTCTAGAGGTTGATTGACAATCATTTGAAGAACTGGTCTTGTAAAATATTTATCTAATGATTTGCCATTTATAGATATATTGCCCTCACCTTTTTTTAGCCAAACTCTTGCAATAGAATTTTTTCTTTTACCAGTTGCATAGGATCTGTCTTTATTATCTAGATTTGATTCTTTAGTTTCATTCATAAGTTATCTATTTATATTTTTATTATTAAATTTTGAAATATCTAAAGTCAAAGGATTTTGAGCTGAATGAAGATGCTGATCTCCTGAATATATTTTACAATTCGAAAGTTGTTGATAACCTAAAGGACCTTTAGGAATCATTCTTTTAATGGCTTTTTTGATAATGTCAGTAGACTTATTATTCAATTTCATTTTCTCAGGTGTAGTTTCTTTTAAACCTCCCGGATGCCCAGTATGTTTGTAATATATTTTTTTAGTTTCTTTTTTACCTGTAAGATAAATTTTGTCAGCATTAATAATAATTAAGTTATCACCGCAATCTTGATTTGGAGTATATTCAGGTTTATTTTTTCCACGTAGTATATTAGCTGATATTACTGCGAGTCTTCCTAAAACTGCATTGTTAGCATCTATTAAAACCCATTTTTTCTTTATTTCTTCTTTTTTTATGGAAAAAGTTTTCATGCGGAGCACATATATATATGTGAAAATTAAGTCAATAATTATATAGAAAAAAACAAATTTTAGATGAAATATTGAGGAAAATTTAATTTCTTAATAAATTAATGATATTAAAAAATGCTGTATCTATAACAATTTGCTTAAACTACCCCTTATAGTCATTAATTTATTGATATCTATGGTATTTTTTTTAGAATCTAAATTACTAGATTTTTTTTCATAATTATTTTTTTTATTATTTATAATTTTCTCAGCTAAATCTAAAGAATAATTATGTTTCCCATTTTGATATAGTGTTTTTTGTAAATCTTGTATTTTTTTAATATGATCATTATTAAAAAATCTTTGTTTTTTTGAACTAAATCTAATTGATAATCCTTCAAATTTTGAATCCCAATACCTTATTACATGTTGATTAATATTTAATAAATTTGAAACTTCCTTAATAGTTTTATATTTTTTCATCCAGATCTTCATTTATCATTAATAATATTTTTTTACTAGGTGTAAAAGAAATTACATTTCTTTCAGAAATCATAACTTCTTCTTTAGTTTTAGGATTTCTTCCTATTCTTGATTTTTTTTGTTTTATTTTAAAAGTTCCAAAGTTATGTATTTTAAATATCTTATGATTTATTAATCCTACAATAATTTGTTCAATCAATTCGTTGACTATATCGTCACAATCTTTTTTAGCTAATCCAAACTCATTATTAATAAATTCTGAAATGTTATCACGTGTAATATTGTTCATAATAAATTATAACCTAGATAAATTATTTCTAATCTTCATATTAAAATTATTTTCTATTAAATTATAACATTTATCTAAAGCACAAGAAAAGGCATATGGTGAAGCATTTCCATGACTTTTTATAGATATGCCGTTTACTCCTATCATAGATGCACCATTGTATTTATCAGGGTTTATTTGATCTTTAAAGATTTTTAAATCATTTTCAATAATCTTATAGGATAATTTATTTTTTAAGGATTTATTAAAAACATTTTTTAAATTATTTGTTATAAAACTTGAAAGCCCTTCAGCTGTTTTTAAAATAATATTTCCAGTATATCCATCTGAAATTATTATATCACATATTCCTGAAGTTATTTTATTAGGTTCAACGAAACCTATAAAATAATCTCTGAGAAAACTTTGGGAGATCAAATCGTGAGCTTCTTTTAAAAATTCCAAACCTTTATGATCCTCAGTGCCAATATTGATAATTCCTATTTTAGGTTTTTCATTAGGTTTTAGTAGTGTGTGATATGAATAACCCATCAAAGCAAACTGAAACAAATTTTTTGCCACTACAGTTGAGTTAGCACCTAAATCTAGCATAATACAAAAATTTTTTTTATTTGGTAAAAGAGAACATATTGCTGGTCGATCAATATCTTCCAACATTCCTAACAAAAGTCTAGATAAAATCATTAGAGCCCCTGTATTACCTGCTGATACAAAACCAGAGGAAACTTTATTATTCTTAACATGAGTTAAACCTTGAAAAATACTACTATTCTTTTTTTTTCTTAATATTGTATTAGCTGTATCATTGTCTTTAATATTATCAGTGGTATTAAAAATTTCAATATTATTTAATTTTAATGAATGTGATTTCAAAGTGTTATTAATAATTTTTTTATCTCCAAATAATAAAATATTGATATTAGAATGTGATTTATTAAATATTTCAATACCCTTTAAAACTTTAAAAGGAGCATTATCCCCTCCCATAGCATCTACAACAATAGTTGTATTATTTGTATTCATAAAAGATTTCTAAAAAAATTAATAAACTAAAGCTATTTTGTTTCTTTCTTAATTAATATTTGTCTACCATTATAAGTACCTGTAGACAAATCTATTCTATGAGAAATACGAGGCTCTCCAGAATCTTTATCTTCTATAATATTAATTTGCTTTAAAGAATCATGAGATCTTCTCATGTTTCTTTTTGATTTTGAAGTTTTTCTTTTAGGTACAGCCATATTAACGAGGTTAATAGTCAAAATAATATTTATTGCAACTATTAATTGAATAAATTTTTATATAAATTTTGATTTTTTTTTAGATTTTGCGATCTTTTAATTAAATTTTTTAAGTCATTAATTAAATTATCATTATGATTTATTTCAGAGTTATTAAAAACAATATTATATTTATTCAAATATTCTTCAAATTTATTATTATCAAAATCCTCTTTGTTTGAAAAAAAATTTTCTAATTCTGAAACTCTAAAATAAAATCTCTTAACATATGTTTTAACATATTTGCCAATAGACATATCACCTATTCCACTTAACCTTAATGAATGATCAATATCTCTTATAAAATAATCCATTAAAACTTGATTGTTATTTATATCATTTTTATTAAATTCTGATGATGTCTTAGATCCAAAAAAAATACAAAAAAGAAGTAAAGATGTAATTTCAAATGTATGATTAAAGTTCAATTTTTCAGTCAAATAAAGTTTTTTTGTAATTTTTTTTACAGATTTAATAGTTTCTAAATATATGTTTTTCATAGTTATTAAGTATATTTTAAATAATTTAAAAATAATGTTATATAATATCTAATGATTATAAAAAAAACCATTTTAGTATTTTTTTTACTTTTAATTATAAGTTGTTCTGAAAAAATTACATATACAGGTTTAATTATTGATGAAAATATTAATTATTCAGAGATAAACAATAAAAATGATTTACTAAAATTACTTGGTCAACCTAATTATATTGACCCAATGGAGAATAATTTTTATTACTTTAGTGAAAAAAATGTTTCAAAAAATAGCTTAACAAAAAAAACAGTGGATAGATTAATCTTAGTTTATTATTTTGATGAAGAAAATAATATCGTAAATACAAAAAAATTAAATCTAGATGATGAAAAAACAATAAACATTTCTGAAAATAGAATCAAAAATGATCTAATTAAAAAAGGCTTGATAGAAAAAATATTTGGTGGAGTTAGCGCTCAACCTTCTATCCCTACTACTTCAGAATAATAATTATAATGAAATAGACGCCAATAATAATAAAGCAACAATATTAGTAATTTTAATCATTGGGTTAACAGCTGGTCCAGCTGTATCTTTGTAAGGATCGCCAACAGTATCACCTGTAACAGCAGCTTTATGTGCTTCACTACCTTTTCCTCCATGATTTCCATCTTCAATATATTTTTTTGCGTTATCCCAGGCGCCTCCTCCCGCAGTCATACTGATAGCTACAAATAAACCTGTAACAATGACGCCCAATAATAAAGCACCCAAACAAGCAAGTGCTGCGGTTTGTCCAGCAATAAACAATATTACATAATAAACTACTATAGGAGATAAAACTGGGAGCATAGAAGGGATTATCATTTCTTTAATTGCAGATTTAGTTAAAATATCCACACATGTACCATATTCTGGTTTTCCTTTACCCTCCATAATGCCAGGAATTTCTTTGAATTGCCTTCTAACTTCTTCCACAACAGATCCAGCTGCTCTTCCAACTGCAGTCATACTCATTGCTCCAAATAAATAAGGTAGTAATCCTCCCAAAAGAAGTCCTACAACAACATATGGATTTGATAAATCAAATGAAACTTCTAAACCATAATGAGAAACATCCTCTGTATAAGCAGCAAAAAGAACTAATGCTCCTAATCCCGCAGAGCCAATAGCATAGCCTTTTGTTACAGCTTTCGTTGTATTACCTACAGCATCTAATGCATCAGTAGTTTTTCTAACACTTTCATCCAATTCTGCCATCTCTGCTATTCCTCCAGCATTATCTGTCACTGGACCATAAGCATCTAATGCAACTACCATACCTGCTAAAGCAAGCATTGTAGTTACAGCTATAGCTATTCCAAATAAACCAGCTAAAGAATAAGTTGATATTATTCCAGCAATAATAATTAAAGCGGGTAAAGCAGTTGCTTCTAAACTAATAGCAAGTCCTTGAATAACATTTGTTCCATGTCCGGTTGTAGAAGCTTTAGATATGCTTTGGACAGGTCGATAATTTGTTCCTGTGTAATATTCAGTTACCCAAATAATTAAGCCTGTAATTATTAAACCAAGAATACCGCAATAAAATAATGATAATCCTGTTATATCATTTCCTATTTCATTAAGTGTAGTTCCCATACCCACTACATGATCAGTAATAAAATATAATAATACAGCTGAGAGAATTGCTGAAACAAAAAAACCTTTATATAATGCAACCATAATATTTTCACTTTTACCAAGTTTGACAAAATAGGTTCCAATAATACTAGCTATTGTACAAACTCCTGCAATTGATAAAGGATACATCATCATTGTAGTAACTAAATCACCTGTAAAAAATATTGAAGCAAGAACCATAGTTGCTACGACAGTTACAACATATGTTTCAAATAAGTCTGCAGCCATACCTGCACAATCGCCAACATTGTCGCCAACATTGTCAGCAATAACAGCAGGATTTCTTGGATCATCTTCTGGAATACCAGCTTCAACTTTTCCTACTAAGTCAGCACCTACATCTGCACCTTTTGTAAATATTCCTCCGCCAAGTCTTGCAAAAATTGATATTAATGAGGCTCCAAATCCTAAAGAAACAAGAGGAGCAACAATATCTCTTCCTTCAAAATTACCTGAATTATCTAAAATAAAATAATAAGCAGCAACTGATATAAGCGCAAATCCAGCTACTAACATTCCCGTTACAGCTCCAGCCTTAAAGGAAACAGAAAGACCTTCAGCTAAAGAAGAGCTTGCAGCTTGAGTAGTTCTAACATTTGATCTTACTGAAATGTTCATGCCAACATAACCCGCAGCTCCAGAAAAAAAAGCACCAATTAAAAATCCAATAGCTGAAAATAGATCAAATATAATCCAAATTAAGAAAAAAATAACAATACCCACAATTGCTATAGTTAAATACTGTCTATTTAAATAAGCTTTTGCACCTTCCTGTATAGCTTTTGCAATTTCTTGCATTTTTTCATTTCCTGAATTTAATGATAAAATTTGTCTTGATGTAATAAAGCCATATAAAACTGCAGCTAAACCACATAATAGTATAAATGTTTGCATGATTGTCATTTTGATAAAACTCCTTAAAATTTTAGGTCATATGACAGAAAGGTTATAAAAAATCAAGATTTTAGGAAAAATGATCAAATGATTTGTTAATAAAATTAACTTTTTTATTATCCATATAAACACACTTTTTATTAATAATTCTTCCAACTTTACTAATTTTAACATTAATATTCTTAAAAATACTTTTAATTTTTAATGAATGCTTAGGATTCGAAGTAAATATTAGCTCATAATCATCTCCTCCAGATAATAAATAGTTTATATTTATCTTATTATTTTTTAATAATTTTTTTGTTTTAGGTGAAAAGGGTAAATTTTTAGATTCTATAAAAGCACCTTTATTGCTTTCAAAAATTAATTTATTTAAATCTCCATAAAAACCATCAGATATATCTATTGCTGAAGAAGCATAGTTTATGATTTTACTTCCATATGAAAAGTGTTTGGGAAATAGATAATGTTTAATAAAAAATTTTTTTTCATTATTTAAAAGTTTTATTTTATTTTGTTTTATTTTTAAACCTATTGAAGAATCACCTAAATTACCTGTTACCCAAATATCATCATTAGTCATAGCTCCAGATCTAGTTAAAATTTTTTTTTCTTTTACAAATCCAAAAAAATTAGATGAAATAATAATTTTATCAGATTTTGATAAATCTCCACCAATAAGAAAAAAATCAAATTTTTTTTGAAAAGAAAACAAACTCTTAGTAAATAAATTTAACCATTCATTATTTAGTTTTTTTGGCAAACATAAAGACAAAGTGTAAGCATATGGAACAGCCCCCATTGATGATATATCTGATAAATTACATGTTATAATTTTATTTGCGATAGATTTAGGAGGATCACTTTTAAAAAAATCTACATTTTCAATTATTGTATCATTGGTAACTATAATTTTATTATTTTTAGGGATTTTAAAAAATGCACCATCATTTCTAAAATTATATGATTCAGATTTATTAAAATTTAATTTTTTTAAATATTTATTTATAATATATTGTTCAGATAAAAATTTATTTTTCATTAATTAGCTTATCTAATATTGAATTTATTAATTTTGTTTCATTTGTATTTATAAACGATTTAGAAATTTCAATATAATCATTTAAAATTATTTTAATCTTTTCTTTATTGGAATTTCTTATTTCACTTATTGAAATTAAAATAATTGCTTGGACAATATTATCCCATTTTTCAAATTTTCTATCAAATTTAATCTTTGAATTTATTTCTTTAGATAAATTCTTAAAATCAGTTGTTTTAAAATATAAGATTAATTTTGATAAAAAACTTAAATTATATTCAATTTTTTCTGAATCTTCATCAATAATAGTATTTCGATAATATTTATCAAAATCGTTTTTAATATATTCAATATCTTGATTATTAATCAAATGTTGAGATACTAATTGTATAGCTGCTAGTCTAGTTTTAGACTTTAGTTTATTGTTCATCTAATAATATATCTAAACAGGCTTTAGCTACTTCAGCACCCTTATTTTTTTTATTTGGATCACTTCTTGCCAATGCTTGATCTAAATTTTCACATGTTAAAATGCCAAAACCTATAGGTTTATTTATATTAATAGATAAATCCATAATTTTTCTAGTTACTTCATTTGCTATAATTTCAAAATGGTAAGTTTCACCCCTTATTATACAACCAAATGCCAAAAAGGCATCGTAAGAATTTTTATACTGATTTATAATATATGGAACTTCAAAAGCTCCAGGCGCTTTTTTAATTTCGTAATTAATCTTTAATTGTTCATGAGCGATATTTTGATGTTTAATAAAATCAGTTGATCCTTTTATCAATCCTTTAGATACATTTTCATAATAGTCAGAAGTAACTATTAATATATTTTTTACCTTAGATCCTAATTCGAACATTCTTAAATTTTTTCTTGATCAACAATTTCTAGATTAAAACCATCTAAAGCAATAATTTTTTTATTACTATTAGACAACAATATAATCTTACGCAAACCTAATTCCAGTAATATTTGAGCTCCAACACCATATTCTCTAAGTTCTAATTTATTATCTTTTGTTTCTCTACGATTAAATATTTTTTCAATTTTTGGAGCCATATCACTATTAATTAAGACTATAGCTCCTGAGCCTCTTTCTTCAATTATTTTAAAAGATTTAGATATTTCATCGCCAAATAAATTTTTTTCTTCAAATATATCTTTTGTGATATCTAATTTGTGCATTCTAACATATTTAGGTTCATCATTTTTTTTTAAATTTTTTACTAATGCATAATGTTTTTCGCCTGATAAGGTATTTTGAAAGATCTTAAGTTTAAAATCTTTTCCCATTTCACTTTCAAAATTCCTTTCTTTTATCATTGCAATTATTTTATCATTTTTTAAACGATATTTTATTAAATCTGATACAGTTCCAATTTTAAGAGAATGTTTTTTTGCAAAAACAATTAATTCTGGAAGCCTTGCCATAGAACCATCGTCACTCATAATCTCACATATAACTCCAGAAGGATTAAGCCCAGCTATAGTTGATATATCAACTGCTGCTTCAGTGTGACCTGCCCTTTCTAAAACTCCACCTGCCCATGCCATAACTGGAAATATATGACCAGGAGAAACAATGTCTTGTTTTGTTTTATTACTATCAATAGCTACTGAGACAGTATGAGCTCTATCAGCTGCTGAAATTCCTGTTGTTATTCCATCTTTAGCTTCAATAGATATAGTAAATGCTGTTAAATCATTTTTTTGATTAGAGGGGTTCATTAAGGGTAATTCCAATTCATCAGTTCTTTTTTTACTTAAAGCTAAACATATTAGTCCTCTCCCATATTTTGCCATAAAATTTACAGAATCAGCAGAAACCATTTGAGCTGGAATAATTAAGTCCCCTTCATTTTCTCTGCTGGGATCGTCAACTAAAATATACATTTTGCCTTTTTTGGCATCTTCAATAATTTCTTCTATTGAAGATAAATCTTTTAATAAATTATTTATCATTATATTTGCTTAAATATCTAGCTAGAGGATCAAATTCAATATTAACCATATCATTTTCACCTAATAAACTAAAATTAGTATTTTGAAAGGTATGAGGAATTATTGATACATTAAATGAATTATCATATACATTGGCTACAGTTAATGAAGTGCCGTTTATTGCCACTGATCCCTTTTCAACTATCATATTTTTATATTTTGGTTGATTGTTTAATTGAGATAGAGAAAATTCAAATTCCCAACTATGATTAATTTCTTTTATTTTTATAATTGGAATTAATGAATCAATATGTCCATATACATAATGACCACCAATCTCATCTCCAAATTTAAGTGATTTTTCTAAGTTAATTTTATAACTGTTATTCCAATTTATTAAATTTGTTCTTTTTAAAGTTTCTTCACCTACGTTAACTTCAAACTCAAAATGATTATCTTTTTTTTCTATATTAATTGCAGTTAAGCATACGCCATCACAAGAAATTGAAGATCCTACCTTACAGTCATTTAAATCTAATGTTGTTTTTATTAAATAAGTATTTTTTTCACTACTTATATTAATAATTTCACCTAATGATTGAATAATACCAGTAAACATAATTTAGATTTTTAAATATTGATATATATCATGATCAAAATTTTTAGTTAATACTTCTTTATATTTTATATTTTTCAATTTTTTTCCTATCAGAAAAGGCTTGCCACTTGAACCAATAATTACAGGAGCTTTAAAAAGATGAATTTCATCAACTAAATCATTTTTCAATAAATTAGAAAGAAATATTCCACCTGCTTCAACCAATATATCATTAATTTTAAGATCATATATTTTTTTAAAAATAGTTTTTAAATTTAATTGATTATTAACTTGCTTATTAACAAAAAAAACCTCGCAACCAATTTTTTTTAAAAATTTTGATTTATTATTTTTTTTAGAAGTAAAAATAATAACTCTTTTTTTATTAATATCTTTAAGTAATTTTGAACCTAAAGGAATCTTAAGGGAATTATCAATAATAATTGTAGTTAAATGTTTTATTATTTTATTATTCTTTCTAACGGTAAACCTTGGATTGTCTTTAATAATAGTTTTTGAAGTAGTCAAAATTGCCTGACTATTAAATCTAATTTTATGTCCATAGTTTCTGCTTTTTGAATTAGAAATCCATTTACTTTTATAGTTAGACCAAGCTATTTTTTCATCTTCTGATATGGCCATTTTTACTTTTACAAATGGTCTTTTGTTTTTTAAACTTTTAAAAAAAAAATTATTTAAGTGATTAGTTATATGAGCAGTTTCGCCAACATGAACTTCTAATTCATTTTTTTTTAATTTATTTATACTTTTTTTATTTGTTCTAATATCTGGATCATGTCGTGCTATATATATTGCTTTAATGCCTGATCTTAAGATTTGTTCAGTACAAGATCCATTAATTGATTTATGAAAACATGGCTCTAATGTAACATACATAGTAGCTCCTTTAGCTTTGTCCCCTGCTTTTTTTAGAGCTATTTCTTCAGCATGTGGTCTACCTTGATTTCCAGTCACTCCTGTTGAGATAATTCGATTTTTTTTAACAATTATACATCCAACCACAGGATTTGGGAATGTTGATCCAAATTTTTTTTTTGCTAAAGTGTGAGCTTTAATAAGATTATTATAATGATTTTGACTCACTAAATATTTATTTTTCTTCTAAATTATCTAAAAAATCTTCGAAGTCTTTTACTTCACGAAAATTTTTATAAACAGATGCAAAACGAACATAAGCTACTTGATCTAAATGTGCTAAAGCTTCCATAATATATTCTCCGATAATATTACTCTTAATTTCATTATCACCTGAGTTTTCCATTCTTCTGACTATAGCATTAATTATTTTTTCTATTTTTTCTTGATCAATATTTCTTTTTCTTAAAGCCATAGATAAAGAACGGAACATTTTATCTCTATCAAATGTTTCTTTTTGCCCATTATTCTTAATTACAACTAAATCTCTTAATTGAATTCTCTCAAATGTAGTGAATCTCGATCCACATTGATCACAAATTCTTCTTCTTCTAATTGCTGTATTATCTTCTGTTGGTCTTGAGTCTTTAACTTGAGAATCTTGATTGCTACAAAATGGACATCTCATTTAATAAGCCTCTTGATATATAGGGTAATTTTTACACATTTGTAAAATTTTTTCTCTTGTATTTTTTAAAATAATTTTTTGATCTTCTGGATTTTTTAGTAAACTATCTAAAACATCAGAAATAATATTTCCAACTTCTTTAAAATCATTATTATTAAATCCTCGAGAAGTTGCAGCAGCTGTTCCAAACCTAATACCACTAGTAATTTTTGGTGGATTAGGGTCATAAGGAATGGCATTTTTATTACATGCTATACCAACATCTTCAAGAAGTTTCTCAGCTTTATCTCCTGTTAAGTTTTTTGGTGATAAATCTAACCAAACTATATGACTATCTGTGCCTCCAGTTACAACTCTAAATCCTCTTTGTATAAATACTTTGGCTAAGATTTTAGCATTTGAAATTACTTCGCTAATATATTCTGAAAATTCAGGTTTTAATGCCTCACCAAAAGACACTGCTTTAGCTGCCATAACATGCATTAAAGGACCTCCTTGTAAGCCAGGAAAAACTGCGGAATTAACTTTTTTATATATATCTTCATTATTAGTTAAAATCATTGCACTTCTTGCGCCCCTTAAAGTTTTGTGAGTAGTAGAAGTTACAACATCAGCATATTCTATAGGATTAGGATATTGTTTTCCAGCAATTAACCCTGAATAATGAGCCATATCAACCATGAAATAAGCTCCTATATTATCTGCGATATCTCTAAATTTTTTCCAATCGATAACTCTTGGATATGCCGAAGCCCCTGCAATTATAATTTTAGGTTTATGTTCATTTGCTAATTTTTCAACTTCGTCATAATCTATTAGATCTTTATCATTACCATCTTTTTTTACTCCATATTGAATAGCATTGAACCATTTACCAGAAATATTCGGTTTAGCTCCGTGAGTAAGATGGCCTCCAGAGGCAAGTGACATTCCTAAAAATGTATCATGGGGTTTTAAAAGAGCTAAAAAAACAGCTTGATTAGCTTGAGCGCCACTATGTGGTTGTAAATTTGCAAATTTACACCCATACAATTTTTTTACTCTTTCAATAGCAATATCTTCAGCTTGATCAACAAATTCACAACCACCATAATATCGCTTGCCAGAATAACCTTCGGCATATTTATTTGTCATTACAGAACCTTGTGCATTTAAAATAGCAAGAGATGCTATATTTTCGGAAGCAATTAACTCTATTTGATTTTGTTGCCTTGTTAGTTCTTTTTCAAGAGTTTCATAAACCTCAGGGTCTGCTTCTTTAATTGATTGATTATATAATTTTTTCATATTAATTTTTCACTTATCATGTCTACTCTTTTTTTATGTCTACCAGCTTCAAAATCAGTAGATAAAAAAATGTCTACACATTTTAAAGCTTCCTGTACATCAATAAAACGGCCTGGTAATACCAGAACATTTGCATCATTATGCTGTCTAATCAATTTTGTTATTTCAGCATTAAAAACAAGTCCTGCTCTTATATTTTTATCACGATTAGCAGCTATTGCCATACCATTTCCTGTTCCGCAAATTAAAATACCCTTTGATTCTTTGTCTTTTTTAATATTTTCAACTAAAGTTAAAGCAAAATCAGGATAATCAACTCGATCCTTATTTTTAGTTCCTAAATCAAGAAGTAAATCTCTATTAACCTTAAGTATTTCTTCTTTTAATTCAAAACCAGCATGATCTGAGGCTATATAAACTCTATTTTTCATATTTTAAAATTGATTAATAATTATATCCTATTATTCATATTTTATATTAAATAAACATATTATTACAAATTATGCATTCAAACAATCAATGGTTAGATCCTCTATATTTAGACAGCTTTTTGAATGAAGATGAAAAATTAATTAGAGAAAATACTAAAAAATATTGCCAAAAAAATTTACTGCCTAATGTGGTTGAAAATAACAGGAATTATTATTTTGATAGAGAAATTTATAAAGATTTTGGTAAAATGGGTTTTCTTGGTTCAACAATAAAGGGTTTTGGGTCTTCTGAAATTAATAAAGTTTCTTATGGTTTAATTGCATTTGAGATAGAAAGTATCGATAGTAGTTACCGCTCAGCTATTTCAGTTCAATCTTCTTTAGTTTGTCATCCCATAGATAAGTTTGGATCAAAAGAACAAAAAGAAACTTATTTACCTGATTTAGTAAAAGGTAATTTAGTGGGATGTTTTGGATTAACAGAAAGTGAAGCTGGATCTGATCCATCATCTATGAAAACAAACTTTAAAGAATTTGAAGATCATTATTTAATTAATGGTTCAAAAACATGGATAACTAATGCTCCAATAGCTGATATCTTTTTAATTTGGGCATTAAATGAAAAAAAAGATATTAAACTCTTTTTAATACCTAAAAAAACTAAAGGTTTAAAAACTTCAACAATAGAAAACAAAACAAGTTTAAAAATAAGTCCAACAGGTCAAATTATTTTAGAAAATGTAAAGATTCCTAAAGATAATTTATTACCTAATACCTCAGGATGGAAATCAGTTTATTCATGTTTAAATAATGCAAGATATGGAATTTCATGGGGTGTTTTAGGGGCTGCTAATAATTGTTGGAAGATTTCAAAAGAATATACTGAAAATAGAATAATGTTTAAAAAACCTTTGGCTAAAAATCAATTAATCCAAAAAAAATTAGCTATCATGCAAACTGAAATATCTTTGGGCTTAAGTGGATGTCTGCATGCAGGAAGAAGTTTAGATAATGGTAAAGATATAAAAATTGCTATTAGCATGCTAAAAAGAAATAATTGCAAGAAAGCTATTGAAATAGTTAGAGAGGCTAGAGATATGATGGGAGCCAATGGATTAATAGATGAATATCATATAATGAGACATTTAATAAATTTAGAAACTGTCAAAACTTATGAGGGTGCAGAAGATATACATGCTTTAATTTTAGGAAAATTTCAAACTGATATGGATAGTTTTTAGATATCAACAGATATACTGCACTTTATATATTATAATTAATTTTATTTTAATCTATACTAAATCATACATATTTTTTTTGGAGGCACATAATGAAAAAAAATTTAAAACGTCGTGATTTTATTAAAAAAGCTGGTTTAGCTGGTGCTGCTGCGACTGCAGTATCTTCATTTGCTGCTCCTGCAATTGCTGCAGGACATCAAGAATGGATTATTTGTAGTGCATTTGGAAAAGCAGGTCTTTTAGGTCAAGCAATTCAAGCTTTTGCAGATAATATAAATAGTTATTCTGATAAATTAAAAATAAAGGTTTATCATGCTGGGGAGTTGGTTCCTGGCCTAGAATCTTTGGACGCTGTTAGATCTGGAGCTGCACAAGCTTCTTATGGAGCGCCTTACTACTGGACCAATTTATCTGATGCAATTGAATTTGTTGCAACATGTCCTTTTGGCATGAATGCAATGGAACAAAACGCATGGTGCTACTATGGTGGTGGAATTGAAGAAGCAGATAAAATTTATAATGCTTTAGGCTTAAAATTTTTACCTATGGGTAATACTGGTAATCAAATGGGCGGCTGGTTCAATAAAGAAATTAATACACCCGATGATTATAAAGGCTTAAAAATGAGAATGCCTGGACTTGGAGGAAGAACTATTGAAAAGCTTGGTGCTACTCCAGTGTTGCTGGCTGGACCTGATGTTTTACCTTCTTTGGCTTCTGGAGCAGTTGATGCTGCAGAATGGATATGTCCAGCTGCTGATTTAGGTGCAGGACTTTATCAGGCAGCTAAATTTTATTATGGACCAGGTTGGCATGAACCATCTACATTGTTAGATTTATCTATTGATCTTAATGCGTGGGAGTCACTAGATAGTGCTACGCAAGGTTTGGTAACCAATATGACACAATCATTTAATATGACTGTTTTTAGTAGATTCCAAGCTATCAATGGACCTGCTCTTCAAAAACTAGTGGGAGAACATGGAGTTACAATTAAGACTTTCCCAGATGAAGTTTTAATAGCTCTAGGTAATGCAGCTGGTGAAGTAGTTTCAGAAAGAGGTTCAATTAATTCTGAAACAAAAGCTATCGCTAATCACTTACTTTCATTTAGAAAAGTTATTAAAGAGTGGTTTACTAGGGGAGAACAAGATTTCTCAAGAATTAGGGATCTGCCATTTAAGTATCCTGATTCTGTTTAATTAATTTTTTAAATATAAAAAGAGGCTTATATTATAAGCCTCTTTTTTAGTTAATTAATCTTGGAAGCCAGGTTGCAATTTGAGGGAAAACGAAAACCAAGATAATTGCTATTAATTGAATAAAAATAAATGGAATAACTCCTCGATAAATATTTATTGTTCTTACAGATTTGGGAGCTACACCTCTTAAAAAAAACAAAGAGAAACCAAAAGGTGGAGTCAAAAAACTAGTCTGTAAATTTAAAGAAATTAATATACCAAGCCAAAGAGGATCAGCTCCATTAGCTATTAATCCAGGACCTACTAAAGGAATAATAACAAAAATTATTTCTATATAATCTAAAAAAAAACCTAATAAAAAAATTGTAATCATTACAACAAATAGTGCCCCATATTCTCCACCAGGTAAATTTGTTAAAAAATTACTAATCATATCATCACCTTCAAATCCTCTAAAAACAAGAGAAAACATTGATGCTCCAATTAATATTATAAATACAAAAGAACTCATTTTAACTGTCGTAATGGCAGCACCTGAAATATTTTTTAAATTTAATTCATTTCTAAATAAAGCTAATAAGGCTGCACCTGCAGCTCCTACTGATGCAGATTCTGTTGGAGTAGCTATACCCATAAATATTGAACCAAGAACAGATAAGATTAAAAAAATAGGAGGTATGACTTCAAAAATAGCAGTTTTAATTTTTTCAGATTGAGTTTTTTGTGATTTTAGTATGGGTAAATCTGAAGGTCTAAGTTTAGCTATTATTAAAATATAGATAATAAACATACCTACTAAAATTAAACCTGGAATTAAAGCTCCTGCAAATAAATCTATTGCAGTAACTGGTAAGGGGGCTAAATCTCCAGTCAAAAGACCTGCTTCTTCATTTGCTCCTTGCAACATTTCTGCAAGTAATATCAAAACTATTGATGGAGGAATAATTTGTCCTAAAGTACCAGCAGCACAAATTGTTCCTGTAGCAATTTTTTCATCATAACCAGCTTTCAACATAGAAGGTAAAGCTAACATGCCCATCGTTACAACTGTAGCGCCAACAATACCTGTAGAAGCCGCAAGTAACATACCTACTAAGACTACTCCTATTCCTAAACCACCTCTTATAGATCCAAATAAATCACCAATTGAGTCTAATAATTTTGAAGCAATCTTAGTTTTTTCAAGCATTACGCCCATAAATATAAATAGAGGGACAGCCACCAATGCCTCATTAATCATAATGCCATAAATTCTCTGTGGAAAAAAAAATAACATTCTAAAATTAAAAATATCTAAGAAATCACCAATGAAAGCAAATATTAATGCTGAACCAGCTAAAGTAAAAGCAACAGGAAAACCAAAAAGCAATAAAGCTAAAGTAGTGATAAACATAATTATTGCTAAAATTTCAGGAGTCATTTCGAAAAATATATAAAAGATAATTAATTATTTTTGAAATAGCTTGAAGAAAAAGAAGTATAACAAATAATAATATTGCAAACTTCAATAGAAACAACATACTAAGCCCTCCTGCTTCTCTAGAAATTTCATTCATTTGCCAAGATTTATAAACAAAAGGATAACTAAAAGTCCAAATAATATACAATAATGGAAATAGAAAAAAAATGATACCTACTAAGTCAACTATAGTTTTATAAATTTGGGAAGAACTTCTATAAATAATATCAATTCTAACATGATCATCATTTAAATAAGTAAAACCTGCACCTAACATAAAAATATAAGCATGC
>CACFOQ010000005.1 GCA_902567855.1 uncultured Alphaproteobacteria bacterium
ATGATCAAGTACGTTTTGAGTTAGGTTACTATGCAAATGACTCTTCAATAATTGTTATCTCTCCTTGGAGAGAGTGGGATTTAAGCTCTAGAAAAGAATTAGTTAATTTTGCTCAAAAATATCAAATACCAATTCCTAAAGATAAAAAAGGCGAACCTCCTTTTAGTACAGATGCAAATCTATTACACACTTCTTCAGAAGGTAAAATTTTGGAAGACCCGTGGTTAGAGGCACCTGAATATGTATATAATCGTACAACCTCTCTATTAGACGCACCTGATAGACCTGAAGAAATAAATATTATTTTTGAGAATGGAGACCCTATTGCTGTAAATAATAAAAAGATGAAAGCTCATGAAATTCTTACTTCCTTAAACAATATAGCAAGCAAGCACGGTGTAGGACGAATTGATATTGTTGAAAATAGATTAGTAGGTATGAAATCTAGAGGTGTTTATGAAACTCCAGGAGGCACTATACTTCTTCATGCACATAGAGCAATTGAGAGCATAACTTTAGATAGAGGTGAGGCTCATTTAAAAGATGAAATTATGCCTAAATATGCAGAAATAATTTACAATGGCCTTTGGTTCTCTTCAGAGAGAGAATCAATGCAAAAAATTATTGATAAAACTCAAGTAAATGTTTCTGGTGAAGTTCGTTTAAAAATTTATAAAGGAAATGTAATAGTGTGTGGCCGCAAATCAAAAAATAGCTTATACGATACGTCTTTAGTATCTTTTGATGAAGAAGGTCAATTTAATCAAAAAGATGCTGAAGGTTTTATAAAAATTTTATCACTACGTTTAAAAAAAAGAAAATAATTATCTTGAATTTTTGAATGCAATTGTTGTATTTCTTAATAAACAAGCAATTGTCATAGGGCCTACACCTCCCGGTACAGGTGTAATTGCCAAGGCATTTTTTTCTGCTTCTTTAAAATCTACATCACCCACAAGTTTATTTTTTCTTTCACCATCTATTTCTACTTCTATGCGATTTATACCGACATCAATAACAATTGCTCCTTTTTTTATCCATTCACCTTTTATCATTTTAGGTTTTCCAACTGCAGCAACGACTATATCAGCATTTTGACAAACATCAGGTAAGTCTTTTGTTTTAGAATGCGCCACAGTTACCGTACAAGATTCTTTAATTAATAATTGTACCATAGGTTTTCCAACTATATTAGACCTTCCTACAACAACTGCGTTTTTTCCTGCGAGCTCAATATTTAAACCTTTTAACATCAGAAGACATCCATAAGGAGTACATGGGATAAGTAAATTTTCATCATTGTGTGAGGCAATTGAAAGTTTGCCAACATTTAGTGGATGAAATCCATCAGCGTCTTTATCAGGATTAATGGAATCTAAAACTAATTGCTCATTCATGTGTTTAGGTAGAGGCAACTGTACTAAAATACCATTAACATTCTTTTGAGTATTTAATTTTTCAATCAAGTTTAGGAGCTCTTCTTCAGATATAGATTCTTCAAGATGGTGGTCTATTACTTCAATGCCAACTTCTTTGGCACTTTTAGTTTTTGCTTTAACATACACACTACTAGCTGCAACGTTTCCTACTTGAACAACTGCAAGTCCTGGAACAGCATTATATTTTTTTTTTAAATCTTTGATTTCTTTATTTAAATCTTCTTTTAATTTTTTAGAAATTTCTTTTCCATCTATTATTATAGTCATTAATACCTCGGCCAATATTCAATTAATAAACTTTTAATAAACCATAACAGTAAGTAAACAATTACTGGCGAAATATCTATAGCACCTAAATTTGGTAAATATTGTCTTACAAGCCTTAAGCTTGGGTCACATAGGCGAAAAAGTGCATTCATCATACTAAATATAAATCGATTGGAAGTATTGATAATATTAAAGCTAATTAACCAAGTCATTATAATATAAATTAATAAAATAAATTGGTACAAATTAATAATTTGAATAATAAGTCCTAATAATGAATTCATGTATTTTGCACTGCGTAAAATTTTTTTTTATACCATTAATTAAATAAAAAAAGCGGCTTAAGCCGCTTTTTTTAAACAACAACAATTAAATTACATAGAAATATCTCTACCAAACCACTGTTTCGTGATTTCTGCAGTAGTACCGTCGGCACTCATCTCAGCTATTGCTTTATTAAACATTTCTAAAATATCAGTGTCTTCTTTTCTAACAGCGCCACCAACACCATCTCCAAAAACTCCTCCAGAGAATTTTGGTCCTGTTAAAACTACATCAACACCACCATCTGAATCCATAAAATCAATAAGAGATCCAACATCAGCAAGAATAGCATCGCATCGTCCAGCAGCTAAATCAAGGTTATGATCATCAACTGCTTGATAAAGTCTGACATCTACAGCTCCTGCCATATGTTTTTCTAAAAAGTTTTGATGAATTGTAGAAGATTGAACACAAACAGTTTTACCGTTCATAGCAGCAATTAATTGACCTATAGCTGCCTGTTCTTTTCCACCTGCATTATTTAAATTTACTTTTTCAGATCCAACTGACAAATTTGCCAATCCACTACCTTTTAAGACAGCAAAACTTGCAGGGTCAGTCATATATCCTGTAGTAAAGTTTACTTTTTCTTTTCTTTCTTCAGTAATTGACATACCAGCAATGATGATGTCATACTTACCATTAAGTAAAGCAGGTATAATACCATCCCAATCTTGAGTTACCCACTCACAATCAGCACTCATTCTTTTGCATAACTCATTACCAAAATCAATTTCAGCACCTTCAAGCTCACCAGCAGAATTTAAATTATTCCAAGGTGGGTATGCACCTTCAGTTCCTATTCTTATTGTCTTAGCACTTGCAACTGTAGTTAAACACAAAACACTAAGAGCAATTAAAGATAATATAAATTTTTTCACAATTCCTCCTAATGACCTATACGTTAATAGGTCTTAAAATTTTATTTTTATATGTTCGTTATAGTTAAAATTATAAAAAAGGAAATAAATAGTCAGCTTTTCTTAGTTTTTTTTGATTCTAAAAATTAGGAAAATCAAGGATATTGCTAAAATAACAAAAGGAAAGAACCATAAAAAATAATTTTTTATGTTCATTTGAGGCTCAAAGACTATGTATTCCCCATATCTTTGTACAAGAAATTTAATTATCTCTTTCTCGGTATGCCCACTTTCTAATTTTTGAACTATTATTTTTTTTATATCTTTTGAAAAGTCAGCATCTGAATCATAAATACTTTGATTTTGGCAAGTCATACAACGTAATTTTGATGATATTTTTTTTAAATCTTTTTCAGAATATGCATTTGTAGATCCTGAGAAAAGAAATATAAAAAAACAAATTAAAAAAAATAAAAAATATTTTAGAAAATTTTCAGTTAAGTAAGGGATAAATATCATTTTCAATAATTTTTTTATCTAATGGGCCTAAGTGTTTATAGATAATTTTTCCTTTTTTATTAATTATAAAAGTTTCTGGTAGTCCAAAAACTCCAAATTCTAAACCAATTAAGCCTTGTTTATCATAGCCCACAAAATCATAAGGGTTACCATCTTTTTTTAAATAATCTAATGCATCATTTTTTGGATCTTTATAATCAACTCCTATTATAAATAAGTTAGGATGGTCTTCTTTGATCTTAAAAAAAAGAGGATGCTCAACTTTGCAAGGAGCACACCAAGAAGCAAAAAAATTAACTAAAATCAATTTGTCATTAAATTCAATATTTGTTAAAAATTTTTTTTCATCAAATAAATCTGGAATTTTTATTTTTGGTACATCTTCATTTAAAAGAGCACTAGGAGGCTTTTTAGGATCTTTGTTTTGTAAGAGATAAAATAATAAAAAACTTGAAATAATTAAAGTTAATAAAAAGGGTATAATTAATATAATTTTCTTCATACTTTATATTTTTCGTATTCCCAAAAATCCTGACAGAACCATTATTATAACCCCAATCCATATTAAGCTTACAAGAGGGTTTTGGTAAATTTTTACTGACCATATCTTATCTTTTTCATTGCCGATGATAACATAAAAATCTTGAAACCAACTATGGTATATACCTGCTTCAGTAGTGATCATTTTTGAAACACTATAATATCTTTTACTGGGTTTAATTTCAGCTATCTTTTTATTGTCTTTATATAGTGAGAATACAGCTACTAATTCTTGAAAATTACTGTCTTGATTTGTTTCTAATTTTAACAATGTATATGAGTAATTATTAATTTGTTTTTTTTCATTTATCATAAATGTTTCGCTAAATTCAGATTTATAAACACTCGATGTTGTAATTCCCAAAATTAATATTCCCACCCCAATATGAGCTAATAATGCATTATTATGACTAATAAAATTTCTTAATCCAAATTTTTTATAATTAAAATAAACAGACAACAATGATGAAAATATAATTATCAAACCCAGTGAAATCCCTATAAATCCCCAAACATTAAAAGTATTTAAATAAACAATAATAAAAGATAAAAAACTTAGAGCTATGAAAACAAAAATATAACTTTTATATTTTGGTAACTTATTATTCTGCCATGATAATGCCGGAGCAATACTCATTAGCAAAAAACCAGGAAGCAATATAGGAAGAGCGGTAGAGTTAAAATATGGAGCTCCAACTGATATTCTTTTATTTGTAATTACTTCAATTACAATTGGGTAAATTGTACCTAATAATATTGTTAAGCAAGCTATTATCATAACTATATTATTAAATACTAGTGCAGTAGATTTATTTATAAACAAAAGTTTTAATTTTTCTTCTGAATCATCAGTTTTAAAAATAAACAGTATAAAAGAAAATCCTGTAGAAACTAAAAATATGATTAAAATAAATATGCCCCGAGCAGAATCAGTTGCAAATGAATGTACGCTAGTTAAAATGCCTGATCGTACTAAAAAGGTGCCAAAAATACTTAGCGAAAAACATAATATAGATAAAAAGACTATCCATCTAATTAGTAATTGTTCCTTTTTTGTTATCATTAATGAATGAACAAGTGCTAGACCAGCAATCCAGGGCATTAAGGAAACATTTTCAACAGGATCCCAAAACCACCACCCCCCCCCAACCTAATTCATAGTAGGCCCAATATGACCCCAAAGCTATTCCTCCAGTAAGCATTGACCAACAAAATAAAGTTAATTTTTTTGCAGTATTCATCCATTCATAATCTATTTGTTTAAATGTTAATCCAGCTAAAGCCAAACTCAGAATTAATGAAAAACCTACATAGCCAATATACAAAATAGGAGGATGTACTGCTAATGCTGGATCTTGTAAAATAGGATTTAGACCCATACCCTCCTCAAAATTAATTGAATTTATCAAAAATGGATTAGAAGTAAAAATAACAAACACTGCAAAAAGAAGAAAAAGACTAGTCTGAAAAGTTATAGTTAATTTTTTAATATTATCTTTTAAATTTTTATTGAATGTAAAAAATAATGTATAGCTTGACATAATCAACAACCATAAAAGCATTGAGCCCTCATGGTTTCCCCATGTTCCAGTTATTTTATATAAAATTGGCTTATCAGAATGAGAGTTTTCAAAAACATTTTGATTTGAAAAATCAGAAACTATATAAGCAAATATAAGTGTTAAAAAAGAAACTATAATAAAAAAAAACTTAAAAAAAACTAAATTATAATAAGTTCTACTTATTTCATTTTTGTTATTAAAAAAATATGAAAAAAATATTATTAATCCAATTAAAAAAGAAAATAATAAATTAGCAAACCCTACTAAAGATATCATTGGTAGCTTTTGTTCCAATATTTATTTTTTTCAAGCTGCTTTTTAATAGATGTAGGCATATAGTTTTCGTCATGTTTAGCAAAAACTCGGTCAGCTTTTATTTTGTCAATTTTTGTTAATTTTCCTTGTACTACCACCCCCTGTTCTTCTCTAAATAAATCAGGCAATATACCTGTGTAACTAACTCTTACATAATTATTATTATCATGGATAATAAAAACATATTTATTATCTTCGATATTTTTTAATGAATCCTTTTTTACAATTCCTCCAATGCGAATTGTGTCATTAATTTGAGTTTTTGAATTTAGTAATTCTGAAGGGGTATAAAAAAAAATTAAATTTTTTTTTGAATTAAAGAGAATAAGAAAAATCGAAGCTGTTAAAAAAAACAACGATAAGAATATAAGTAATAATCTTTGAAATCTTAAGGACATTATTACTTTATTTAAGTTTTTTAAGTTTTAAATATGACTGGACTAAAAGCAGAAATAGCAAAACAAAGCTTATTAAATAAGCAAAGAAAATATACCAAAAATACATAAACCCTTTTAACAAAAAAATTATATAATGTAATAATACTTAGATGACCGATCGTCTCATCAAGATTATCTAAGTTTTCTCTTAAGTATCTCCGCTTTAATTCTAATAATACCAATTACTATAGCCAATAACATAAGTGCAATAGTCATAATAACAAGAGGTCTTAGCATACTAGGGTCAATAGAGGGAGAAGATAACTTGCTTATACTAGCAGGTTGATGAAGTGTATTCCACCAATCCACAGAAAATTTAATTATTGGGAGGTTAATAGATCCTACTATTATTAAAACAGCAGTAATTTTTTCTGAAACATTAATATTCGTAATTGAGTTTTTAAGAAAGATTATGATTAAATATAAAAGAAATAAAATTGCTACAGAAGTTAATCTTGCGTCCCAAACCCACCAAGTTCCCCACATGGGCTTACCCCACAAAGAGCCAGTAACTATGCATATCAATGTAAATATCGCTCCTATAGGAGCAATGGCTGAATTAATTATAAAACTAAAATTAATTTTAAAAGCTAATCCTACAATACTATAAAGTGTCATTATTAAAAAAGTCAAAACTGCTATCCACGCAGCAGGAACATGAACATACATTATCCTAACAGTAGCACCCTGTTGATAATCGTTAGGAGACAAAAAGAAAGCAAATACTATCCCAATTATCAAAAATATAGCAGTTAAATAAATTAATGGTTTGAAAACTAGGTCACTAAACTTAATAAAACGATTTGGATTAATTAAAAACTTCATATTATTTATTTTGTAATGATATTTTAATACATAATCCGCTAGCCCAAGGTGAAATTGCTAGAAAAAAAAACATAATTCCTAAAAGGATATTGATTTGCGCTTTTATAATCTCAATATTATTTGAAACATTTGCAATATTAACTCCAAATATTATTACTGGAATACTAAATATCATAATAATAAGTCCCCCTATTGAAAAATTTTTTTTATTTAATAAATTCATTGATCCTGATATTGCAGATATACACGTAATAATAACAGAACCTATTAAAAAACTTAAATAAACTATTTTTAAATTGTCAAATTGCATTTCTAATAAAAGAAAAGCAATAGGAAGAATTATAAAAAAAGGAGCTTGAAGAAACATCCATATCGTTAACATTTTTATAAGTGCTATGATTTCATAGGAAAGCCCGCTCATATGAATTATTATCAAGCTATTGTCATCAAAATCATTCTGAAAAAATTTTTTTATTGAAAGAGTATTGCTTAATAATATTATTGTCCAAATAATACCCACACCAATTTGGTTAAACATTTCTTTATTTGAACCTACTGCAAAAACAAAAATTATAATGCTAAGAATAAAAAATAAAAATATACTTAATATATGAAAGAAACTTCTATAATGTATTTTAGACTCTCTTAAAAATACTCCCAAAATTGAATTGAAGCTACTCATTGATTTCCAAATTTACAGTATTAATATTAGGAATAGTTGGTAATGTATGGGAAGTAAAAATTACCATACCATTTAATTCTAGGTGATTAGTTATTGTCTGTATAATTATTTCAACAGATTTTAAATCTAGACCTATAAAAGGCTCATCCAGGATCCAAAGTTTTTTTTGTTCAATAATTAACCTAATTAGTTCTAGTTTTTTAATTTCTCCAAAAGATAGATGAATAGTAGAAGTATTTTTATATTCTAACAATCCTAAAACTTCTAATATTGATTCTATTTCATTAATCTTAATTTGTGATGAAAAAATTTTCTTCCAAAAAATTATATTTTCATAGACTGTTAAATTTTCATTAGAAGTATTTTGATCCAAAATAAAAGTTATATTTTTACAATAATCATAATGATTTTTTTTTATATTTTTACCATTCCAAAAAATTTCACCATCATCTGGATTTAGAATTTTACATATAATTTTTAATAATGTTGTTTTACCAACACCATTATTTCCGGTTAGATGAATTATGCCTTTGGGAGGTATAGATAAATTTACATCTTTTAAAATGGTTTTACTTTGACGACTGAAATAAATATTATTAACGAGAAGCATTTTTTTGATCCATAATCTCTTTATTAGACTTAGACAACAATAAAAAACGGGGCCTTAAGACCCCGTTATTTGAGATAAAATCTCTATTTTTAAGAAAAAGAAAACTTAAATTAAGCTTTCTATTAAAAAAGAAATTATCTTCTTCTTTTCTTAGCTGCTTTTTTCTTTTTTTTCTTAGCTGCTTTTTTCTTTTTCTTAGGTGCAGCTTTTTTCTTTTTCTTAGGTGCAGCTTTTTTCTTTTTCTTAGCTGCTTTTTTTCTTTTAGGTGCAGCTTTTCTTTTTCTTGGTGCAGCTTTTCTTTTCTTAGCTGCCTTCTTTTTCTTCTTTGCCATTTGATGCTCCTTGTGTTGGGTTTAGTGGAGGAACCTCCCTCCATCATCACTTAAAAAAAGTGATAAACATAAAAGGCTGTCTTTTTTTCCCAAAACTTACGGAAAATGTCAACGATATAGTAGATTTTAAAAAAAAATCTAAAAAATATCAATTTTAAATTTAAATATATAATTTTTAGTATTACTATTTTTAAAAAAAAGTTTTTTTAATCAAATAGTGCTAATTTTTCCCAGAAATCTTATATTTTATTAACTTTTATATATACTTTATCTTTTTGACATAATATTTATAAAAATAGAAAATGAATTTTAATTTTCTTTATTTAACATGAAATCTAAAAATACTTTTAAAACTCGATCAATATTGCAAATAAATGGACAGGAATATGTCTATTTTGACCTTAATATTCTTTCAAATTATTTTGGTTTTAATCTATCTAAAATTCCAAATAGTATAAAAATTTTATTAGAAAATTTAATTAGAAATGAAGATGGAGAGTCAATAAATCAAGAAATGATATCATCTTTATGTACACAATTAGAGAAAAAAGATTTATCTTCTGAGATTGCTTTTTTTCCAACTAGAGTTTTAATGCAAGATTTTACTGGAGTACCTGCCATAGCAGACTTAGCAGCTATGAGAGATGCCCTTAAGTTAAAGCATATTGATCCAAAGAAAATAAATCCTCTATCAAGAGTAGATTTAGTCATTGATCATTCGGTTATGGTTGATAAATTTGGCACCTCTTCAGCTTTAGAAGATAATGTAAAAATTGAATTTCATCGTAATCAAGAAAGATATGAATTTTTAAAATGGGGCCAAGAGTCTTTTAATAATTTTTTTTTAGTTCCACCTGGGGCTGGTATTTGTCACCAAGTAAATTTAGAAAATATTGCTAAAACTGTTTGGGTAAATAAATTTGAAAACAATCACTATATTTATCCAGATTCTGTAGTTGGTACAGATAGCCATACTACTATGGTTAATTCGCTCTCAGTTTTAGGTTGGGGTGTAGGAGGTATTGAAGCTGAAGCCGCTATGCTAGGCCAACCTATATCAATGAACATTCCAAAAGTTTTAGGTTTTAATATAACTGGCTCTTTAAGAGAAGGAATAACAGCAACTGATTTAGTTCTTACCATAACAGAAAAATTACGTAAACATGGAGTTGTAGGTAAATTTGTTGAATTTTATGGTACGGGTTTAAATAATTTGTCATTGGCAGACAGAGCAACAATTTCAAACATGGCTCCAGAATACGGAGCTACATGTGGTTTTTTTCCAACTGATCAGGAAACTATTAATTATCTTCAAATGTCAGGGAAGGATAAAAATCATTTAGATATAGTTAAAGCTTATACAACAAAACAAAAACTTTGGTATGACAAAAATATTGAACAAAATTTTGACGAAACAATAAATTTTAATTTAGATAAAGTAGAAGCTGCAGTAGCAGGACCAAAAAGACCCCAAGATAAAATTTTATTAAAAGATATTCCTGATTCATTTATTTCTTTATCAAAAGAAAATAGAACATTAATCAGAAAACAAAATGAAATATTATCTGGAGATATAGTAATTGCTGCAATTACAAGTTGCACAAATACATCTAACCCAAGTGTTATGGTTGCGGCAGGACTTGTTGCTAAAAAAGCTGTTGAACTTGGACTAAAAGTAAAGCCTTGGGTAAAAACAAGTTTAGCGCCTGGTAGCAAAGTAGTTAGCGATTATTTAGATCAATCCAATTTGTCAGAATTTTTAAATAAAATTGGTTTTAATTTGGTAGGATATGGTTGCACAACATGTATAGGCAATTCTGGTCCATTAGACAAACTGGTTTCTGAACAAATTAAAAATAAACAATTATCAGTTTGTTCAGTTTTATCAGGAAATAGAAATTTTGAAGGTAGAGTACATCAAGAAATAAAGGCGAACTATCTTGCCTCGCCACCTCTGGTTGTTGCTTTCGCCTTAGCTGGAAATATCACAATAGATATAGTTAATGATCCAATAGGAATTGGTAAAAATGAAAAAAAAATATATTTAAGGGATATTTGGCCTACTTCAAAAGAAATAGAAAATATAGTAAAATCCAGTCTATCCTCTGACGTTTTTTTATCAAGATATAAAGAAATATACAAAGGCGATAAAAATTGGAACGCTATTAAAACTATATCTCAAGATACTTTTAAATGGAAAGATACAAGTACGTATATCAAACACCCACCGTTTTTTGAAGATAACTCTAATAGTACAAAAGAAGATATAAATAATGCTAGAATAATAGCTCTTTTAGGAGACTCAGTAACCACAGACCATATTTCTCCAGCTGGTGCTATAAAGGAAGAAAGTCCTGCCGGTGATTATCTTTCTATAAGACAAATACCGAAAGAAAATTTTAATTCTTATGGATCTAGAAGGGGAAATCACGAAATAATGATGAGAGGTACTTTTGCCAATATAAGAATAAGAAATGAAATTAATAAGAATATAGAAGGAGGCATAACACATTGTTATATTAATAATAAAAATATGCCAATTTATGAAGCTGCCATGGAATATGCCAAACATTCTGTTCCCTTAGTTGTGTTAGCTGGCAAAGAGTATGGTACTGGTTCATCTCGAGACTGGGCAGCTAAAGGTACCAAGCTTTTAGGAATTAGAGCCATAATAGCAGAATCATTTGAAAGAATTCATAGATCTAATTTGATAGGAATGGGAGTTTTGCCGTTTGAGTTTACAGAAGGTCAAACTCGTATAAATTTATCAATCGAGGGAGATGAAAAAATTTCAATTTTGGGAATAAGCCAAATTGCTCCAAATAAAATAATTGAGTGTACTATATCAGGAAAGGATTTTTCTAAAAAAATAAAATTAAGATGTAGAATAGATACAATAAAAGAGCTTGAATATTTTAAAGCTGGAGGCATTTTGCAGTATGTTCTTAACTCAATTATTGACAAAGCTTCTTAAAAAGTTTTTCTGTGCAAGATAGAGACAATAATTTAACAGCAATTCTTGGACCAACTAATACCGGCAAAACTTATACTGCATTTGAGCGTCTTATCTCATACAAATCGGGTATTTTTGGTTTCCCACTAAGATTATTAGCTAGAGAAAATTATGATAAAGCCGTAACTAAATTAGGATCTAAAAAAGTGGCCTTAATAACTGGAGAGGAAAAAATTTTTCCAAAAACAGCTAAGTATTTCTTTTGTACTGTTGAATCAATGCCGCTAAATATTAATGCAGAATGTATAGCAATAGATGAAGTACAACTAGCCTCAGATTATGAAAGAGGGCATATTTTTACGGATCGTTTACTTAATATGCGTGGAGAACATGAAACAATTTTTTTGGGCTCATTAACTATTGAAAGAATATTAATAAATTTATTTCCAAAAATTAATATTAAAAAACGAGAAAGATTTTCTAAGTTAACTTTTGAAAATAAAAAGAATTTATCTAAGCTTAATCCTCGTTCAGCAATTATTGCTTTTAATATTAATTCAATTTATGAAATTGCAGAATCTTTAAGAGCTCACAAAGGTGGAGCTGCTGTTGTTTTAGGTTCGTTAAGTCCGAGAACACGTAATTCACAAGTCGAAATTTATGAAGACAAAAAAGTAGATTTTTTAGTTGCCACTGATGCTATTGGTATGGGGCTTAATTTAAATATCGAGCATGTATCTTTCTCTTCATTCCAAAAATTTGATGGAAGGTATAATCGTGATTTATATTCCGCAGAATTGGGTCAAATTGCAGGAAGAGCAGGTAGACATTTAAATGATGGAACATTTGGATGTTTAAACACTGCCGGCAACCTAGACCCAATGATTGTTAAATCAATAGAAGATAGCAAGTTTGATTCGATAAAAAAAATTTATTGGAGAAATTCAAAAATTGATTTTCAATCTGTTGATTCAGTTATTAACTCTTTCAAAAAATTTCCTATAAAAAATTTTTTTATACATAAAAAAAATGCAGAAGATGAGCTTAATTTTAGAGAACTCTCTCAGAATAAAAAAATTAAACCATTTTTAAATAATTTTGATTCCATTAGTTTGCTTTGGAATGTATGCCAAATACCTGATTTTCAAAAAATTTTTAAGGAATCATATTTAGATTTATTAAAAGATATTTTTTTAGAATTGATTAATAATGACGGAGTAATAAATGATAATTGGCTTAGAGACAAAATACTTAAATTAGAAAATTATTCAGGAGGGATAGAAGAACTATCAATCAAAATTTCTAATATAAGAACCTGGACTTATATATCTAATCAAACAAAATGGATAAAAGAATATGAATTTTGGCAAAACAAGACCAAGGAAATAGAAGATAATTTATCAGATAATTTGCATGAATCTCTTACTAAAAGATTTGTTGATTTTTCAGCTAGTTTTTTTGTTAATAACAAAAAACTTGGCGAAGATATAAAAGTTGAAGTTGATAATAATAAAAATATTATATTAAATGGACAAAATTATGGATATATTAATGGTTTTAATTTAGAATTAAAAGTAAGTAAATCTGAGTCTTTATTTTCTCTAATACATGTTAAAAAATCAATACGAACAATGATAGAAGAAAAAATTAATAATTTTTTAAAAGCTCCTTTAATAGCTATTAATTTAGGAAATATTTATAAATTTCCAATTAATGATGAAGTTAAAATTTATTGGGGCGATGAACCTATAGGTAGATTAATCAAAGGAAATAAAATATTTGCCCCAAAAGCTGAATGCTTAAATTCAGAATTATTAGAATCTGATAAAAAATTGGCTATAACAACAAAATTACAAAAGTGGGTTGATGATAAAATAGCCAATACTTTAAAATCTCTAACTGAAGAAATTGATGCCAATATTTCTTCGGAAGCGAGAGCAATTGTCTATAATGTGTTTGATTCCCTTGGAACAATGTCAATATATGGGTATTCTGATAGTTTAAAAAAATTATCTGAAGGGGATAAGTCAAGTTTATCAAAAACAGGAGTTAGAGTTGGAACTAAATTTTTTTTTATGCCGCATTTGCTAAAAAAATTACCTATGGAATTAAATGCCCTGCTTTGGAAAGTGTATTATGAATCTCAAGAAGAAAATTTATATCCACTACCAAATGACGGAAGAGTATCTTTTCTTTGTAATTTTACTATGCCAGAGTCTTATTGGTTTGCGATAGGTTACATCAATTTAAATGGTTTTTTAATAAGAGCAGACGTTTTTGAAAGAATTTTTTTTATAGCTAGACAAAAAGCTAAATACGGACCTTTTTTGGAATCTTCTGAGTTGATGAATCCAGTTGGCTGTAATTCTGATCAGCTTAAAAACATCTTAAATTATTGTGGATTTGAAAGTATTTCTATTTCTGAAAATAAAAAACTATTTTTTTACAAATCAAATAAAAAAGAAATATCAAAAAAATCTAATAAAAAAATAAAGCTACATAAGAAGAAAATTAAAAAATCTAATATTAATTTAAAAAAGAATATTTCAAATAAGGAAAGAAAAGATAATAAAAAAGATCCTAATTCTCCTTTTGCAGTTTTAGAAAAATTACTTTAATGAACCTTTTTAACAAAATAAATTTAAATTGATAAACTCACTTAAAAATTTTTTTATTAGATCTAAAGAAAATACAGAAACAGAAATTTCTGATTTAAATATATTGTGTGGAATTATGATTGAGGCTGCCAATATTGATGGGACTATTGATAGAAAGGAAGTTGACAAAATATTTAATTTCTTAGTGGGCTTATTTGAAGAAAAGCCAGAAGATGTTAAAAAAGAAATAGATAAATGCATAAATGAAATTAATAATCACAAATCTTTACATTTTTTTACTTCAAAAATTAATAAACTCTATCCTGATGAAAAGAAAATAGAATTAATAGAAATTTTATGGGAAATTATTCTTGCTGATGGAAAAATTCATGACTATGAATCTAATCTTATTAGAAGGCTCGCAGGGTTGTTATACTTAAATGATTATGAATGTGGAAAAGCTAAGAAAAAAGTTTTATTAAAAATGGGATTTAATGAATAGGTTTTAATTTTGACATACGTAGTAGATGAAAATTGTATTAAATGTAAGCATATGGATTGTGTAGAAGTATGCCCAGTGGATTGTTTTTACGAGGGTGAAAATATGCTTGTGATTCATCCAGATGAGTGTATTGACTGCGGAGTGTGCGAACCAGAATGTCCAGTAGATGCGATACACCCAGATACGGAAGAAAATATGGAAAAATGGGCAGAAATCAACAGAATTTACTCTGAAAAATGGCCAGTAATTACTGAAAAAAAAGATCCACCAAAAGATGCTAAAGAATGGGAAAATGTTAAAAATAAATTTTCAAAATATTTTAGTGAAAAATCAGGAGAATAAATGAACGCTAAGAAAAATAAGGAATTTAAAATTGGAGAAGTAGTGGTTTACCCAAAGCATGGAGTAGGAGAAATAATTAGAATTGAATCCATGGAAGTTTCAAGCATAAAAACAAAATTTTATGTCGTTAAAATGGAGCAGGGGAAATTAACAATCAGGGTGCCTTTAGATAAGCAAAATGAAGTTGGTTTAAGAAAAATTTCTTCTAAAAAAATAATTGACGAAGTATTTAATATTTTAAAATTAAAACCTAAAATAAGACGTATTATGTGGAGTAGACGAGCACAAGAATATGATACTAAAATATTTTCAGGAGATCCGATAAAAATAGGAGAAGTAGTAAGAGATTTATTTCGAAAAAATAGTCAACCAGAACAGTCATATAGCGAAAGACAAATGTTTCAAGTTGCTTTAGAACGATTAGCAAGAGAGGTTGCTGCAGTAGAAAAGACAGATTATTTTCAAGCTACAGAAAAAATAGAAACAACATTGTACAAAAAGTAATTAGTGGATAAAAAAACAAACTTTACAGAAATTGCAAAATCAAAAAAAATTTGGGCAATAGGCTCAATACATTCTCGAGATACTGCTTTTCAGTCAATTAAAAAATACTTATTAGAAAAATTTGAAAAAAATGATTCTTTAGTTTTTTTAGGTAATATTATAGGTTTGGGAACAGAGTCAAAAAAAACTTTAAGTAGTGTTTTAGATCTCAGGAATAATCTTATGTCTAAGTTTTGTTTAGATCCTGAAAAAATTATTTTTTTGAGAGGGGCGCAAGAAGAAATGTTTCTTAAATTACTTCAGTTACAAACTGCTCCAAATCCTCATGATATAGTTAAGTGGATGTTTGAACATGGAGTTGATGCTACAATTAATTCATATGGGTTTAATATAGAAGAATTGTTACAAGTTTCTATGCAAGGAACCATGCCTATAAGTAAGTGGACTTCAAAATTAAACTCCGCCCTACTTGCCCAACCAGGACATAATCAATATTTTAGTAATTTAAAACATGCAGCTTATACAAATACAAAAAAAATTTTATTTTTGAACAGAGGTGTTGATATTTCTCGACCATTATCAGCTCAAAATGACTGTTTTTGGTGGGGTTATCAAAATTTTTCAAATTTAAATAAACCATACAATACATTTATTAGAATAGTTAGAGGCTATAAATCTTCTAATAATGAAGAAATAAAAGATGTAAATAAAAGAATAGTATGCTCATTATTTAATCAACCTTTAAATAACCCTAAAATTTTAGCTGGAATCTTTGATGATTCTGGTAAGATTCTTGATATATTTGAATCAAATTGATTCTTTGTTAAAAATTATAATATTATTATAATATCAAATTACTGATTTAATAATTTTTCAATTGATAGAATTAAAAATTGTTTTAGTATAAAAAAATAAATGTTTAAAAAATTATCTATTATTTTAATATTATTTTTATTTCCTAAAACTGTATATGCAGGAGGCTATGATGTTTTTGGTATTGGCTTATATGATATAAAGTTTGATGGTAGTCAAACTAACGAAGCTATCGATTTAAGATATGAAAGAAGGTTTGATAATTCTATAGTTGAAATAGGCCCTGAAAGTGAAAATTTTTTTTACCTTAAACCATTCTTTGGTTTAGAAACCACAACAGACTCCGCAGTATATGTATTGGGTGGAATTTATTTAGAAGATAATCTTGGCACTCTATTTGTAGGTGATGACTCTAATTTTATATTTACCCCTAGCTTTGGAGCAGGATTTTATGAAGATGGTGAAGGCAAACAACTTGGGAATAATATTCAATTTAGAACTACTTTTGAATTTAGCTATGAATTAAAAAATAAAAATAGAATAGGCATATCTTTTGGACATATTTCTAATGCAAATCTAGGTGACAAAAATCCTGGAGCAGAAATCTTATCACTTTCTTATCAAGTTCCTTTTAATTAATTAATAATTCTTTTTTTTGTTTAATAAATTGTAAAAATAAAGACTCAAGCTCATTTATTTTATGATTTTTCATATTATCATGAATATCAGTTTTAAATTTTTTGCTATTAGGAACACCAAAAAAAATCTGCAATATTGGACTCAATAATCTAAATATCGATTCAGTATTAATTTTTGGCTTAATATAATTAAAATATTCAATAATTATTTTTTCATTAATTATTTTCTTTTCAGAATAATTAAAAAAAAGTTTATCTATCTTAGATAAACAAAAAGGATTATTTTGAATTAATCTACCAACCATTACCCCATCGTATTTCTTTGAAAGTTTATAAGCATGTTCTAAATTTTCTATTCCGCCATTGAGAATAAATTGCACTTTTGGGTGTTCTGATTTAATTTTTTTTACAAAATCATAATTTAAAGGCGGAATATTTCTATTGGCTTTTGGGCTTATCCCATTTAGAATTGCATTACGAGCATGTACGTATACTATTGAAATATCACTTTTAATAATTTCATTTATAAAGTCTGAAAAAAAATCATAGTTAAATTCTTTTCCAATTCCAATACGACATTTTATTGAAACTTCAATATCTGCTGCATTTTTCATTTGTTCTAAACAATTTCTAACTAAGGATTTTTTTTTCATTAAACAGGCTCCAAAACTTCCTTTTTGCACTGCCTTACTTGGACAACCTACATTTAAATTTATTTCATCATAATTATAAGATTTAGCAATTTTGGAGCATTTTTTTAAATCATCAATTTCAGACCCCCCAACTTGTAAAGCAACAGGGTTGTTGGAGTCATTTTCTATAATTAAATCTCTATTTTGAGAATTTATCATTGTTTTTGTTGCTATCATTTCGGTAAATAAAAATGCTTCAGAAGAAAGCATACGATAAAGTCTACGAGCGTGAGGAGTAGTATACCCCATCATTGGAGCAACACAAAAAATTCTTTTTTTTGATTTATTATTCATCAAGTATTATGAAACTACTTATAAACATTTTTTTTACTAGGAAATTTTTTTTGAATAACATCTAAGCAATATTTTTTTACAGATTTATTAATTATTGATTCAAAATTAGCATATGATTTAACAAACTTAGGTTTTTTTTCTGAGCTTGATATTCCTAATATGTCATCTATTACTAAAATTTGACCATCACAATCTTTAGAGGCCCCTATCCCAATAGTCGGAATTTTTAATTTTTTTGATATCTCATTGGCTAAAGTTTCTTTCATACATTCAAGAACAATCAAACATGAACCAGCTTTTTCAAGATTTAAAGCTAATTTGATAATTTTTTCCTTTTCATTTGGAAGTTTACCTGCTGTACGTATTTTATTAAAATTTTTATATTTTTGAGGAGTTACACCAATATGAGATACAACTTTGACTTTGTTTTTAGTTAAATATTTTACTATTCCTATATTATTTTTGTCAGTCTCTATTTTGATTGATTGGCATTTAGTATAATTAATTATACTCTTAGCATTTGCTAATGCTTCTTTATTATTATTATAGGTATTGAATGGCATATCAATAATTGTAAATGATTTTTTGCAGTACTGAGAAACAGCTCGACCATGCGCCTTCATCATTCCCAACGTAACTTTTTGAGTATTTTTCATCCCATAAATTGTTGACCCTAAAGAGTCACCTACCAAAACAATATCTACATAATTATCAATGATTTTAGCAACAGAAGAGGTATAAGCGGTCAAACATGTAATTTTTCTTCCACCCTTTTGTTGTTGTATAGCTTTAATTGTTTTTTTAGTCATAAAAAATTTTCATAATATTCTATTTATAAACAAATTTTAAAAAATTTTAATTACTATTAATAAATGAATTAATCTCTTTTTCTATTTGTTTAAAAGGTTCGTTCCAATCATTTAGTTTTGATTGTCTAAATAATTTCATAGATGGATACCAAGGGGTTATTTTTTTATCTAACATCCATCGCCAATCAGGAATAAATTGCAGAAGCACCCAAACCTTACAACCCATTGATCCTGCTAAATGCGCAATAGATGTATCTACAGTAATTATTAAATCTAACTTATTCATTAATACGGCTGTATCTAAAAAGGCTGCTTCTTTATCTAAATCAGCACCTAAATTAATTACTTTTATTTCTTTAAAATTTGAGTGTAACTGTTCTGTCCCATCATTTTTTTGTAAGCTAAATAATTTAACATTTTTTATTTTAGAGATATTTTTAAAATATTTTATTGAAAATGATCTTCCTTCATCTTTTGAATATGAGCTACCTTGCCAACATATTCCAATATTAAAATTATCTTGATTTAATTTATTTTCCCAAATTTTTTTTGGGAGACTGGGCTTTTTAATATAGGGAATATTTTGAGGAATACTATTAATGTTTGTTTTAAAGGCATTAGGCAAACTAAGTAGAGGGCAATGACAATCAAAAAAGGGTAATTTTTCTCCTTTTCGAATTGTAACAAAATTTCCTTTTAAATATTTCATTAGTTTAATAAGAGAGTCTTCAACTTCAAATATTACTTTAGCCCCTAATTTTTCTACTAACTCAATATATCTTGCAAATTGTATACTATCCCCTAATCCTTGCTCAGTATGAATTAAAATTATTTTTTTGTTTATGTTAAAATTTCCTAACCACAATGGTTGAGAAAAGTTTCTTTTTTCAGATGAAAAATCATTTTTTTTCCACCTCCATTCATAATATTTCCAACCTTCTTCTAAATCTCCTTTCAGCAAAAGAGTAATTGCTTTATTCCAATTCGGCTCTACTTCATTCGATTTAATTTTAATTGCTTTATTATAATTTGTAATTGCCTCATCTAATTTTTTTAAGTTTTTAAGAGAGTTACCTTTGTTAATATATGCACCAAACAAATTAGAATTAAATTCTAGAGCTTTATCGTAGCTGATTATTGATTTTTCAAAACTTTGTAATTTTTGTAAAGCATTTCCTTTGTTGTAGTAAGCATTAACTAATTTAGGATGTAGAGATATTGCTATATCATAATTTTTAATAGCTTCTTCCAATTCATTTAATTCAAAATGTGCATTTCCTTTATTACAATATAATCCTGCATGATCATCCTTAATCTTAATTGCTTTATTAAAATATTTTAAACCTTTATTGAATTTTTTATATTGGCAGTAAAGTATTCCAAGTAAGTTGTGAGCTTCAAAATTATTTATATCTATATCAATGATTTTTTTATAAAATTTTTCAGCCTTTAAATTTTCTTTTTTATTTTGGCAATCTTTAGCCTTTTCTAACAATTCTTTTATTATATTGTTCATTTTTTAAAAAAATCACCAAGCTTGATATTTTTTGTTAAAATTATTTTAACATTTTATTGAAGTTTAAAAACTAATAATTCAACAATAATTTGCATCCTCAACATAATTAAAGTAAAAATTACTAAACTTTTTATAATGTAGTCAATTTATATAGAAAATGGTTAAAGAAAATGACAATCGTGATTTGAGTTTTTTACCTATACAAAACTCCTCTCCAAAATTATTATCATTTGAAGATATTGAAAAGTATAACTCCAGTGGTTTCATTGCGCCTTTTAATGCGTTTTCTAAAAGTGAAATAAATAAGGTAAGAAAATCTGTAGATAATTTGTTTTTTAAACTTCAATCATTTAAAGATGGTAGAGATAGTTATTCAATAAATTGCTATCAACATAAATCAAAATCAATTTGGAAAATTATCAATAATACCAAAATATTAAATCACGTCGAGGATTTGATCGGTCCTAATATTATTTGTTGGGCGTCACATTTTTTTAATAAACTTCCAAATGATAATAGACCAGTTCCTTATCATCAAGATGCAAGTTATTGGTTAATGACTCCGGCAAGAACAGTTACTGTTTGGTTGGCCATAGATGATACTGATTTAGAAAATGCTCCGATGGAGTTTCTCCCTGGTTCACATAGGGTAGGCCCATTACCTTGGAAAGTTACAGATAAAAAAAATCCTGTATTGAGTCAAGAAATTACTGGTATTGAAAAATTTGGCAGCCCTTATTTAAATGTTCTTAAAGCTGGAGACTTTTCCTTACATGCTGATATGATTGCACATGGATCACTCCCAAACTTGTCTCATAGGAGAAGGTGTGGTTTAACAATTAGATATTGTAATCCTGAATCTACAAACCCTCTTGATCCCATGTATGCGGAAAAGGCTATACTTTGTAGAGGAATTAAACCAACTGGTAAGTGGAGTTCATGTAATGTAAATATGCCTTTAGAAGATGATCTTGCAATTATAGAATCTAATCCAATAGTAGAATTACCTAATCCACAATCTTTTCACTAAAATTTCTTGATGTCTCTCCAGGTCAACAAACTGCATAAAAAATTTGGTGCTGAAATAATAAATTTTGATTTGTCAAAAAGTTTAAACAACAAATATTTTAAAGAAATTTTAAAAAATTTTAATGAATATGGTATTTTGCTTTTCAGGAATCAAAATCTATCTATTAAAAATCAAGTAATATTTGGAAGAAAATTTGGAAAAGTTTTAATTCATGCTGTTAACCAGAATCATGCCAAAGAACACCCAGAAATTTATGTATTAAGTAACTTAGACAATAAAGGACAACCATCAGGAAAGCATCCTGATCAAGGTTCTTTATATTGGCATACTGATGGATCATGGCGTAAAATTACAGGGCAAGCAACCATAATGGTTGCTGATATAATTCCATCTAAAGGAGGCGAAACCCATTTTTGTTGTATGGAAAATGCATATGATTCTCTAAGTGATAGCATGAAACTGAAAATTAATGATCTATTTGCCATTCATAATTTAGATTTTTCTAGAAATAGAAGACATGGTCATGATCCTTTATCCAAAAAACAAAAAAATAATGCTCCTCCCGTAATTCATCCTGTTGTCAGAACTCATCCAAATACAAGCAGAAAAAGTTTATTTCTAGGTGATCATGCAGAATATATAGAGGATATTGATTATTCAAAAGGAAGAAATTTTATTGAGCAATTAAACAAATTAGCAACTAAATCAAAATTTATTTATAAGCACAAGTACAAAGAAGGTGATGTGTTGGTTTGGGATAATCGCAGATTACTTCATAAAGGCACAAAATATGATACTGCTAAAGAAAAAAGAGTTATGCGCAGAACTACAATTATTGGAGAGGCACCTCAATGAAAGTTGAATTACTATCAGGAGCTTTAGGAGCAGAAATTACAGATATAGATTTGCGTAATACTTCAGACAATAATGTTGAAAAAATTAAAGATCTTTTATGGGAACACAAAGTAATTTTTTTTCGTGAACAGAATATTTCACATCAAGAACAAATTGATATTGCCAAGTGTTTTGGTCCTATAGAATATCATGCATATGTTAAGGGATTACCTGATCATCCTGAAATATTAAGAATTGTTAAAGAGCCATTCGAAAAAAACAATTGGGGTGAAAATTGGCACAGTGATGTAAGTTATAATCCTGAACCTACTCAAGCTGTTATTTTAAAATCCGTTGAAATACCACCTATTGGTGGTGATACAATGTTTGCTAATATGGAGCTTGCATGGGAAACACTAGATGAGGAATTAAAAAATCAAATAATAGATAAAAAAGCCTTACATAGTTCTCTTGGAATGTCATTTTTTGTAGATAATTATGCTGGAATGGAAGCAAAAAAAGTAGATATAGACGAATATTCTAATGAGCATCCAATAGTAAGAACACATCCTGAAACAGGAAAAAAAATTTTATATGTAAATTGGACATATACAAAAAAAATTATAGGTTTAAGTAAAAAAGAAAGCGATGAACTATTGATGAAAATTTTTAAGCATCAAGAAAGATTAGAATTAACATGTAGATTTAGGTGGACTAAAAATGCGGTGGCAATATGGGACAATAGAAGCGTGATACATTATGCAATAGCTGACTATTTTCCTAATAGAGGTTTAGGTTACAGAAGAATTATGGACCGAGTAGCCATTAAAGGAGATAAACCTTTTTAATTTCAAAACTAAATTATTTAAAAAAGATTAGTTTTTAAGTTATTTTGATCCAAGTTGATTTTACTTGAAGATAATTTTCTAGAGCTTGTGAACCGTTATCTCTTCCAATTCCAGATTGTTTATATCCACCAAGAGGTATAGTTGAGTCAACACCTTCCTCATAGTTGTTTATATAAACTGTTCCTGCACGAATTTCTCTTGAGGCTCTAATTGCTTTGTTAATATCATTCGTCCACACACCAGCAGCTAGTCCATATTCAGAGTCATTAGCAATTGAAACAGCCTCCTCAAAATTAGAAAAAGCTAAAGTTGTTAGCACGGGTCCAAAAATTTCTTCTTGAGCAATCTTCATATTGTTCTTAACATTTTTAAAAATAGTAGGCTCAAAATAACAACCACCTGTTTCTTTCATTGTTATATTTCCTCCAACTTCAATATCAGCTCCTTCTTTTTTGCCTATATTTACATATTTATGTATTTTTTCTAACTGTTCAGTATTTACTATTGCACCAGCAAATGAATCTGGATTTAGTGGATCTGAAGGTTGCATTTTTTTACTTAATTGAACAACTTTATTGATGAAATCTTTTTCAATATCTTTTTGGATTATAAGTCTAGATCCTGCTGAACAAACCTCACCTTGATTTCCAAAGATAGCATAAGCAGATGCTTCTGCAGCTCTATCAAGATCATCACAATCTGCAAAAATAATATTTGGTGATTTTCCTCCACACTCCAGTTGCACTCTTTTCATATTCGATTGACCAGAATACTGAAGTACTAATTTACCAACTTCACCTGACCCAGTAAAAGCTACACAATCAATATCATTATGAAGACATAACGATTTTCCTGTAATAGGTCCATCTCCTGGAAGTACTGAAAATACTCCATCAGGTACACCAGCTTCTGAGAGCAAAGAACCAATTTTAATAGCGCTCATTGGAGATTGTTCTGCAGGCTTTAATATAACAGAGTTACCAGTAATAAGCGCTGGAGCAATTTTCCATATTGCCATCCATAATGGATAATTCCAAGGTACTATGGCTGCTACAACTCCGATTGGTTCTTTGGTAATTAAGCCCAAATATTCTTTTGAACTTGGTGAAATATCATCAAAAAGTTTATCAATTATTTCAGCATACCATTCAATATTATCTATGCTAGTTGGTAAGTCAGCATTGTAAGTATCATTAATTGTTTTACCCATGTCTATGGTATCAAGAAGTGATAACTCCAAACGATCTCTTTCCAATAGTATAGCAAATTTTAAAAGTATTTTTTTTCTTTCACCTGGTGAAAGATTTGACCAATATCCTTTATTAAAAGTTTCTTTAGCTTTAGAAACAGCTAAATCAATATCTTCTTGCTCAGCAAAAAAAACTTGATTTACAATACTTCCGTCAATTGGAGAAATATTTTCAAATGATTTTTCTGAAATTGATTTTTGATATTTACCATTAATAAATAATTGAGAGGGGTAATTTAAATTAGATTTTGTTTTTTTAATATTTTCAAAGGTTAAACTCATTATTGGTCATATATACTATTATCTTTTTTTAAGCATCCTTTTTTAGAGTTGGGAAATATGAAATCTTGATATGAGTAAATTTTATAAATTTATTTTTTTTATATAAAAAGAATACAGCATTAAAAAATATCCCCAAAAAATAACCATTGTTGTCATAGCTAAAGTTATATTTTTACTAGAAGCTATATCCAGTGGGATACCTAAATAATAGGTAGGGGGAGCAAGTACGGCACCTATCAAGAAAGATAGTAATAAATAATTTTTTAAAAAAACAAGAACATTTACAAATAAAGTTGTAAAGCTAGGCCAGAGTACTAAAAACCAAATTGGCATATAGCCTATCATAATATTAGACTTAATATTAAATAGTTGAGTATATCCAAGAATACTATCAAACAAATATCCAATAAATGAAAAGAGCAGACATATTTTTAATGCTCGAATTTTAAATTTAATAAAATAGAAAAAAGTAGACAAATATAAAATTCCTACAACAATACCAAGTAAAGGATAATTGTAATATTCACCAAAAACACAAAATATCCATGTTAATTGATATCCTGTTAGTGTTAAAAATATGTTTTTCATAAATTTGTGTAAATATATAGTGCATTATATTTAATATTGTATTTATTTATCATCTAAAATTTTGTACTATTTTTTTTAATTGCAAGATTGATTTAAGATGACTGAAAAAAACTCAAATTATAAAGATGTGGATGTAACAAGTCCAGGAAACTCAGATTTAAACAATATAAATGAAAAAATAGATTTTATGAATATTGATGAAACAGATTTTGAATCGATGTCTCTTGGAGAAAAAAAACGCCATCTTGAAGTTGAAGGATATACTATTCTTCCTAAAGCTGTAGATGCTTCAAAGATTGAACAGATAAAAAAAGAAATGAAAGATGCACCTATGCAGACAAAGGATTATAGTGACTGCCAGACTTTTCATTTAGAGCCTCAATGGTATAGTCCTGCAGTTGCGTCCTTGATAGCTAACCCACTAGTAGTTGAATTTCTTGAAGAGTTATGTGGTCCAGAAATAATTTTTACAAGGGGTTTTTTTCATCGAACACTTCCGGGCTCACCTCCTGTATCAATGCATACTGATGGACAGCCATTCGGCTCTTCAATTTTTGGATATGAGGGAAGTTCTCCCAAACTTTTACGTGTAATTTATTATTTTGATGATTTAACTAAAGAACGTGCACCGTTTAGAATTTTACCACGATCCCATCTTTCTTTTCATGCTGAAGCCAATCCATATAAAAGATATAAATCTCATCCAGAAGAAATCACTATATGTGCCGAAGCAGGAACTGCTATAGTTTTCCCAGTTAATATATTTCATGGTGTTCATCCCAATTTAGCTGATACTCGCCGTACTATGGTACAATTTGGTTATCGTCCAATTTGGGCAGGCCCTATTAAACCTATGGAAGAGTGGGATCCTGAACTTGTAGATAAGGCACCTAAAGAAACTAAACGTTTTCTTAAAAGTGTTAATAGTTCAGGAGTTGAATGGGAACAGCCTCACAAACCCAAAGGAATGAAATCAAAAGCCTCAGCTATTAATCCTAGTAGGTGGGATAAATAATATCCGTAATTTATTCAGATAGAGAACCAGTTTCCTAATCTATATAGGTACTGAAACTTATGTTAAAAAAAATAATTTATGCATTAACACTTAAAGCAATTCCTAAACTTTATTGGAGTTCTTCACATGAATATAATTTAAAACCAAAAATAATAACTGTTTTATATTTAATTTTTGGGTTAATATTATTTGGTTTAGGTGAGACATTAATAGTAACAGCAAATATTGGAGTTAGCCCCTGGTTCGTGCTTCATCAAGGGTTGTCTTTTATCACTGGTTATACAATTGGAGTAACTACATTTTTAGTTAGTATAATTTCCCTACTATTTTGGTTTCCATTAAAACAAAAACCAGGAATTGCTACAATTCTAAATGCTATACTGATATCAGTAGTTATTGATTTATCTTTACCATTTTTACCAAAACCAGATATTTTTTTATTACAATTATTTCAAGTAATTTTTGCCATACTAATCATTGGAATAGGAAGTGGATTTTATTTAGCAGCTAACTTAGGTCCAGGTCCAAGGGACGGACTGATGACGGGCATCAATAAGCAAACTGGTTTGTCTTTTTCTCTAATCAGATTAGTACTTGAGTTAAGCGTTGTAGGCCTTGGTTTTTGGTTAGGTGGTATAGTTGGTATAGGAACTGTTCTATATGCGGTAGGAATAGGTTATTCTGTTTCTTTAGGTTTATTTTTGGTGGGAAAATTTTATAAATAAAAATTGTTATAGGTATTTAATCTTTTCTAAAAACTTCTTCTAATTCTACCCAGCCCTCAAACTTTTCTTGGTGTTCAAGAGGTCTAAACATATTTTCATGAAACTTTTCCCATTCTATAAATCTTGGATGATTTTTCATTTTTGTCATATCTTTTTCAAAATCATTACCATGATATTCAAAAAAAGCAAAAAGTCTGTCTTCTTGTGCAAAAATTGAATAATTTTTAATTTTACTTTCTGAAATTTTTTCTAATATATCAGGCCAAACATCAGAGTGGGTTTTTTTATACTCTGCAATAAACTCAGGCTTAATACCTATTACTAACCCTTTTCTAATCATAATATTTATTTTAAATTTTTTTTATAAATTGTAAATTTTAAATCTTAATACTTATTCAAATTTATCTGAGTAAAACCAAGGAATTAATATTGTTAAAACAATATATAAACAATAAAACAATACTATAGGTAATAAAATATTATAGATTCCAATTGCAGCTATTGGTCCAAAGATAGAAGCATAAATTGTAAATAGAACATTTGAACCTAAAAACCAATACCCCCCTGATTTTTTTAGTTTATATAAAAGAAATATTCCATAAATTATACCAATTTCAAAAATTATGAAAACAATCAAATCTATTGTTGTGGGCTTGATAAAATAATCTACTCCTGGAAAACTTGCACCTTCTCCAAAATATCCAATAATTACAAATCTATAAATGGTATCGATTGTATCTCCAGCTAAGAGAATTATCATTACCCAATATACCAATTTAAATGAATTTTCTTTAAAAGCTTCACTCATAGTAAAAAAATTATTTATATTTTACTGATCTATTTACTGGCAAAGGTTTTGCCTCTTCTTTTTCCGGAATCACATAAGCTATAGCACAATGATCTAAACAATATGGCTTATCATCAAATCTTTCTTTACCACAAAAATGAAAATCAGATTCATCAGGATGACCCATAGGCCATTCACAACCTCTTTTTGAACTAGAAATAAAAATATTTTTAACAGAAGGTTGAAACTTGCCAGTATTAATTTGATTTGTTTCTGACTCTTGTTTTTCAAAATTTAATTTTGGCATTACTGGTGAGCGTGCTTTTTTTCTATCAGGTTTAACCGCGGTTCTTCTTATCGGCGAAGGTCTTCTTTCTAATCCAATTCTATGGGCCTTGCCAACAACAGCATTTTTCGTAAAACCTAATAATTTACCTATTTGAGCTGTAGGAAGTCCTTGATCCCATAATTCTTTTAAGCGAAGGACATTATCATCATTCCAAGACATAAATTATATACTCTCCTTACAATAGTCTCTATATATAGTATCTTGGATATAGACTAATATACTAAATATGTATTTTTTTAAACAAAAAACTGCCATTTTTTTAAAAAAATGTAGAAAAACTGTGATTAATTAGGATAAAAATTGAATAATGAAAAGTATAGAAGATAAAAATTTAAGTAAAAAAAATATTTTAGTTAGAGTAGATCTTAATGTTCCTGTTGTTAATGATCAGATAACTGACAGATCAAGGATTAAATCAATATTACCAACTTTGAATAAGTTGAAAGACTCTAATAATAAAATTTTTTTAATTTCTCATTTTGGAAGACCTAACGGCATTAAAAATAAAAAATATTCTTTAAAATTTATATGCAGTATTCTTGAGGAAGAAATAAATATTAAAAAAATCTATTTTCTAAAAGACTTCGATGAAAAAAATATTCAGAATATGATTAATGATATTAACCCAGGAGATATTTGTCTTTTTGAAAATATCCGATTTTATTCAGCTGAAGAAAAGAATGATTTAGATTTTGCTAAAAATATTTGTAAAAATTTTGATGCATTTGTCAATGATGCTTTTTCTTGCTCTCATAGAAAACATGCATCTATAGTTGCTCTTCCAACTTTTTTACCCTCATATCTAGGATATAGTTTTTTAAATGAAATCAATAATCTTAATTCTTTATTATCTAATAAAGCCAAACCAAATTTAGCAATTATTGGTGGCTCAAAAATTTCTACTAAAATAGAATTACTTTTTAATTTATCTTATTACTTTGATACAATAGTTATTGGAGGAGCCATGGCTAATACTTTTTTATATGCAAAAAAAATCAACATAGGAAAATCTTTAATTGAAAAAAACTATAATGAAGTTGTGTTTTCAATTATTAGTAAAGCAAAAGAAAATAATTGTGAAATCATTCTGCCAATTGATGTTGTCTGTGCAAATAATTTAAATGAAAAAAAAAATATTAGAAGATGTGAAATAGAGAATATATCTGACTCTCAAATGATTTTAGATATTGGATCTAAAACAACTCAAATGATCTCACAATATATTAATAAATCAAAATTGATTTTATGGAACGGACCTTTAGGAGCTTTTGAATACCCATCTTTTGCGGAGTCTTCTATTAAAATTGCTAATATTATAAAGTCACGCTCAACCAACTCTGAAATCACTAGTATTGCAGGAGGTGGAGATACAAACTCTGTTATTAAAATTGCTAAAGCAAAAGATGGTTTTTCTTATATTTCAAATGCTGGAGGGGCATTTCTTGAATGGCTAGAAGGAAATGGATCCCCAGGTTTTAATGCAATTGAAGAAAATAATATAAATCAATCTTCTATTTGATGTTTTTTTAAAAGAGAAAATTGGCTTAGAGTAAATAAAAATGTAATTGGTAAAATACCAAAAACCTTAAAGTTTACCCATATATCTGTAGATTGAGTTCTCCATATAATTTCGTTTAAAATACCAAGAGCTATAAAAAAAGCTATCCATCTTTTTGTAAGTATAGACCATCCTTCCTCAGAGAGCTTTAAAGCAGAACCCAAAAGTAGTTTTAATAACGGTTTTTTTATAACTTCTCCAGCATATAAAATTACTGCAAAAATAATATTAATTATAGTTGGTTTCATTTTAAAAAAAACTTCATTATTAAAGTAGATCGTTAGTCCTCCAAAAACTAAAATAATAAATGCCCCAAAAGTTGGCATGATGGGTATTTTTTTTTCTAATATGTACGAAAACAATATGGCAACAATTGTTGCAATCATTAATGGTAGAATTGCTGATTGTAACTTTGCTCCCTCTTCACCTCTTGTATAAAAAATAAAAAATATTGCTAAGGGCCCAATATCAATAATTATTTTTGTTAAACCTTTCATTTTTTATTTTTTAATTTCAATAATTGATTCAGCAAAATTTTTTGCATTAAATAAAAGTAAATCTTCTTTTTTCTCTCCCATTCCAACAAAGTGTATAGGTAAGTCGTATTTTTTTGCTATAGCAATCAGTGCCCCACCTTTTGCAGTACCATCGATTTTTGTTATTATTAATCCTGTTACATCCATTGATTTGCCAAATATTTCAACTTGTTTAATCATATTTGATCCATTAGTTCCATCTAAAACTAAAATTATCTTTAGATCATCTTTATTTATATTTTTTTCTACAACAGTTTTAATCTTTATTAATTGATTTAATAAATTTGCATTATTTGATAGGCGACCTGCAGTATCCAAAATTACATAATCATAACCTTCACTTTTAGCTTTTAAAGTAGCATTATATGCAACACTTGCGGGATCTTGATTAATTTTACCTTCATAGAAATCGACACTTTGTTTTATCGACCACTCTTTTAATTGTTCAACCGCAGCTGCTCTAAAAGTATCGCAAGCCCCTATTAAAATTTTTTTATCAGAAATAAAATTTATTACCTTTCCAATAGTTGTGGTTTTTCCACTTCCGTTAACACCTATAAAAATTAATCCACCGGGCTTATTATCACTTTCTGAAACTAATATTTTTTCTTTAGATTTAAGAATTTGCTCTATTTCATCACATAATATTTTTAAAACTAAATTAGAATCCTCCTTACCTGATAATTTTGACGATTTTATTTTTTCAATTAAATGATTAGTTACTTCCATTCCTATATCACTTGAAAGTAAAATATTTTCAATTTCATCAATTACTTCTTGATCAATTTTATTTTTTGCTAAAACGTTTAATAAACTTGAAGAAAAAATAGCTGAAGTTTTGTTTAATCCAATTTGAAATTTTTTAAAAATATTCATTAAATTAGATAATATTTCCCTTTAAGATATTGTCATTATAATCTGTAATTTTACAATTTATTATTTGGCCTATATTTATTTTTTTATCAATTTTAGTTTTAATAAAATGTTGAGATTTTCCAAATGATGAATTATCATTTACTTCTTCAACTAATACTGAAGCATAATTACCGATTTGTTTTTTTAATAATTTCTCCATTTCTTTCTTCCCCGCTTCTCTTAATAATTTTGCTCTTTTTTTAATTATTTCTCTTGGCACTTGTGGCATTCTTGCTGCTGGAGTACCTTCTCTTGGAGAATATGGAAAAATATGTAAATGTGTTAAATTACATTCTTCAATCATAGTCAGCGAATCTTTAAACATAATTTCTGTTTCTGTAGGAAAACCCGCAATAATATCTGCTCCCAGAACTACGTCAGGTCTAAATGATCTAATTTTTTTACAGAAATCAATAACTTGTTTATTATTATGTCTTCTTTTCATCCTTTTTAAAATTAAATCGTTTCCAGCTTGTAAACTTAAATGAAAATGGGGCATAATTCTCTTATCATTAAGTAGTGGCCAGAAATCATTGTTAATTTCAGCACAATCAATTGAAGACAATCTCAATTGTTTCAGCTGTGGCACTAAATTGAGGATTCGTTTAATAAGTTGAAAAAGATTTGGTTTGCCTGGCAAATCTTTTCCATAATCTGTTATATCTACTCCTGTTAAAACAATTTCATTATAACCATTATCTACAAGTTTGGTAATTCGATTTACAATTACCCCTACAGGCACGCTTCTATTGTTACCTCTACCAAAAGGGATAATACAGAATGTGCAACGATGATCACACCCTTGTTGTATTTCAATATATGCTCTCGATTTACCTTCAAATTTTTCAATTAAATTATTATGTAATTTATTATCTGAAAAAATATTATTAACTTTAATAGGATCATTATCTGATAAATTATTCCAAGTTGAACTTTCCAATTTTTCTTTGTTTCCTATTACAAAGTTAACATCACTTATTTCAGCATATTTTTTGGGTGTAATTTGTGCAGCGCATCCAGTTACAATAATTTTTTTATCAGGAAAGTATTTTTTTGATTTTCTAATCTCATACAAAACTTTTTTTTCAGCTTGTTCAGTTACAGCACAAGAGTTAATTATTGTATAATTTTTAATATCACTTTTTTTTACCAAAGTATTCATCACCTCACCTTCAAAAATATTTAATCTACAACCAAGATTAACAATATCTACTCTATTTTTTTTCATAAATTAGTAATCTATACTTCCATAAAAACTTATCTCTGCTGGTCCTGTCATTATTGCTTCATCATTAATTATGTTGATATATAATGACCCTCTTTCTAAAATTACCTCAACTTCATTTTCAAGAAGGTTTTTTAATGTTCCAGCATATACTGAAGCACAAGCTCCACTTCCACAGGCTAGTGTAAGTCCAGCTCCTCGCTCCCATACCCTTATTTTAATTTTATTCCTATTTATGATTTCTACAAGCTCAACATTTATTTTGTTAGGAAAAAACTTATGATTTTCTATGCTAGGTCCTATCATACCCAAATCCACATCATTTATATTTGGTCCAAAAAAAACTAGATGAGGATTACCAATATTTACAGCCACTCCATTACTAAAGTCATTTATTTTTATTGGAACATTCATGGTATCCATATCTTTTATTATAGGAATTTTTTTCCAATTAGTTGTAAGTTTTCCTAAATTGACACTAATATTGTTATCTTTTTGTTTAGCTACTAAAATTCCAGCATCAGAAAGTATTTTGATATCATTTCTATTTAACTCTTCAAATAATAATTTTGCTACACATCTAGTCCCATTTCCACAAGCTTCAGCTTGATCACCACTAGGATTATATATTTTTATTTCAGCATCTATATCAATATCTTTTTTACTACTGTCATTAATAGTGATTAATTGATCACAACCAGCACCACTTTTTCTGTCACTTAATTTGCTTATTAACTCTTTTGTAATGTTAATTTTATTGACTCTTTTATCAATGATTACAAAATCATTACCTAGGCCGTGCATTTTGATAAAATTTATTTTTTGCATAAAAATGCTTTTATGACTGTTTTTTCGAAGAATTCCAGTAAAAATTCCATCACTTATCAAATCTTGACTTTAATGCTCTATTTCAATATGCGTTCTCTAAAATTCATTAAATGAAATTTTGCTAACTTATCAGTTTTGATAGGTACATCAGTCCACGAGTTTCGTGCCCTGGTGTGAAAGGTTATTTGATATTATGTTTGAAACATTAAATGAAAGATTAGAAAAAATTGTCAACTCCATTAGAGGCAAGGCAATAATTTCAGAGTCAGATCTTGATACTACTATGAGAGAAATAAGAATTTCTCTTCTAGAGGCTGATGTAGCTCTTTCAGTAGTTAAGAGTTTTGTAGACAACATAAAATCAAATATTTTAGGTAAAGAAGTTTTAAAATCAATAAAACCTGATCAAATGATTATTAAATTAGTTCAAGACGAACTAATTAAAGTTCTTGGTGATAATAATGAACCTTTAAATATTCAAAAAAATAGTTTAACAAAAATTCTTTTCTGTGGACTTCAAGGGTCAGGTAAAACGACAACTGTTGCAAAAATTGCAAATGACATTAAAAAAAATACAAAGAAAAAAATTTTATTAGTTTCAGTTGATATTTATCGCCCAGCAGCCCAAGAACAATTAAAGGTATTAGCTAATCAAATTGATGTAGATTTTTATGACATTAAAAACTCTGATTCTGTTAATAATATATTAAGCGAATCATTAAATTTCGCTGAGAAAAATTTAGTAGATATTATTTTATTAGACACAGCTGGAAGGCAAGTCATTGATGAAGAAATGATGAAAGAGTTAAAAGATATAAATGATTTTTTTAATCCCCATGAGACACTTCTAGTGGCTGATTCTTTAACTGGGCAAGATGCAGCAAACATAGCAAAAAGTTTTAGTAATACAGTAAATATTACTGGATCTATTCTAACTAGAATTGATGGAGATGGAAGAGGAGGTGCAGCCTTATCAATAAAATCAATAACTGGAGCTCCTATTAAGTTTATAGGTACAGGAGAAAAAATTGATCAACTTGAAGCTTTTTACCCTGAGAGAATAGCTAATAGAATTCTTGGGATGGGAGACATTGTTTCATTAGTAGAAAAAGCTTCTGAAAATATAGATCAAAAAGAAGCAGAAATTTTAGCCAAAAAAATGGCTAAAGGTAATTTTGATTTAGAAGATTTTGCAAAGCAACTTAATCAAATGGGAAAGATGGGGGGAGTATCAGGCATTATGTCTATGCTACCAGGAATTTCAAAAGCACAAAAACTAATGGCTGAAAATAAAATATCAGATGATATGATTAAACATCAGATTGCAATAATTAATTCAATGACAAAAAAAGAGAAATCTAATCCAGATTTAATAAAAGCATCAAGAAAAATTCGTATATCCAAAGGCTCTGGCACTAGAGTACAAGATGTAAACAAATTATTAAAACAGTTTCTTCAATCTCAAAAGATGATGAAAAAAATGAAATCCATGGGAAAAGGCGGTCTTCCAAGTGATTTTATGAATAAATTGCAAGGAAAATTACCGCCAAATTTAAATTGATATAGAAAGGAAAAAATATGCCAGTTAGAATTAGACTATCAAGAGGGGGAGCAAAAAAGAGACCTTATTATCGAATAGTTGTTGCAGATTCAAGACGTGCCAGAGACGGTAAATTTATTGAACAGATAGGTACATATAACCCAATGCTAACAAAAGATAATCCAGAAAGAGTTAAAGTAGATTTAAACAAAGCAAAAGATTGGATTGGGAAAGGTGCACAACCAAGTAACAGAGTTCAATTGTTTTTGAGTTCTATGGGTGTTGGAGAAAAACCTATCATTACTGAAAAAACAAAAAAACATCTTCCAAAGAAAAAAGCAGACGAAAAACCTGCTGAAGCTAAAGCAGACGAAAAACCTGCTGAAGAAAAACCTGCTGAAGCTAAAGCAGACGAAAAACCTGCTGAAGCTAAAGCAGAAGAAAAACCTGCTAAGGAGAAGTAGAAATTTTAATATTTAAATATTTAATAGTTAGTTAAAATGAAAAAAAATCAATTGGTTCTTGTAGGCTCTTTTGGTAACCCCAGAGGTTTAAAGGGCGATATAATTATCAATATTTTTATGTCTAATTTAAAATCTTTTAAAATGTTAAAAGAATTTTTTTTAGAAGAAAATAAAAAAATTTTACATTTTACTTATTTTAAAAAAATAGGAACTAAATATATAGCTAGTTTAGATAAATGTTGTGACAGAAACACAGCATTATTATTTAAAGGAAAAAATATTTATTCTTATAGAAAAAACTTTCCAAGATTAAAAAAAAGTGAGTTTTATTCAACAGATTTAATTGGTTGTAAAGTTACTAATATAAAAAATAAATTTCTTGGAAATGTTACAGATTTAAAAAATTTTGGAGCAGGTGATTTACTTGAAATTTACGATGAAAAGAAAAAGAATTTTTTTATTCCAATGGATAAAAATAACATTGTAAGCGTTGATATTGTAAATAAAATTATAATTACTGATCCTTTATTAGGACTTATGGACTGATGTTAGATGTTAAAATATTAACCGCTTATCCTAATATGTTTCCTGGGACACTGAATCATTCTTTAATTGGAAGTGCATTAAAAGAGAAAAAATGGACGCTTGAGGTGATTAATTTACATAATTTTGGTTATGATAATACTAAAAGTATTGATGATGAGCCTTTTGGAGGTGGTCCTGGCATGATTATTCGAGCTGATGTAGTAGAAAAAGCCTTACTTTCTATAGAATATCCTAATAATATTAAGAGAAAATTAATATATTTAACTCCTTCAGGCACCCCTTTAAAGCAAGCAAATTTATTAGAATTTTCAAGATTTAATCAATTAATTATACTTTGTGGGAGATTTGAAGGGGTAGACCAGAGAGCAATAAATGTTTTGGATTTCTCAGAAATTAGCATTGGAGATTATATTTTAATGGGAGGAGAAACAGCAGCTCAAGTATTAGTTGAAGGTTGTATTCGTTTGCTTCCTGGAGTATTAGGGCAGCCTAAAAGTTTATTAGAAGAAAGTTTTTCTAATGATCTTTTAGAGTATCCGCATTATACCAGACCTAAAGTTTGGAGAGATACTAATAACAATAATCATGAAATTCCTGAAGTATTAATTTCAGGACATCATGAAAAGATTAAAGAGTGGAGATTAAAAAAGTCTATTGAGAGAACTAAAATAATTAGGCCAGATTTATTAATTAAAGATAAGAAAGCATAAGGAAAAGAATGAATAATTTATTAGAAAAATTTGAAAAAAAACAAATTGAAAATCTTATTTCAAAAAAAAGAATTCCTGCTTTTCGTCCTGGAGATACAATTAAAGTGACTTTAAAGATTACTGAGGGTGATAAGTCGCGACTACAATCTTTTGAAGGAATGTGTATTGCAAGAAAAAACAATTCAGTTAATTCAAAATTTACTCTAAGAAAAATTTCTCATGGTGAAGGTGTAGAACGAGTCTTTCCTCTTTTTAGTGCCAACATAGATAAAATAGAAATTATACGTAAAGGTAATGTTAAAAGAGCAAAATTATATTATCTTCGTGATCGAACAGGGAAAAGCGCGCGAATTGCAGATCGTGATAGAGGCGATGAAGTTGATCAATATGCGATGACTGAAGAAGAAGTAATATCAGAAGATAGTTCTAAAGAAACTTCAATTGAAGCAACACAAACTGAATCAATTGAACAAAGTGCCGAACCTAAAGCAGAAGAGGAGCAAATAAAAAAAGAAGCGTCTGAAAAACCTGTAAATGAAGAAAAAAAAGAAGATGCACAAAAAGAATCAGTAAAATCAGAAGCTCCTGCTGTAAAAGCTGAAAAAAAAACGGATGAACAATCCAAATAATAAAACATTATTTGATAAAATTTGGTCTCATCATCTTGTCCACCAACAAGAAGATGGAACTTGTCTAATTTATATTGATCGTCATTTAGTTCATGAGGTAACAAGTCCTCAAGCATTTGAGGGTTTAAGAGACAATAATAGAAAAGTACATCGCCCTGAAAGCACTTTTGCTGTTGCTGATCATAATGTTCCTACTTCAGATAGATCTAAAGGTATTGATAATGAAGAAAGCAGAATACAAGTTGAAACACTAGAAAATAACTGTAAAGAATTTGGAGTTACTCTATTTCCTCTTCTAGATAAACGACAAGGTATTGTTCATATAGTTGGCCCTGAACAAGGCATTACTCAACCAGGAATGACTATTGTATGTGGAGATAGTCACACTGCCACGCATGGAGCTTTTGGTGCACTTGCTTTTGGAATAGGTACGAGTGAAGTAGAACATGTTTTAGCTAGTCAGACTCTTATTCAACAACCTGCAAAAAATATGAAAATTTCTGTTAATGGTAAATTAAAATCAGGGGTTACAGCAAAAGATATTATTCTTCATATTATAGGTTTGATTGGGACAGCTGGTGGAACAGGTTATGTTATTGAATATACTGGCAACGTTATTCATTCACTTAGTATGGAAGGGCGTATGACTATATGTAATATGAGTATAGAAGCTGGAGCAAGAGCTGGACTAATTGCACCTGATCAAAAAACCTTTGATTATATTAAAGATAGACCCTATGCACCTAAAGGTGCTGAGTGGGAAAAGGCTGTTGAATTTTGGAAGTCCTTACCCTCTGATGATAATGCAAAATATGATAAAGAAATAAATATTAATGCTGAAGACATTACTCCTCAAATTACGTGGGGAACTAGTCCTCAAGATGTTGTGCCAATTAATGGAAGGGTTCCAAACCCTTCATCTGTTGAAGATATTAATAGAAAAAAATCAATTGAGCGATCACTTGAATATATGGGCTTAGAACCTGATCAAGAAATAAATGAAATTAAAATTGATAAGGTTTTTATTGGATCATGCACAAACGGTAGAATCGAGGACCTAAGAGAAGTTGCAAGAGTAGTTAAAGGAAAAAAAGTAAGTGTTGATTCAATGATTGTTCCTGGATCCGGTCTAGTAAAAGAGCAAGCAGAGAGTGAAGGATTAGATAAAATTTTTATTGAAGCTGGCTTTGATTGGAGAGAACCAGGATGCTCAATGTGTTTAGCTATGAATCCAGATCAATTAAAACCAAGAGAAAGATGTGCTTCAACATCAAATAGAAATTTTGAAGGAAGACAAGGTAGAGAAGGTAGAACACATTTAGTTAGTCCAGTTATTGCTGCTGCATCTGCAATTAAAGGCTCATTTGCTCAGGAGACTGATTTATAATGGAAAAATTCATAACTTTAAAAGGTATTGCAGCCCCCCTCCCTATGATCAATGTTGATACAGATATGATCATACCAAAACAATTTTTAAAAACAATTAAACGCTCTGGTTTGGGAAAAAATCTTTTTCATGAGTTAAGATTTGATATTCAAGGTAACATAAAAAATGATTTTGTTTTAAATTGGGACCCTTATAAAAAAGCAACTATTCTTATCGCAGGTGATAACTTTGGTTGTGGTTCAAGCAGAGAACATGCGCCCTGGTCTTTATTAGATTTTGGATTTAAGTGTATTGTTGCTCCAAGTTTTGCTGATATTTTTTATAATAATTGTTTTAAAAATGGCATTCTTCCTATTCACTTAAATCAAGAAAAAGTGAATATATTAATGACAGAAGCAACAAATAAAAATCAATTAACCATAAATCTTGATGAGCAAATAATCATTTTAGAAGATAAAAATGCTATTGAGTTTGATATTGATCCCTTTAGAAAAAAATGCTTGATAGAAGGCCTTGACGATATTGGTTTAACACTTCAAAAAAAAGATAAAATTTCTAAATATGAAGAAAGTATTAAGTCATCTCATCCTTGGATAATATAAAATGAGTAATAAAAAAATTCTTATTTTGCCTGGTGATGGTATTGGCAATGAGGTTATGGCTGAAGTTCTAAAAATTATTGATTGGATGGAAAAAACAAAATCTATGTCTTTTGATATTTCGGAGAGATTAGTTGGCGGAGCTGCATACGATAAAGAAGGAAACTCTATTAGTGATGAAACCATGCAGATTGCTTTGGACTCAGATGCTGTTTTATTTGGTGCAGTTGGAGGGTCTAAATGGGATAATGTTGAAAGAGAAAAAAGACCAGAAGCTGCGTTATTAAGATTAAGGAAAGATTTAGATCTTTTTGCAAATTTAAGACCAGCTGTTGTATTAGATGCTTTAGCAGAATCTTCTTCTTTGAAATCAGATTTAGTGAAAGGATTAGATATATTAATTGTACGAGAATTAACAAGCGGAGTATATTTTGGTCAGCCAAGAGGCATTTCTAAAATTAGCGATACAGAAAGTAAAGCTATTGATACTCAAGTTTATACTACATCTGAGATAGAAAGAGTTTCAAGAGTTGCTTTTGATTTAGCAAAATTGAGAAGAAACAAAGTTTCATCAGCTGAAAAATCCAATGTAATGGAAACTGGATTGTTTTGGAGAAACATTGTTACTGATTTACATAAAAAAGAATATTCTTCGGTAAATCTTGAACATATATTAGCTGATAATTGTGCAATGCAACTTGTTCGATATCCTAAACAATTTGATGTTATTCTAACAGACAATCTTTTTGGAGATTTGCTTAGTGATACTGCAGCAATGCTAACTGGCTCACTTGGTATGCTCCCATCAGCATCACTTGGGGCATTAAAGGAAAATGGCTCTAGAGCAGCCATGTACGAACCAGTTCATGGAAGTGCGCCGGATATTGCTGGTCAATCAAAGGCAAATCCTCTCGCAATGGTTATGAGTTTCGCCATGATGCTCAAATATAGTTTTGATATGCAAGAGGATAGTGAACTAGTTGAAAAAGCTGTTCAAAATGTTTTATTAAAAGGTTTTAGAACTGCAGATATTAAAGAAGGTGCAAAAAAAATAATTTCTACTAAAGAAATGGGAGATGCTGTAATACAGGAATTAAAACTATTATCAGGAAATTAAATGACACAAGAATATAACGTAGTAGTCGCTGGTGCAACAGGAGCAGTTGGAAGTGAAATAATACAAATTTTAGAACAAAGAAATTTTCCAATTGATAATCTGTATTTACTTGCATCTTCAAAATCTAAAGGGAAAAAATTAGAATTTAAAGAAAAGGAGATTGTTGTTGAGGATCTCGCTGAATTTGATTTTTCAAAAACTCAAATAGGCTTGTTTTCACCAGGTGGTAAAATTTCAGCTGAATATGCACCTAAAGCTGCTAAAGCTGGCTGTATAGTTATCGACAACACATCTTATTTTAGAATGCAAAAAAATATTCCTCTAATAGTTCCTGAAGTTAATTCTGATACTCTTGAAGAATTTTTTCAAAATGAAGAAAGAACAAATATCATTTCAAATCCTAATTGTTCAACAATTCAGATGGTGGTTGCTTTAAAACCGCTGCATGAAAAATCAATTATAAATAGAGTGGTAGTTTCAACATATCAAGCTGTATCAGGTGCAGGTAAAACAGGAATGGATGAATTATTTAATCAAACTCAAAATGTTTATGCAAATCAAGAACTAAAAAAAGAAAAGTTTACTAAACAAATAGCTTTCAATGCAATTCCTCATATAGGTGCTTTTTTAGAAAACGGTAATACTGAAGAAGAACAAAAAATGATTGATGAAACAAAAAAAATTTTAGATGAAGGAATTAAAGTCTCCGCAACATGTGTTAGAACAGCAGTATTTATTGGCCATTCAGAGGCTATAAATATTGAATTTGATTCTCCATTGGATGCTAAAGAAGCTCATGATATTCTATCTAAGTCTGATGGTATTTCAGTTATTGATCATAGAAAAGATGAAGGATACGTAACTCCTGTCGAAATAGCTGGCGAAGATAAAGTTTATATAAGTAGAATTAGAAATGATGATTCAATTGATAATGGTTTAAGTTTGTGGGTGGTATCAGATAATCTTCGTAAAGGAGCTGCCTTAAATGCTGTTCAGATAGCTGAAACTATAATAAAAGATTATGAACAGTATATTCAATAAATTAGTTTTTTAATATTGTGAACGACAAAATTCATTTAAATATATCTAAACCTTTTGGTCCAAGTTTGGGTAAGGTAAATATTCCTGAAAACTTAATTATAAAAATCAATAATTATATAGATGAAGTAATAGAAAAAAATAAAGAAGCCGCTCAACTTAATGACTATGGATCAAGCCTAGCAGGTCAAGTAAAACAAGAAATCAGATTACCAAAAGAAATCGTAGAAGGTGAACTCTTAAATTATCTTATTAGCATTTCAAAAACATATGTTAAATTGTCTTGTGGACAGGAAATAACTAAATTTGAACTTATGTCTGCTTGGGTTGTAAGACAATTTGAAAATGAATATAATCCTGCTCATGTACATGGGGGCCATCTTTCAGGCGCAGGATATCTTAAATTACCAGATACTTTTGGAGAAACAATTCAAGAAAATAAAAAAAATGTTCATGGAAATATAAATTTTATTCATGGAACTGAACAATTTCTTTCTAAAGGTGCTTTGTCAGAAAAACCTCGTGTTGGAGATTTTTACATTTTTCCTCATTATTTATTTCATTCAGTAAATCCTTTTATAGGCACAGGCGAAAGAAGATCTTTGTCATTTAATGCTAAAATTGATGAAGAAATTTTTAGTGTTCATAGTCATAGAGAAAAAAAGTAATGGCAGTCTCGTAGGGACTCGAACCCCAAACTTTGGTTCCGAAGACCAACGTGATATCCATTTCACCACGAGACCTTATAAAAACAATCATTATCATTTTTAAATAGTTTTAACTACCAAGCACTATTAGGTTGTTTTAGAAAAATTTCTTCTTTTGGAGTAGACTTTCTACCAAGAATCTCATTTCTATGTGGATAACGCCCAAATTTTTTTATTGGAATTGTGTGATCATCCCAAGCCTTTTTAATTAATTTATATTTTTTATGTTTTTTTAAATATGTTTCTATGAGTTTGTGTCCAAAAATATGATCACTAATATCTTCACTATGAATTAATGGTAGCAATAAAAAATGTATTTTATCAAGTTCTAATTCTTCCAAATATCCTCTATCTATTGCTTCATTTACTATTAATCTTGTTTTGTAGTCTTGATGAAATGCTTTTTTGCTGTTTCTAAAAAGATTTCTTGAAAATTGATCAAGTAAAATGACTAAGGCTACACATTCATTAGGATTATCCTGCCAATCGTCATATTCATTATTAATGGCTTGATTATAATCTTCAAAGAAAAGATCTCTAATTTTTTTATCAAAATTATCATTTTTTTCAAACCAATCTTTTATTGATGATTTGATAAACCAAAATTCAATTATCTTTTTTGCTCTTTCATTCATATCTTTACTATAATATAGAAGACTTATTTCTTCATGACACTAATAAAATTAAATGAAACTATTACTAAATGTAGACAATGTAAGAGGCTTGTAAATTTTAGAGAAAAAATTGCAAAAGAGAAACGTAAACAATACATAAATGAAAATTATTGGGGCAAACCAATAACTGGATATGGTGATCCAGATGCCAAATTGTTAATGATTGGCTTAGCACCAGCGGCTCATGGAGGTAACAGAACTGGAAGAGTTTTTACCGGGGATAAATCATCTGAATTTTTATTTCAATGTTTGTTTAAAGCAGGCTTATCAAATCAGTCAAACTCAATAGAAAAAAATGATGGATTACAATTATATAATGCTTATTTAACTACTGCTCTTAAATGTGTTCCTCCTGAAGATAAACCAACATCTAAAGAATTAAAGACTTGTTTTGATTTTTTTAAAAAAGAGAAAAACTATTTAAGAAATATTAAAGTAATTTTGGCTTTAGGTAAAATTGCTTTCGATGCATGTTTAAACTTTTACAGAGAAGACTATGAAATAAAAAATAAAGATTACAAATTTTCTCATGGATGTAAATTGCAACTACCTGATAAAAAAATTCTTGTCGGATGTTATCATCCTAGTCCACGAAATGTGAATACTGGAAGAATCAATATAAAGAAAATGGTTAATTTATTAAATGAAGTTAAAAAAATAACATTAAAATATTAATATGATTAAAACAAAAAACTCAATTAATATAATTCATATAGAAAGCAATGGACAACAATCATTTTTTGGACGTGATAATATTTTTTTTAAAACAATTAATATGCCAAAAAAACAACACTTTAAAAATATTTGTTGTAAATTTAAATTAAAAAAATCATATAAAAAAAGAAAATTATTTTTACCTTTTTTTTCAATTTGTAATTAATAAAATATGAGAGATTTTTTATCATTTGACCCTAAATTACTTGTTTACGGATTTGCTATTCTTTTTTTTGCTAGTTTTGGTCAAACATTTTTTATTTCAATTTATAATTTAGAGATAAGAGAATTTTATATTTTAACAGATGGAGAATTTGGTTTAGTTTACGCTCTTGGCACTTTGTCTAGCTCACTTATTCTAGTGGGGTTTGCTAAACTTATAGATTACATAGATCTAAGAATTTACTCTTTAATAATTTCAGTAGGCTTATCTTTAGCGTGTTTAGGCATGTATTCATCTTTTAAGAGCTCTTTTTTTCTTTTTTTTGTTATATTTGCTTTACGTTTTTTTGGCCAAGGAGCCATGTCTCATGCAGGAGAAACCACAATGGCCAGATACTTTGGTGATAACAGAGGGAAAGCTTTATCAGTTGCTACACTAGGAGGAATGATTGGTGTTATGATATTGCCAATGATTGTTGTTAAATTAGCTGGTAATTTAGAGTGGAAACATATTTGGTTAGCAGGGAGTTTTAGTATTTTAATTATTTTTTTACCAATACTTTTTCTATCTTTACAAAATCAATCTATCAGACATTCTAACTTTAGAGAAAATTCGTTAAACTTTGTAAATAACAAAACTTGGCGAACCCGAGATGTTGTATTTGATAAAAAATTTTATTATTATTTACCAATTTCTATTGCTGCACCATATATTAGTACAGGACTGACATTTCATCAAATTTTTATTATTAATCAAAAAGGGTGGACCATTCAAATGTTAGCAAATGGATTTATTTTTTTAGGAATATTTTCTATCATAGGAATCATTATTGGTGGCCCTATAGTTGATAAATATAATACCAAAAAAGTAATTTATTTTACTCTGGCACCTTTATTTTTTGGAATACTAGCTTTAATTTTTTTTGAAAGTTATTTTTTTATGATGCTTTATATGTCTTTGCTTGGTTTAAGTTTAGGAATTGGAACTCCATTTATTGGTTCCTTATGGGCAGAACTTTATGGTCTTGAAAGTTTAGGATCCGTAAAAGCACTACTACATGCATTAGGAGTTTTTTTAGTGCTTTATCACCAGTGGTTTTTGGTTATATGATAGATTTTGGAATGGGTTTACTATCTATTAGTTTTATGAGCTTATTCATAATAATATTTTCAACTGTTTTACCTTTTTTTTACAATCAAAATTGATGAACAAAGATATTGATGAAAGCATAAGATATCTTTTTGAAGAATACAATAGATTAAAGTTAAAAGAAAAAGAACAAAAATTAACAATTGAAGAACATGAAACACTTAAAAAACTTTCTTCTTTTTTAGGAAAATCAAATGAAAAATAACTTAATAAAAATATATAATGATTTTGTATCAAGTAATTTTATTAGTTATGATGAAGATCAAATTAAAATTTTAAATATTTTTGAGAAAATTTGGACCCAGAACCAAAAAATTAATTTTTTTTTAAATAAAGAAAAATTTAAAGGCATATATCTCTATGGCAAAGTAGGTATTGGTAAAACTTTTCTAATTAATTTATTTATTAATAACATTGAAAAATCAAAAAAATTTCACTTTAATCATTTTATGATTAATTTACATGCATTTGTTAATAATCATAACAAAAAAGATTTTGCTCTAGAAATATATGTTAAAAAACTTTCTAAAAAATATAAAATTATATTTATTGATGAATTGCATGTTTTTAATATAGTAGATGCATTATTGTTAAAAAAAATATTTTATTTTTTTCAAAAATATAAAATTTTTATTATCACCTCTTCAAATTATTTTCCCAATGACCTTTATAAAAATGGTTTACAAAGAGAGGATTTTATTCCGTTTATTGAACATATAAAAAATAATTTTAAAGTTTTACATTTAGAGAGCTTTGAAGATTATAGACGACAAATGCTTAACCAGGCAAAAACTTACTATAGTCCTATAAACAATAAAACAATTAATGAATTTAATAAACTTTTTGATCGTTTTGTTGATAAGGGAGAAATTCATATAAGAAAAATTAAAACCAAAAGTAGATCTATACGTCTTGAAAAATGTACAGCTAATATAGCTTATTGTGAATTTTCTGAACTTTGTATGGCTAATTTAGCTCACGAAGATTATAAAAATATTGCGAATGAGTTTAGTATTTTATTTATTTATAAAGTTCCAGAATTTTCAGACTCCGAATCTGATCAATGCAGAAGATTTATTAGTCTTATTGATATGTTGTATGAAAAAAAATGTTCAGTGGTAATATTGGCTGCAAAACCAATAAACAACTTATGCAATATACAAAAACTAAAAAATGAGTTTGAGCGAACAGCTAGTAGATTATACGAAATGACAATTATAACTTCTGAAATAGAATGATAAAAAAATTAATTTATATTTTCAGTTCTTTGATATTTTTTATATGTTTCCTTTATGTAGCTGCTGGTTTTTATTTAGCTAATACTATACTAAAAATTGATCCGTCATGCGGATTACATGAAGGTTCTTTACCTAACACATGGTCAACATTAGTAGATCATCATGAATATACAAATGTTAATAGAAGTATTCTTAGAAAGAATTTTCCTTTTAAAAATTATTATATTGATGATTGGCAGGCAGTTTATTTCCCCTCTAGAGAAAAAGATATTAAAATAAGTGGTTGGTTATTTAACCACTATAAAGAACAACCAATTGTAATTATAGTTCATGGATTATTTCCTAATGGAAAATGTAAACCAGAATCTAATCTTTTAGCAAGTTTATTAATAAAAAACAATATTAATGCCCTTACAATTGATTTGAGAAATTATGGTGATAGCTCTACTGTTAGCAATTATGAAAATTTAGGATTAAGTGAATATAAAGATGTTTTAGGTGCTTATGATTTTTTAGTAGAAAATGGATTTAGAGAATCTTCTATTGGCTTACTGGGAATTTCTTTAGGAGGAACATCTGTTATATTCGCTGGCAAAGAAGAACCAAATATTAAAGCTATTTGGCTTGATAGTACTTTAGCAGAATTCAAAATGATTTTAAAAGATGAAATTGCTCGTTATGGCTTCCCTCATGATTTTGGACCTTCAGTAAGTTTTGCAGGAAAGTTTTTAACAGGTATTGATCCAACGAAACTTTCACCAGCATTTTCTTTGACAAAAACCCAAAATTATTTTTTTACGCACGGAGATAAAGATGAAAGAGTATTAATTCATCATTTTGATTATTTTAAAGAGTATATCAATAAGAATAATATCAAAGCAAAATTCTGGCTTGTAAAAGATTCGTATCATGTTGATGCTATGTTTAAATACCCAGACGAATATGGAATAAAATTAAAAAATTTTTTTGAAGAACATTTAAATAATTAAAAGTGCCGGACTCGTCTTCACCAGTTTGTACCTTGGCAGACACTTCTCTAGTTTAGACAAAACTCTAATACATCATCCGGCGGGAATGATAGTAAACTGTCTCTCGGCGTTCCTCCGAAGCTAAGAAAACGAGCTTTTTATCCGGCATTACCAAATTACTTTCAAACTAGAAATTATTCAAGAAATAAGGAAAAAAAGATTGGTTAATTTGACTAAGTTATTAGAATTTAAGCTAAAATTTATATTTTCCACAGATTTATCCACATTATTTGCTTAAATTCATTATAGTCTAAAAAAGCATTTTTTTTTGAATTTCTCTAAAAAAAGAATACTTAAAAGTTAGAATATATATTTTTAATTTTCAATAAATGATTGATAATAGACCTTTATCCCCACATCTTAGTATTCACAAAAAAGTATTAACTGCTGTTTTTTCTATTTTTCATAGATTAACTGGTATCTTTTTAACATTAGGATCACTTTTACTAGTTTTTTGGTTTTTATCTATTTCAATTGGAGAAAATTTTTATAATTATTTTCAAATTATTTCTTCTAATTTTATTTTTAAAGTAATTTTATTTTTTTGGACATTGGCATTATTTTATCATTTGTTTAATGGTATTCGCTATTTATTCTGGTCTTTTAGTTTGGGAATGGAACTAAAAACAGTCTACCTTTCAGGTTACATAATTGCATTATTAACAATTATTTCCACTATCATAGTCTGGTATTTATAAATATTATGAAAAAAAACTATAAAAATAGCTGGATAGCTCAAAGAGTTACTGCAGCAATCTTATTGCCTTTGTCTTTTTGGTTTATTTATCATTGTATTTTATTTCAAAGTCAATCTTATGAAGAAATTAGGATTTTTTTTGAATCATTTTTTAATAGTTTTCTTTTTTTAATAATGATGTTGGCAATACTATTACATTCAAAAATAGGCTGTGAAACTATCATACAGGATTATATTTCAGCAAAAAATTTACAAATCTTTTTTATAAGATTTATAAATTTAATTATATTAGCTTCAGCTATTCTAGTTGTAGTTGGAATTTTGAAATTGAATTTTTTTTAATGAATAAATCGTATAATATAATTGATCATAATTATGATGTAGTTGTCATTGGAGCAGGAGGATCAGGTTTACGATCTACTTTAGGTTTGGCTGAATCTGGTTTAAATGTAGCTTGTATATCAAAAGTTTTTCCAACAAGAAGTCATACAGTTGCAGCTCAAGGTGGCATAGGTGCAGCGCTTGGTAATATGGGTGAGGATAATTGGAAATGGCATATGTTTGATACAGTTAAAGGCTCTGATTGGCTTGGAGATCAAGATGCAATAGAATATCTTTGTTCAAAAGCTCCTGAAGCTATTGAAGATTTAGAAGAATATGGAATGCCATTTAGCAGAACTGAAGAAGGCAAGATTTATCAACGACCTTTTGGAGGACACTTAACTAGCAATGGTGAAGGTCCGCCAGCTATGCGAGCTTGTGCTGCTGCAGATAGAACAGGACATGCTTTATTACACACTCTATACCAACAATCTTTAAAAAATTCTGTTGAATTTTTTATTGAATATTTTGTTTTAGATTTACTTATAGATGATGATGGAGCTTGCAAAGGAGTGATTGCATGGAGTCTTGAAGATGGAAAATTGCACAGATTCTTATCTCATCAAACTATTATCGCCACAGGAGGATATGGACGTGCATATTTTTCTTCAACAAGTGCTCACATCTGTACTGGTGATGGAAGTGCAATGGCTTTAAGGCAAGGATTACCATTATCAGATATGGAATTTATTCAATTTCATCCTACTGGAGTCTACGGAGCTGGGGTCTTAATAACTGAAGGAGCCAGAGGAGAAGGAGGCTACTTAACAAATAGTGATGGAGAGCGTTTTATGGAACGTTATGCCCCCAATGCAAAAGATCTAGCCTCTCGTGATGTTGTAAGTAGAGCTATGACGATTGAAATAAATGAAAACAGAGGATGTGGAGAAAATTCTGATCATGTATTGCTTCATCTAGAACATATTAATTCGAACACCATTCACAAAAGATTACCAGGAATATCAGAAACAGCAAAGATTTTTGCAGGCGTAGATTTAACCAAAGACCCTATACCAGTTTTGCCCACTGTACATTATAACATGGGAGGTATTCCGACAAATTATAGAACTGAAGTACTTAATCCAACAACTGATAATCCTGACAAAATTTGTGAAGGCCTTATGGCAGTTGGAGAAGCAGCTTGTGTTTCTGTGCATGGAGCTAATAGATTAGGCACAAACTCTTTAATTGATTTATTAGTTTTTGGTAAAGCCTCTAGTATTACTGCAAGTAAAAAAACAAAACCTAATTCAGCTAAAGTTAATATTCATCAGAGATATACTGAAGAAATATTAAATAGATTTGATCTTATCAGACACAACAAAGGAGAAATTTTTTCAGGAGAAGCACGTAATGAAATGCAAAAAATAATGCAAAAAAAATGTGCTGTTTTTAGAACTGAGGATTTAATTAAAAGTGGTATAAAAGAATTTGAAACTGTTGAAAGAAAAATGGAAAAAATTCAAGTTAAGGATCAATCACTTATTTTTAATACAGATTTAGTAGAAACATTAGAATTGCACAATCTAATGGAGCAATCTAAAGCAACATTATATTCAGCTCTTAATCGAACAGAAAGTAGAGGGGCTCACGCGAGAGAAGACTATCCAGAAAGAGACGATAAAAATTGGCTTGTTCATAGTTTGGTTTGGTTGGATAAAGAAGGAAATATAAAATTAGATAAGAAGCCTGTAAACTTAAATACATTAACTAATCACGTTCAACCAATCCCACCCAAGAAAAGAGTTTATTAATATTATGGCTAATTTTATTTTACCAAAAAATTCAAAAATCAAAGAAGGCAAAACCTATTCTTTTGAAGGAAATAATGATTCAACAAAAAAATTAATTATATACAGATGGGATCCTGAGGAGAATGAAAATCCTAGATTAGACAAATATGAAGTTGATTTAAAAAACTGTGGTCCAATGGTTTTAGACGCTCTTATAAAAATTAAAAATGAAATTGATACTACCTTAACTTTTAGAAGGTCTTGCAGAGAAGGTGTATGCGGGTCATGTGCAATGAATATTGATGGAGTAAATACATTGGCTTGTTTGAAACCAATTGAAGAAATTAAAAAAGATATTAAAATTTATCCTCTTCCCCATATGCGTGTTGTTAAAGATTTGGTTCCTGATTTAACAGATGCATATAAACAACTAGAGTCAATAAAACCATGGTTGCAAAATGATGAAGAAAAAAAAGGGAAAAATCCTTCTAAAAATATTCAAAAGCCAGAAGATAGGGCTAAATTAGATGGAAGTTGGGAATGCGTTTTATGTTTTTGTTGCACAACCTCTTGTCCAAGTTATTGGTGGAATGGAGATAATTATCTAGGACCAGCAGTTCTACTGCAAGCATCAAGATGGATAAATGACACACGAGATACTAAAAGAAAAGAGAGATTAGAAGAAATTAATGACTCTCTTAAATTATACCGATGCCATTCTATAATGAATTGTACCAGATCTTGTCCCAAAGGATTAAATCCAGCCAAAGCAATAGCAGATATAAAGAAGGCTATTGTTACTGAAAAATAATTCTTATATAGAACCAGAATGAGAAAAAAAATTTCTCTTATTGGTGCTGGTAATATTGGTGGAACCCTTGCTCACCTAATAGGTATAAAAGAATTAGCTGATGTAGTTCTTGTTGATATAGCAAAGGGAATACCCCAAGGAAAGGCCCTTGATATTGCTCAATCATCTGCAGTTGAATCTTTTAATATTAAAATAAAGGGATCAAATAGTTACAAAGATATAAAAAACTCAGATGTAATAATTGTTACTGCTGGTTTTGCAAGAAAACCAGGTATGAGCAGAGATGATCTAGTACAAAAAAACTCCACTATTGTTCAACAAGTTGGTCAAGCAATAAGTAAATATAGTAAAAAATCTTTTGTAATTTGTATAACTAATCCTCTAGATGCCATGGTTAGCGTATTACAAAAAAGTGCAGGTCTAAAAACTAATATGTGTGTTGGAATGGCTGGTGTATTAGATAGTGCTAGACTTAAATATTTTTTATCAAATGAGTTTGAAGTTTCAGTAGAAGATGTCAACGCCTTTGTTTTGGGTGGACATGGAGACACAATGGTTCCTTTAATTAGATATTCAACTATATCAGGAATACCAATACCTGAATTAATAAGATTAAAATGGACTACAAGTAAAAAAATTGATCAAATTATTAAAAGAACCCGAGATGGTGGTGCTGAAATCGGCAAACTTCTGAAAACAGCTTCTGCTTTTTATGCTCCTGCTTCTTCTGCTATTTCCATGGCAGAGTCCTTTATAAGAAATGAAAAAAGAATTCTACCTTGCGCTGCTTACTTAAATGGAGAATATGGCATAAAAGGATTTTATGTAGGTGTTCCTGTGATAATAGGAAGCAGGGGTGTGGAAAAGATCATAGAATTAAAACTAAACTCTTCTGAAAAAAAACAATTTAACAAATCAGTAAATGCAGTAAAAAATTTAACAAAACTTGCAGATAAATTATTAAAAAAAAATAGATGAACCTCCACGAGTACCAAGCGAAGGAACTCCTAAAGAAATTTGACCTTCCCGTGCTTAAGGGAATAGTTTTTATTGAAAATCTATCGCAAATTGAAGAAAATTTAGAAACCTTAAAAGGTCCTCCTTGGGTAGTTAAATCTCAAATTCATGCTGGAGGAAGGGGAGCTGGAAAATTTAAAAATAATTTTAATAATATGGGAGGAGTACAAGTAGTTTCAGAAAAAAATAAGGTTTTTAAAATTGCAGAATCAATGATTAACAATGTTTTAATAACAAAACAAACGGGTGATAAAGGAAAAGAAGTAAAACGTATTTACATTGAAGAAGGTTGTAAAATAAAAAAAGAGTTTTATCTTAGCATCTTAATAGATAGAAATACTTCGCAGCCTATGATGATGATTTCAGCATCTGGAGGTATGGATATAGAAGAAGTTGCTGAATCCAATCCAGATGAAATTCATTATATTTACTTTTCTGATTTGACCAATATTGTTTTAAGAAAAAATTTAATTAAAATTTTAGATATTTCTGAAAAGCAATTTGAGGAACTTAATATTATAGTAAAAAAACTAATTAAATTATTTATAAATGTAGATGCAAGCAGCATTGAGATCAATCCTTTGGTTTTAAATGATGAAGGACATTTTATTTTATTAGATTCAAAGATAAGCTTAGATGATAATGCGTTATTTCGTCATCCAGAGTTAAACGAATTACAAGATATAAGTGAAGAAGATCCATTAGAGTTAGAAGCTACTAAAAATAATATGAACTATGTAAAGTTAGATGGTTCAATTGGATGCATGGTAAATGGAGCTGGTTTAGCAATGGCAACTATGGATCTAATTAAACAATTCGGAGAAGAGCCTGCAAATTTTTTAGATTTAGGAGGAACTGCAAATAAAGAAAGAGCAGTAAAAGGATTTAAAATTATTCAATCGGATTCAAATGTTAAATCAGTACTTATTAATATTTTCGGAGGAATCATTCATTGTGACATGATAGCAAATGGTATTATAGAAGCAGTCAAGGAACTAGATTTTAAATTACCAATTGTAGTACGTTTTCAAGGAACAAACTCTAAAGAAGGAAGAGATATTATTAATAAGTCAAACTTAGGAATGACTTCAATTGATGATTTTACTGAAGCAGCAAAAAAAGTAGTAGATTTAGCAAAATAAATGTCAATTATAATTAATAAAGACACCAAAGTTATTTGTCAGGGTTTTACAGGATCTCAAGGAACTTTTCATTCTAAGCAAGCTATTGATTATGGGACTCAAATGGTTGGAGGGGTAACACCTGGAAAGGGAGGAAGTATTCATTTAAATCTTCCAGTCTTTGATTCTGTTCAAGAGGCTGTTGATAGAACTAAACCTGATGCTACAGTAATTTATGTTCCAGCAAAATTTGCAACTAAGGCTATTCATGAAGCTATAGATGCCAATATTAAAATTATTACATGCATCACTGAAGGTATTCCAGTTTTAGATATGGTCGAAATAAAAAAAAGAATTATTGAACAAAATATATATTTTATTGGTCCTAACTGTCCCGGTCTTGTTACTCCAGAAGAGTGTAAGATTGGTATTATGCCTGGATTTATTCATAAAAAAGGTAAAATTGGAATAGTTAGCCGTTCAGGAACTCTTACATATGAAGCTGTTTGGCAAACATCAGAAATAGGGCTTGGTCAAACAACCTGTGTGGGTATTGGAGGTGATCCCATTCATGGGATGAATTTTATTGATTGTATAGATCTTTTTTTACATGATGAAGAAACAAAAGGAATATTGATGATAGGAGAAATAGGAGGATCTGCAGAAGAAGATGCCGCTGAATTTATTAAAAAATCTTCTATTAAGAAGCCCACTGCAGCTTTTATTGCGGGTATTACTGCTCCAAAAGGAAAACGTATGGGACACGCTGGAGCTATAATATCAGGAAATAAAGGAACTGCTGAGTCTAAAATCAAAGCACTAGAACAATCAAATGTTTTAATAGCCCCTTCACCTGCAAAACTTGGTGAAACCATGTTAAAAGCGATGCAAAAAAGCTATACTTAGAAAAAAATAATATTAATAGTCATAATATATAAAGGTATATTAATTTTTTTTAAATGAACGACAGTTTTCTTAATAGTGCAAATGCGCCTTACGTGGCAGAGCTGTTTTTTAAATTCAAAGAAGATCCAAATTCAATTGATAAAAGTTGGAGCAATTTTTTTGAAACTTTTCATGAAGATGATTTGGCAATTTTATCTGATTTTGGTGGACCAGAATGGAAAAAAAGAACATCAAATGTAATAGATAATGTTTCTTTTGATAAAGTTATACGATCAATAGGTAACATCGATGAAAATAATTTTAAAAGTTCTACAATTGATTCAATAAGAGCGCTGCGATTAATAAGAGCTTTTAGAATCAATGGACATTTAATTGCTGATTTAGATCCACTAAATCTTCATATAAAAAATTATCATCCTGAGCTAGATTACAGATCATATGGATTTACTGATAGAGATTTAGACAAAGAAATATTTATTGATGGAAGTTTAGGTTTAGAAAAAACATCTTTAAAAAATATTATTCAAATTGTTAAGGATACTTATTCATCTTCAATTGGTATAGAATTTTTACATATTCAATCTCCAGAACAAAAACAATGGATTCAAGAACGTATTGAAGAGGTACAAAATAAAACAAACTTTACTAATCAAGGAAAAAAAGCAATCTTTAAAAGATTAGCTGAATCTGAATTATTTGAACAATATTTAGATAAAAAATTCTTAGGCACAAAAAGATATGGTGTAGAGGGTGGAGAATCCATGATACCTGGAATAGAGCAGATAGTTAAACAATCTTGTTTAGCTGACGTGGAAAATATTTTTTTTGGAACAGCGCATAGAGGAAGATTAACATTACTTGCTACAGTTTTGGGAATGCCCTATCGAGGTATTTTGTCAAAATTTCAAGGTAATCTTAATGATCCTAATGAAGTATTAGGTTCTGGTGATGTAAAGTACCATTTAGGTGTTTCAAGTGATAGAGAATTTAATGGAAAAAAAATCCATTTATCACTAACACCTAATCCCTCTCATCTGGAGGCTGTTGACCCAGTATTAGTTGGCAAAGTTAGAGCCAAACAAACTTTACTTAAAGATAAATTAAACAATAAAGTTTTTGGTATATTAATTCATGGGGATGCAGCAATGGCTGGACAAGGAATTGTAGCTGAAACATTTGCTATGTCTCAACTAAGAGGTTTTAGGACTGGAGGCACAGTGCATTTTGTAATTAATAATCAAATAGGTTTTACTACTACCCCACACTATGGCAGATCTGCCCCTTATTGTACTGAAATTGCTAAAATGGTTCAGGCTCCTATATTTCATGTTAATGGTGATGACCCTGAAGCTGTTGTTCATGTATGTAGATTAGCAGCAGAATATAGAAATCTTTTTAAAGAAGATGTTGTTGTTGATATGTTTTGCTATCGACGTTCAGGGCATAATGAAGCTGATGAACCATCTTTTACTCAACCGCTTATGTATAAAGCAATAGATAATCATCCAACAACATTAAAGATTTATGAAAAAAAATTAATTGAAGAAAATATTATTAGTGAAGAAGAATCAAAAAAAATACTAACTGATTTTAGAAAATTTCTCGATGAAGAGTTTGAATCTGCAAAATCTTATAAACCAAATAAAGCTGACTGGTTGGATGGTACTTGGAAAGGATTTAAAACAGCATCTCTTGATGCAAGAAAAGGAAAAACTTCTTTTATTGAAAAAAATTTAATTGAGATTGGAAAGCAAATTCATCATATCCCTGATGATTTTAATGCTCATAAAAAAATTAGAAAAATTTATCAAGAAAGAAAACAATCTATAATAGATGGAAAAAATATTGATTGGGCAACTGCAGAGTCATTAGCTTTTGCCACACTTTTAAAAGAAGGCTATGGAGTACGTTTATCAGGTCAAGATGTTGGCAGAGGCACTTTTAGTCAACGTCACGGAGTTTTGTATGATCAAGAAAATGAAAATCGTTTTGTTCCATTACGTCATTTTACAAAAGAACAGGGATTATATGAAATTGTTGATAGTTTTTTATCTGAATTTGGTGTTCTTGGTTTTGAATATGGATATTCTCAAGCTGATCCAAAAACTTTGGTTTTATGGGAAGCACAATTTGGTGATTTTGCCAATGGCGCTCAAATAATTATTGATCAATTTATCACAACAGGCGAGAGAAAGTGGCTTCGTATGTCAGGTTTGACAATTTTGTTACCACATGGTCATGAAGGTCAAGGTCCTGAACACTCAAGCTCTAGAATTGAAAGATTTTTAACTATGTGTGCCGAAGATAATATTCAAGTTGCTAACTGCACTAGTCCTGCAAATTATTTTCATATTTTGCGTCGACAACTTTTAAGAGATTTTCGAAAACCATTAATTTTAATGACACCAAAATCTACCTTGAGGCATAAAAAAAATACTTCATCTATAGATGAGTTTATTAATGGCTCAACCTTTCACCGAGTTCTAAGCGACCCTATTCAAGAAGGTGAACAAAAAAATATTAAAAGATTAATTTTATGTTCTGGAAAAATATATTTTGAATTACAAGATTATATAGAAAAATTAAAAAAGACGGGGATACATATTGTAAGAATAGAACAGCTGTATCCTTTTCCATATGAAACTCTTACTGAGTCAATAAAAAATTTTAATAATTGTGAGATGATATGGTGTCAAGAAGAACCAAAAAATATGGGAGCATGGGTTTTTGTTAAAAATCGTATTGAGAATGTTTTGAAAACTATTAATGCTAAGCAATTAGACTTACATTTTATTGGAAGAAGAGCTGCGGCATCTCCTGCTACAGGTGTATTTGATCGACATCTTGCTAATCAGCAAAATATACTGAGATTAGCTACAGAAGCTGATTTAGAAGAAATTAAAAAAGAAAATAAAGGAGTTTCTTTAGTAAAATATAAACTGCCAATTGAATAAAAAAAGTAAAATGATAAATAGAGATAAACACAATGACTGTTGAATTAATAGTTCCTACTTTAGGTGAATCTATCACTGAGGCTACTGTTTCTAAATGGTTAAAAAAGGTTGGCGAGCCTTTTGATATCGATGAGCCTTTGGTTGAAATAGAGACTGATAAAATTACAGTTGAAGTTCCAGCACCTCAGGCAGGATCTTTATCAGAAATTAAAGCCAAAGAAGGTTCTGATATTCATATTGGTGGTGTGTTAGGAATTATTGGAGATTCTAATGGTTCAAAAAAAATTCAAACTAATGAAACAAAAAATATCGAACCAAAAAAAGAAAAAATCGTTGAACAAAATATAAAGGATAATAAAAAAATAAATAAAAATAATAATAAATTATCTCCATCAGTAAAAAAAATGCTTGTAGAAAATAATCTTGATGCAAGTTCTATTAAAACACAACGAGATGATGGTCGAATTACAAAAGAGGATATTTTAAATCATTTAGAAGGAAAAAATTCATTAAAAAAACAAAAATCTACTGATAGAGAAGAAATAGTTCCTATGTCTAAAATCAGACAAACTATAGCAACACGATTAAAAGAATCACAAAATACTGCAGCTATCTTAACTACCTTTAATGAAGTTGATATGTCAGCTATCATAGAAATACGCGAGAAAAAAAATGATGATTTTAAAGAGCGTTATGGGGTCAAATTAGGATTCATGTCCTTTTTTGTAAAAGCTGCAGTGATGAGTCTTCAAGAATTTCCTGCTGTTAATGCTGAAATACGCGAAAACAATATTGTTTACAAAAATCATTTTGATATTGGTATTGCTGTTGGTACTGAAAAAGGATTAGTTGTTCCAGTTTTAACTAATGCTGATGAAATGACTTTTGGAGATATTGAAAAGAAAATAGTTGAACTAAGTGACAAGGCTAAAGAGGGAAGTTTAACTATGGATGATTTAAGTGGAGGAACTTTTACTATATCAAATGGAGGAGTCTATGGTTCTATGTTAAGCACACCTATTATTAATAGACCACAATCAGGTATTTTAGGTATGCATAATATTCAAAAAAGAGCTGTTGTTGTAGATGATGAAATTGTTGCTCGTCCCATGATGTATTTGGCATTTAGTTATGATCATCGTATTATTGATGGCAAAGAAAGTGTTGGTTTTCTTGTAAAAATTAAATCTTTGCTAGAAAATCCCTCAAAGATTGTATTAGGTATTTAGATGGTTGATTTTGATGTAATTGTTGTTGGAGCTGGACCAGGAGGATATGTTGCAGCAATAAGAGCAGCACAACTTGGAATGAAAGTAGCATGTGTAGAAAAAGAATCAACGTTGGGTGGTACTTGTTTGAACATCGGATGTATTCCTTCAAAAGCTTTATTGAATTCATCAGAAAAATTTATGGATATCTCAAAACATGCTGAAGAGCATGGAATTAAGGCTACAAAAATAGAACTTGATTTAGCAAAACTAATGCAACGTAAAGATAAAATTGTAAAACAACTTACAGGAGGAATTGGTTTTCTATTCAAAAAAAATAAAATTGAACATATTAGTGGCTCAGCATCTTTTATTGATAGTAAAACAATTCTTGTTAAATCTGCAAAAGAAGAAAAAAAACTTTCAGCTAAAAATTTTATTATAGCCACAGGATCTTCTTCTATTGAAATACCTAGTATGCCAATTGATGAAAAACAAATTGTTACATCAACTGGTGCTCTTTCTCTACAATCAGTTCCAAAATCTATGTTGGTTGTTGGAGGAGGATATATTGGTTTAGAGATGGGATCTGTTTGGTCAAGACTTGGAACAAAAGTAACAGTAGTAGAAGCATTAGACCGTATTGTTCCAACTATGGACGGAGAGATCGCATCTAATTTTATGAAGGCCTTACAAAAACAAGGTATAGAATTTAAATTATCTCATAAAGTTAATAATGCAAAAATAAATAAAGATAATGTTGAAGTATCTATAGAATCATCTGAAAAAAAAGAACTTAAAGAAAAATATGAAATTGTTCTTATGTCAGTTGGAAGAAAACCAAACTCGGAAGGATTAAATTTAGAAAAAATCGGTGTTAACTTAGATGAAAAAAAAGCAATAAAAATTAATCAAGAATTTAAAACAAGTGTTGATGGCATTTATGCAATTGGAGATGTTGCACCTGGACCAATGCTAGCGCATAAAGCAGAAGAAGAAGGTGTTGCATGTATAGAATTAATTCATGGTCAAAAAACACATATGAACTATGATATTATTCCAGCTATAGTTTATACAAATCCTGAAGTTGCTTCCGTTGGCAAAACAGAAGAACAACTTAAAGAACTTAAAATTGAATACAAGATTGGAAAGTTTCCTTTTATGGCAAATGGCAGAGCCCTCACTACATCCACTACCGAAGGTTTTGTTAAAATTTTAGCTGATAAAAAAACAGACTCAATTTTAGGTGCGCATATTATAGGTCATGATGCAGGTCAGCTAATTGCTGAAATTGTCACTACAATGGAATTTGGCGGTAGCGCCGAAGATATTGCTCGTATTTGTCATGCTCATCCAACAACAAGTGAAGCAGTTAAAGAGGCAGCAATGAATGTAGATGGTAGGGCTATTCATATTTAAATTGATGAATTTTATTCTCAATAATTTTTATTAAATATTCGATAAGATCAACCTGTTGATCAGGATTAAATTTATTGATATCTTTTGATCCCATAGCAACAACAAACATGTCTTCCTGAAAATTAATTTTTAATAAAATATAGGATTTTATTTGTGGTGATTTATTGGGAAAGAATAACAAGACGCCTTTAGAATTTTGATTTAAGTTTGTCATCGCTTTGTCACGAAAATAACTTTTTGCTACGCGCGTATCTATTTTTTGAACTTTGTTGATGCTAATATTATTATTTGTACTAAAACAATTAATATATTCACAACCAAGAAGTATTTTAAAATCTGATAAAATAACACTAAAGACTTTTGCTAGTGATTTGCTGTTAAGAATTTTAAGTGATGATTTGAGAATTCTTTTTTGAGATTGCATGTGACTTTTGCCAGCTAAAAGAATTTCAGTCATTTGATTTTGCAGATCTATATTTTCTTGAGAAATTTTTTTGTATCTATATGCATCTAAATCAATAATCTTTTCAGAACCATTATCTTTTAAAGGAAAATTGAGCCCTTTAATTAGTTCTGGATACTTAATAAAAAAATTTTTATTTTTTTTTAAATATTCAATGACAATCTCTTCCGAGGAGTTTTTGTCATTTTCTTTTTTCATACTTACTTAGGAAGTATAGATTGCCCAGTTTTTGCCCAGTCATCAAGAAAAGCTTTTAGGCCTTTGTCGGTTAAAGAATGATCGTATAGTTCATAAATTACTTTTGGAGGTAGGGTAGCAACGTGAGCTCCAATAACTGCTGAATCAATTACATGCTGCTTAGTACGTATAGAAGCAACTAGAACCTCTGTTTCAAAAGCATAGTTTTCATACATTATTACTATATCTTCTATAAGGTCCATCCCTTTTTCTCCGATGTCATCTAGCCTTCCAACAAAAGGTGAGATAAATGAAGCACCCGCTTTAGCAGCTAATAAAGCTTGAGCAGCAGAAAAACATAATGTGACATTCACCATAATTCCTTTTTCGCGAAGAGACTTGCACGTTTTAAGACCATCAATAGTTAAAGGAACTTTAACAGCAACATTTTTTGCTAATGAAGCTAAATATTCACCTTCTTCAAGCATTTTTGTAAAATCAGTAGCTGTAACTTCAGCACTGACAGGGCCATTAACAATCGAACAGATATTTTTAATTGTTTCAGCCATATCTGCTCCTTGTTTAGCAATAAGTGAGGGATTTGTTGTAACTCCATCAACGAATCCAGTTGGAATCAATTTCTCTATATCCTCTATATTTGCTGTATCTACAAAAAACTTCATAGATTTATCTATAACATAAAAGTAATATTTAAAAAAATAAGAAATAAATTAATTAAAAAAAATATGTTTTGTAATATCATTGTCACTAGGCCTTTTGATCAATATTTCACCTATAAACTAAAAAAAGGACAAATTGTCAAAGAAGGAACTATTGTTAGAGTTCCATTTGGGAGAACAAAGAATCAGTTAGGAATGGTCATAGAGACTATGCGAACATTGCCTGAGAAAAAAGAATATAAACTTAAAAATGTTGAATATGTTTTTGAAGAAATCTTACTAAGTAAGCAAATAATAAGATTAATTAATTGGATTAGTGATTACACGCTCGAGCCTAGAGGACTTGTACTTAAGCTATTTTTAATTAATAATAAAATTTTTGAAGAGAATAAAATTGAACAAAAAAATAATTTATTTAAGCCTAATGTTGTTAAATTAAATAATGATCAAGCAATTGCCTCACAAAAAATAAAAGACTTATTGTTTAAATTTTATTCACCAATTGTTTTGGAGGGAGTAACGGGCTCAGGTAAAACTGAAGTATATTTTGAAATTGTAGAAGAGGTATACAAAAAAAATAAACAAATATTAATTATGGTACCTGAAATTTCTTTAACACCTCAATTGGAAAAAAGATTTTTAGAAAGATTTGGTTTTAATCCTGAAGTATGGCATTCAAAAATTTCAGATAAAAAAAGAAAAAGTATTTGGTCCCGTTCTTATTTAGGAGAGCCGATAGTAGTTATAGGTGCTAGGTCTTCATTATTTCTTCCATTTAAAAAACTAGGTTTAATAATTGTTGATGAAGAACACGATATTTCCTACAAACAAGAAGATAACATTCGTTATCATGCAAGAGATATAGCCACTGTAAGAGCAAAAATTGAAAAATGTAATATTATTTTATCCTCTGCTACACCATCTTTGGAGACACAAAACAATATAAATAAAAAAAAATATAAACATGTTTTCTTAAAATCACAATTTTCAGGAATCGAATTACCTAAAATTGAATTAATTAATTTAAATGAAAATTTATTAAAAAAAGATAAATGGATTTCTCAGCCAATTATTGACGAATTAACTTCTTGTTTAAATAAAAAAGAACAAGCATTATTATTTTTAAATAGAAGGGGCTACTCTCCGCTAAGTTTGTGTTTTGAGTGCGGATATAGATACCAGTGTAACCAATGTACTTCATGGTTAGTAATGCATAGATCAAAAAAGCGTTTGTTATGTCACCACTGCGGTGTAATTTACCCTATAAAATCTGATTGTCCAAAATGTGAATCTAAAGAATCAATAAAATTAATTGGACCAGGAATTGAACGTATTCAAGAAGAGCTTGGTATTTTGTTTCCACAATATAGGATTGGAGTAATGTCGAGTGATGTTGCAAACACACCAAATAAAATTAAAAATATAGTAGAAAATTTTGAAAATAATAAAATAGATATTCTAGTAGCTACCCAGATAATGGCTAAAGGATATCATTTTCCCAATTTGTCTTTTGTGGGAGTTTTGGATGCTGATGCTGGTTTAACTGGAGGGGATATGAGGGCCATAGAAAGAACTTATAACTTATTGCAACAAGTAAGTGGCAGAGCTGGAAGGGCCAATAAAAGAGGCAAAGTTTTAATTCAAACTTATTTTCCTGATCAAGAAGTTATTCAATCTTTAATAAAAAGGGATCGTAAATTATTTGTACAACAAGCTCTCAAAGATAGGGAAACATTTAATATCCCTCCCTTTACATATATGACATCAATTATTATATCAGGGCATGCAAAAAGTCAGGCAGAAAGTTACGCTCAAAAATTAGTACAGCACAATTTTTCTTCAAAAAATATTAATATTTTAGGTCCTGTCGAAGCGCCTATTTTTTTACTCAGAGGTCAGCATAGATATAGAATATTAATAAAAGGAAGTTCAAGAAAACTTCTTAATGAATACACCAAATTTTTACTTAAAAAATACCCTCTACCGCCATCACTAAAGCGAATAATTGATGTTGATCCATATACTTTTATGTAATTTACCCACAGATTCAAAAAATTGTGTCGAAATACTCACTTTAGTAGATAAACTCACAGTTTACCTTGATTTTCTGATGTGTTAATACCCATTCTCAATTCCTAATTTGGAGAACATTAATGGCATCACAATTATCTTCTGGCGACCTAATATCAGATCGTTATGCTTCAGCGCTATATGATTTAGCGTCAGAAAAAAAATTAGTAGATGTAGTTTTAGATGATCTTTTATTTATCCAATCAACGATAAAAAATAATAAAGATTTAAAATTAGTTATAAAAAGCCCTCTAATAAAATCTAATGATAAATTAGAAATTTTACAAAACATATTAAAATCTAAAAACCCAAATGAATTATCCTCAACCTTTTTAAAAGTTTTATCTAAAAATAAAAGATTTCAAAAAACAGTTGATATAATTGCTCAATTTAAAAATATTAATGCACATAAAAGAGGTGATGTTTTAGCAGATATAACTTCTGCAGAAAAACTATCCAATGAACAACAAGATAATATTAAAGAACAGTTAAGAACAATTTTAGGTGATAAGCTTTCACTTAGTTATAAAGTTGATGAGCAAATAATAGGTGGTTTGATTATTAAGGTAGGTTCCAAAATGATTGACACATCTTTGTCTAATAAAATAAATAAACTCAAGATTGCAATGAAGGGGGCATAATGGAAATTAAAGCTGCAGAAATTTCATCAGTAATAAAAGACCAAATATCAAATTTTGAAACCAAAGCAGATGTTGCTGAAGTTGGAACAGTTTTAAGTGTTGGAGATGGAATCGCTAGAGTCTATGGTTTAGATCAGGTTCAGGCGGGTGAAATGGTAGAGTTTCCTGGTGGAGTTAAAGGTATGGCTCTAAATTTAGAAATGGACAATGTAGGTGTTAGTATTTTTGGTGATGATACAGGTATTAAAGAAGGAGATACCGTTAAACGTACAGGAGAAATTGTTGATGTACCAGTAGGTAAAGAATTATTGGGCAGAGTAGTTGATGGTTTAGGTAACCCGATTGATGGAAAGGGTCCAATTAATTCTAAAGACAGAAGAAGAATTGAATTAAAAGCTCCAGGAATTATACCAAGACAAAGTGTATCAGAACCAATGCAGACTGGGATAAAAGCTTTAGATGCACTTGTCCCTATAGGAAGAGGTCAAAGAGAGTTAATTATTGGAGACAGACAAACAGGCAAAACTGCCGTAGCTATTGATACTATTTTAAATCAAAAAACAGTCAATGAATCTAACAATGAAAAAGAAAAGCTATATTGTATTTATGTAGCTATTGGTCAAAAGAGATCAACAGTTGCACAAATAGTTAAAACGCTAGAAGACAATGGAGCAATGGAATACACAATAGTTGTGAGTGCAACAGCTTCTGAACCGGCTCCACTTCAATTTTTATCAGCCTACACAGGCTGTACAATGGGAGAGTTTTTTAGAGATAATGGTATGCATGCTTTAATTGTTTATGATGATTTGTCTAAACAAGCAGTAGCATATAGACAAATGTCTTTACTACTTAGAAGACCACCAGGACGTGAAGCTTATCCAGGAGACGTTTTTTATATTCATAGTAGACTTTTAGAAAGAGCTGCTAAAATGAGTGATGAGCATGGAGGAGGTAGCTTAACTGCTCTTCCAGTTATTGAAACTCAAGCAGGCGATTTATCTGCATATATTCCAACAAATGTTATTTCAATTACAGATGGACAGATATTTCTTGAAACAAATTTATTTTTTGCTGGAATTCGACCAGCAATTAATGTTGGATTATCAGTTAGCAGGGTTGGATCTGCAGCACAAACTAAAGCAATGAAAAAGATTGCAGGACCAGTAAAACTTGAGTTAGCTCAATACAGGGAAATGGCAGCATTTGCTCAATTTGCTTCTGATCTTGACGCTTCTACTAAACAGCTTCTAGATCGAGGAGCAAGGTTAGTTGAAATATTAAAACAAGGACAATATTCTCCCCTTACTGTACCAGAGCAAGTAGTGTCTATTTATGCAGGTGTAAGGGGCTATTTAGATAAAATTGCTGTGAATGATGTAGTACGTTTTGAATCTGAAGTTATGTCAGAAGTTAGAACTAATCATTCAGATTGGCTTGAATCTTTGGCAAATGAAAAAGAATTATCCAAAGAGAATGATGAAAAACTAAAATCTATTCTTGATGGATTTGTAGATAAATTTTTAAATAGTTAATTTATGCCAAGTTTAAAAGATATTAAAACTCAAATAAACTCTGTAGGTTCAACTAAAAAAATTACGTCTGCAATGAAGATGGTTGCTGCAAGTAAGCTGCGTAGATCTCAAGAAAAGGCAGAAGCCGCAAGACCTTATTCTTCAAGATTAGAAGAAATGTTATCTTCTCTGGCTACTTCTGCATCTTCAGGAGAAGGGATTATAAAACTTTTAACTGGCACTGGAGAAGATCAGAATTATATTGTTGTACCTGTTAGCGCAGATCGAGGTTTATGTGGTGGTTTTAATAGTAGTATAAATAGAGAAACATTTAAGCTAGTTAAGAAATTAGAATCTGAAAACAAAAAAGTTCAACTGCTACCTATTGGTAAAAAAAGCAGAGATTTTTTTCTTCGTACCTTGAAAGAAAATATAACAGATAGCTTTGTTGATACGAATGTATCTAGTGCAGGTTACAATATAGCATTAGAAATTTCTGCAAAGTTACAATCTTTATATTTTGAAGGAAAATTTGATAAATGTATTCTTGTATATAATAAATTTAAATCTGCAATTTCTCAAGAAGTAACTCAACAACAATTAATACCTCTTGATATATCTAACAAAAACAATGAAGATAAATCCAATGAAACTGAAAGTTCAAATAAGGCAATATATACTTATGAACCTGATGAAGAAACAATATTGCAAGATTTACTTCCTAAAAATGTTTCTATTCAAATTTTTAAAGTATTACTTGAAAGCGATGCCGGTGAGCAGGGAGCTCGTATGGCGGCTATGGATAACGCGACTCGTAATGCTGGAGAAATGATAGATAGTTTAACTTTAAAATATAATAGAACAAGACAAGCATTTATTACTAAAGAATTAATAGAGATTATTTCTGGAGCAGAATCAATTTAAAGGGGGATATATGGCTAACAATTTAACTGGAAAAATATCACAAGTACTTGGAGCAGTTGTAGATGTAGAATTTGATGGAGAACTTCCTGCTATCATGAACGCACTTGAAGTAGACAATAATGGTAATCGACTAATGTTAGAAGTTGCTCAACATTTAGGAGAAAACGCTGTCCGTACAATTGCCATGGACGTTACAGATGGTTTGGTCAGAGGCCAAACGGCAACAGACACAGGCGCCCCTATTTCAATGCCTGTAGGCCCAGAAACTTTAGGACGTATAATGAATGTAGTAGGAGAGCCTGTTGATGAAAGAGGTGAAATTGGAACAAAAAAAACATATCCTATTCATAGATCTGCGCCAGAATTTGTTGATCAATCTACTGAAACAGAAGTTTTAGTCACCGGTATTAAGGTAGTTGATCTTTTAGCACCATATGCAAGAGGTGGTAAAATTGGACTTTTTGGTGGAGCAGGTGTTGGTAAAACAGTTTTAATTATGGAGTTGATTAATAATATTGCAAAAGCACATGGTGGGTATTCTGTTTTTGCAGGAGTAGGAGAAAGAACTCGTGAAGGAAATGATCTTTATCATGAAATGATTGAGTCTGGTATTATCGACTTAAAAGGAAAAGACTCCAAAGTTGCTTTAGTTTATGGTCAAATGAATGAACCTCCTGGAGCTCGAGCAAGAGTTGCTTTATCTGGATTGACTCAGGCAGAGTATTTCAGAGATGAAGAAGGTCAAGATGTTTTATTTTTTGTAGATAATATATTTCGTTTTACTCAAGCAGGTTCTGAAGTATCAGCTCTTTTAGGAAGAATACCATCTGCCGTTGGTTACCAACCGACATTGGCAACTGATATGGGCGCTCTTCAAGAACGTATTACAACTACAAAAAAAGGATCAATAACTTCGGTTCAGGCAATTTATGTTCCTGCTGATGATTTAACAGATCCAGCACCTGCAACATCATTTTCTCACCTTGATGCAACAACTGTCTTAAACCGAGCAATTTCTGAAAAAGGTATTTATCCAGCTGTAGACCCGCTTGACTCTACTTCAAGAATTTTAGATCCACAGGTTGTAGGAGATGATCATTATCGTGTAGCAAGAGAAGTTCAACGTGTTTTGCAAACTTACAAAAGTTTACAAGATATAATTGCAATTTTAGGTATGGACGAATTATCCGAAGAAGATAAATTAACTGTTGCAAGAGCTAGAAAAATTGAAAAATTTTTAAGCCAACCTTTTTTTGTTGCTGAAGTATTTACTGGTTCTCCAGGAAAATATGTTGAATTGGAAGATACAATTAAAAGTTTTGATGGACTAGTGAAAGGTGAGTATGATCATATGCCTGAGGCCGCATTCTATATGGTTGGAGGTATTGATGAAGCAATTGAAAAATCAAAAAAATTAGAATCTGAAGCGGCTTAATGGCAAAAATCTCTTTTGATTTAGTTTCACCTGAAAATCTTATTTTTAATGATGAGGTAGGTATGATAATTGTGCCAGGTAAGGATGGAGATATAGGTGTTCTTCCTGGACATAGTAAATTGATATCTTCACTTAGATCAGGACGTGTAATGGTTTATGGAGAAAATAAAGATTTATTAAAATCTTTTTTTGTTTCAGGAGGATTTGCAGAAGTAAATCCTGAAAAATGTATTGTTCTGGGAGAAACTGTAGAAGAAATGAATTCTTTGGACAAGAATTCAATAGAAAAAGAAATACAAGAATTGCAGAATAAAGATACAGATGAATCAAAGCAAAAAATATTAATTGCTAACGCTAAAATTGAAGCTTTAAATGCTTCATTTTATGAAAAAATATAATTTATAAACAGTAATATTTTGATGACTGAATCAGTATTGATCGTTGGTGTTGGAAGTGGGCTTAGCGCATCTTTGGCACGTTTGTGCTCTAAAAAAAATATGGTTGTTAACTTAGCTGCTAGGAATATTGACAAATTAAAAGCCTTAAAAGAAGAAACTAATGCAAATACCTATCAATGTGATGCTACAAATAAAGAAAGTGTATCAAATCTTTTTAAAGAATTGGATAATACGATTGGTACACCAAATTTAGTAATTTATAATGCCGCTGCAAGAGTTAGAGGGAGCATAGTTGAATTAGATCCTGCACAAACACAAAAAGCTATTGAGGTTACTTGTTATGGAGCTTTTTTAGTAGCTCAAGAATCAGCAAAAAGAATGCTGAAAAGAAAAAGTGGTAGTATTTTTTTTACGGGAGCTACTGCAGGAGTTAAAGGGTTTGCTAACTCATCTGTTTTTGCTATGGGCAAGTTTGGACTAAGAGGTCTTGCTCAATCATTAGCTAGAGAACTTCATCCTCAAAATATTCATATTGGTCATTTCATTATTGATGGGGGAATTGGTTCAAAATCAGATACTAATTACAAAATGATACATCCTGATTTTATCGCAAAAACTTATCTAGATTTTTATGATCAAGATTCTAGTGCATGGTCTTGGGAAATTGAACTACGAACCTCTAAAGAAAAATTTTAATTAAGAGTTTTAAACAAAGAATTTCCCTTTCTTTCTAAGAAAAAATAAAAATATTAAAACTTTCTAATGATTAATGTATATAGTGATCAGTACTTTTAATAGGAGAATTATTATGAATAATAAATGGGCATGGATTATAGGAATTATAGTAGTTGTCATAATTCTTTACTTTATTTTTAGTTAAACTATTTGGCATTTCCTCCCATATTTTTAATTAAAAAAGATTTTCAAATTCGCTTAATACATTTTTATATAATTTTCTTTTAAAAGGCACAATATTATCAACTAAAGAGTTATGTAATATCCATTTCCACTCACTAAATTCAGGATTATTTGTATTAACATTTATATCCTCCTCTTTTCCAGTAAACCGAAAGGCAAACCACTTTTGTTTTTGTCCAATATATTTTTCTCCCCAAGGTAGAGTTTTTAGAGTTTCTTTAGGAATTTCATATTTGTACCATTGATTAGTACTCTTTATTAATTTGGCATTGTTAGTTCCTATTTCTTCCATCATTTCTCGCCAGACTGCCTCTTCTGGTTTTTCATGATCATCTATTCCTCCCTGTGGCATTTGCCAGAATCCACTAGGATGATCTAATCGTCTACCTACTAAAATTTTATTAGTATCATTTAGAATCATCATTCCTACACATGATCTATATTTACCAGACATTTTATTATTTGAGAGTTTCGTTGTAAAAACTTATACCTTTAATTAAATCTATAGCTCTTGATAATTGATAGTCTTTTTGAAGACGATCCTCTTCCTTCTCACCAGTTGAATTTTCATTATTATCATTATCATTATCAAGAGAGTCTTTTAAATCCGATTCTGATAGATACTGATAATCTTGAGAAGTAAAAGTACCTTGTTCAATTATAATATCTGGCTCAATCCCTTTAGCTTGGATTGATTTTCCAGAAGGAGTATAATAACGAGCAGTTGTTAATCTAATCCCAGTTGTTGTTTTGTTCATATTAGATTTTTTAAAAGGTATAATTGTTTGAACAGAACCTTTTCCAAAAGATTTTGTTCCAACTAAAATAGCGCGTTTATGATCTTGGAGAGCTCCTGCAACAATTTCAGATGCAGATGCCGAACCTCCATTAATTAAAACAACAAGTGGCTGATTATCAATCAAGTCTCCCTTTTTTGCTCTGTATCTTTTCATATCTTTATCATCTCTACTTCTTGTAGAAACAATCTCTCCTCTATCTAAAAATATGTCAGAAACTTTAATAGATTGAGATAACAAACCTCCAGGATTGGATCTAACATCTAAAATAAATCCAAGTTGTTTATTATTAGATTCTTTTTTAATTGCATCTATCGATTTTATTAAACCAGATTCAGTTTGTTCAGTAAAAGAGGTTATTCTGAGGTAGCCTATATTATCAATTATTTCATATTTAACTGATTGGATTTTAATAATATCACGGATAATTTTTACTTCAAAAGGATCCATTCCTTCTCTCACAATTGTAATATTTATAGGATCGCCTTTTTTTCCTCTCATTAAATCTACAGCTTCGCTTAAAGTTAGACCAAATACTGGTGTTTCATCTATTTGTATAATTAGATCACCTGCCAAGATTCCAGCTTCATATGCAGGAGTATCTTCAATTGGAGATATAACTTTAACAAAACCTTCTTCCATTGTAATTTCAATTCCCAAACCACCAAATTTACCTGAGGTATCCATTTGCATTTCTTTCCATACCTCTTCATTCATATATCCTGAATGAGGATCTAATCCGGTAAGCATTCCATCTATTGCTTTTTCAATTAATTCTTCATCTGTTACTTCATCAACGTATTCTTCTCTAACTCGGTCAAAAATTTGACCAAAAAGATCTAAATATTCATATGTTTCTTTGGTTTTTGCTACAGCTGTTAGATTAAATGAATTAACAAAAAAAACAAAAAATAAAATTATTAGTAATTTTTTTTTCATAAATTTCTTAAGCACTAAAAAGCATTAAATTCAAGCAGATTTATGATCAACTTCATTAAAATTCATACCCCATAATTTTTCTAAACTATATAAGGCTCGAATTTCTTCTCTAAATAAGTGAACAATTACTTCACCTGCGTCAACAATGACCCAATCACATTTTGGTTTTCCAGAGGGGGCAGGACAATTAATTCCTAGATTCTTTAATTTTTTTATTATTTCATCTGCTGTTGAGTCAGCATGACGACTAGAACGACAAGTTGCTATAATAAAATAATCAGCAATAGAAGTTTTATTTTTTAAATCAATTATACTGATATTTTCTGATTTAGTATCATCTAAAATATCTTTAATCTTTTCAATTAATATAATCTTTTTATTAATAACTACCTCTTAATTTTTTTCTTTGTTTTCTAATTTCTGAAGATGAAATATTTATTTCTCTATTCTTAATCCATGTCCATGAGGGTAATTCCACAAAATATTTTTTATTTATAGGATTAGAAAAAATTTGGGATTGTGAATAAGTTTTTAAAGCTATACTTTTCAATGCCTTATTATTATATCCATGTCTTTTAAACACTACAATAGAAATATTATTAAATATTTGTTTCCATTTTTGCCATTTATGAAAATGAATCAAATTATCAGCTCCCATTAACCAAAAAAATTTTATATTTTTATAATTATTCAAAATATACTTTAATGATTGATAGGTATATTTTGAGTTAATTTTCTTTTCTATTTCATAAACCTTTATAGGCTTACCTCTCGTAATTAATTTACAATTATATACACGTTCACTGTAGGTTGCGGGCTCAGATATTTTTAATGGATTTTTCGGAGTTACAAGCCACCAGATTTCATCAAGCTTTAAAATTTTTTTTGCCTCTAATGAAATATAAAGATGACCTTTATGAGGGGGGTCAAAAGATCCTCCAAGCAAACCAATATTTTTCAATTACGACCTCACCTGACCATTTCCTTGTACAACATACTTAAAACTTGTTAAATGCTCTACACCTACAGGTCCTCTAACATGTAATTTATCTGTTGAAATGCCTATTTCTCCTCCAAACCCAAATTCTCCTCCATCAGCAAATTGAGTTGAGGCATTCTGCAATATTATAGCACTGTTAATTCTTTTATAAAAATTATTAAATTTTTCTATATCTTCTGTAATAATTGACTCAGTGTGGCCTGACGAATATTTATTGATGTGATTAATAGCTTCATCTACATCTTTGACAAGTTTGACAGATATTATTTTTTCTAAATATTCTGTGCTCCAATCATTATTATCTGCTAATTTAAATTCAGGGCTTAGTTTACAAATAAGTTTATCTCCTCGAATTTCACACCCTGCATTTATTAAAGGCTTTAAGATTTCTAATGTTTGCTTATATAATGATTCATTAATTAATAAGCTTTCCACAGCGCCACAAATTCCAGGTCGTCTCATTTTACTATTTAAAATAATAGCTTTAGCTTTTTCAAGATTGGCATCTTTTTCAACAAATATATGACATATTCCATCAAGATGTTTAATTACAGGAATAGAGCTATTCTCATTTATAGCTTTAATTAGTCCTTTACCTCCTCTTGGAATAATTACATCAATAAATTTATCAAGTTTAATCATTTCATCAACATTAGATCTATCAGTTGAATCAATCATTTGAACAACATTTTTAGGAAGGCCAACTGCATTAAAAGAATCATTAATAATTTCCTTTAATTTATTAGAAGTAAAGAAACTGTCAGTTCCACCTCTTAAGATAACAGCATTTCCAGATTTAATACAAATTATTGAAGCATCAACAGTAACATTGGGTCTAGATTCATATATTATGCCAATTACACCCAATGGTACTGATATCTTTTGAATTTTAAGACCATTAGGTCTGTCCCATTCAGACATCACTTTACCAACTGGATCTTCTAATTTTATGATTTCATCTATACTTTTAGTCATAGAATCTATTCTATCCTTATTTAATGTTAAACGATCAATAATTGCTGAAGAAAGTAATTTTTTATTAGCATTTTTTATATCCTTCTCATTTACTTTTAATATTTCATCAGAAAATTTAATTATATTTTTTTTTAACTCAAGAAGACCCTCATTTTTTATTTTAGTTGAAATATTGGATAACAATTCTGAAGCTTTTTTTGCTTTAGTGCCTAATTCTAAAATGTAATTATTGTTGCTCATGAATTAATTTTTACCAAATCATCTTTATGTATTAGTTCATCTCTTCCTTCATATCCTAATATTCTTTTTATTTCTTTACTATTTTTGCCAATAATTTTTTTAGCATCAGATGAACTATATGCAATTACTCCAATGCCAAATTTTTTATTTTGATTATTTACTATGCTTATAACATCTCCTCTATTAAATCGTCCTTTGATCTCTGTAACGCCTGCAGGCAATAAACTTTTATTGTTTTTAATAGCACGTATTGCTCCAGTATCTAAAATTATACTTCCAGATGGATGAAGGTGATTGAGGATCCATTGCTTCCTATTAGATTTTGGTGATTTGTTTGCATGAAATAAGGTAGAATTATTTTTATTAATGTTTTTAAGAGGATTTTTTTTATCACTATTTGTAATAATTGTAGAGCAACCTGCGTTCATACAAATTTTGGCTGCCAAAATTTTTGTTTCCATTCCACCACTTCCTATTAATGAATAGTTCTTACTTGCCATTTTTTCAATGTTTGAGTCAATATTGTATATATTTTGAATTTTTTTAGCTTTTTTATTTTTTAAGGGATTATCAGTGTATAGCCCATCAACATCACTTAATAATATTAATAAGTCTGCATCAATCATTTGAGCAACTCGTGATGCCAGTCTATCATTATCGCCATATCTTATTTCTTCAGTAGCCACAGTATCGTTCTCATTAATAATTGGAATAATATTTTTTTTGTGTAGAGCATTAATAGTTTTTCTTACATTAAGATAGTGTCTACGAACCTCACTATCATTAAGCGTAAGTAGTATTTGAGCTGAGTTTATCTTATTTTTTTTTAAAGTTTGCTGCCAATGATTGGCTAATTCTATTTGTCCAATTGCTGCAGCCGCTTGTTTATCTTCTAGGCGTTGAAGAAACTTTTTATTATTTATAATTTTAGAACCTAAGGCTATTGCACCTGAACAAACAACAATAATTTTTTTTGTACGATGTAAAAAAGCAATATCCTTACAAATTGAATTTAACCAACTAGTTTTTATTTTTTTATTACTTTCATTAATAATTGATGATGAACCAATTTTAATTACAATTTTTTTATACTTATTAATCATTTAGTTTATCGCATGCTTTAAATAATTCTAATTCAAGATCTTTTATACCTTTTTTAGAGAAACTAGAAAAAAGAATAGGTTTGATATTAAATTTTTTTTCGATTTCGTTGCTTATTTTCATAACCTTTTCTTCCGATAGATCTATTTTGCTAAGAGCTAATAATTTCTTTTTTTTAGTAAGATTTTTTCCATATTTTTTTAATTCTTTTTCTATTGTAATATAATCTTCAACGATATTGACTTGAGATGAATCTATAACATGTAAAATTACTTTGCATCTTTCTATATGAGCCAAAAACTGATCACCCAACCCTTTTCCCTCATGAGCTCCTTCTATCAATCCAGGAATGTCAGCTATAACTATTTCTTCATCTGATTTACGTAATACCCCTAAAATTGGGTGAACTGTTGTAAAAGGATAGTCAGCAATTTTTGGAGTTGCTCCAGAAATTTTGGACAGAAGAGTAGACTTCCCTGCATTAGGCTTACCTACTATTCCTATATCTGCAAATAGCTTCAAAGAAAGCCAAACATACATATCTTGCTTATCTTCTCCAGAAGTAAATTGCCTAGGAGCTCTGTTTGTTGATGATTTAAAGTTAGTGTTTCCTAAACCTCCCTTTCCACCTTTAGCCAATATAATTTTTTGATCAGTTTGAGTTAAGTCTGCAAGTAATACTTCTTTATTTTCATTATATATTTCCGTTCCCGGAGGAACTTTAATTATTAAATCTTTTCCATTTGCTCCAGTTTTATTTTGTCCTTTTCCATCCTCGCCTTTTTTTGCTTTAAAGTGTTGTTGATATCTGAAATCAATTAAAGTATTTAAATTTGGATCAGTAACAAAGACTATATCGCCTCCCTTGCCACCATCACCACCATTGGGGCCACCAAACTCTACATATTTTTCTCTTCTGAAGCTGACACACCCTTTGCCACCTTTACCAGAAGCTATATATATTTTTGATTGATCAAGAAATTTCATTTTAATTTAGTAAGGAGCTAAACTCCTTTTTATTATGAAGGAACTACAGAAATAAATGTTCTTTTCTTAGTTTTTTTAAAAGATACTTTGCCATTTATTGTTGCAAAAATAGTGTGATCTTTTCCCATTCCAACATTTAAACCTGGATGAAATTTAGTACCTCTTTGACGTACTATTATGTTACCAGACAAAACAACTTGGCCCCCATATTTCTTAACACCCAACCTTCTGCCGGCTGAGTCACGACCATTTCTAGAACTACCACCTGCTTTTTTAGTTGCCATAAATTACCTTATTTCTTTTCATTTTTTTTAACTAATTTCTTTTTAGTAGCTGTTACTTTTGTTTTGGTTGTTTTTTTAGGTGCCATTTTTTTCTTAATAGGAGCTGCTTTTTTCTTTATATCTTTTTTTGCTACATCAGTTTTTATAATTTCTTTTTTTGAATCAATTTTTTTTCTCGCAGAAGTTTTCTTGTCTCCAGTATCAATTGATTCAATTTTTAAAACTGTTAGATATTGTCTATGACCTTGGGTATGGCGATAGTTTTGTCTTTGACGTTTTTTAAAAACAATTATTTTTTTATCACGAATTTGTTCAACTATTTTTGCTTTGACACTAGCACCTTCAATTAGTGGACTACCAATTTTTTTTAATGCAGAATCAGTAATAGCAAGGACATCTTTAAAAGAAATATCATCACCTTTTTTGCCACTAAGCTTTTCCACCTTAAGTATCTGACCAGCTTTCACCGAGTATTGTTTTCCACCTGTTTTAAATATAGCTAGCATAATTTTTCCTAGAAAAGGGGGGATTTATAGCCTTCACTGATAATAGTCAAATAAAATTATTGTTAAAATTAGGTTATTTTTAATAATTTACTAAAAATTATCCTTTAATTTTCTAATAAATGAAAACATTTCATAATCATTAAGATTTTTGGTTTTTTTAAACTTTTCATAAAAAATAGCTTTTGATGACAAAAAAGGATTAATCGCTTTTTCTTTGCCGAGATTAAAAGGTATCGAACTATTCGTTTCCATTAATTGATTTTTTATTTCTTTTTCTTCTTCATCTAAAACACTAAATTCTGGAAATGTACTTTTTAAAAAAGCTAGATTATTTAATGTGTACTCATGTCCGCAAAAAACTAATGTTTCGTTATCTATTTTTTCAAGCTTTTTTAAACTGATATGCATATCTTGAAATGTTCCTTCAAATACTCTTCCACAACCTAATCTAAAAAGAGTATCTCCAGAAAAAAGTATTCCATTGTCCTGATTATAAAATACTATGTGATCTAAGGTGTGTCCCTTTGTTGATATTACTTTAAAATTTATAAAGCTTGTTTTAATTTCATCATTATCCGATACTTCAAAACTTGTTCCCAATATATTTTTTGAAGGGCTATAAACTGGCACATTAAAAAATTTTAATATATCACTTACTCCTGCAGTGTGATCATTATGATGATGAGTTAATAAGATTGCTTTTAATTGAAGTTTTTTATTCTTAATTTTTTCTAGAATCAATTCTGATTCAGCGGGATCAATTATTATTATATCATTAGAAAGATTATCTTTAATAATATAAGAATAATTATCTTTAAGTTGTGGAATTAATTCAATCGAAACTAATTTCATTAACATTATCTTGCTATGATTGAATTTCCAACAAAAGTTTTTTGTTTTGATTTCAATTTAATAGGTTCAAAATTTTTATAACTTAATAGAAATATAGCCTCACTTGTAAATAGATTTTCATTAGATAATTTTTTGGAAATAGAAAATTGTTTACCGCTGCTTGTTAGTCCAATACTTTTTTCTATTACTATATTTAACTCTTTACACAAGTTTTCAAAATCTTTTATCGTAAAGAAATGAATATTAGGAGTTTCATACCAATGATATGGCAGTCCTTTAGTCATTGGCATTTTTCCAGTAAATAATAATTGTAACCGAATTCTCCAATGGCCAAAATTTGGAAATGATACAATTGCCTTTGATCCAATTCTTAATAGCTCCAATAAAACATCTTTAGGTTTTAGCATAGCTTGTAATGTTTGGCTTAAAATAACATAATCAAAACTATTATTTGAGTATTGGTCTAAGTCCTTTTCAGCATTTCCTTCAATAACATTTAATCCTTCTGCAATAGCTTTTCTTGCTAGCTCTGAATTAACTTCAATACCATAAGTTTTTGCATTTATATTTTTTTCAAGTTGTGAAATTAAACCGCCTTCTCCACATCCAATATCTAAAATTCTAGAGTTTTCAACGATTAAAGATTCAATTAATCTCCAGTCTTTTCTTATGCTAAATTTATTAATCATGTGATTCTAACTTTCTATAATTGCTTTCAAGAAAGCCATTAATGGTAAAGTCTAACTCTAGTTCATCTAACAAAAAGCTATCATGTCCTTTATCAGTTTCAATTTCTGTAAAGCTTACATTCCGATTGAAATAATTTAATTTTTTTACTATTTCTTTATTCTCAATTGTTGGAAACAACCAATCTGAAGTAAAAGAAATCACCAAATAATTAATATGTTTATTTGGTATTGCAGGAAATTCTATAGCTTTAGAAAATTTATCTACTATATCAAAATAATCCATGGCTCTAGTGAGATAAAGATAACTATTAGCATCAAATCGTTCAACAAATGATCGACCTTGATATCGAAGATAGCTTTCAACTTGAAAATCTGCATCAAAGCCAAAAGATATAATATCTCTTGATTGTAATTTACGACCAAATTTACGATGCATAGCATTTTCTGATAAATAAGTAATATGAGCAATCATTCTAGCAACAGCTAATCCTGTTTCAGGTCTTTTTCCATTTTCATTATAAGACCCTTTATTCCAATTATTATCATTCATAATTGCTTGCCTGCCAACTTCATGAAATGCAATATTTTGTGAAGAGTGTTTGAGGGCTCCAGCAATATGGATAATATTTTTTATTTTATCTGGATAGTTTAATGACCATTGTATGGCTTGCATAGCTCCCATTGATCCGCCTATTACTGCAAATAGTTTTTTTATAGATAGAGATTCTAATAAATAATTTTGAGCATTAACAATATCATTAATAGTTATTGAAGGAAATTTACCTCCAAAAGGAGAATTTGTGTTAACATCTATTTCTTTTGGACCCGTTGACCCTGAACATCCTCCAATGACATTAGAACAAATTACAAAGAACTTATTAGTATCAATTGGTTTATTTGGACCTACCATTCTGGACCACCACCCCTCTCTTCTTGTTACGGGATTATATCCTGTTACATATTGATCGCCGGTTAGTGCATGACAAACCAAAATGACATTATTCTTTTTTTTATTTAGAGTACCAAATGATTTAAAGGCTATTTTGAAGTTATTTAGAATATAATCAGAATCTAATTTAAAATTAGTATTAGAAAATTCTACAATTTTACATTCTAAACTTTTGTCATCAATAATATTAAACTTGTAATTCATTTGTCTTTCCTTTTTTTCCGAAAAAACAATTTTTGAGGGAGTATCTCACGCTTTAGCTGTTTAAAAGATACACACCCGCAAGCTGTTTCAAATCGGTGTATAAAAGCCCATTTAGATTAATCAGGTTTAATAGTCAATATTTGTCCTATTAACACAATAAATGCTAGTTTTTTTTGATTTATTTGAAGATAATTTGTAAAGACTTATAAAAATATAAAAATATTTTATGAGTGATAAAGAGCTAAAAGAATTAAGAGATCAAATAAATGATTTAGATAATAAGATAGTGGACCTTATAGATCTTAGATCAAATATTGTTACTTCAATTGGAAAGCTTAAAGATAAGACCAAGGGTGTTATTGATGAAAGTAGAGAACAGGAAGTATTAAATCGACTAATTCACTTATCAAAAGGCAAATATTCAAAAGATACAATAATTAGAATATGGCGAGAATTATTTGAAGCTTCTTCAAAACTTCAATTAGGTAACAATTCAAATATTTTAACTAAAAGAAGCATTGAATCAATTAATGTTTATAAAGGTGGAATTGCAAAAATTGACGGTAAAAATAAAATTGTCAAGCTTTCTTCAAATGAAAACCCCTTTGGTCCCAGTGATAAAATATTATCGCCTTTAAATCATAAATTTGATTTGCATAGATATCCTGAGATAAGTGGAATAACTTTGCGTTCAGAATTAGCAAAATTTCATAATATAAATGCAGAACAAATTGTTTTAGGATGCGGTTCAGACGAAAATCTTTTATTTGCTGCTCTATCTTTTTGTCAGCCAGGAGATGAAATAATTCACGCGCATCATGGGTTTGAAATGTACCCTATTATCTCTAAAGTTGTGGGTGCAGTTTCTAAATTAGCAAAAGAAGAAAATTATAAAGTTAGTGTTCAATCAATCTGTGATCAAATAACACCTGCTACTAAATTAATTTATATTGCTAATCCTAATAATCCTACAGGATCATATTTGACAAAAAAAGATTTAAGAGAACTTATATCAAAAGTTCCCAATCACATTATAGTTGTTATTGACGGTGCTTATGCTGAATACGTGCAGGAAGCTGACTATGATTGTGATTTTTCATTAGTTAAAGAATTTGAAAATGTTATTTGCACTAGAACCTTTTCAAAAGTTTATGGTTTAGCTGGTATTCGTTTAGGGTGGTGTTACTCAAGCATTAAAGTTGCCAATATTTTAAATAAAGTAAAAGGACCTTTTAATACTAATAGTTTTGCTCAACATTTAGCCATGATAGCTCTTAAGGACCAAGATCATATAAAAAAGGTTTTAAATACAAATAAAGAAAACAAAATTTGGTTTGAAAAAGAGTTAGAAAGAATGAAATATAAATACATTCAGTCATTTGCAAATTTTGTTTTTATAGAGCTCACTGAATTAAAAGCTAATAATATTGCGTCAAATTTACTTGAAAATGGAATAATTATACGTCAACTTAACAGCTATCAACTCCCTCACTGTTTGCGCATAACTATTGGCTCATTAGATGATATGAAAAAAATTGTATCTGTATTGGAAAAACATAAGTGACAAATATTAATTTTAAATCAGTTGTCATTATTGGGGTAGGTTTAATTGGTTCTTCTTTAGCTAGAGCAATAAAGGAAAAAGAAATTTCAAAAATAATATATGGAATAGATATTAATGAGGAAAATATAAAAAAATGTCTAAATCTAAAAATTATATCTAAGGGAGAAAAAAATTTAGAAGATTTAAAAGAACAAACAGATTTAATTATAATTTGTTCTCCCTTAAGTACGTATAAAGAAATATTTTTTCAACTTGAGCAATATTTAGATCAAGATACGCTTATTACTGATGTAGGATCAACTAAAATGAGCACTATAAGAGATTTTGAAGAATTAAAAAATAATCATCATATAAAGTTTGTTCCATGCCATCCAATAGCTGGATTAGAAAAAAGTGGACCAGAATATGGATTCGCTAAATTATTTGAAAATAGATTTTGTATTATGACCCCAAATAATAATGACCAAAATTCAATAGATCAAATTATCAAATTTTGGAATGCATTAGGTATGGAGGTACAAAGTATGGATGCAGAACATCATGATAGAGTTTTGGCAATGACCTCACATATTCCGCAATTAATCGCTTATTCTATAGTAGCTACAGCATCTGAATTAGAATCACATTTAAAAGAGGAAGTAATTAAATATTCGGCAGCAGGTTTTAGAGATTTTACAAGATTAGCAGGTAGTGATCCTATTATGTGGCGTGATGTTTATGCGAAAAATAAAGAGGCAGTTTTAGAAATGTTAGGAAGATTTACGGAAGATTTAACAACTTTGCAAAAAGCTATAAGAAATAATGATACATCATTTTTAGAAAAAACATTTAGTTCAACTAGAGAAATAAGAAAAGTTATTGAAGAAATTGGACAAGCCGGAACTTTTGATCCAACTGAATCTAAAAAAACTAAATAATTTTATTTGTTTCATTTTCTATCACTGTTTGTAGACTAGATAAAATTTTATTTTTGTTTAAATTTTCTTCTATTGTTGGCATGATCTTAATAATAATATGCCCAGGTTTTAGAATAAAAGTATTTTTCGGCCAACAATTACCTGAGTTTAGAGCAATAGGGAGTATCTTGGTTTTCATTTCTTTATAGATTGCTATAAATCCTGATTTATAATCTGGTTTGTCGCCTGGTTTTTTTCTAGTACCTTCAGGAAATATAATTATTGAATATCCGTCATTTAATTTTTTTTTTGCACTTATCATCATTGATCGAATTGCGCTGATTCCTTTTTGACGATCTATAGAAATCATATTTATTTTTTTTAAATATTGACCAAATATTGGAATTAAGAAAAGTTGTTTCTTATGAATAAAGATAGAATTTGGAATATAATAAAATAAAGCAAAAGTTTCAAAAGCTGATTGGTGTTTTGAAGCTATTAGAACGGAGTGTAGAGGTATATTCTCTTTTCCTTGTAACTCATGAGTTATTTTACAAATATTTTTTAGTAATAAAAAAATACCCAATATCCAAATTTTTACTGGCTGTCTTAGATAAGCGAAAGGTAAAATAAAATAAGGAAGACAAGCTATCCCCATAAAAATAGTCCATATACCCAATAAAAGATAAAAAAGAATTGATCTTGCAAACATTACTAGATTTTATTTTATATGTTATGTTTAAATGAATATATATTATAAATTTAAATTATGTTGATTTCATGTAATTCTTGTAATTCTAAATACCTTGTTAATTCAGCTGAATTAAAGCCAGATGGCAGAAATGTTCAATGTGCTAATTGTGGAAATCAATGGTTTCAAGAGAGTCAAGTTTTTGATGATAATGTTAAAGATAATCTAACCTCCGAAGTAAATGATGGAGATTCTTTAAAGCAAGAAAAAAACAAAACATCTATTTCAAACCTTCCATCTACCTATGTTCAAGAGCCCAAAGTAAGTATTTTAAATTCTATTTTGTTAGTTTTATTTGTTATTTTATTAATTATTTTTTACTGGTTTTTTCAAAAGTCAAATATTAATTCTTTAGTACTTATACAGTTTTACATAGATGAGTTTTTTTTTAATTTAAATATGATTATTAATGATATTGCAAAAATAATTCATCAATTAATAAATTAAAGCCAATCAGGAATTAAGTCTCGTGCTATTATATCTGAAGTTTTTTCTTCTGCATGAATTATAGAATATTTGTCTTCATTAATTAGTAATTCATTTGGCAAACCTCTAGAATTATAATTGGATGCCATAGCGGCTCCATAAGCTCCAGTATCATGTATAAATAAAAAATTATTTTCTTTTTGTTCTGACAAAACTATATCTTTAGCAAGGATATCTGAACTTTCACAAATTGGACCTGCTATTGTATAATTTATTTTTTTATTACTTGATTGATCTAAGGCATCAATATGATGAACTGAGTTATACATAGCTGGTCTAATTAAAGTGTGCATACCAGCATCAGTAATTATAAAATTTATACCACCATTTTTTTTAATATTTAAAATTTTTGTAATGATAATTCCTGCTTTTGCCACCAGATACCTTCCTGGTTCAAAAGAAATTTTGTAAGGAATATCTTTAAAAATAGAACTAGTAAGTCTTCCTATTTCTTTAACATTTAAATCATTTATGTTTTTATTATAATTAACAGCAAAACCTCCACCTAAATCAACATATTCAATATTTATTCCTTTGGATATTGAGAGTGAAGCGGCTTCTTTCATAGTATTAAATACCTTTTCAAAAATTATCATTTCACTAATTTGACTTCCTACGTGGCAACTTAATCCTTTTAATTTAATATTATTTAGTGAATCCATTGCAGATATAATATTATTTAACTCATTAATAGGAATTCCAAATTTATCAGTTTTTTTACCAGTAGAAATTTTACTTAAAGTTAGACTATCAATATCAGGATTAAGACGAACACCAATGCTAACAGTTTTATTTAAATTTTTTGCTATTTTATTTATTAGTATAAGTTCATTTAAAGACTCGGCATTAATTAAACGAATATTATTAATAATAGCATACTCTATATCTTCTTTTGACTTACCTACACCTTCATAAATTATTTTATTAGGATTGAATCCAGCTTTAATAGACCTTTGAATTTCTCCAGCAGATACTGTGTCTGAACCTGCGCCACAATTATTTAGTAATTTTAAAATAGCTAAATTTGAATTTGCTTTTACCGCATAAAAAATTTCTACTCCTAAATTTTCTTTTAGATTATTATATGCTTTTTCAATTTCTTTTTGAGAATATATATACAATGGAGTGGAAAAAGATTTTGTAATTTCATCAACACTCACCCCCTCAATAAAGGGTCTATTATTATTAAAAAGAATATCCATTAATCTGTCTGCAAAATAACAGATTGCTGTCTTTGTTTTTCAGCTTCAAATTTTTCCATGCATATTTCATCACAAGGATAAGTAATTATCGATTTATCTAACTTTTCTTCTGGCAATGCAAGCGGTCCAACTTTTCCACAACTAAATATTAAAAAAAACATTGGAATGACAATTAAAATGTTTTTTATCATAAATATCTTTTTATTGCTTTAGAAATTGATTTTTTAACATTTTCTGGAGATGTTCCACCATAACTTTTTTTACTTTTAACACTATTAATTGATGAAAGAACTGTAAAAATATTTTTATTAATTTTGTTATCAAATTTTTGAAAATCTTTTAATGTTAGTTCATTAAGCATTTTGTTATTTTTTTCAGCATAAGCAACAATTTTACCTGTTATTTTATATGCATCTCGAAAAGTATACTTAAGATATCTAACAAGCCAATCAGCTAAATCAGTTGCAGTAGCATAAGAAAAGTCAGTAGCCTCTTTCATACTTTTTATATTAAATTTAGCTTTATCTATTATTTCTGACATTACATTTAGTCCAAGATGAACAGTATCAAAGCTATCAAAAGTTATTTGTTTATCTTTTTGAAGATCTTTACTATATGTCATAGGCAAGCCTTTTAATAAAACTAACAATGAACTTAAATTTCCAATAGTAGTTGCTGCTTGAGCCCTTACTAATTCTGCACCATCAGGATTTTTCTTTTGTGGCATAATGGAGCTTCCTGTTGCTATTTCATCTGGGAGTTTAACAAAATCATATTGTTGACTTGACCAAATAATTATTTCTTCAGCTAATCTCGATAAATGAACACTTATTAGTGTAAGGCAAAACAAAAACTCTATTACAAAATCTCTATCTGAAACACTATCTACTGAATTACTAGTTGGTTTATTAAAGCCCAAAATTTTAGAAGTCATTAAACGATCAATAGGAAAAGAGGTGCCAGCCAAAGCGCCACTGCCAAGTGGATTTTCATTGAGTCTATTAACGCAATCTTTTATTCTTTCTCTGTCACGCCCTATCATTTCTACATAAGCTAAAAAATGATGAGCTAATGTGATTGGTTGTGCAATTTGGAGATGCGTATAACCAGGCATTACTGAAGAAATATTTTTTTTGGCAACATTGATCAAAATTTTTTGAAAATTTTTACATAATTTATCTATATTATTTGCATTTTTTCTAATCCATAGCTTAAAATCAGTAACTACTTGATCATTTCTAGATCTAGCAGTATGTAATTTACCTGCTACATTACCAACTTTTTTAAATAAGAGAGCTTCAATATTCATATGAATATCCTCATGCTTATTTGAAAATTTTACTTTTCTTTTTTCAATATCTTTTAAAATATTATTAAGAGCTTTTAATATTATTTTTCCTTCAGAAGATAAAATTATTTTTGTTTTAGAAAGCATTTTTACATGCGCTATAGACGCTTCAATATCTTCTTTATAAAGTCGAGAATCTACATCTATGGAAAGATTAATCTTCTCTAATAAGTTAGTAGGTCCTTTTACTAAATGGACGTTTCTTGCAGGGTTCTTTTTCATTTTGTGGGCCTATTAGAAGATATTTACTATAATTTCCACCCTAATACGCTAATTATTTTCATTACAAATAGTGAGATTTGTGATTTTTTCTATATAAGCCTCAAGAAAAAAATGATGAAAATATCAAAAGTTGTTGTAATTGGCTCTGGCACTATGGGTAGTGGAATTGCTGCTCAAGTTGCAAATGCAGGTTTACAAGTTCATTTACTAGATTTAACAAAAGATATTGCTACAGGAGCATGTGAACGAATTAAAAATTCCAGACCTCCATTATTAATGGAAGATGATTGTTTAACTAAAATTATTCCTGGAAGTATAGAAAATGATATTGATAAAATAAAAGAAGCAGATTGGGTTGTTGAAGCAGTTGTAGAGAGAATAGATATAAAAAAATCAATCTATTCTAAAATTGATAATTTGCGCAAACCTGGAGCACTAGTATCATCAAATACATCGTCTATCCCACTTAAAGTTCTAGCTGAGAATATGTCCGATGAGATGAAAAAAGTTTTTTGTATTACACATTTTTTTAATCCAGTGCGTTATATGCGATTACTTGAATTAGTTATTGGACCACAAAATGACAAAGAAAAAATAAGTGATCTAGTTACATTTGGAGATAAGATACTAGGCAAGACAGTTGTTGTTTGTAAGGACTCACCAGGCTTTTTAGGAAACCGTGTAGGTGTTTATGCAATGCAAGTTGCAATGACTGAGGCTTTTAATCTTGGACTTACCGTTGAAGAAGCTGATGCTGTATTTGGAAGACCGCTTGGTATTCCTAAAACAGGAATATTTGGTTTATATGATTTAATTGGCATTGATCTAATGTCTGATGTTTTAAAAAGTTTTATAAAAGAATTACCTACCAGCGATCCTTTTCATCAAGTAGGAACAGAGCTACCAATTATAAAAAAGCTTATTGATGATGGTTACACAGGAAGAAAAGGAAAAGGGGGATTCTTTCGAATGAACAAATCATCAGGAACAAAAGTGTTAGAGTCTCTAAATTATAATAATTACACTTATAGTGAATCAAAAAAAATAAATTTACAGCTTCCTGAAGTAATGGATATTAACAAGGTTTTAAATAGAGAAGATGTCTATGGAAAATACGCATGGTCTATTATGAAAAAAACAATTTTATACGCGTCAAGTTTAGTGCCCGATGTCACAGAAAATTTCAATGATATTGATGATGCAATGAAGTGTGGATTTAATTGGTCAAAGGGCCCTTTTGAAATACTTAATGAAATTGGAATTATAAATTTTGTTTCAAAACTTGATAAAGATGACAAAATCCCTCCTTTTATCAAACAACTTCTTGATCAAAAAAAATCACTATTCAGTGTTGCTGAGAGCTCATTACATTATTTTCATCCAAAACAATCTTATGTACCAATGCAAAGACCAAAAGGTGTAATAAATTTATCAGACATCAAAAAATCATCTTCTCCGATTTTTAATAACTCTTCTGCATCTGTTTGGGAAGTTCAAGGTAGATCAAGATTTATTTGTGTTGAATTTCATACCAAGGCAAATGCTCTCGATGGATTAACTAATGACTGTTTAAATAAAGCTTATGATTTATGTAATGAAAAATATGATGGGATTGTTCTTGCAAATGATGCAATGCAATTTTCTGCAGGAGTAAACTTAAATTATTTTTATGATAAAGCAGTGAGTAAAAAATTTGATGAAATTGATCTATTTCTTAATAATTTTCAACAATCACTCTATCGATTACAGCATGCAGATTTCCCAGTTATATCTTGTCCTTCTGGCTTGGCAATTGGTGGTGGTTATGAGGTTGTGTCACAAACTAGTTTTGTTGCAGCACATTCCAATTCTGTTTTAGGTTTAGTTGAGACTCTTGTCGGGCTCATTCCTGCAGGTGGGGGATGCAAAGAAATGTTAAGACGTTGGTCTAATCATCCTGAAATTAAAAATGATCCAAAATTATTGTCTCTTAAAGTTTTTAATTTAATTGGTTATGCGACAACTGCTGACTCTCCTTCAAAAGCAAAGGCTAAACAATTTTTAGGTGATCAAGACATATTGGTAATGAGTAGAGATCGCTTAATAGAAGAAGCAGATAATATTATTTTTACCAATAAGGAAAACTATAAAGCCTTAGAAGGTGCTTCATTTACCTTGCCTGGACCAACTATTATGTCTGAAATGCTAGATATTTTGAATGAATTGAAAGATAAAAAAGTGATAGGTGAACACGGCATAGAAGTTGGTAAAAAACTTGGGTATATGTTGAGTGGTGGAGAAACTAATCCTTCAGCTATATTAAATGAACAAGATTTATATGATCTTGAGAGAGAAATTTTTATTGATTTAATAAAGCAAAAACCAACACAAGAGCGTATCCGACATACTCTTGATACAGGCAAACCTCTATTTAATTAATTCATATTCTTCACTAGGGATTTTAATTATTTTTTTTAATGCTATAAACACTTTCATGAATCAATTTTCAACAGGTCTTGATAAAAATAAAGCTAATTATATCCCCTTATCTCCATTAAGTTTTATTACACGTGCTAAAGATATTTATCCAAATTATGATTCAGTAGTTTATGGCAATAGAAGCTACACATGGCTTCAAACATATAACCGTTGTACAAAATTTGCTAGTGCGCTGACCAAGCAAGGTATTGGTCTAGGTAGTACCGTATCTATTATTGCAGCAAATACACCAGAATTATTAGAAGCACATTACTCGATTCCCATGACGGGTGGCGTTGTTAATACAATCAATACTAGATTAGACGCAGAAACCATTGCCTATATTTTAGACCATAGTGATGCTAAGATATTAATTACAGATACTCAGTTTTCCCCAACTATTAAAAAGGCACTTAGTATTTATGGAAAAAAAATTCCCATAATTGATATTCATGATGATCAAGCAATCTTTAAAGATGGAGAGGGTGAAAAAATTGGAGATTGGACGTATGAAGAATTTTTAAAAACAGGTGAAGATAATTTTAACTGGTCTTTACCAAAAGATGAATGGCAAGCAATTTCATTAAGTTACACTTCAGGGACAACAGGAAAGCCAAAAGGTGTTGTATATCATCACAGAGGCTCCTACTTAATGTCCACAGGAAGTGTGACTGCTTGGAATATGACAAACAAACTCACATATCTAGCAACTGTTCCAATGTTTCATTGTAATGGATGGGGTTATCCTTGGACTGCAGCTTTAGTACATGCCAAAGTCGTATGTTGTAGATATATAGTTGCCAAAGACATTTATAATTTAATTGATAAACACAAAGTAACTCATTTTGGTGGTGCCCCTATAGTATTAAATTTAATAGCCAATGCTGAAGAAAAAGATAAAAAAGAAATCAATCATAAAATTTACGTTCTAACTGCAGGAGCTCCCCCAACAAGTGCCATTTTAGAAAAAATGGATAACTTAGGATTTGAAGTTATGCATGTTTATGGACTAACGGAAACTTATGGCCATGTTTTACAATGTGCGTGGAATGAAGAATGGAATAATCTTTCAAATAGTGAAAAAGCAGATTTAAATGCGAGACAAGGAGTGCGATATCCAAATCTTGAAGAGGCAGTGGTTGCAGATCCTGAAACACATATCCCAGTTCCTAAAGACGGAAAAACAATGGGTGAAATTCTTATTAGAGGAAATGTTGTTATGAAAGGATATTATAAAAATAAAGAAGCTACTGAGTCTTCTATGAGAAATGGTTGGTTCCACTCTGGGGATTTAGCTGTTGTTTATCCAGATGGATATATTCAAATCAAAGATCGTTCAAAAGATATCATTATATCTGGTGGAGAAAATATTTCATCGGTAGAAGTAGAGAATGTAGTGGCAAAGCACCCTGCTGTCTCATTAGTCGCTGTTGTAGCAAAACCTGATGAAAAATGGGGAGAAACACCATGTGCTTTTGTAGAATTAGCTCCGGGAAAAGAAGCTAGCTCAGATGAAATAATTTCATTTTGTAAAGAAAATATGGCTGGATTTAAGAGGCCAAAATATGTTATCTTTGGTGAACTACCAAAGACTTCGACGGGAAAAATACAAAAATTTGAACTAAGGAAAAAGGCAAAGGAGATTTAAAATGGATCCAAAAACTTACAAATTCGATACTATTAGTTTGCATGGCGGTTATATGCCAAGCAAGAATGCAGGCTCACGACAAGTACCTATATATCAAACAACTTCTTATTTGTTTGATGATGTTGACCATGCTGCAGCTTTATTTAATTTAGAGCAGGGAGGTCATATATATAGTAGAATTTCAAATCCGACTGTTCAAGTTTTAGAAGAACGTGTTGCTGCATTAGAAGGTGGTACTGCTGCATTAGCAACAGCATCAGGTATGAGTGCAATATTTTTGGCTATTATGACTTTATGTAATACTGGAGATCATGTAGTTGTTTCTTCTCAATTATATGGAGGAACAGTAAATCTTTTTCGTTTAACTCTTCCTAAATTTGGCATCAAAGCAACTTTTGTTAAACCTAGAGATACAGAAGGATTTAAAAAAGCTATACAAGAAAATACTAAATGTATATTTGGTGAACTAGTTGGTAATCCAGGTAATGAATTAATGAATATGCCTGAAATAGTTAAAATAGCTAATGAGGCTGGAATTCCAGTAATAATTGATAGCACTTATCAAACTCCTTATTTGTTTAAACCATTAGAACATGGAGCGGATATCGTAGTTCATTCTTTGACTAAATGGATGGCAGGTCATGGATCATCTATGGCTGGAATTTTGGTAGAAGGTGGAAAATTTGATTGGTTAAAAACTGATAAGTTTCCTACAATGACTGAACCTTATGAAGGGTATCACGGCTTATCTTTTGCTGAAGAGTTTGGTCCAGTTGCTTTTACAATGAAAGCTAGAGCTGAGGGAATGCGAGATATGGGTCCATGTTTAAGCCCTCAAAATGCATGGAATGTTTTACAGGGCATTGAAACTTTATCAGTTAGAATGGAAAAACATTGTTCAAATGCATTAAAAATGGTTGAATATTTAAGTAACCATAAAAGTGTTGCTTGGGTTTCACATGCAAGTCTAAAAGACAATCCTGATTATGAGTTAGCAAAAACTCTTCTTCCTAAAGGTACTGGTTCTATGATTGCTTTTGGTATTAAAGGAGGTAAAGAAGCTGGAGCTGCATTTATAGATAATGTTAAACTAGCTTCTCATTTAGCTAATGTTGGTGATACAAGAACTCTTGTAATACATCCTGCTTCAGCTACTCATTCTCAAATGGATGAAGCTACTCTAAAATTAGCAAATATGTCTCATGATATGATCAGACTTTCTGTAGGAATTGAAGATATCGATGATATTATCAATGATTTTGAAGATGGTTTTAGAGCCGCTGAAAAACCAAGATTGGTAGCAAACAAATGAAATTTACAGTAAACAAAAAAGAGGTTTTTGCTTCTACAGGTGGAAGACCATTTGATAAAAAAAAACCTCTTATCATTTTTATTCATGGAAGTGGATTAAGTCATATTACATGGGTTTTACAAACCCGATATTTTGCATTTCATGGTTATAGTGTTTTAGCGATTGATCTTCCTGGACACGGATATTCAGAGGGTCCTGCACTAGAATCTATTGAAGAACAAGGTAAGTGGATTGCAGATGTAATTGACTCTGTTGGTGTTAAAGAAGCATCGCTTGTTGGTCATTCACAAGGCTGCTTAGTAGTCATGGAATGTGCATCACAGTTTCCAGATAAAATTAGATCTATTGGTTTAATGGGTGGAGCAGGAGCTATACCCATGAACCCAGAACTTTTAGAATTAGCAGAAAAAGGAGACCCAAAAGCAGTTGATCTTATGATGGATTGGGCTCATGGACCTGCTGGACATTTTGGTGGACATCCCGTACCTGGTCTGCATCACATAAATCTAGGAGGATCTATCGTAATTAATGGTTCAGTTAAAAATGCTTTAGGAGTTGATTTTAGAGCATGTGATAATTATAAAAATGGTTTTGAAGCTGCAAAAAAAATAAAATGTCCAGCTATTAATATTCTTGGTGATAGAGACAGAATGTGCCCAGTAAAAGAAGGTAAAAAATTAGCTGATAAAATTAAAGATTCTGAAGTAGAAGTCATTGAGAACTGTGGTCATATGATACTACTTGAAGAGGCTGGTAAATCTCTAGCAATTTTAAAAAAATTTATACGAAACAATCACCCAGCGGAATAGGCAAAAAAGCTATTTTATTCAGCGGAAGGTTTGTCAGGTCTAGTTAATTCCTCTAATTTGCGCATTTCTTCTTCTTGTTCAAGCCGCTCTTTTTCTTCTCTCTTTTTTTTGCGTTCTTCAGCTTTCATTTTTAACTTAAGCTCTTTTTGCATTTTTCTATCGCCAGCTTTTGATTTGTGATTGAAATGTATGCCCATATAAACCTCAAAGATCTTATACTCAAAAATTAAATTATTTCTAGATTGTAATAAAAAATCCTAGTTTTCTGGTAAGTGATGAATTTAAAATAAAGTTTTGAAGTTGATATTTAAAATTAAAGATATGAATTTATTGATATTTAATAAATCTAGACTATCACATACACATGGAAAATTCAGAAATTCTAAATGGGCCTTCATTTTGTCCTACTGAAAAACCTACAAAGTTAATTTTTCTTCTTCATGGTTATGGTGACAATGGTGATAATTTTGTTCATATTGCTGGAAATTTTAATCATGAAGAACTGAATGCTCACTATTTTGCTTTAAATGCTCCTAATTTAATTGCAAATTATCCAACAGGAAGAGAATGGTTTAATCTATATCCTAACAACATTTATATAAGTGACGCAGGACCAGAAGAAATCAAAATTATTCGTTCAGAAATACGAATTTCAACTAAGAAGATTTTCAATACAATTAATATAATTAAAAATAAATATAAATTAAAATTTTCAGATTGTTTTGTTACTGGCTTTTCACAAGGTGGTATGATGACTTTTGAGCTTGGTAATTATTCAGAAGAACAATTAGGGGGATTAGCAATATTATCAGGTAGAATAATGACAAATGAATCTCCAACAAATCTCAAATTTTTAAAAACCCCACTTTTTATATCTCATGGAGATAATGACAATGTTTTAAATATAGATAATTTTTATAGTTCTTGTAATTATTTAAAAGAAAACAATTTTCTTTTTGAAAAACATTTATTAAAAGGTGACAGCCACACAATTTCACCTAAAGCAATAAATTTATTGCAAAAATTTATAAAAAAAAATCTATGAAGTATTTAAATTTTAATATTATATATATATCAATATTATAGGAGAAACTTAATATGAATATGACAGGAAACCCATCATTAGTTTTAAATGCGGATTTTCGTCCTCTTTCTTATTATCCTCTATCACTATGTTCCTGGCAAGATACAATCAGATTAGTTTTTTCTGAACGTGTATCTGTTGTAGAAAGATATGATCAAAAAGTAAACTCACCTTCAATAAGTTTTAATCTTCCTAGTGTTATTGCGCTAAAGGATTATGTCATGCCTCAACGCAAACCTGCATTTACACGTTTTAATGTTTTTTTAAGAGATAATTTTACATGTCAATATTGCCATACTCATTTTTCAGCTAATGAATTAACCTTTGATCATTTAATTCCAAGATGCTTAAATGGTAAAACAACATGGAATAATGTTGTATCAGCTTGTACGAGTTGTAATTTAAAAAAAGGAAGACGTTTATTAAAATTTACTGATATGAAATTGTTAAAACAACCCTCTCGACCTACATCTATTCAGTTACAAAATAATGGTAGAAATTTTCCCCCTAATTTTTTACATGAAAGCTGGCGTGACTACTTGTATTGGGACACAGAATTACAGAATTAAATCTTTTTTGAAATTTCAATTGCAGTTTTACATCCAAGTTCGATAACTTTGCTCAACACTTTATAACCCGGTGTCTTTTCAGCATCGTGTGCAATCCCAATATCATGATGTTCTAGCTCATCTGCTTTAAATTTTTTAATAGTTTTTTTTAATTCTTTTTGATCATCTTCTAAAAGAGATAATTGTTCTTCGTAATGATTTCCGATTACAGTTTCTACTGCAACAGTACAAGCCATAGCAGCTTTTTCTCCAAGTAAAGCTGTAGAAACACCTAAAGCGTAGCCTGCAACATTCCAAACAGGTATTAAAGCAGTAGGTCGAACTCTATTTTTAACAATTAATTCTTCAAATTTTTGAATATGCTCTTGTTCCTGATCTGCCATATGTTGAATAGTTTTTCCAATTTTAGAATTTTTGCCAAAAACAGCAATTTGGCCATCATAAATTCTTGTAGCTCCATATTCCCCCGCATGATCAACTCGAATAATCTCCTCCAATATAGAACGATCAGTTTTAATTTTTGAAGTACTAGATTTCTTTGACTGCTTTTTTTTCTTTTTAGTTTTTAATGCCATTAAAGTACCTAATAATAAATATAGTATTAAAAATAAAAATAAAAAGTTGCAATATTGAATTTAAGGTAGCTGCTGATAAGCCTCCAATAGACCAAATTATCTCAGAGCAATTAATTACTGGTTTATTAGTTATTTGTTGTTTTAAATCTTGAACTGAATCTGTTTGCATGAGAGACCCAGAACAACTAGCTGGACCCTTTAAAATATTTTGTTCTATACCTACATGCCAAATGGCATAAAATAAACCATATAAAATTAAAAGTTCTACCAAAAGTAAAAATAAAATATGATTATTTTTTTTAAATAAATAAAACAAGATAACTAAGACTATTAAAGCATAATATGGATGTCTTTGCTTTAAACACATATCGCAGGGAGCTAAGTTAAAAAAATGTTCAGCTATTAATGCGCTACCCAAAGTTAATATGCTAATGCAAAAAAGGACTAAAGACCAGTTTTTTTCAATATAGATCATAAAAATTTAATTATTAATATAAAGCCAATTAGTAAAATAAAAAATAAAATTGCTAGCAAATTAAAATATTTATCAATTAGTTTTTCAATAGTTTGACCATAAATCTTTAATAAAAATGCAAGTATATAAAACCTTAATCCCCTTGCAATTAGAGATGCTAAAATAAATATAAAAATATTAAAGCCAAAAAAACCACTTGCAATAGTTATAAATTTAAATGGAAAAGGTGTAAAGCCTGCTCCAAGAACAAGCCATATTCCAAAAAGTTGATAATATTGTTCAAAATTATTAAATTGATTTTGAAGTCCATAATAATTTATAATTAATATACCTAGGCTATTAAAAAAGAAAAAACCTATGCAATACCCTATGATTCCACCAATTACAGAACTTATAGTGCAGACTAAAGCATAAAAAAATGCATTTATTCTTTTTGCAATAATCATTGGGATTAGAATAATATCTGGAGGAATAGGAAAGATAGAGCTTTCAGTAAAAGACACTAAGCTTAAAAACCAAACTGCTTTAGGACTTTTAGATTTTTCAATAGTCCAGTCATATAATTTTCGTAAAATATTCATTTTCTAAATGGTAGGAGTAGAGGGAATCGAACCCACACCACCGAAGTGACCGGATTTTGAATCCGGCGCGTCTACCAGTTCCGCCATACTCCCTTTGTTCAAGTTCTCTAATATATCCTTATCTTTCTAAGTAAATAGTAATATGAAATTACATGGGATAATAGGAAGTTTGTCGTTGAGGAATCCAAAAAAAATCTAACTATTAAAATAGATTCACATTGATTCTTATTTGATTCAGTAGTATTTTTTAAGAAAGGTAAGATATAATGTTAATTAGATTTTGTATAATATTTATAGTTTTTTTATTAACTATGAAATTTGCATTTGCAAAAATTATCGATGTAAATAATGAGCAAATTATAGAATTATCAAAAACCAATATTCCAATTATAGATATAAGAAGAAGTTCTGAATGGGACCAAACAGGAGTTGTTCCAGAGAGCATTCTGCTAACCTTTTTTGATAAAGAAGGAAAATATAATTATGATGAATGGTATGAAAAATTACGTTTAGAAATAGATGTAGGTAAACCAATAATCTTAATTTGTAGAACGGGAAGAAGAACTGCGATAATTGCCAAAATGATGGAAATAAAAAAATTTGATAATGTTATTTATAATGCAAAAAATGGAATAACCTCGTGGATTGATGAAAAATTAATAACCGTTAAACCGCAGTATTAATTTATTCTATTTATTTAAATTTCTTAATTCCTTTTTCAATAAATTCATTTCTTTTATCTTTCCGCGATTTTGTTCCTGTAATTTCATCTACAAAATTAGATTTTTTCGACCAATTTGTCACCTGTTTTTCAATCCAATTTTTTACATCTGTGCGACTATCTTCTTTTACTTCCAACATAATTTTTTGTAATATTTTTTTCTTTAAAGTTTTAATTAATCTTTCATTTTTTGATTCTTTTTTTTGTGAAGTAAGATCATCGCATGAATATCCTAGCTCATTAATTTTTAATTTATTACATTTTTTGGCTTTTCTTATTTCATCATAATAAACAATTTGAGCTGGAGCTCCGCTTGAATTATTTATATTTTTTTCTGAATTCAGCCAATTTGACATAAAGGATCTATATAATCCAAATTTAAAATATACTTTTGTTCCTTTCGATTTTGTTCTTCCCTGATGTTCATAAACTAATTTTCCATTTGCCCACAGTTTAAAAAAACCGTCTTTTTTATGAGACCATTTTGCATTAACTAAAATATCATTCCATTTACCTTTCATATCTTTATCATCTAATATTTTCCTGGACTCATCAGTCATATCGTTATTGGTAGATTTTGCTAACCAATAACCATTTTCTCTTTCCTTAAACATAAAAAGAGGGAAGGAACCTGTTTGATGGAATTGACCATAAGCAACTGAGGTAGGGTAAATATTAATATGATTTTCAGGAAAATAAATTGACCAAGCATACCACCACGTCGATCCATTTTTCATTTTCTTTCCGCTTAGTTCATGCCTTTCGCGATCTCCTTTACAATCACTCCATTCGCCATCTTTATCAGCTCCACAATCACCTGGCTGTACTTCAAATCTAACAGATTCTTGACCTAAACGAACTGGATGACCATCTGCTTTATTAACAATTTGCATCCCATAATCTTTATAATAATTTCCAGTTAAGCTTTTACTGTATAAGTTTCCAAAGCCTGTATCTTTTGTTAATCTAATTTCTTTTTTTCCAAATAAATTTCCTGAGAAAATAAAAACTAAAATCAAAATTCCTAAAAACTTTTTCATCCAAATTAGCATACTACTAAATGTGAGAAAACTTAAACTAAAAAGTTTCGTAGAGGAGAGGCTTTTTTATTTATTCCGATTATAAATGGCAATAGTGCCAGAAATTACTATTATAATAACTCCCATCATTGACATTGAACTTAACTCTTCAGAAAAGAAAAGTATTCCATACAAACTTCCCCAAATAATTTGAGTAAAGAAAAAAGGACTAATTATACTGCTATATTTACCTGCGATATGATATGCTTTATTCCAAGCCCACATAGAAATCATCATCAGAACCCCAGCGCTAGAAAATAAAATAAATTCTTTTAAGGATGGAACTAAGGGATCAAATATAAAAAAAATATAAGCAAATAAAGTAATGGGTAGATATTGATAAAAAGTAAAACCATATGAGGTAGCAATATGTGAATATTTACTAACTATAGTAAAATTAAAACTAATAATTAATACAGCAAAAAAAACTAAAAATATAAATATATTGATATTTGATAAACTAGGTCTCAATACTATTAGCACACCACAAAAACCTATCAAAATAGCTGCCCAACTTATGTAGTTGAGTTTTTCTTTTAAAATAATTTTTGCAAATATTAATAAAAAAAAAGGTGAAGTCATTATCAGTGTAGCAAAAAGACTAATTGGAATATATTTAAGAGAATAAAAAACAATAAGTAATACAGGTATAAAACTTATCCCTCTTAAAATTAAAAAATAAAAATGATTTTTATTTTTTAAAGTTAAATGTTTTTTAATTTCTCCATTTGTAAAAAATAACAAGATAAATAAAATAATTGCTGCCGTTCCACCTATTGAATAATAATGGTACCATTTATAATTATTAATACTTAAGTACTTTGTAATTGCATCGAATGAAGACCCTGTAAAAGTATTTAAACAAACAAAAAAAATTCCTAATAACAATATCTTCATAGTAAGTTATCATTTAAACTCTTTATAAGAATTTACACTTACTATTATTTTTTAAATTAATTAGAGATTTAAATAACTTATCTTAATGTTTATGAGTTGAATGTGATACTCTAACTCCAGAAAATACACTGTGCCTAATATCTGTTACTTTTTCTTGCGGATACCCATGCCCTAAAACTGCAAATTTATCCGAAAAAATTACTGAACTATATACAGCTATTAGAAGAACTATACCCATTACTACAGTTATGTATTTCATATAATTAAATATATATCATAAGTTGATGCTTTTGATCTAGAATAAATTGTTAATAATTTAATTTTTCAATGATATTATAAATTTTATGAAAAAATTATTTTTTTTGATATTAGTAACTTTTAGTGCTTTAATCTCAGCTGCAGAATTAGACACTAAGATACCATTTACTAAGGATAGTGGAAAATACTGGCAATATATTAGTGATAGAACCATGGGTGGAATATCTGAAGGTCAAGCAGCTCTTGAACAAGAAGGAGAAATGTTTTTTGCAAGGCTTACTGGGAATGTAAGCACAGCAAATAACGGTGGTTTTATTCAATTGCGTACTAATTTATCATTTTTTGATTTTGAAAAAGATATAACAAAAATTAAAGGTGTAAAATTAAATGTAAGTGGTAATGGCGAAACCTATCATATTTTTATTCGTACTGATAAAACTCGTTCGTACCGTGATTATTATTCTTCAACTTTTATAGCAAACTCTAATTGGGAAGTAATTGATTTGCCTTTAAGTTCCTTCAAACATCGATTTTCTAATAACTTTGACTTGGAAGGTAAAAATCTTAGAACTTTTGGTATTGTTGCGTATGGTCGAGATTTTGAATCTGATATTTCTGTTTCAGAAATAATTTTTTATTATTAGATTATTAATTAAACGGATTAAGAAAGTGTTAAATTCCACCTTTTATCAAGGTGGAATTTATGAATTAGCAAACTAACAATCCTTGAGTTCACTACCCAAATTGCTGATAAGCTTAAAGTAAAGATCTTTATCAGAATTAATATTTGCTCCAAGAGGATCAAAGACGCCAGTTTTTATATTAGTATCTTTTGCAATTGTTGTAATAATCTTTGGATTAAATTGAGGTTCAGAAAAAATACAATTGATTCCTCTATCTTTAATTACATCCTGAATTTCATCAATTTGCTTAGCCCCAGGTAACACATCAGTATTTAATGTTAATGCTCCTGCAGCTCTGACACCAAAACGCTCTTCAAAGTATTGATAAGCATCATGGAAAACAACAAATTTTGCATCCTTATTAATGTCTTTACTTACATCTTCAATCAATTGATCAAGTGCTAGAATTGTTGCATCAGCATTAGCTTCATATTTATCCTTATTAGTAGGATCTAAATGACCTAGTTCATGAGCAATTTCATGGACCATTTCTTTTGCATTCATTGGATCTAACCATATGTGAGCATCAAACTCTCCATGATTATGACCTTCATGACCAGCATGATCGTCATGATCGTCGTGATCGTCATGTCCATCATGATCTTCATCGTGGTCATCATGATCATCGTGATCGTCATGTCCATCATGATCTTCATCGTGGTCATCATGATCATCGTGGTCGTCATGTCCATCATGATCTTCATCGTGGTCATCATGATCATCATGATCATCGTGATCGTCGTGGTCACCATGATCGTCGTGATCGTCATCGTGATCATCGTGGTCATCATGATCATCGTGGTCATCATGATCGTCGTGGTCACCATAAATACTTTCTTCTCTAAATTTTAGCTTTTCAATGCTTTCAACTTCCATAAACTCAACAACTTCAGCATTTTTAACAATAGACTCAAGAGGTCTTTCCATAAAAGTTTCAATGCCCTCACCAACCCAGAAAATAAGATCAGCTTCTTCAAGAAGTTTTGCATGAGAAGGCTTTAAAGTAAAGCTATGGGGAGATGTACTGTCTTCAATTATTAATGACGGCTCTCCAACACCATCCATAACATTCGCAATTAATGAATGTAGAGGTTTTATAGTAGTAACAACTTTTATTTCTGCTCTTACAGGCGATGTAGCAATGAGCAAAAGAGCGAAAAATGTCACTTTTAAAAAGTTTAGTAGATAATTATTCTGTTTCATAATATTTCTTTTCAGATATAGGTTTGTTAAATTAAAAAGTGTTATAATATAACATATCATATTGTAAACAATAAATGGAACAAAAAAAATTACTTGTTAAGTTAGAAAAAGCAGGCGTTCATAGATCGTCTAAATGGCTCGTTAGAGGAATTTCTTTTGAAATTAATCAAGGTCAAATTGTAACGCTTATTGGTCCTAATGGTTCTGGGAAAACAACAACAGCTAAAATGATATTAAATATTTTGAATGCAGATGAAGGTCTGGTTACAGGAAATGCCAATAAGATGGCATATGTTCCTCAGAAAATTAGTATTGATTGGACCATGCCCCTTCGCGTCATTGATTTTATGAAACTCACAAGCAACTTAAATAATACTCAGGTCAATGAGTCTTTAACTATGACAGGAGTTGATAAATTACTCTATAATCAAATTAATAGTTTGTCCGGTGGTGAATTTCAACGTGTTTTAATTGCAAGAGCTATAGCAAAAAAACCTGAGTTATTAGTATTAGATGAACCTGTACAGGGAGTTGATTTCAATGGGGAGATAGCACTGTATAATCTCATTAAAGAGATTTCTGTTAGCTTAAACTGCGGTATCTTATTAATTTCTCATGATATGCATTTTGTTATGTCCACTACCAATCATGTTATTTGTCTAAATGGACATATCTGCTGTTCTGGAACTCCTGGTAGTGTCGTAAAAAATCCAGAGTACATCAAATTATTTGGTGAACATAACTCAGAAACATTATCCTATTATCAACATAATCATGATCATTCCCACAATCATGATGGAAGTGTAGCTGATTAATGTTTGATGATTTTTTTATTCGATCATTAATTGCAGGTATAGGAATTGCTATTGTAACTGGCCCCCTTGGGTGTCTTGTTATATGGCGAAGACTTTCTTATTTCGGAGATACTTTATCCCATTCAGCTTTGCTAGGTGTTACTTTAGCGTATGCTTTTAGTATCAATATTTCTTTGTCAGTTTTTATCATATCTGGAATAGTTGCATTAACTCTACTCAGTTTACAAAAAAGAACAAAGTTGGCAGGAGATTCCTTGCTTGGACTTCTAGCTCATTCAACTCTTGCAATTGGTCTTGTATTAATTGGTTTTCTATCTTCTATTCGTTTTGATTTAATGGGCTTATTATTTGGAGATATATTGGCCGTCACTCTTGAAGATATTTTTATTATTTGGTTTGGAGGATTAATTATTTTAGGAATATTATATTATATTTGGAAATCAATATTTGCAGCAACTGTTAATTATGATTTAGCAGCTGCTGAGGGAATGAAGCCTGATGTATCTAATTTTATTTTTACTCTACTCCTAGCTGGCGTAATTGCTATTTCTTTAAAAATGATTGGAGCCTTATTAATAACTGGACTACTCTTAATACCTGCTGCAACAGCAAGAAGTTTGAGTAATAATCCGTTTCAAATGGTTATATTATCAATTTTGATAGGAATTGTTTCAGTAATGATAGGTTTGTTTAGCTCTTTAGAATTTAATACAGCCTCTGGTCCATCAATAATTGTAGCCGGATTAGTACTTTTTATTCTTTCACTAATACCTTTTAAAAGAAGCAGCGCATTGCAAAGATGAACACAATTTGATATTTAAATTATATGGCTCTTACCTCAGAAAAATTAACGAATAACCAACAAACTGTTCTGGATTTATTAGAAAAATCAAAAGAGCCCTTAAAGGCTTATGCTATTCTTTTTGATATTCAAAAAAAAGGAATTAAAGCGCCTCTTCAAGTCTACAGAGCTTTGGATAAACTTATAGAAATTGGAAAGGTTCATAAAATAGAAAGTAAAAATTCTTATATTGCGTGCGAGCATAAGAATTGTGATTCATCGACATCCACCTCCTTTCTAATATGTGAAACATGTGATCAGGTAACGGAACTGAAAAAAAAGAATTTATCTGAATACTTTGCGAAACAAAGTGTGCAAGCTAATTTTAAATACTCAAAACATAATTTGGAAATTTATGGTGTGTGTAAAGATTGTAAGAATAAAAAATAGTCAATTAACAATAGTATTGTAAAAATCTCTATATCATAATATATTTTAGCACTAATGACAGTTAATGTAGGTATAATTGGTTTAGGAATAATGGGAGCTGATCATGCCAATATTATTCAATCAAAAGTATCTAATGCAAAAGTTACCTCAGTTTATGATAAAAATATTAATCAAGCTCAAAGAGTTATAGAGACATTAGATAATCCTGAAATACACAACTCTGGTCTAGAATTAATAAATTCTAATAAAGTTGACGCAGTTATGGTAGTTTCTCCAGATGATAGTCATGTAGAATTTGTTTTAGAGAGTATCAAACTTAATAAACCAGTTTTATGTGAAAAACCTCTCTCTCATTCAGTAAAAGAATGTAACGATGTTATTGAAGCTGAAAAGAAAATTGGAAAAAGACTTGTGCAAGTTGGATTTATGAGAAGATTCTGTCCAACTTACCAAGAAATGAAAAAAAATTATAATAATTTAGATGTAGGAAAAGCATTATTGCTACATTGTGTTCATAGGATGGTAAGTGCGCCAAGCTATTTTGAATCTGTTATGTCAATTAGAAGTGCGCTTGTTCATGAATTTGATATTATCAGATGGCTTCTTGAAACAGAAATAGTTGAAATTCAAATTATTAAAAGCTCGATAAGAAAAGATTTAGATTTTGTTGATCCTATTATGGCAATAATTAAATGTGCTAATGGAGCTATTGTTGATGTAGAAGTTAATGCAAATGCAAAATATGGATATGATGTAAGAGCAGAATTGGTTTGTCAAAAAGGAACAATTTTGATGTCTCCTTCTCGTAAAAATGAATTATTAATGAATAACGAACATAGTTTTTCTTATGGTAAAGATTGGCGCCCAAGATTTGCTGATGCATATCGCAATCAAAATCAAGCATGGATTAATTCTATTTTAAATAATACTACGTCTGAGGGTTCTTCTGCATGGGATGGAATGATTTCATCATTTATTGCTGATAAGGGAGTGCAAGCTTTTGAAGAAGAAAAAACTGTAACAATTCCAGTCAAAGAAAAACCAAATTTTTACAACTAAAAAATATAATTTATAATTAAATAATTAATTATTTTTTATTAACTTGAAGTCTTTAAATATTACAACCATATATAATCTATGCGTAAAGTATTAAAAATAAAACAATGTATGCAAACATTTGAAGGAGATGGCATACCTGTTACTAGAGCTTTCCCTGTTTCTGATTTAAGAGATAATGATCCTTTTTTACTTTTTGATCATTTTGGTCCAATAAATTATCAACCTGGAGGAGCAACAGGAGTCCCCGCTCATCCCCATTGTGGCTTTGAAGCAATTACTTATTTGCTTGGAGGTGAAATAGAACATAGGGATTCATGGGGAGGCAATGCTACAATTAAAACAGGTGATATTCAATGGATGACAACAGGTTCAGGCCTAATACATTCAGAGTTGGTCACTGAAAAATTTAAAAAAAGTGGCGGTATCATGCAGGGTTTACAAATTTGGGTAAACCTTCCTTCGAAATATAAAAATGTCAAACCTTGGTATCAGCATATTAAAAAAGATGACATTCCAATAATTAAAGAGAGCAATAACGTATCGATTAAAGTATTAGTAGGCGAAATAAAAGATGTAAAATCATCTGTACAAACTTATTCTCCGGTTTCTATTTTAGATGTAAACTTTTTTGAATCGAATCAAATAAGTTTAGATATATCCAAAAATCAAATTGCTATGGTTTATGTTATTAATGGGGAGCTTCAATTTATTGAATCAAATACAATAGCCTCAAAAGGCCAAATGGTTTATTTTGATCAATCATCTACTGAAATTAAGCTAACTTCTATATCTTCTAGCGGCTCTTATCTTCTATTAGCTGGAGAACCTTTAAAAGAATCAATTATTCGTCATGGTCCTTTTGTTACAAAGACGGATGAAGAAATGCAAAAAGCTATACTTGACTATCAAAATGGAAAAATGGGTATTTTAAAATAGGAAAAAGATAACTTGAATCGATATTTTATAATTCCAGTATCTATTTTTTTTATAATATTATGTATCGTCGTATTTTATCTTCAGTTTATCAATGAAGATTGGAAATTATTTGCTCCAAAAAAAATTTTACCTGAAATTTGTAATCATGAAGGAAATCCAAATATAATTTCACACTTATCAGATCACATCTCAGATAGATCGTTTAAAGATAATCCTGATAATATATTAGGCCATCAAATTCATGCAGTATATTTTTTACCTTGTGAAAAAGAAGATAGAATGTTTGATGTTAAACTAAATATAGAGTCTTCACTTATTGCAATAAATAAGTGGTTTGCAGATAAATCAAACAATCAAAAAATTATTTTTGATAGAAAATTTGATGGTTCTATAGATGTAACTTTTATAAGAGTAGATAAAACCATGAACTGGTTTACAGATTTTACTTCAAAAGAAAATGCTAATGATGATGTGGGCTTAAAAATAGAAAATATTATTTTATCCAATACAGATATTTTTAATAATTTTGAAAATAAAAAATTTATTATTTTCTTTGAAGGATGGGAAAAAAGAAAATCTTTATTTTTTGACATTTGTGGCAAATCAAGATTTGATGGCAAGGTAGCTATTTTTTTTTCGAGTGGTAGGTGGAAAAAGGAAGTAGGCAATAACAAAAAAATGTTTAGCTGTATGGATGATAGTCTAAATGAATCAAAAAATGAATCTTTTGGCAAAAGTGAAGAAACTATTTTACATGAAATTTTACATACCCTTGGATCTCCTCCTAAATGTGCTAATAACTTAGAGCCTGAAAATAAAGTTCATGTCAATGATAACGAAAACGATATTTTATATAAGAGATCTGGAAATATTTATTTAGATTATAACAACGATGATTATTATAATCATCAAATAGAAAATTGCCCAGATTTAGCAAATAGTAAATATTTAGAAACTATAAATTAGATTATTTTTTTTTTATAAATTTTTTAAATTTCAACAATTCTTCTTTCGGAATTTCAATTGAGTGTTTTTTGGCTGGATATTTTTTTGTTAAAACATCATTTTTAAATTCTTTAAAAGCACTTATTCTTTCTTTTTGCATACTTGCAAAAATTTTATTAAAATTCCTATATATTTTTGCATGCCGAGGCGTATCTATAAGACTATGTCCTAAAATATCTTCAGCAAATAGAAATTGAACATCACCTTCACTACCAGATCCAATTGATATTGTTAGGAGTTTTGTAGTTTTGGTCAATTCAGCTAAAATTTCTTTTGGAACACATTCAACTTCAACTGCCCAAGCACTTGTTCCATCAAGCTCCTTAATATCTTTATAGATTTGTTCTGCTTCTTTAGATGTTTTACCAAATGGTTTTACTCCTCCAGTCCAAGTAGATTTCATGGGAACCAATCCTACATGACCTTGAATTGGAATTCTAAACTGGCTTAAATATTTAACAAATTCCATGTTCCAAGAACCACAATGAAGTGAATCAAGACCTAGTTCAATTAGCTCTAGGCATTTTCTTACAACACTTTCTTTTGATTCATGTTCTGTCCAATTAAGTCCACAAGTAAAAAAAGTTTTTGGAGCTGCCTCTCTTATTTTTTTCATAGGAGAGGGGGGTCCTGCTATGATTAAGTCAATGCCAGCTTCTTCTGCAGCTGCAGCTTCTTCAGGAGTAGTCACATTTATTTGTGTTAGTTTTTTTTTACCCTTACTTTCCAATAGGTCTCTAACGGTATAATTTCTATATCCAGACTGTAAACTTAATGAGAAAACTTTTTTATATTTTTTTTTCATAGATACTAATTTTATGAGTTTAAACTAAAATAATATCTATTTAATATCAAGCTTATTGTTAAATTTAATTTGTTTTTATAAGTATATAATATTCTGTAATAATATATTTGACAAAATTTTAAATAACTATTTAATATTATTATATTTATAGAACGAAAGGTTTCTTGTGACGGGGAAGGACTTTAGGTTTTATGATAGTAGGCAAAAATATTTATTATTTGTAACAACAACAAATGAAAAAAATAAAATTGCTGAGTTCATACAACCTATTATATCAAGCTTAAAACCAAAACAGCCTGCTTTAAAAATTTTTGATGCTGGGCTAGGTGATGGCTCTTTGTTGATGAATGTTCTAAGACAGTGTCATCAAAAATTTCCTAATATTCCTCAACTTATTTCTGGCAAAGAAATTAGTATGGAAGATGTCAGACTGACTTTGGAAAAATTACCTGATAGATTTATCGAGCATCAAAAAATGGTTTTTGTTGTTAGTAATTTACATTACTCAGAGGCTGCTACCCTAACTTCTAAAAATATAAAAAAACAAAAAAAAATAAATTGGATGACTATAAAACTAAAAGGAAATTCTTCTCTTGAATTTAATAATCAACTAAGAGATATTGAAAAAAAAGTTGCTAAAAACTGGCAAGTGGAAAGACATCCAAAAAGTGGTAATCCTACATATAAACAACCTTCAGTATTAGTTATCTATAGAGAAGATCAAGAATTTGTTTTAAAAAATATTATTCCAACAATTAAAAATCGTGAAAATAAATTTGATCTTATTTTGGCGTCTCAACCTTATCGTTCTAGAATTGAAGTAGAAAAAAAAGTTCACTACGTTATTAAGCCAATGATAAAAGCTTTATCTTCCAAAGGTCAATTATTAATTGTACATGCTGCGGGCCGCGATCCAGCAAATAAAATAATAAAAAAATTGTGGCCCAAGGACAATCCTTTTCCTTCTTTGTCTAAAGAAATTATTGATTATTTAAAAAAGAATTTAGATAAAAATTTATTAAAAGATATTAATATTTTGCCATCTAGAAAAATTAAATATTCTTTAAGAGCACTTCCTAATGAGATAAGTAATGGTATTTCTACATCAATTATTTTTTCAGCTTGGAATGCAGCTACTTATGTTAATCAAGTAAATGATATTGATATTTTAAATGCTGAAAAAAATAAAGATTATGATAAAATTGTTAGAAAAATTGTTCAGCAAAATAAAGGTTTATGGTTTAATAATGAACTTGTGAGAATTGTTAGAAAATAATTTATTTACAGTGTGATTTTGCATGTTCTATAATTTTTAAAAGCATTGCATAAACGCCATTTCTTCTTCCAGGAGTAAGTAAAACATTTAATTCTAAAACATTTAACAAGTTTACATCTGTATTTGCTATTTCTTGAGGAGAGTTGCCTCCATATATATCACATAAAATTGTCACCATACCTTTTGAAATAAAAGCATCTGAATCAGAGTGAAAAAAAATTAATTTATCTTTTAAATATGGAACAAGCCATACTTGAGCTTGACATCCAGATACTTTGAATGAGTCCTGCCTGAATTCTTCAGGAAAGGGCAATGCTTTTTTTCCTTGATCTAACAAAAATCTATATTTTTCTAGAGTATCATCAAAAGTTTCTAGACTTTCTTTATAATATTCTATTTTATTAGTAATAGTCATATGTTCATATGCTCCCTGAGTATCTTAGCAGAATCTTCTGGCAAAAGATCCATAATAAATACCCCAGCCATTGATTCAGATCCAGCTAAAATCTTAGGCTTATCACCTGAACGAAGAGGAGGATAAAATTCTACATGAAAGTGAAAGTTATCATCTTCAAAATTAGGAGCTGCATGTAAACCCATAATATAGGGGCATTTTTTTCCTAAAAAAGAGTCATAACCTTGAATAACTTTTTGTAAACAATTTGCAAATGATTCAATTTGATTTTCATTAAATTGCCATGGACCAGCCATTTGTATTTTTGGCATAATCCAAATTTCATATGCATATCTTGCAAAGGGAGGAACAGCCGCAATAATAAAATCGTCTTGATAGACAAAATACTTTTCTTTGAGATCTTCCATCATTGAAAGAATAAAATTTTCTTTTTGAAAAGATATTACTTCTTTTGCAATTACTGGCGGGACAAATGGATAACAATAAATTTGTCCATGAGGGTGATGAAGTGTTACCCCGCATTCTTCACCTCTGTTTTCAAAAGGCATTACATACTCTACATCATTTTTTGGCATTAAATTTTTGTATCTGTCTATCCAAGTTTTTGTTAGTAAAATGATTCTGTCAAGGGACATATCAGCAACTGTTTCATTATGATTTGAAGAATATACAACAAC